>PARE01000021.1 GCA_002709525.1 Magnetovibrio sp. | reverse complement strand
ATCCAGAAGCCCAGAAACGAGCTGGCTCTGCTGGGGCAACAAATTGGCAAGTTGGGCGTTATCGGAGACTTCGCCAAAGATCATCTCGGAGCCGTCAATGAGAATTGCATCCACAGCGCGGACGTTGTCACGCATGGTCCCGTAAACGATGGACCGGGCCCCGCAGGAATTATTGCCAGTCATGCCACCGATGGTGGCCCGGCTGGACGTGGATACGTCCACAGGGAACCAAAGCCCGTGGGGTTTGAGATACGCGTTCAGTTGATCAAGAACAATACCTGGCTCCACCCAGGCCGAGCAACTCTCCTCATCAAATTTAAGCACGCCATTCATGTGCTTGCTGGTGTCAACGACTAGTGCTTCGCCTACTGTCTGGCCGCATTGGGACGTGCCCCCGCCGCGCGGCAGCACCGGTATGTTCTCATCCTTGGCGATGGCCATGGCACAGCGCACGTCATCAGCTGATTTTGGTACGACGATACCCAGAGGCTCCACTTGATAATGCGAGGCGTCTGTGGAGTAGCGACCCCGACTGAAACGATCGAATAGCACCTCTCCTTGCAAGGCGCCACCCAGGCGTCGCGCTAAAGCGCTGTCACCAATCCGGCCGTTGCCAGTCAATCCCGGTCTCGAAATGGTCATCGCCGTCTCCCTATACTTGACAGCATCGAGTCGTATCATTTTGCATTCAAAATGCAACACTATAAAAATATAGCGATGCAAAACCGTATCGAATAGAATAAATAATTATATATCAATACTTTAAAATTTATATTCCTTTTCCATTGCATGGCTAAATAATGGATGCATAATGCAATCCAAGTAAATGACGTCTCGACTGTAGCCTTGAACGGAGTCCCCCATGGATTTTCGCCCTGGACGCCACTTCCTGCAGATCCCAGGTCCCAGTCCCGTACCTGACCGCGTACTTCGTGCTATGAATCGGGCTGTTGTCGACCACCGCGGACCCGAGTTTGCGGAACTGGGCCTTAATGTTTTAAGAGATATCAAACCTGTCTTCGGCACAAAAAATCACGTGATTATTTTTCCCTCATCAGGCACCGGTGCTTGGGAGGCAGCCTTGGTCAATACCTTGAGTTCGGGGGACAAGGTCCTAATGTTTGAAACCGGACAGTTCGCTTCGCTTTGGCTAGAATTAGCCGGCAAATTGGGCATTGAGGTTGATTTCGTCGAGGGCGATTGGCGCTCTGGCGTCAACGCCGATCAGGTCGAGGAAAAACTACGCGCTGACATCAACCACACTTACAAGGCTATCTGCATAGTTCACAACGAAACCTCTACGGGTGTTACATCAAACGTGCCCAACGTGCGTGCCGCCATGGACGCGGCGAGACATCCCGCGCTCTTGATGGTGGACACGATTTCATCGCTCGGCTCCGTTCCCTATCACCACGATGCCTGGGGCGTCGACGTGACGGTCAGCGGCTCGCAGAAAGGCCTTATGCTTCCACCAGGCCTAGGCTTCAACGCAATTAGCAACAAGGCCTTGCAAGTTTCCAAATCGAACGGGCTTGCGCGGTCCTATTGGGATTGGCAAGCCATGATCGCTAATAACGAATCAGGTTATTTCCCTTACACCCCAGCAACCAACCTGTTGTACGGATTGCAGGAATCGCTCACGATGCTGTCGGAGGAAGGCTTGGATAAGGTCTTCTCCCGGCACGACCGCATGGCCGAGGCTACCCGCCGTGCTGTTCAAGCCTGGGGCCTGGAGGTTCTGTGTAACAATCCTGATGAGTACTCCAGCGTGCTGACTGGAGTCATGATGCCGGATGGCGTTGACGCCGATGAGGTACGCAAGGTGATTTTGGACAACTTCGATATGTCGTTGGGCACGGGACTCGGTAAGATGAAGGGAAGGATCTTTCGAATTGGACACCTCGGCGAGATAAACGAACTGACTCTAATCGGTGCGTTAGCAGGCGTGGAAATGGGCCTGAGCCTTGCTGACGTGCCACATCAAAAAGGCGGCGTTGCCCAGGCAATGTCTTACCTGACCGCGACGGTAGTGGGCTGATAATGTCTACAATTATCGAAGAAGACGTTACGGACACAGTTCTGGTGGACCAAGATGATGACGGAATAGTCATCGTCACGTTAAACCGCCCACACAAGCTGAATGCCTTTACCAAGGCAATGTGGGGCCGCATGGGCGAAGTGTTTCGCGAGCTGGGCGCAAATGAGAGCGTGCGCTGCGTGGTTATTCGAGGCGCCGGCGAGAGAGCGTTTGGGCCCGGTAACGATATCTCCGAATTCAAAACTGATCGATCGAACGCTAGACAAGCCAAACAATATGGCGATCTGATGCATGGCACCATCCAGGCGCTGAAATCCATGCCACACCCAACAGTTGCAATGATCCACGGTATCTGTGTTGGTGGTGGGATGGAGATCGCCGGTCTTTGCAACATCCGTATCTGTGGCAAATCGAGCCGCTTTGGTGCGCCAATCGCCAAGCTGGGCTTAGTCATGGCCTATGAAGAGATCGGCGCGCTCAGAGACCTGGTGGGTTCTGGTCGCGCACTGGAGATCTTGCTGGAGGGCCGGATAATAGGATCGGCTGAGGCCGAGCACATGGGCATCGTTAGCCGGGTCGTCCCCGATACCAAGGTCACCGATGAGGCTATGGCCGCAGCACATCGCATCGCTGCTGGCGCGCCCCTGGTACACCGCTGGCACAAGAAGTTTCTTGACCGGCTTGCCAACTCCGTGCCGCTTTCGGATGCGGAAAAAGACGAGGGTTTCGCTTGCTACGATACAAACGACTTCCAGATCGGCTACCAAGCATTCCTAGAAAAGAAGACGCCAAAATTCACCGGCCGGTGAGCCGAATAGACTCCGGAGATAAGTTGATGACTGATACCCGCGGACCCCTGACGGGCATGAAAGTGGTCGAGCTGGCTCATGTAATGGCCGGACCCACTTGCGGGCGAATGCTCGCCGACATGGGCGCTGACGTGATCAAGGTAGAGCGAGTTCCAGATGGTGACGACACTCGCCGTTTCTTGCCACCCGACATAGAGGGCGAGTCGGCCGCCTACATGATGATGAACCGCAACAAGCGCGGCGTTGCTATCGATTTGAAGAACTCGGAGGGCAAAGAGGTTCTAATTAGGATGATAGCCGACGCCGACGTTGTCATTGAGAACTACCGCGCTAACACCATGGTCAAGCTGGGCCTAAGTTACGATGACCTGAAGCCCATCAACCCAGGCCTCATCTACTGCGCCATCTCTGGCTTTGGAAGAACCGGCCCCTACTCTACACGCGGCGGCTACGACCTTATCGCGCAAGGCATGAGTGGGCTCATGAGCATTACAGGCGAAGCGCCAGGGCGCGAACCGGTAAAGGTTGGCGCGCCAGTCACTGATATCACGGCGGGAATTCTAGGAGCGCTGGGCGTAGTCTCGGCCTACGCCCATAAATTGCAGACAGGTGAAGGCCAAATGGTAGACACCTCACTTTTTGAGGCGGGAATCACTCACACCTATTGGCAATCTGCAATCGCGCTGGCGACTGGGATCGCCCCAGGCCCGATGGGCTCGCGCCATCCCTTAAACACCCCCTACCAAGCGTTCAGGTGCACCGACGGGTGGATCAACCTGGGCGCGTCGAACACGCGGCTCTGGACTCGGCTTTTGGAGATTACCAACCTGCAGGAACTAGAAAATGATCCCCGGTTCGGCGACAGCGCGTCGCGTATGGCAAATATCGATGCCCTAATCGAAACCTTGAATAGCGTGTTCGAAACAAAGTCAATCACCCATTGGCTAACCGAACTGGAACGCGTCGGTATTCCCGCGGGCCCAGTCATGGACGTCAATCAAATGCACGCCGACCCCCACACCAAGGCGCGAGAAATGGTAGTCGAGGTGGACCATGCCACCGCCGGGCCAGTGAAGACCATCGGACTGCCTATCAAGTTCTCCAAAACACCCGGCGTCATTGACGGTGGGGCGCCTATTTATGGGCAGCATACGCGACTGGTGCTTGCCGAATATGGCTACAACAATAAGGAGATCGAACGTCTGATTGATATTGGAGCGGTGTTAGCCACCTAAGTGTTTGGAATCGATCTTCGTCAAACCAGTGCCAAAATCACCACATGATGGGAAACCCTAACGTACCCCCTGCAACATCCAACCAGTCTCCATTTGAATTTAAGTACCTTTTGCCGCGGCAATGAAGTCCCGAATAGTTTCTGGGCTCTTCACTCCGAACGCATCCTCCACACCTGACGAGACATCCACCGCCGTCGCACCAGACACGGCAATCGCATCCGCCACATTCTCTGACGTGAGCCCGCCAGCCAAGATCCAAGGTTTTGTCCAGCTAGTGTCTGAAATCAGCTGCCAATCGAAAGCTAACGCATTACCGCCGGGTCGCGTCGCATCCTTAGGCGGCTTGGCGTCAAACATGAGCCGGTCAACGACGTCTGCATAGGCATGCGCCCGGGCCACATCTTTCGGACCAGCAATGGCCACAGCTTTCATCACTGGCAGGCCATATCGTTCACGAACCTCGGTCACTCGCTCGCAAGACTCTTGGCCATGGAACTGCAACATATCCACGCCAGCATCAGCTGCAATCGCATCCAACAGCCGATCATCCGCATCCACGCTCAAAGCAACGCACGTCACCTGATTGGGCACTCGAGCGGTCAATGCCGCCGCATCGGCAACGCTCAGCGATCGGGGCGAGGGCGGAAAAAAAACGAAGCCGAGCATATCGGCGCCCGCCTCTACGGAGGCATCAACCACATCGGCGGACCTAAGGCCGCAGATTTTCACTCTACAGGTCATTAATGCTCTCCCAAGATTTTTAGTTCATACGGTAGCCAGTTCCTCGCTAATTCGCATCGCCGCTGCAACAGGATCTTTAGCTCCAGTAATCGGCCGGCCAATGACAAGGTAATCCGCACCCATGGCTACAGAATCGGCAGGGGTAGAAAAGCGTTTCTGATCATTCGTGGATGCCCATGTCGGCCGGATGCCCGGTACAACCAGCTTGAAGTTAGGGCCGCAGGCATCGCGAAGCAATGTGATCTCCTTAGGCGAGCAAACCACCCCATCCACACCGCAGTCCTGAGCCATTCGGGCCAGACGCACAACCTGTTCACCTGCATTTGCAGAAACCCCTAGTTCCATCAGGTCATCGTCATCCAAAGACGTGAGCACAGTAACGGCCAACATCAAAGGTCGTGTGTCGCCAGCTTCGGCGTTCGCGGCCACAGCGGCTTTCATCATTGCACGCCCTCCAGAGGCGTGCACGTTGACCATGAATGGCCGAAGGGCGCTCACGGCGCGAATGGCGCCGGCCACCGTGTTGGGGATGTCGTGAAATTTGACATCTAAAAATAAAGGATGGTCACCATCGGTAACCTGGCGCACGCCCTGAGGGCCATGCGCTGAGATGAACTCCTTCCCTAGCTTTATGCCACCAACGTGCCCGCGCAGCCTCTTGGCAGTGTCTGCCGCCCAATCCAAGTCCATGGTGTCAAGCGGAACGAGTATGCGATCTATCGGTGTCATGACGGGGCGGTTTTAACCCTGCATCTTCTCATAGGCAAGTACTGCCCCAGCGAGGTCCTCGATGGCGGTGCCGGCAGACTTAAAAAGAGTGATTTCATTACCCTCCGGCCGCACTGCGGGGGCTTCACCAAGGGTCAGAGTAAATAGTGTTCCCAGGATATCCGCATCGGAAATGACGCCATGCTTCAATGGATCACAAATGTCCCCCGCAGTGTGCACAGCGTCGTAAGTGTCGACAAACACCCGGGCTTTCGCGATGGCTATATCGTCAGCCTCGCGCATGTGAGGCGTGAACCCGCCTACAAGGTCCAGATGCTGGCCCGGGGACATCCATTCACCGTGAATCAGTGGTTCTAGAGACAGGGTTGCACAGGATATGATGTCCGCGTCCGACACTGCTGATCTTAGATCCGAGACGGTCTCGACGGTAACTCCAGGTAAGTCCAAACTGTCTACCACTGACGCTGCACGTTCCAGCCGCCGGCCCCAAACCTGCACATGGGTAAGAGCACGCTGCGAGGCATGCGCACGGATCAAGTGCGGCGCTAAGGTGCCGGTGCCTACTACCAGAAGGCGCGCGGCCTCCATACGGGACAGGTAACGCGATGCCAACGCGGACGCAGCTGCAGTCCGCCTCGCGGTCAACTCAACACCATCCAAAAACGCAAGTACAGCTCCGGTCCGACGGTCAAGGAGCTGATAGTTAGCGTGCACTCCCGGCAGACCCAGGGCTCCATTCTCGGGCATTACGGTCGCCGTCTTGATGCCCAGGTAGGTACTGTCCCAGGCTGGCATGACTAGAAGGGTTGCATCTTGGCCGTCGGCGACAGGCACCGTGTGATGATGGCGTGGCGGCACTGTGACGCTACCTCGAAAAGCCACCTCCAAGGCGTTGACTAGCGCCGCATAATCAAGGACCCGGGCCAGGTCCTGTGCGTCAATGAAGTGCATAATCAGGCTATGTTCGCAGGCGGAAGCACGGACGGACTGCGCGGAGGCTCGGTAGTTATTGTAGTCGCTTTGTAAGCGCGGATTTCAGACGCCAGGTGCGCGACGCGATCCTCCAGTTCCTTGGAGCGGGTTTCTGCTTGATCAGCACGTTTCGCGGTTTTTCGGGCATGTCCACGTGCCGTACCCGTGGCTAACCATGACGCTACGCCTCCCCAGATCACGCCGGCAATTAGAGACAGCAGGATAACTGCCGACAGGGGTGCTTGCATATTCATAGGCAGAGGCCAAAAATCGACGGTAACGGCTCCTCGGTTGACCACCGTGAAGGTAACCACACTTAATCCCGCCGGCAAAACTACCAACAACGAAAGGACTCTCGCGACTTTCGATTTTTTCAAGGCTCACGGGTCTCCGGAGATTGGCGAGCGCCTAGCTCAATCACCGGTATTGAGCTTCTCGCGCAGTTGTTTACCTGTCTTGAAGTATGGAGTGAATTTTTGTGCCACGTGCACGGCTTCGCCAGTACGTGGATTTCGACCTACACGCGAGCCGCGAGACTTCACGGAGAACGCCCCAAAACCACGTAATTCGACCCTGTCGCCCCGGGCTAACGCAGCGGAAATCTCATCGAATATGGTCGAGACAATCCTTTCCACATCGCGTTGGTAAAGATGCGGATTAGCCGCCGCCAGGCGCGTAATCAATTCCGATTTCGTCATGCCTTTGACCCCCCTGAGTTTCCCGCTTGTGCGTTTGCCTTTCACGATTGTTAAACGCTCTTGCGGCGGGCTTGGCTTATATTTGCGATGGCATGACCAGGAATCCCGGAACAATTGCCCTCGACCATTTTTTATCGAATCTTAGGTTGCCAAACAGACAACACCCCGTCAAGTCTAAGTCTCTCAGGAAAAAGCGTTTTTCCAAGTGCCGAGTCGATTAGATCGGACCAAAATTCGTCGTTGTCATGAACATCTAGATTTCTAAGCGGCAAACCGGCGTTAATTTGGTGATTTTCCTCGAGCCAACTACGAGCTTCGACTATCCCGCCAATAGCGTCAACAAGTCCCACCTGATGGGCCTGTCGGCCCGAGAAAACGCGACCATCTGCCAACGTCAGCACCTTATCCCGGTCGATCTCCCGGCGCGTCGCCACCATGTCCACGAATATGGCGTAAAGATCGCCAACTACCTCCTCGGTCGCATCACGTGCCGCCGGGAGAAACGGTTCCATTGGGTTGGGTTGTGCCTTAAGGGGGCCGCTCTTTACCGTTTCTGGCTTGATCCCCAGCTTCTCCAGCATGCCAGTGATATCTGCTGTCTGCATGATCACTCCAATGGACCCAGTGACTGTACCATTGCGGGCGAATACCCAGCTTGTCCCAATGGCCGCCATGTAGGCCGCTGAAGTGGCGGTGCCACCCATGACGGCGACCACAGGCTTCACTTGGGCTAGGCTGCGTAGCTCATTGTACAGGGCTTCACCTCCGACAAAAGTACCCCCGGGACTGTCAATCTCAACGATGAGAGCCTTCACAGCGTCCCGACGGGCGGCCTCACGCAATGCCTCGTTACGAGCTGGGTTGTTGAGGATGATGCCCGAAACCTGGAGCCTCGCTACGTGTTCCGTAAATCCAATGTCGTCATAATCAGAGAGCGCAACCAGTGCCGCAGAAATTGCCGCCATTACGGCGGCAATGCGCCAAATATTCAGGTGCCGCTTGAGGCGGCGCCTATGCACGATTGCGGCCGGATCATCTACCATGACACGTGCCTCTTTAGGTCGGCCTAGGGTGGCCGGCCAAGCAGGTCGATCGCGACCCTCCCATCAATTCAGTCTTCCGCGAGCTCTTCGGCCTCTTCAACCGTGTCCTTGGCAGTCGCCTCGCCGGCCGCAGGGGCTTCATCTTCGAACTCGGCTTCAGCGGCTTTCTTGGCGACTTTCTTTTTAACCGGCTTTTCTTCTTTGGCGGGCACTTCGTGTTCCGCCTGTTTCTCAGCCTCAGCTGCCTTCTCAGCAATGGCCGCACCCAAAATGTCCCCCAGCGACGCACCGGCGTCCGTGGAACCGAACTCAGCCATCGCCTTCTTCTCTTCTTCTGCCTCGCGGGCCTTGATGGAGAGCGTGATGCGCCGGCCAGACTTGTCCACCTGGGTAACCTTCGCATCGACCTTCTCACCGTTGGCGAAACGGTCCGGACGCTGCTCGGAACGGTCACGGCTGAGTTCTGACTTGCGGATGAAGCCCGGGATCGAGTCGTTGACCCGAACCTCGATACCGTTGTCAACAATCGCCGACACGGTGCAGGTGACCACGTCGCCCTTCTTGACGTCCGCGATAGCACCGCCGACAGGGTCCTCGGCCAGCTGCTTAATGCCTAATGAGATACGCTCTTTCTCTACGTCCACGTCTAGCACCTTGGCCCTGACCGTGTCGCCCTTCTTGTAGTCTGTGAGTGCTTCTTCACCAGGCTTTTCCCAGTTGAGGTCCGAAAGGTGGGCCATGCCGTCGATGTCGCCATCGAGACCAATGAACAGACCAAACTCCGTAATGTTCTTTACCTCACCTTCGACTTCGGCGCCGACTGGGAAGGTCTCTACAAAAGCCGTCCACGGATTGTCAAAACACTGCTTAAGACCAAGGGAGATTCGGCGCTTTTCCGAATCCGTATCGAGGACCATAACTTCCACCTCCTGACTGGTCGACACTATTTTGCCTGGGTGAACGTTCTTCTTGGTCCAGCTCATTTCGGAAACGTGGACCAGACCTTCAACGCCTGGCTCCAGCTCCACGAAAGCGCCGTAATCGGTGATGTTGGTCACTCGGCCCGTGAACTTGGCCTCAACCGGATACTTGGCTATAACACCTTCCCAAGGGTCCGCCTCAAGCTGCTTCATGCCGAGTGAGATACGCTGGGTCTCCGCGTTAAAGCGGATGACTTGAACCTTGATGGTCTCGCCAATCTGCAGAGCCTCGGATGGATGGTTGATACGCTTCCATGCGATGTCCGTGACGTGCAAAAGGCCGTCAACACCCCCCAAGTCAATGAACGCGCCATAATCGGTGATGTTCTTAACCACTCCGTCCAGCACCTGGCCTTCGGACAGGTTGGCCATGAGTTCAGAACGGGCTTCCGAACGAGTTTCTTCCAAAACAGCGCGGCGTGACACGACGATGTTGTTGCGCTGTGCGTCCATTTTCAGGATCTGAAAAGGCTGCGGAGTCCCCATGAGCGGCGTGATATCGCGAACCGGGCGGATGTCAACCTGGGATCCCGGCAGGAAGGCCCCCGCACCCGACAGGTCTACGATGAAGCCACCTTTAACTCGGCCAAAGATTACGCCATTCACACGCTCGGTGGCCTTGAATGATTTTTCCAGCTCCGTCCAAGCTTCCTCGCGCCGGGCTTTTTCGCGGCTGAGCCGGATCATTCCGTCGCGGTCTTCATAACGTTCAATGTAGACGTCCACTACGTCGCCAACGTTAATGGCCGCGCCAGTGCTCGGCGCCCCAAATTCCTTCAAAGGTACACGGCCTTCGGACTTCATGCCGACGTCGATGAGAGCCACATCGCCATCTACGGACAGCACGGTCCCTTTAACAACACGACCTTCGAAGCTGTCGCCGCCGATGCTCTCCTCCAAAAGTTCCGCAAAATTCTCTTTGAGCTCAAAGGCCTCTTCGGCCGCTTGACCAGCAGAAGTCATAAGTTCCGTTTCCTTTTCATCTCTTCGTGCCAGCCGGTTGTCTCCGGCGGTCTTTATATTCCACACAAATCCACACCGCCCCGTAGAGAGGGTCCGCATGGCGTTCAATTTTAGCGCCTTGCTTCGCGCCTATGCGTTCTGAGACCCAATTAAATTGAGAGCCGCTTGAAACACCTGATCCGCATCCAAATCGCTGGTATCTAGGGTACGGGCATCCTCAGCCGGCCGTAGAGGAGACACGGCTCGCTCACTGTCACGAACGTCGCGTTCCCTCATGTCCTCTAAAACGCGCGAATATATAGCTTCAAGGCCCCGGTCCTGCAACTCCTTAACGCGCCTTCTCGCACGTACCTCTGTGGATGCCGTAACAAACAGTTTTAACGTCGCCTCAGGGCAGACCACCGTACCGATGTCGCGCCCATCTAACACGGCGCCAGCTTTACCGTCAGGTGGGGAGATGGCGAAGTCGCGCTGAAATTCTAATAGAGCCGCACGGACGCCAGGCACGGCGGACACCACCGACGCCGCTTGCGCCACCTCATCCGTGCGCAAGCCCTCCAATTGCAACGCCACAGGTTGCATGGCGCGGGCCTCGGCTTCCGCAGCAACAGCGTCCTCTGGGTCGGCTCCAGCAATCAACACCCTCTTGGCAACCGCCCGATAAATAAGCCCTGTGTCCAGATAAGCGAGGTTCAGATGCATGGCTAGGCGTCGGGCCAAAGTCCCCTTGCCCGCCGCTGCCGGGCCGTCTATTGCAATGATCATGCTGCATCCTCTTGATTCTGATTGTCGTCATTCTCGATGCGCATGTCGGCGCCTAACCCGTTCATAAGGTCGCGGAACCCTGGAAAGCTGGTGTCGATGGTTTCCGCGTTAGTGACCCGGATGGGCGCAGCGGTAACCGTGCCCAAAACCAGGAACGACATGGCGATGCGATGGTCGTGTTGAGAGGCTATGGTTGCGCCGCCAGCCGGCGGAACACCATTACCGTGGATGGTGAGGCTGTCGTCCGTCTCTTCCACTTCGGCACCGCAAGCCCTCAGACCTGTTGCAATGAGCATCAGCCGATCGCTCTCCTTAACCCGAAGCTCTGCTAGCCCAGCCATGTGCGTGGTGCCTTCAGCGACAGCTGCTGCCATGGCCAAAATAGGGTATTCATCGATCATCGAGGCTGCGCGGTCCGCTGGCACGGTCACGCCCCTTAGCTTGGATGCCCGAACCAACAAATCAGCGATGGGTTCGCCAGCAGCGTTGGTGGAGTTTGCAAGTGTGATGTCAGCACCCATCTCGATGAGAGTTTTCAGAAGTCCGGCGCGCAGCGGGTTAGTACCGACAGCAGGCAAGCGAAGTTGGCCTTCTGACGCAATCAGCGCCGCAACAAGAGGGAAGGCCGCCGAAGAAATGTCCGCCGGAACCCGAACGGAACGACCCGTTAGTTCCGGCTGACCGACCACAGTAATGTGCTTGGCGCCGGCTGCGTCGGAGGCGATGCGTATTTCCGCTCCGAAGTGGCTGAGCAGGCGCTCCGTATGGTCGCGAGTCGCCACGGCTTCGACGACCGTGGTCGCACCCGGCGCAGCCAAGCCCGCCATTAAGACTGCGGACTTGATCTGTGCCGAGGCCACAGGCGGCCTGTAATCAATGGGCATAAGGTCAGACGGCCCAGTCATGGTCAGCGGCAGTCGACCACCCTCGGCAGCAGTGAACACAACCCCCATCTGGCGAAGCGGTATCATGATGCGTTCCATTGGCCGAGACCGAAGCGAAGCATCGCCTGTGAAAATCGCAGTGATTGATTGGCCGGAGATAACTCCCATTAGAAGGCGTACGCCGGTGCCCGAATTGCCCATGTCGATAACGTCGTCTGGGGCGGCCAACCCACCAACGCCGCACCCAAAGACCTGCCAGGCACCGTCGCCCAAGCGGGTCACCTCTGCACCGAGCGCGCGCATGGCTGCCACTGTAGACATTACATCGGCGCCCTCGAGAAGGCCTGTGATACGGGTTTCTCCGACGCTTAGCGCGCCAAACATGAGGGCACGATGAGAGACTGACTTATCGCCTGGAACTCGGCTTTCACCCTGAAGCCGGTCGATGTGATGGGAGANAATTATGGTCACGTCGACTCTCTTTACATTGCNGGGGCAAAAAAAACTGTTGNATANTTNGCTATTTGGTTTTGACAGAAGCNAGGGAAAATGGCAATTGCAGCCGANATTGGTTNAGNACAATCTGGAGGNTAAAGAGTGGCAAAACCGGCGTGGGGAAGGAAGCGCACGTGCACGAGCTGTGGCGCGCTCTTCTACGANATGAAAAANAANCCAGCGATCTGTCCGAAGTGCGGCGCTGAGGACAGCCTACAACCGTTGCTTAAGCCGAGGCGAAGCCCCGTGGCGAAGCCTGCCCCGGCAAAACCCGCGGCGGTCAATGACGACACAGAAGAGATAGATGTACCCGATGACATCGAGGATGTTGAGGTTGAAGATGACGAGGAAGATGACCTGCTCGTCGATGACGATCTCGATGATCACGGCGACGACGTCTCCGACGTTAAGGACCACTTGGGCTCCAGCGATGAGAAGGAATAGGCCAGGAAATTAGTCCTTGGTTTTTGCTTGCCATGTGGCAAAGGCTGGCCTTATGGTCTCGCCGCTGGATTGTGTGATCAATAATGCTGGTTAACAAGCCGGCGTCTTATATGTGGGGGCCGTAGCTCAGTTGGGAGAGCGCTACAATGGCATTGTAGAGGTCGTCGGTTCGATTCCGTCCGGCTCCACCAATCTTTTTCAACGACATCAATCCGATAAAGCTAAAACGCCTTAATCAAAAAGTCCCGCAAATCAATCTGAAACAGATATAGCTTAGTGCCGAGGGATTGCTGGATACCTTCCTGCACAAACGAGGCAGTAAATGCCATGTTTGAGCCCGACGGTCTGGGCATATTTGAATATGATTACTATCCCACATAATAGACACCGCGCTTTAGACACGATTAGAAAATAGAGGCATCGATAGGCTGTTGTTTATGGATGTATATAAACAAGAATTGGCTTGAATCACTGGACGACGAGTCCCACGAATGTTTTTTCGATAATCGCATATGGAGACTGAACAAGTTACTAAGAAGTACAATTGTCACAAGAAACCGGGACAATGAACTAAGAATTAGTTAGGGGTTTTGACATACATGACACTATTTTTAAGATTTGATCGACACCCGTGATCGATAGGTATTATTGGATATAACTGAACCCACGGCAGTTGGTGCGCTTTTAAATAAGCTATGCGACGGAGGCGTCCTGCCGGATATTTTTGTCTTTACCGTAGGTATAAATAAGCCTGATAACGTTGGCAAGTTTAACTTACTGAACTTTCAGAATGTTATGAATGTTTATATCGTTGAGATCCTAACATTTACCGCAGAAGTGCAGCAATTAATTTTATGTAGTCGGCTCCTCATTTCTATATCTCCTATGTCAAGAATAGTTCCTAATTCAAAACACACTGGTTATTATCGAAGTAAATCTGCAATAAAGCGTTTATATTTACACGAAGTTTAGAATGACACAGGAAATCAAAAAACTGCGATCCTCGGCCCTGTCAGCACTAATGTTTTTATGCATAAAGCACCATAAAGGTTATAAAAATATCATTTATATGACTGGGGGCGGACCGTCAAAAACTGCGAAAGATATATCTCGGTTCTTTGCAAACAACCGGGAAGGAATAAATTATCCTCTAAAGGATCTACCTTTTTAATTGTCTTTTTTTTATCACCCTTTTACATGCAAAATCCCCCATCCGACGAGGTTAGTAATTTAATTTATCGTGCGTAGTGTGCTTCTTTTTGTAGTATTTCCTCGTTACCACTGGTACTTCTTTAACACGCGATCATTAAAACACAGGAAAATGTGCGCGCGATATGATAGGTTTGACGCTACAAATAAAACGCTTCCAAATTTTCAAAGAACACCTGACGTCATAGATGAATTTAAACGTAGTATTAGTAAATAAGAAATTTAATTAATCATTGCAATTGTAGTGTCATTTGGCTAGTTGATGGCTTTAGGCATCTTTATTCCATGTGATTATTACAGTACCATTGGACCATACCTCGCCGTCATCACTGTCCGCCTTGGGATGGGGTATGGATATTTGGCCGCAGTGGTATTTTGAGGGGAATTAACTGACGCACAGTTCGGATATCGGTTTTTTGTCAGCGTCAACATTCAGGATGTTATCACCTCTTGATCGGTTTCAAGCGTTACTCAGCTGGGCCGGAAATAAGCGTCACCCGGCGGAGGAGCTAAAAGTCTATCGACGAGTAAAAAAGTGGCTTAATGAGATTGTAGAAATTGTTGCCCGATAACAACAGGGTTCACTACACTTCGTTCTTTTTACGGCTACCCACGGCTGGCGAAATTCTAGTTAAAATTTTTGCCATTTCAGCCTGTACTTTCAAGGCACTGCAACATGAAAAGTCTCATGTCGTTTTTTTTGCACAAAACAATAATTACGTATAACTCTCTTGCACTGCCGACCCTTAGCCTGCTATTGCGACAGCATGGCTGTTCCAATACGAACCGTAAATTCTTGGGAAATAGAAGATGTCGATCAGATAATCGACGTCCGCTCGCCCGCAGAGTTTAGAACAGATCATATCCCGGGCGCATTAAACCTTTACGTGCTATCTGACCAGCAACATCACACTGTTGGGAAAACCTATAAAAAATCACCATTTGAGGCCAAAAAATTGGGGGCCTCCTTTGTCTTATCGAATATAAGTAGGCATTTAGAGGCCCTCTTCAGACATAACTCTAAAGAATTCCACCCACTGTTCTACTGCGCCCGCGGAGGACAACGTTCAAAATCATTTGCTACAATTTGTGCAGAAGTTGGATGGCAATGCTCTGTTCTTGACGGAGGCTATAAAAGCTATCGTTCCCAGGTTTTGCGTGATTTGGAGGTTTTTTCTGAAAAACTTGAGATAATTATTATTTCTGGTCGGACGGGTACGGGAAAGACGAAGATATTGGAGGAGTTGGGAAAGAGAGGAGAAAATATTATTGACCTGGAACAACTAGCTCGTCACCGGGGAAGCTTATTGGGCTCATTCCCAGAACTCGAACAACCCCAACAGAAACTCTTTGAAACATTATTATGTGATCAAATTAAGAAACTTAAATTTGGAAACAAGGTCTTTATTGAGGCCGAGAGCTCTAAGATCGGGAATGTACAAATTCCAACGCCATTGTGGAGAGCTATGCGAAGGTCTCCCCAAATTCTAATAAAATCTGACCAAGATAGTCGCGCTAATTATTTGGTGGATCAATATGGCAGTCTCAAGAAAAATCCGGAAGTTTTATTTGAGCTTTTTCGCTTTCTAGAGAGATCCGGATTAAATGCGATAGCAAAGAAATGTCATGCGTTCGTAACGGCACGAGATTGGATATCTCTTGCAAAGCTCCTCCTTCAATCACATTATGACAAAAGATACGATCGTTCGATGAAAGGCTGTGGACGCCAAACAATTCTAGAGATTGAATTGCCCGCGCTAAATCAGATGGCCTTTAGGTCTATAGCGGATCAAATTAGTAACATCAGATTAGTGAAAACAAAAAACTCTCACCAATAAAAATAGCAATAACATCCACAATTACATTTGTATCTGTTAAAGACTTTCACAAATATCATATTCTACAAAACAAGAGAACTTGAACCTCGCGCATTTAAACGGGCGCATAGTCTGCTACCAGTAATAATGTATTATTTTCCTTCGCCAAAGGTAAAGGAGCCTTTACCGTGCCTTTTCCCATCTTTGAATTCGCCGATATACTGATCTCCGTTCTTAAAAATGTACGTGCCTTGGCCGTGCTTCTTACCCGCTTCGAACGCCCCCACGTATTTATCGCCATTAGCAAAAATATAGGCCCCCTGACCGTCTCGCTCCCCGTTCTTAAACTCTCCTTGATACTTCCCACCATCAGCTGAGGTATAAGTTCCTTCACCGTGCTTTTGACCATTCTTGAACTGCCCAATGTATTTGTGCCCGTTCGCAAAGCTTAATGTTCCTTTACCATGCTTCTCGCCGTTTTTGTATTCGCCAATGTACTCGTCACCATTGGCAAAGCTAAAAGTACCTCTCCCATGTTTTTTGCCCCCTTTAAATTCACCTATATATTTACTTCCACTTACAAAGGTAAAGGTGCCCTCTCCATCCGGCCGACCATTTTTTGTGCCTCCCGAATATTGGTCGCCATTTGCAAACGTATGGACTCCCTGATCGAGTCTTTTACCGTCTTTGAATTCTCCAACAAACTTATCGCCATTAATAAAACTAAATGTGCCTACGCCATGCTTTTTTCCATTTAAAAAAGGACCCGTATATTTATTCCCATTGGAAAAACTGAATGTTCCCTGGCCATGTCTTTTTCCATTTTGAAATTCTCCAACATATTCATCGCCATTAGAAAATGTATAGGTGCCGTCCCCATGTCTTTTCCCGTTCTCAAATTCACCTACATATTTGTGGCCATTCGTGAAAATAAATGTTCCTTGACCATGCCTTTTACCGCTCTTAAATCCACCGACATATTTGTCGCCATTCATAAATTCGTAAGTGCCCTCTCCGTTTGGTTTTCCGCCATGTATTTGGCCGACGTATTTATCTCCGTTTTTAGAGGTATAGGCAGCCTCCCCGATTAACGCGTCATCTTTAAATTCGCCTTCATACTTGTCGCCATTCGCAAAAGTGAAAACGCCTGGTCCGTGCTTCTTGTCAAATTTATATTCACCGTGATACTCGTCTCCATTGGCATAGACAAACTTGCCAAACCCCTCTCTCTTTCCCCCAATAAATGGGCCTATGTATTGGCTTCCACTTGCAAATGTATATGTACCTTGACCATGGAGTTGACCACTCTTCCATTCGCCATCGTATTTATCCCCATTAGCAAAAGTGCAGGTACCTTGCCCATCTCTTTTTCCGTCTTTGTATTCCCCAACATAGTGACCCTTATCAGCACTCAAGCGATCATTGCGAGGCTGAGCACCTTCAGCATTAACCGAGGCATTGGTTTGAGTTAAAACGGGAACGCCAGAGGGTGTGCTCTGGCATGCCACGACAGAGAGAGCTGAGACAAAAACGGACAGGAACTTACGCATCATTTCAACATTGTAATATAGCTTTTCGACATTTTGTAGACATTAGAGAAGCTTGAACTTCCGCTCAGATATTTTCTCTACTGGCAACGTGATCCCCCTCTGATACTACACTTAGCTTTGAACATGACACAATCCTGACACGATCGAGCCGGAAATAACGCTAAAACTTTAATATTATGGAATATGACAACCCGCGAGATCATTGCACGACATCTGAGGTGACCGCATGGACAAATTAATCCGTACTTCCTTTCCCGCCGAATTCGGGTGTTCGCAAGCCATCATGCGATAGAACTTGATCATCCGCTCACCTGCGTCTCACTGACCGCATCCCCCCAAGGTGATGAAATCTCGGTGATCCCTTGATTTTCATCGCCATTACGTAACACACCGCTCGGACATCCAAAGGCATAAGGATAGACTGTGCGTTTGGTGCGCACGGTCGGGAAATCCTGGTCAATCTCGGCGACCACATCTTTGGGCAGCGTCTCGTCTACGATCACGTGATCAGCCAAGCTGCAGTCGATGCGTCCCTGGTGAAAAGCTTCCTCCAAACTCATGCCGAAGTCGGTCAGAAACGAGGTCAGTTGTAGGACCGCGGACATGATTTTGCGCCCACCCGACGCACCGAGGCCAAACATGCGTACTCCGTCGACACCAATCACCGGGCAGATGTTAGTTAGGCAGCGCTTGTTGGGACCTAGGGAATTTGGGTTCCCCGGTTCCGGATCGAACCAAAGGATGCCGTTGTTCATTAACAATCCGCTTTCCGGCAGCACCACCTTGGAGCCAAAAATGGACAGCAGGGTTTGGGTCACGACCACCATATTGCCCCACTTATCTACGACCGAGAAACTGGTGGTACAGGTTTGCGCCCGCCCGCCATCCACGTCACCCATGGTTCCCAAGCGCACATCTTGGGCGTTATGAATGGCGCGCGCAAGCTGTCGGAAGTCCGCAGCCACGGGTTGACCCGGGCTCTGGGCATAACTTTCGAGGTCAACGCCCTTTAGGGCCGCCGCCATGGTGGAGCCAGCCGTCAGCTCCGGCGACAGGCGCAACTCCGCGTCGCCGTGATTGTAGATTAGCGGTGCCATCTCCCTCGCGTGGTAGCTCTGCAAATCGCTGAGGCGCAAGCTTCCACCCATGCGTTGCACGTCGTTGGCGATCAAACGGGCTAATTCACCCTCGTAATATTCCCGCGGTCCAGCCTCAGCCAACCGCTTCAAAGTCTTAGCCATCGCCGAAAAGTCAAGTCTTTCGCCACCCACCGCAGTCCAGGGAGCAGTCGGCGCGTTGCCGCGAGGCAAAAAAACCCGACTGGCTTCCGGGTCGACGGCCAGATCGGAAACGCAGGCCAACGTCATCAAAGAAGTGTACCAATCAATGCAAGGCCCAACCTCGGCCAGTGCGATCGCGGGCTGTAGTAAATCTTTCCAGAACATAGTCGCGTGCTTCGCATGGGCCGTCGCCATGCCGTCTACCAGTCCCGGCACTGCGATGGCCGTCGCGCCCTTCAGGTTGCGATCCCCCCTCACCCGGGTCCAAGGGAAAAGGTCATCCGCAACACCGTCAATGAGAGGAAANTCCGCCGGGTCAAGGCCGCCGGGCGAGCGCATGTTGAAATCGATNACTGATGTCTCGNTGGTTTCNGCCTTGTAGACCATCATCGCACCGCCGCCGCCTGGGCCGCTCATCCAAGGCTCAGCGACCCCAATGGTGAAGGACGTTGCGATCGCCGCATCGACAGCGTTACCCCCTTCGGCCAGAGTAGCCGCTCCGGCCATTGCGGCCACACGATGCTGCGCAGCCACAATTCCCTCCGATGACGTTGTAACGGTCTTCCCGACGAACTGACTTTGCGAGAAATTTGAGAGATCGGCAATGGTATCGGCAATACTCATAGTGTGTTTCCCCCTTCTCGGAGCTTGAACCTGAACCAAAGATGCATTGTAGCAACCTCCCCNCGCNACCCAAGCTTCACAATAAATATCAGAGCTGCGAAGATCGTAATGGAAGATTGAAAGGCCTAGCGGCCTGTCTTCTTCCNCCATGCAGCATAGTCCGCCTGGGCTTTTTCAGACGTAGCAGGGTAAAGTCCAATTACTGCCGCGCCGGCCTTGACCTGCTCGGTGACGAAATCCTCGAAGGCCGTCATCTCAGTCGCCTCGTGGGCGATGTCATCAACCAGATGCANCGGAATTACGATGACCCCCTCTTGATCCCCAACAATCACATCACCGGGAAACACGGCCACATCGCCNCANCCGATGGGGCCNTTAAGTTCGATGGCCTGGTGGATAGTAAGATTGGTCGGAGCGGACGGTCGGTTATGGTAGGTGNGGATNTTCATTTGTCCAATTTCGGGTGCGTCCCGGAATCCACCATCTGTGACCACGCCGGCGACACCGCGCTTCATCATCCTGGTCACTAGGATGGACCCGGCGGAGGCGGCGCGCGGGTCCTTTCTACTGTCGATAATCATGACATACCCGGGTGGAATTTCTTCCACACCCACGCGCTGTGGATGGGTCGGGTCCTGAAANACCGANAGGGAGTTAAGGTCCTCGCGCGCTGGGATATAACGTAACGTGTANGCCTGGCCAACCATGTTCCCAGGCTTCGGCGAAACAGGCCGCACGTCTTGAATAAACTGGTTCTTCAGGCCGACCTTGAACAGCGCAGTGGAAATGGTAGCCGTCGAGACCTTCATCAGCTTGTCACGGGTCTTGGTACAAAGGGATGTGNTCATGTGAAATATCCNGCCTAGAAGATATCNGGCTCCGACACGGGCGCGCCNAAATCGGTCTTCATGAAATCAAAATCACAGCCGTCCGGAGCCTGTTCAATGTGGCGCGAGAAGACCCAACCGTACCCACGTTCGAACCGAGGCGGCAATGGCTTCCAGGCGGCCTTCCGCCGTTCAAGCTCCTCGTCGCTGACCTCCATCTGAATACGACGGTTCTTTATGTTGATAGTGATCATGTCGCCAGTCTGCACCAGACCCAACGGTCCTCCAATGTAAGATTCGGGTGCGACGTGCAACACGCAGGCGCCGTAGCTGGTGCCGCTCATGCGCGCGTCGGAAATCCGGAGCATATCGCGTACGCCCTGTTTTACTAGCTTTATCGGCACCGGCAGCATGCCCCATTCGGGCATACCCGGCCCACCCCTTGGCCCGGCGTTCCGGAGGATCATCACATGGTCGGCAGTGACGTCTAGGTTCTCGTCATTTACGGCCGCCTTCATAGCGAGATAGTCGTCAAAGACCAGAGCTGGACCCGTGTGCTGGAGGAACCTGTTGTCCATGGCCGAAACCTTCATCACACACCCGTCTGGGGCCAGATTTCCCCTCAGCACTACCAGCGCACCAGAATGGTAGATTGGGTTATCAACGGTTCGGATAATGTCGTCGTTATAGACCATAGCCTTTGCTANATTTTCTCCGATGGTTTTGCCATTGACAGTCTTTGCGCCGCCGTCTAAGTGAGCGTCGATGCGTTTCAGCATTCCTTTCAGTCCACCGGCGTAAAAAAAGTCTTCCATCAGATAGGTATCGCCGTTCGGGCGGATATTGGCGATCACCGGCACTTCTCGACCGATACGATCGAAGTCGTCCAAGCTGATATCAAAGCCGGCGCGCCGACCGATGGCCACTACGTGAACAATGGCATTGGTCGAACATCCCATAGCCATGGCCGCGGCGATAGCGTTCGTGAAGGATGAGCGCGACANCAAGTCACTGGGCTTAAGGTCTTCCCAGGCCATGTCAACAATGCGTCGACCGGTCTGAGTCGCTAAGCGAATGTGGCCNGCATCGGGTGCTGGAATGGAAGCTCCACCCGGCAGGATTAAACCCATGGTNTCGGCTATCGATGTCATNGTCGANGCTGTTCCCATGGTCATACAGTGGCCGTAGGAACGCGCAATTCCCTCCTCTACCTCGGTCCAGTCATCCTGGGTGATCTTGCTTTCGCGCAGGTCATCCCAATACCTCCATGAATCGGAACCGCTACCCAATCGTTGGCCTTTCCAGTTGCCGTTCAGCATGGGCCCAGCAGGAAAGAAGATGGCGGGAATATCCATGGAAATANCGCCCATGAGCAGNCCCGGNGTGGTCTTATCGCAGCCCCCCATGAGCACACAGGCATCGACAGGGTGCGAGCGTAAAAGCTCCTCCGTCTCCATAGCCAGGAAATTCCTGTANAGCATGGTGGTCGGCTTGACGATAGGCTCGGCAAGCGAGATAGCTGGTAATTCGATGGGGAAGCCTCCAGCCTGCAGAACTCCGCGCTTCACGTGTTCTACGCGATCCTTAAAGTGTGTATGACAGTGGGCGATATCGGACCAGGTGTTGATTATCCCAATAATTGGCTTACCTGACCAATCTTCTGAGTCGTAGCCCATTTGCATGGTTCTGGACCGGTGCCCAAAGGAACGNAGGTCCGTGATGCCGTACCAACGATGCGAGCGAAACTCTTCCGCCTTCTTTCGTGTCTCACTCATATGTCCACTCAAATCTTTCGCGTGAGGCAAATATGAAGGCCATCAACCCGCAGCCTTGCCAGCTCCGCCAGCTCGCGCCAAAAACGCCGCCGCGCAAATCACAACAATAGCCGCCAATATCTCTAGCATGAGTATTCCTCCCTTAAAGTTGTATGATACTATCTTCATTGGCTCCGATCACGCTTTCGCTCTAAACACGGCGAAACAAATCGCCGCGGACGTGCACGCTATTGACAGTTAAGCCTTAAGAATAGGGACAACACCATGACCAAACTCACGACTGCCGATCTTGACGCACTTACTCAGTGGGATACGCCGACCATCTGCAATGCCCTGGAAATCACCAACCCGGAACGTCGAGGTTTCGGCTACAACGTGAAGCCACTTACTCCCTTGGATCCGTCACTGCCGCCGATGATTGGCTATGCACGTACAGCAAAAATCCGCGCCGCCGCGCCGGCCACAGTCGCCGCCGATCGACTAGAATATTATGAGTACGTTGCAACCGGCCCGAGACCGACAATNGTGGTCATTGAGGACGTCGACCCCTCACCCGGTTACGGNGCATTTTGGGGCGAAGTGCAGACGAACGTCCATAAAGGTTTAGGTGCCAAGGGGTGCGTCACTAACGGATGTTTCCGCGACGTCACCGACAGCGCGCCTGGTTTCCAGCTGTTGGGCGGAATGGTTAATCCATCCCATGCGCACGTGCATCTCATCGAGATTAACTGCCCGGTTAATGTGCACGGGATTGAAGTCGTCCACGGCGACATCATCCATGCCGACCTGCACGGCGCCGTCGTCGTGCCGGAAGACGCAGTGAAAAGGATTCCNGATGCCGTGNACCTACTCANTCGTCGCGAAGCAGTGATCTTGAAAGCCGCGAGAGCTCCCGACTTCAACTTCGAGAAACTCAAAGTTGCCATCGGCACCCAGGCCGACATTCATTAAGTTCTGTGCGATTATTCGTATACCAAACGAATTGAGACAGAAGACCGGGAGNAAATCATGCGCATTGTTGCGTTCAAGAAGAATAGCGACGCAGCTATCGGCGTCCGCGATAATAACCAAGTAGTAGATCTGTCCATCGCCGCACCGGAGCTGCCTCAAACCCTTCGAGGCCTTTTAGTGACTGATGCATTGGGTGCGGTGGGTGAGGCCGCGGCGAACGCTGTTGAGGAGGCCAGAGTTGCTTTTGAAAGCCTGACCCTTCTGCCACCCATTCCAGACCCGCCAAAATTCNTGTGCATTGGCAGGAACTATGNCGAGCACGCNAAGGAAGGCGGCGCCGAGGTGCCAAAGTATCCAGATGTCTTCATGCGATCNCGACTGTCGNTAATCGGTCCCGGCGCCCCCATCATACGCCCACTCATTTCTGACAAACTGGATTTCGAGGGGGAGCTGATAGCCATCATTGGTAAGACCGTGCACCGGGTCAATGAAGAGCAGGCCCTGGACGCGGTAGCAGGGTACTCCATTTTCAACGATGCGACGCTGCGTGACTACCAGCGTCGAACCGGCCAGTGGACGGTGGGCAAAAACTTCGACGGCACCGGTCCATTCGGGCCCGAATTCGTCACCGCCGATGAACTTCCACGCGGCTGCGCTGGTTTAAANCTTCAAACGCGCCTNAATGGCGAAGTNATGCAGGACGCCAACACCAAAGATATGGTCTTCAATGTTGCCTCAGCGATTTCTTATCTGAGCCAGGCGATGACGCTTGAACCCGGCGATCTGTTAGCCACGGGCACACCGTCCGGAGTCGGCTATGCGCGCATGCCGCCGGTTTGGATGAAGCCCGGCGATATGGTCGAGGTGGAGATCGAAGGCATTGGCATCCTCTCCAACCCTGTAGCCGACGAATAGTCTCAGGCGAACGGACAATTGGACAGGCGCAAAATACCTGACGCTCTTTTTGAGCGTCGTCTCACGGCAATAATATCTTCAACCTCAAATTCAGAATAATTTTCGAAGTAGGCGAGTGGTGCCTCTGAGGATAACGCATTTGTCATTAGGAATNAGCGGAATAGATCTAATGATAGGCTAAACGCAAAACGCACTTTATTCGATGGAAACCAACAATCAAATCTTATGCGCACTACGCGCCTCCGTTGGCGACAAATTCGCGAAGCTAATTTTTTTCTGCCAAAACAGGGTGCGCACCAAATCCCTAATTCTCGGTCTGTTCGCGTCTACCACGCAAAAGAACCTCTGATAATCGCGGATCAAAAACCAGTTGGGGAACAGCCGACCTGGGACTTCGCNAGTCGAACTGTTCCTGACGCTGGGGTAATCACGGAGATAGACGGCGCGATATTTCTCGTTCGGCAGCTCTCCAAATTGTAAATGAAGATATAGTTAATCTAAAATTATAGGCTAGGGTTCGTATCATCTAAATTTAGAAAGTCCAATTTTTAAGCTTAGCCGCCGTCTTGTGATAGGTCGTCAACAAGGAACACGATCTTGGCATTCGGGTACACCCAATATTCCCCAGGTGACATAACAATTTGTAAAAAACTATACCAGCGGCGATGATCCGATTTCTACAGCAGGAGATGAAATCATGAGCGAACTGAGAGGAATCATAGCGCCGTTCACCACTCCCTTCACAGAGTCGGGTAACATCGATCTAGACTTGATACCGGCACAGGTGGACTGGCTAATCTCCAACGGTGTACATGGCCTAGCTGCAGGCGGCAGCACCGGCGAGGGCCACGCGCTAAGCCGCAAAGAATACCGCACGCTGATGGAAAAAACCACAAACGCCATCGCCGGCCGCGTACCTTTGGTGGCAGGCATCATCGCCAATTCCACGGCCGAAGTAGCGTCTCGCGGCGACCTGGTAAAGGATTTGGGCGTGGCGGCCCTTCAGGTGACGCCACCTTCCTATCTGTTCCGCCCTGACGACGACGCAATGGTCCAGCACTTTAGCGATATTCATACCGCCTGTGGCGTGCCAATCCTTATCTATAATGTTGTGCCGTGGTGTTATCTCTCACCAGATCTTCTTTTGCGGATTATGGACGAAGTACCAGGCGTGCTAGGGGTCAAACAAAGCGCGGGTGACATGAAACTGTTCGCTGACCTAATCCGTCGCGCCAAACCTGAGAACCTGATTTTTAGCGCAGTCGATGCGCTTCTTTTTTCATCGTACCAGCTTGGGGCACCGGGTTCCATCGCGGCGATCCTAACNGCCGCCCCGGGCCCTTCGGTAAAGCTTTGGGACGCTGTTGCCGCTGGAGATCTAAAGACAGCTCGCGACCTGCANGAACGCCTTATGCCGGTNTGGGATGCAATAGGTGTCGACAATATGCCGTCGCTCTGCAAGTACGCACAATCCCTGCAAGGTCTAAATGCGGGCCTAGCCCGAAAACCTATCTCACCGGCTCGCGCGGATCAGAAAGAACAGGTCCGGGCGGCCTTGGCGGGCCTTGGCCTCATCGACACCGCATAGACTAGCATGTCCCTCTAGTAACCGGCAACGCGCCGCCCGTTTTGGGGGTGGATCGTTCTCTCAAGGACAACGGCGGCTAACGCGTTTTTCGCGTTTGAAGCGTACTTAGGCTTAACTTCGCCTCAGTCGGTATCTGCATTACTAGGCTTGGCGTTGGGTGGGAAAAGCCTGCGGGTCTCTCTTCCTGAAACATCCTTACCTATTCATATGATGAATAAACCCTCCCGTGTTTACCGTTGACCACTCGTCGGGCTCCACATGCCCAATAAATCTTATCGATCCGTCCCTGACTTCGCGGTTGATTGTCCATAAAACTTCGTCATGGTGACAGGCCAGGGCTTCAACCAAGGCATGATCGGACCGATATGGACCCATTAACTCAAGGCGCAGTAGGTGCTGCCATCCCGCTTTCAACCCGGCGCGGCAAGCCAGTCACCGTCGCAGCTGGTTGCGGATTTCTGGCAGGCCTAGCACCGGATCTCGATATTGTGCTGCACGACCCAAAAGACACNCTTCTGTTTTTAGAGTTCCATCGTCAGTTCACTCACGCGCTAATCTTCATTCCCGTCGGCAGCGCTATCATCGCTGGAGCACTTTTCGGACTGGCGCGTCGCTGGTTAGCCTTGGGGTTCTTTGAAATATGGCTTTTCTGCGCCCTGGGCTATGCGACCCATGGCATTTTGGATGCAGCAACATCCTTCGGTACGCTTCTATTCTGGCCCTTCAGCGATGTGCGTTTCGCCCTGAACATCATCTCGGTGATAGACCCATTGTTCACTATCCCCGTTGTGGGCCTTGTGTTGACTAGCATCCTCCGCAAGGATCACCGATGGGCCCGTGGCGCACTGGTTTGGGCGGTACTCTATTTGCTGCTCGGCACTTTGCAGCACCACTCGGCCCTGTCGATGGCCAACACCCTCGCGAAAAGCCGGGGCCACGTACCCTCGCGCGTCATTGCCAAACCGACATTCGGAAACATCCTGTTGTGGCGCACAGTTTATGAAACCGCAGACAGCTTCCACGTGGACGCCGTTCGGCCCGGCCCTTGGGCAAAATACTTTGCCGGGACGCAGGTAGCCAAGCTAGATGTTAAACGGGATTTTCCGTGGCTTAACCCCGAGTCACAACAGGCCCTAGACATCTCACGCTTTCGCCGTTTCAGCCAAAATTTCAACGCCAAGGCCCCAGCCGACAGCAACCGTGTCATCGACGTTCGCTACGGTTTTCTGCCAACGGAGATTTCCACACTCTGGTCAATCAAGCTAGATCGCGAGGCTGCACCTGAGGTCCATGCGGTCTACGATACAAATCGCTCCGATGCTCGCACACAACTGCCTAAGCTTTTGGGAATGGTCTTTAGTGGGCTGCCCGAATAACCCCCTTTTAAAGATAAAATACCTGCCATAAAGCTGATTTATGTGCCAAAAACGATTTCGTTTCGGCTTGGGCCCGTGACATCGTATCTCCCTACGTCAAAAAAACCTGCCCCCAAGGCCACTGCTCTCAACCTCCACTCTTCCTCTTTAATTCATCACCAAAAATTTATATGTAGCGGAAAATCATAGCTCTCGAGTGGGCTCATTTTAGTGAACCCACAGATGTGAGTTATTTAACTTTCGAACCCCAATATGCTTCGTTGCGCCATGGCCTGTGATTTTAGTCGTTTTTCTAGCTACGTGAGCTTGCTATCATCCACGTCGCAAGTGCTGCGTACGTTGATATCTTCAGCCACATAGACCACTTTACGCCTCATTGGTGACAGATGAAGATACTTCGGCAGGGGTAATACTTCTATTATTAACAATTAGATAAAGGCACAGTCCAAGAACTGCATCTTGCCATAAACATAGACATTGAGTGCTCTTTCAAATGCCTCAGCGCTTCGAGAACTGAAAACTCCGGCGAGCCTTGCGACGGCCGTATTTTTTACGTTCCACCACCCGTGCGTCCCGGGTGAGAAAACCCTCTTTTTTGAGGACTGGGCGGAGCGCCGGCTCATAGAGGGTCAAAGCCTTGGAGATCCCGTGCCGCACAGCGCCGGCCTGGCCTGAGAGACCTCCGCCCTTGACCGTGCATAGCACATCATACTGACCGGAGCGATCAACGACATCGAACGGCTGGTTGATCAGCATGCGCAACACCGGGCGTGCAAAATAGCGATCGACCTCACGGCCATTCACAGTGATGCGGCCAGCGCCCGGCTTGATCCAAACCCGGGCGACAGCGTCCTTCCGTTTGCCAGTGGCGTAGGACCTGCCATGCTCATCCAATTTCTGCACATGGACACGCGTCTCATCGGCTAACGCCTCGGTCGGAGCCGCATCCGCGTCGATGGAGACAGCATCGGCTTTAACCGTTGCATCGGCCTCTATCTGCTCGGCAGTAGCGTTATCTTTCATAGCTTCTTTCAGGTTTTCGAGGGTGACGGGTTCGTCGGCCATGCTCAGGCGCTCCTCTTGTTCTTTAAATTCATCGCGGCCACATCGAGGACCTCCGGCTGTTGGGCATCATGAGGATGCTCGGTGCCAGCGTACACGTGAAGTTTATTCATTTGCTTTCGGCCTAGAGGGTTGCGGCTAACCATCCGCTCGACAGCCTTCTCAACGACCCGTTCAGGATGTTTGCCATCCAGGATAGAGCCAGCCGTGCGACTCTTAATCCCACCTGGATAGCCTGTATGCCAGTAGTAAGTTTTGTCTGTCCGCTTGTTGCCGGTCAACTTTACCTTCTCGGCGTTGATAACGATAATGTTATCACCGCAATCCATGTGGGGGGTGTAAATCGTCTTGTGCTTACCGCGCAGGCGGGTCGCGATCACCGCTGCCATTCGACCTAGAACCAAACCGTCGGCGTCAATGACATACCACTTCCTCTTAATGTCGGAGGGTTTCGCAGAGTAGGTCTTCATGCCGTCCTCTCAAATCAACTAAATACTGGCTCCGGGGCAATCCCAATAGATCGGAACGGGCGGATTATGTCAGCAATATTCCCTAAGTCAATGAGGAAAACGTCAAATATTTCCTATACTTACAATTGCGGTATTACTATACCGCAATTACAGTCTCATGAGTTTATTTTCGGCAGCGAATAGGTGCCCGTGGCATGCGCAACAGGCTCATCATAACCCTCAGAGTAGATAATAACGTCAAGCATAGCGAGCCTCTTACCGATCTTCAGTGCTCGGGCCTTAGCCAACAAGGCGCCAGGGTTAGGACGCTGCAGAAAATTGATATTGAGGTTAGACGTTACCGCCATTTTGACCATGCCCAGCTTACCCATCACGGCAGCGTACATTGCGGCGTCTGCGAGCGCCATCAAGAAGGGCCCGGCTACGGTCCCGCCAGGGCGCAACATCTCTTCAGCGAATTCGGGTCTGATCACTGCTTCGCCATCGCCGACCGATTGAGCCCGCATACCAATATCATAGGCCCAGGAGAGATCCTTATCCAAAATTCGGTTAAAGTCATCGACAGTTACTGCAGCCAAGTCACGTCCGATCAATTTCGTTATTGCAGTCGGACGAGGTCGTGTTTTTAGGCGAAGGCATAGATGACGAAGGCCTCGATTTTCGTCTGGCGACGTTGTTCCTGGTTAACCAACCGGTGACCAAGTCGCCCACGTCGGGACACCGTCAGAGAACCGGCGGTGTGCTGATCAGCCCGCATGATCTCGCGCGGCTGGCCACAGGCTATTAAACCGTCATTAAGGTTCATATCACTCGATTATTCGGTTGTTAGCAGACTTTTTATACTTTTAACTTGGCTATAAACCCAGCTCAATACTTTGGTAAAACCCCTTGCGTTCCTGCCCGCCAGAAATCAACATAAAGTGCTTATCTGAACGATGGAGCGTTTTATGACATTAGCGCCGCTGCCCAATGAACTCGTGTTGCTGCGATCCGACACTGATGGCGTGGCCACGCTGACCCTGAATCGTCCCCATTCTTTCAACGCGCTTTCCAGCGAATTAATGACAGCTTTGCAGACGGAACTAGATAGACTGATGACTGACGAGGTGACACGCGTGGTCATTCTGGCCGGAGCGGGCAGGGCGTTCTGCGCCGGGCACGACCTAAGGGAGATGCGCGACGACCCGGGTCCCGAGCCCATGAAGGCTATGTTTACCCAATGCTCCCAAATTATGACGACGTTGACGAAGATCCCGCAGCCCGTTATTGCAAAGGTCCATGGTTCTGCCGCCGCAGCCGGATGCCAGTTGGTGGCGCAATGTGATCTGGCGATTTGCGCAGAGGACACGAAATTTGGCACCTCCGGCGTAAATCTGGGTCTGTTCTGTTCGACCCCTATGGTCGCTGTGACCCGGAACCTGCCCCGGAAGCAAGCAATGGAGATGCTGATGACCGGTGATCTGATCGACGCGAGCATGGCGGAGCGCTGGGGGTTGGTCAATCGTGTGGTGCCAAAAAGTCAATTGGACACCGCCATAGATGATCTGGCAGGCAAGATCGCGTCAAAGTCGCGGTCAGCCGTGAGTCGGGGCAAAAAATTATTTTACACGCAGATCGAGAGAGGCCTGGAGGCTGCCTACGCCGAAGCGACTCAGGCCATTACTTCTAACATGCAAGACAATGATGCCCGCGCCGGCATCGACGCCTTCATTGATAAGCAGCCAATGCCCATGTGGGAGGACAAGTAGACAAGACGATGTCCGGTTCATAGTAGTGGCAATCCATGGCCTTTAGTAAAATATGTATTCCAGCTGGGCTAAGGCTGGAGTTGAGGATGATGGCAGTACTTTGGCGGTTTCTCTTAATAGGTAAACGCGGCATAAACAATGTCTACCCAATAAAGGCCATCGCATGAGTGAACTAAGTTATGACGACGCCCATATGAGGCGTATTTTGAGGGAGGTGCGAACCATCGCTATGGTTGGCGCTAGTCCCAACTGGGTCCGGCCTTCGAATTTTGCCATGAAGTATCTACAGGGGAAAGGCTACAAGGTCATCCCCCTTAATCCGGGCCAGGCTGGTAAAGAAATCCTGGGCGAGCCCTGCTACGCTAGCGTGGCCGAAATCCCGGGCACGGTTGACATGATAGACATCTTCCGCAATTCCGAAGCCGCCGGTGCTGTCGTCAATGATATTTTGCCCATCGCATCCGAAAAGAAGATCAGGGTGATTTGGATGCAGCTTGGCATCCGCAACGACAATGCGGCCGCCCGTGCCAAGGCAGCCGGCCTCACGGTAATCATGGACCGTTGTCCGAAAATCGAATACGGGCGGCTGTTCGGAGAACTGAGCTGGAGCGGAGTCAATTCTGGCATCATCACGTCCAAGCGGCGGAAGCTGTCCGCCTGAGCCGGAAGGGCCATGATGTATCTCATCGTCGGAATCCTTAGAGACGAGCTACGCAGCACCGATGTCGTAGCAGGTTATTTCTTTCCCCGCGCGGACGCTCTAAATGGCCTTCGATCTCAAATTCTAAGCGTTTTCGCGGAAGATATAGAAAGCCTCTTTTAGCGCGCAAATGACACACGAACTGGAACAAACATCATGAGCGATAACAGGCGACTCAACGCGCAACACGAATATGGATTCGAGACGCGAACCATCCACGCTGGCGCACAGCCCGACCCGGTTACCGGCGCACGGAGCACGCCCATATACCAATCCACCTCATACGTCTTCGACGACGTCGACCATGCCGCCGATCTGTTCAACCTGCAATCATTCGGCTTTATCTATTCACGCCTCACTAATCCCACAGTATCAGTCCTGGAGGAGCGGATCGCTAACTTAGAGGGAGGCCGCGCTGCGGTTTGCGCCTCATCCGGTCATGCGGCACAATTCCTGGCTTTTTTCACTCTTTTGGAACCAGGCGACGAATTTATCGCGTCACGCAATCTCTATGGCGGTTCCATCACTCAGTTCGGTGTTAGCTTCAACCGCCTCGGCTGGACCTGCCATTTCGTCGATCCCTTAGATCCAGAAAACTTTAAGAACGCCATCACCCCCAAGACCAAGGCCATCTTCATCGAAGTCCTGGCCAACCCGGGCGGCGTGGTGGTCGATCTTGAGGCTATCGTAGCCGTCGCTAAAGACGCGGGCATTCCACTCATCGTCGACAATACCCTTGCGACGCCTTATCTCTGTCAGCCCTTCCAATGGGGGGCCGACTTGATCGTCCATTCGACGACCAAGTTCCTTTCCGGCCACGGCACGTCCTTGGGTGGGGCCCTTATAGAGTCCGGCAAATTCAATTGGGCTCAGAACGATAAATTCCCAACGATGACTGAGCCGGATCCGGCCTATCATGGCCTAACCTTCGCCGAGACCTTTGGCGATTTTGGATTTACTATGAAGGCCCGTGCTGTTGGACTGCGTGACTTCGGTCCCTGCATGTCGCCGCAAAATGCGTTCTATACCATCACCGGCATGGAGACGCTGCATCTCCGTATGGATCGCCATATTGCCAACGCACTGGCGGTAGCAAATTTTCTGGATGGCCACCCGGACGTGGCCTGGGTGTCCTATGCGGGCCTTGACTCCAGCCCGTATAAGACGCTTGCAGAAAAATACATGCCCCGGGGCGCGGGTTCAGTTTTTACCTTCGGTGTAAAAGGCGGTTACGAGGGCGGCGTTAGTCTGGTGCAGAACGTCAACCTTTTCTCTCATCTCGCCAACGTGGGTGACACGCGTTCATTGGTCTTGCATCCCGCCTCAACTACCCACCGCCAACTTACCGATGAGCAACGCGCGGGCGCCGGCGCTGACGACGACGTGATACGGCTGTCCATCGGCTTGGAAACAGCAGAAGACCTGATTTACGACTTGGATCAGGCACTCGCGGCGGAATGAACCGGACTCGTTAGCAATGGCTCCCATAGCCACACGGGGATCACTATGAACGCACTTAAAACCCTACAAATTGTGGAAACCATCAACACTGACGCGCACGGGGCGACCTGCAATCCAATCACCCGCGTGGCCGCCCTGGCGGTTATTCGTAATTCCTTCGCGAAGAAGCTAGTCGAAGACCTATCTGCGCTGTTTGACATGGGTGGGAAATTGGGCGAACAGCTCATGGACGACGCGGTGCGGATGTTGACCAACTCGCCGAAGAGTTATGGAAAAGCAGCCATCGTTGGGATTGGCGGCGATGTGGAATAAGGCAGTGCCATGATCCACCCAAAGCTGGGCAAGCCCATGTGCTCCGCAGTCGGCGGTGGCGCTGCGCTGATCCCATCGAACGCCAAGCTGGCGGCCTTGGGCACACGCATCGATCTATCATTGGGCCACAAAGATGAGGCCCGGTCCTTCGATCATTTCGACACGATGACCGTGATGGTCGCCGATGCGCCCCGGCCGGATGAGATAGTTCCCTGCATGGCTGTCTCCGGCGGGGCACGGCCAAACCACCGGGTAGGCAGCGGGCCCATTACGGATTGAGCACGCTAAATTGGTTAGTCCCGCGCATGGCGATAGATGGTTTGGCTTTTGTATCAGAGTAGAAATCTATTATGGTCAGCGTCCAGGCCCCTTCATGGTTATACATAGTTAGATACCTCGATCAAATTGCCATCCAGATCCCGGAAGTACACCGAGTTGATCGGGCCTGTGGCTCCGGTCTTTGGGCCGGGCCCGTCAATGATCTCCACTTCCTCGGCATCAAGGTGTGCGATCACGTCATCAATAGGCGTGGTGGCAATGAAGCAGAGATCACCAGAGCCAGGCATGGGCGTCATCGCCTTAGGATCATATTCGTTGCCGGCTGGGTGCAGATTTATCTTCTGGCGACCAAAAGAGAGGGCCGTACGACCACCGGAAAAGGTGATCCTTTCCATGCCCAAAATCCGGGCGTAAAAGTCGCAAGTAGCGTCGATGTCGGCGACGGTGAGAACGAGATGATCCAAACGATCTATTATAATGCCAGTCATACGAATGCCTTTCTTGATGCAAGTTACTCTGCTGGTTGCGGGATCGCGGCGGTCGATTCGCTCGGCAGCAGCAACGCTGCCACAGCGCCAATGGCAGCCAAGAGCCCCAGAACGACAAATAACCACAGGAAGCCACCTATGAGATCGAACATGAAACCCTCCAGCAGGACGCCTAGGCTTGAGATGCCAATAGCGACTACAAACTTCAACCCGAAGATTAGGCCGCGCCGGCTGACGGGCGTGTAGCGCGCGATGAGGATATTCTCGGCTGGTTGGATGGCGGTGTTAAGACCGGTCATGATGATGGCAATCAAGACAATGGTCGGCCCGTCAAACATGCCAAAGGCCATAAGGATAGGCACTTGCAGCAAATACCCGATGAAATATACGCGTCGTGGTGAGAATTTATCTGCGCAGCGACCGCCGATTATTTGCAGGACCGTGGCGCAGGCGTAGACCAGGCTGATGAGATAGGAAACCATGAGCACCCCGTTCTCATCGGCGCCAAAATCCAACGCGAAGGCCTTGGGTAGTGCGGGGTTAGTGGCGTTGTAGATGAGCCCGCCGCAAGCTAGGGTCACTACAAGGATGGCATAAACTCGCAGAGTCTCACTACGCGTCGATGGAGGCGGCGGCGGCTTGCGGTCCATCTTACATTCTATTATCACGCCCTTGACCAGAAAAGCAGTAAACACCACCCCCGTCATCATCACGACTATGCCCGGAAAAATATAGGCCGAACGCCAGCCATAATGGTGCATGAGCCAGCCCGCCAACAAAGCGGCCACCGCCGTGCCTAAGGACCCGAAGATGCCGTTGATGCCTAAAACGGTGCCCGTGTTAACCGATTCTCGAACCAACCAGGCAACCCCCACCGGATGATAAATCGAGGCGAACAACCCGGTCATGGCGAGCCAGAACCCGAGCCCCAGCGGGCTTTCTGCCGTGCCGCACATTATCATAGCCGCGCCCGTACCGATATAGAAGATGGCCATCATACCGGTCGCTGTCCACCGGTCAGCTAGCCAGCCGGCGATCGGCGCGGCTAGGCCGAACAACAAGTTGCCTAAAAAAATCAAGGCCACCGTCTCACCGTGGCTCAGCCCAAATTCGGCCTCCAACGCCAGTGGCACAAGAGTGAAAAAGATCGGCGTGAACAGATGCGCATAGGTATGCCCAATGCACGAAAAGCCCATGGATAACCGGGCGGAGCGTTCCTGTTTGGGCGTGCGCGGCGCAATGGCTGTGTTCATGGGCGTCCCGTCTCCGTGAACGCTTCACCTTAGGGATGCCGCGTTAGCCTTTCAAGGGCCTGGCGATGAGACGGGTCATGGCGGTTCGGTTAGCCGTGGCGATTTGGTCCTCCGCCCCATGCCGGCCACTACGAATAACCCAACGCCCGCCACAGAGAACATGCTTCACGGGATTGACGTTGCCGGTAAAGATCAAGGCATCAACCAGTGTGTCACCACTTCGACCAAAAAGCTGCGGATGTTCCGGGTCGAGCACCACAAGATTAGCGCGTTTCCCGGTTGCGATGGCACCGATGGGTCGGCCGAGCGCCTCGGCGCCGCCCGCTAACGCATCAGCAAACAGTCGCGCGCCCGTGGACCCACCCGTGTCAAAGGCAGCGATGTTGCGGGTTCGGCTAATCAGTCGCTGGCCATATTCCAGCCAGCGAAGCTCTTCCAACGGGCTGACGGACACATGGCTATCTGACCCGACACCCCAGATACCGCCGGCGTTTAGGTATTCAAGGAATGGAAACAGGCCATCGCCCAGATTGCCCTCGGTCGTAGGGCACAACCCGACCACTGCGCCCGATTGGGCAAGACCACTAACTTCGCCGGCGTTTAGGTGGGTCGCATGGACAAGGCACCAACGTCCATCCACGTCAGAATTGTCCAATAGCCAAGCCACGGGACGGTCCCCGGCGTAAGTCACGTGCTCGTCAACGTCCTTGACCTGTTCGTCGGCGTGGATGTGAATGGGACCGTCTGGCGCCAATTCCGTAAACCCGACAAAAGCCGCAGCCAGGGGCTCAGCGGGCACTTGTCGGACACTGTGGGGCGCGATACCTATACGGACCTACGGGTCGTCTTTATGGATGCTGATCAGCCCACCAACCAGATTAAGAAAGTCTTCGACCTCGAGAATATAACGGCGTTGCCCGTCATTAGGTTCGAGACCACCCTAACCTCCAACGGAGTAGAGGACTGGTAGATGCGTGAGACCAATGCCGGCTTGTGCCGCGGCGCGAGTGATTGCGTGATTCATCTCCGCCCGGTCTGCATAAGGCTCACCGTCGGGGTCCAGGTGCAAATAATGAAATTCACCAACAGCCGTGTAGCCAGCCTTCAGCATCTCTACGTATAGCTGGGCGGCGATGGCTTGGTTGTCTTCCGGCGTAAGACCGGTGACAAAACCATGCATGACTTCGCGCCATGTCCAGAAACTATCGTCCGCACCAGCGCCCGAAACGCGCCGCTCGGTCAGCCCCGCAGCGGCGCGCTGAAAGGCGTAGCTGTGTATGTTGGGCATGCCGGGAAGAACAACACCGTCAATGCGATCAGCGTCTCCAGCGTCCGTATCTGATGTTACAGCGATGATGTTGCCGGCGACGTCGACCTCAATTAGCACCGCATCGGCCCAGCCATCCGGGAGAAGCGCGCGTTCACACCAATAGGATTGCACCGTCATGTGNAGCAGATTAACACCTTTCCCNAGACGGGAAAACGGCTCGGCGTTCAGCCNTNANCCTGTTTATGGCAACGAANGCNACACTCGGGNCGTCTNATCTCGCGGGCATTACCAATCAGCCCATGCGGNTNAAATCGTTGATGCCGAANCNTCTGNTCATTGAACGTCTTCTTCGTCTTAGAGTTCGACGACAAGCCCGTCATAGGCTGTCTCTTCGGAAACATCATCCTTGTGTAACATCATTTCGCGACTGAAATGTGTCAAAATAGTGCGCTTCGAATTAAGCTCGCCCCTGTGCTCCCGAATATCCGGATAGTTCATATGAAACCGNATCGGCTTTTGATAGAAATAGCATTCGCAGATGAACAGGTCGGCGTCCTCGGCCAGCTTAGACATGTGTTTGGTCCAGGCGCCGTCTCCCGTATAGGAAATCACCTTGCCCGCCACTTCGACGCGTACCGACGTGGGGTTGGTTCCGCCGGTATGATAGGCTGGATAGGCCGTGATCGATAGGTCCCCCACNANGGTTGGGGTCATAACTTCGACTTCCACGTATTTGAGATCGAACTTGGGCGTCATCACGCTCATACCGGGCATCAAGGCTTCGTTTACGGCCCCCAGCTTCTTTTCCGTTTCGCGCGGTCCTGCAATAGTCAGAGGCATCTGGCGTTTTGCACCTAGCATGGCGTCCATAAGCATAAAGGGTATACCGCCGCAATGATCGCCGTGGAAATGGGTCAGAACAATTGTGTCGATGGAGTTGTGCTCGATCCCCATCTTGTTGAGCGCAACCAGGGACGAGGCGCCGAAGTCGATAACAAACCGCGTCCCCGGCGCGTCGACCATGATACAGGTCTGAAACCGTCCTCCGGCGCCAAACGCGTCTCCCGAGCCGACAAAAGTCACCGTCACCGACATGAAAAATTCCTCTTCTTGGGCGAAAATAAATCAGCCCCCGTTTGCGCGTATCTTCGCGTTCGCCCTCAGACATGCCCAGCATGTCGGCTAGAACCTCATCTGTAGTTGGCCCATGGTCAGCAGTGCATGGCGANAGGTAGTCTGTAATTCTGACATCAGCGAATATATTCAGCCGTCAAGAGACTTTGAACAACAATCTTCTTGCAAGTACTGAGCAAGTTCATCGACGGCGCCGGTATTTGCCGAATAAATTAACGAGCGCCCCTCCCGAATCGACGTGATCAGTCCAGCCTGTTTCAATTGATTCAGATGGAACGAGAGAGTGGCGCCAGGCAACTCAAGCATTTCCCCGATCTTTCCTGCCGGCAGGCCAGCGGGCTGATACTCCACAAGTGTCCGGAAGATATCGAGGCGAGTCTCTTGGGCTAGAGCCGCGAGTGATTCGACGGCGTTAGATTTTTCCATAGTCATACTTTTGTCGCCATAGGAATAGCGTCCGGCATAGGCGATCTTTTGTCAACCGGCGGTTCTGTCAAGCGCGTGGCGCAACTTGGTCTGAACTCCCGTCCCATTCACCGGAAACNAATTACCGAACACTAGGGCCAGTTGATACCAAAGGCTCGCAAGGACATGAGCAAAAATGTCAGTGGCTTCCACATAGTCGCTAGCCTCCTGCAGCCGCTGAGCTTCGGCGCCGAGGGGATGGATTAGGCTTAATTCCTAGTTCCTGAGGTGACGTGGCATACCGTCGCGCACCATGCAACGGTTTCGAAGGTCGTAAATTCCGGCAAAGAGCTTGGACCGGCACGCGAGCTAGGATAGATTCCATGCTTCAGGTGCGTTTGCGCCGCTGATGCAGAATGCCGGAGATATAACATGCCTATCGCGCCCAATTCCGCTGAAGCTCGGGACATCGCCTATCACATTCATGGCCAAACCGACCTCAAAGCCCACGAGGAGAAGGGTCCCAGGATCATTTCCAGGGGTGACGGCGTCCACGTCTACGACGATGACGGCAAGGAGTTCATCGAGGGCCTGGCGGGGCTCTGGTGCGTATCGCTGGGCTTTAATGAACCGCGCCTTGTGGATGCGGCGACAAAACAGCTCCGCGAGCTACCCTACTACCACACGTTCGCGCACAAGACTGCGCCGCCGGTCATCGATCTGGCGGAGAAACTCGTCGGTATCGCACCAGGGGGACTGGGCAAGGCCGTGTTCCAAAATTCGGGCTCAGAAGCCATCGACACGGCCATTAAATTCATTTGGTACTACCACAATGCTATCGGAAAGCCGGAAAAGAAAAAGATCATCGCACGAGAGAACGCTTACCATGGCACTGGCATAGCNTCGGCAAGNCTAACCGGTTTAGCACGCATGCATATGGCTTTCGANCTGCCNGTCNCNGACCGAGTCCTGCGAACCGATTGCCCGCATTTCTTCAAATACGGCGAAGANGGTGAAACGGAAGAGGTCTTCGCGACACGCTGCGCCAACAACTTGGAGAAGTTGATCCAAGATGAGGGCCCGGACACGNTTGCCGCCTTTTTCGCCGAACCGGTGATGGGCGCGGGCGGCGTNATTGTGCCGGCGGCAACCTACTTCGAGAAAATTCAGAAAGTCTTGAGAGAATACAACGTCTTGATGGTAGCCGATGAAGTGATATGCGGCTTCGGACGCACGGGGAACATGTGGGGTAGCCAGACTTTTAACATTAANCCGGACTTGCTGACCTGCGCCAAGGCCTTGTCATCGTCTTACTTACCNATNTCAGCGTTGCTAATCAGCGATGACCTCTATGCNCCAATCCGAGACCAGAGCGGCGATTTGGGTGGGTTCAGCCATGGCTATACCTATTCGGGCCATCCCGTGCCCGCTGCCGTGGCCCTGGAGACCCTGAAAATTTATGAAGAACGCGACATAGTAGGCCATGTGCGGCGGGTCGGCCCCATAATGCAGGCGGGACTAAGGGAATTCGCAGACCATCCCTTGGTGGGCGAAGTGCGTGGTGTAGGGCTTTTGGCCGGCGTTGAGGTGATGGCCAACAGCGACAATCGCCAGTGCTTTGATCCAGCGGCTAAGGTTGGCCCCAAAATCCAGGCTTTGTGCGAGGAGAACGGGTTGCTGATCCGAGCAATGGGCGATTCAATAGGTTTCTGCCCACCGTTGATCATTGAAGAGGCGACCATTAACAAAATGCTGGCACAGTTCGGCAAAAGCCTTGACCAAGCGCTGGCTTGGACAAGGAAGGAAGGCCTNACCTAATAGGTAGCGTCGTCATTTTTCTATCATTTTAGTCTGATAAGACATCTTCGATATAAACGACCTATGAAGAGCTTGGACGATACTGAAAAAGGTAGTGTCAACTGTAGATATTTTCTGGAAATCCAAGACATGTGTCTCTGGGTCGAGTCGTACAAACCTATCTAATCGCCTCACGTAAAACTTGCGCTGGGCGGCGTCTTGGAACCACTGATTTATCCCATAATNAAGGCCCTCTTGACGATCTANGTCAAAAGGCCGCCCAAGGCGCGTTTCAATTCACCAATAAAAGCNAAATAAACTGTCTGCTGTTAGACGCCATCACCGGCCATAATGGCTTTAAGAAAATAGAGGCGAAATGAGGATGCAATAGCAGAGATAAGATCAAGTGGGTCTTACTATTGCGCGGGTTATTTCGGGATGCGTTCACAAGTTGACTTCGCGCGAAAACCTCCCAAATCTAGTAACATAAGTTTGGCGCATAATAGGCCAAAGCTTTGGGTGCTTTTAATGTAAGGGCCCATACCCAAGTACTCGCTCACCGAAAAGAGGAGCACACCTTGGCGCGCATGACCGCTTTCAACAGTCCGCTGCTATTGGGTTTCGAGCATCTGGAACAAATCCTGGACCGTGCCTCACGCACTTCTGCAGAGGGATACCCTCCCTACAATATCGAACAGACTAGCGAAAATGGCTTGCGTATTACACTAGCTGTAGCCGGCTTCTCTGTGGATGACTTAATGGTAACTATCGAGGACAATCAATTGATGATTCGGGGNCGTCAGGCTGACGAAGCGGATCGCGTATATATTTATCGGGGTATCGCCGCTCGCCAGTTCCAAAGGAGCTTCGTCCTGGCAGAGGGCATCGANGTCACANGCGCCGATATTGACAATGGTCTGTTGCACGTTGACCTGGAACGCATCGTGCCAGAGCCCGAAGTGCGCACGGTGCCTATCTCCAATCGCGGCAAGGCGGGGAAGAAGGCAACCAAAACGATTGACGTCGAATAGCCGCTCCCGACGCAATTATATTGTGCTGACCTCACGAGGGGGATGATACAGGAGTCTATCATGAGAAAAGATATTAACGCATTCAGGTCATCTTCCGCTATGAGCGGCAACACCTTTGCCCACTGGGGCCTAAACAAAATCGCCTATATCAAACAGACGGAGCTGAACGGAGTTCCTGTCTATGCGGTCCACGCGGCCAATGGTAAGCCGTTGGCCGCCGCCCCCGCCCGCGACGTAGCCGCTGCGCTTGTCATTCAAAACGAGCTTACCCCGGTCGATACCCATTAGGCGACCCGCGTATGAACTGTTCTCTTAACCGATTACAGACTAACCGCGACTTTTCGAGAGACTATCAGCTGAATATAGGCGGAAACTAAATCGGCACGAGGATCACCGTTGTGATGACATTAAGAAAACTTTTATTCTATGCGGTGGTAAAANGCCGTATCCAGCAGGACCTGTTCGGATAAGGTGCGCATACGGCTGGTATATCCCTCCCTAACGACTTGATAGTGAGGAATTGAGGCCACNGGGCTNCCTGANCCGGCGACGATCCATACCGTCGACGGTTCGTCGGTTTTCACGAAACGGTCACCGATATCGATCTTGTTATTATTTTTCTCGAACATACCTAAATGATCTCCAGGCACGATTTATCTTCAAGGTGCATTGGACATAAGCCAAAATTTCAAAATTCGCAAGATAGCATAATCTTAATTTGCTCAGGCCTGCTGCAGCCGGCTTCCAAAGGTTCAAGTGCAGCCAGCTGAAGTCGATTTAGCAGGATTTCGTCATTCGAATCCTCTCAGTATCACCCCCTTGACGGGCCCGCGTGGGAGCGGTAATCGGGGCAGATGGCCTCCGCCGATCCCCAAATCAAACTACCTCAGCAACCTGCCATCGTAGCGGGCCTAAAATCGTGCGCTTGGCTGAGTCCGGATGGCGAGATCGAACACATTGACTCTGAAACCGCACGGGATCGGATTGGGAACACCGTGACCCCAATCGTTTGTCACGCGCGTTCGACCGCCCGCCGCCTATACACAGCGCCCTTTCCAGCTCTGGATATTCTTGAACTTTTTGCATTCACCTACCCAGCCCGATTTGCGTTGCCAACACCCCTNGGTATCGCCGAGGCACTNGGCCAGGCGTTACCATCATCGACCGAAAGCGCGGCCGTTTCATTAATAGCCTCAGCGAGAGCTATGCTATCAGACCTGGGAGATGATCGACGCGGCGGAGAGGATGCTATCGCCATCGCCACAGTCATGGTCCAATCCGGGTGGGCCTGGGGACCGGCCGTTCTGACAGCACTCGGCGCGCCCGAAGGCGTGCGCGCCAGCGCAGCAAATCAGGGGCTGCGAGTCTGGACACGTCTGCCCGACTGGCAAGAGACCCAACCTGAACCGCCGCCAGACAATAAAATGATACCGCCTCGCGACTCTCTAGACCGCCTAGATGAATTACTCGGCGGCGGCGCCGAGAAACGTCAGGGTCAGCGAGACTTCACAGAGACCTGCACGATGGCGTTTCATCCGCGCAACAATCGCGGAGAGCCACATCTAGTCCTGGCAGAAGCCGGAACAGGTGTTGGCAAAACTCTGGGTTACGTGGCCCCCGCAAGCCTATGGGCTGAGCGCAACCAGGGCACCGTATGGATCTCCACCTTCACCCGGAACTTGCAACGCCAGTTGGATTCAGAACTAGACCGTCTGTGGCCNACTAACATTGAGAAAGACGCTAGGATNGTGATCCGTAAGGGNAGGGAAAACTACCTCTGTCTTTTGAACCTTGCCGACGCAGTTTCCCGCCTTCCAGGCCGCANCACGCCGGATGCCATTNGTCTNGGNTTAATTACCCGCTGGGCGGCGGCAACCCGAGACGGCGACATGTTTGGCGGCGACTTTCCGTCCTGGCTGGTGGAACTACTGGGATCAGGCCTGACCGTGGAAATGACGGATACGCGCGGAGAATGTATATACTCAGCCTGCGATCACTATCGCAAGTGCTTCATCGAACGGACCGTCCGGAAGGCCAGAACAGCGGATATCGTCGTAGCTAATCATGCTTTGGTGATGGTCCAGGCGGCAATGGGCGGCGGAGAGGAGGGTGTACTGCCGCAACGATATGTTTTCGATGAAGGTCATAACCTGTTCGATGCCGCAGACAGCGCTTTTTCGGCGCACTTATCGGGGCGAGAGACGTCAGATCTCAGACGATGGTTAGTCGGCCCGGACCGAGCGCGTAATGGCAGCCAGGGCCGCGGTCGTAGCCTCCCGGACCGGGTCGGCGATCTTATCTCTGAAGACGACAAGGCACAGGAATGCGTCGATGAAGTTCTCAGCGCGGCACGCGCGCTTCCCGGCGCAGGCTGGAGCCAACGACTGGGTGGNGGCAAACCCGCGGGCCCGACGGAGACTTTCTTGGCGCTTGTCCGCCAACAGGTTTACGCCCGTGACGACAATGAGGATACTTTTTATGACATGGAAACGGACACCCGCACGCCAGTCGATGGCCTCCTGCANGCCGCGGCACTCCTNGATTTGGCATTGCAGCGTTTGGAAGCCCCCTTGCTCGAGCTGAGCAGGAGTCTACTAGCACGCCTAGACGACGAAGCGGAAGATCTGGACTCGGCAACCCGGGCGCGCGTTCATGGCCTAGCCAAGTCATTGACCCGNCGAGGCCTGCAGCCCTTGGCCGCCTGGCGCGCCATGCTAACCGCATTGTCCGGCGACACCCCGGAGCTCTTCGTTGACTGGTTCGGGGTTTCTCGAGATCGCGGGCGCGATGTGGATGTGGGGTTCTTTCGGCATTGGCTCGACCCCACGCAGCCATTGGCCGAAACCGTGTTCGAACCANNACACGGAGTTCTGGTCACTTCCGCCAGCCTACGCGATCACGTGACAGATGAGGCTACCAATAGCTGGGCCAATGCGGACATTCGCGTCGGAGCGGGCCATATCAAGGCAGAGATCCATCGGGCCGCGCATCCCTCCCCNTTCGACTACGCAGGCCAAACCCAGATTTATGTTATCGGCGATGTCAGCCGCAACAGTGTGGACGAGGTATCTGCCGCTTATCGTGAGTTGTTCTTGGCCGCGGGTGGCGGNGGTTTAGGCCTGTTCACGGCTATACATCGATTGCGCGCCGTGTACGAACGGATCTCGCCGTCATTGGAGGCAGCCAACCTGCCTTTGTTAGCCCAGCATGTGGAAGCCATGGATACGGGCACGCTCATCGATATCTTTCGGTCGGAGGAGAACACCTGCCTACTGGGNACGGACGCCGTGCGCGACGGGGTTGACGTGCCCGGCCGCTCGCTGCGTCTGATCGCCTTCGATCGTGTCCCTTGGCCACGCCCAACAATCCTGCACCGGGCCCGAAAAAACGCCTTTGGCGGGCGAGCCTACGACGAAATGCTAACCCGGCTTAAACTCAAGCAGGCCTATGGCCGCCTTCTCCGTCGTCAGGGTGATCGGGGTGTATTTGTCATGCTGGACCGTGCCCTACCGAGCCGCCTGCTCAGCGCCTTCCCACCCAGTGTTAATGTGCGGCGGCTAGGCCTTGCGGAAACCCTCTTTGAAATTCGTTCTTTTCTATCCAAACAGGAATTCTGAACCTCATCACCAATTGTTTGGATCCACTCAAAGTAGAATTTCTACCAAGACGATAATTTTTCTAAGTTGCTAAACTTAGAATCTATGTTCTGCATGAGAGCAACGGAAAGGTTGGGCCGCTGCTGAATACCTTCAAGATAGAAAAAACCCATTTTAAAGAATTTTCCCAAACGACACGACGGTGGACTTTCACCAACCTTATTGGAAGCGTGCCTAACAAACGCATTAATCCGTCACGATCCAAGCAGGCGGATTGAAAGTTGCCTCTATACCGATAGTCTCTGTCTTCTAATTCACCCAACGCCCGGATTGCGTCGAGGACATTGGCTGATTACTTTGTTCTCTTTAATCAGCTCTACCCGCCTATCGCGAAGGAATAAATATGTCTGATAAAACCTCCGAACTCACCAAACGGCCTATTGGGTTCATCGGGCTAGGTTTTATGGGCAAGCCCATGGCCCGCAATCTTCAAGCCGCCGGCGCAAAGATGATCGTCCACAACCGGTCGCCCGGCCCAGTTGCGGAATTAGTCGCCGAAGGCATGATGGGCGCGGCAACACCGGCCGAAGTTGCAGTTCAGGCTGACACAGTGATCCTTATGCTCACAGATACGGTCGCGGTAGAGTCAGTCATCACCGGCCCAAACGGTATTCTCGCGGGACTTAAACCGGACACCCTGGTGATCGACATGGGAACGACCCTGATGACTACTACGCGGGCGCTGGCCGCGCAGGTCATGGACGCTGGTGGCGCCTACGTGGATGCGCCAGTGTCCGGCGGCACCATGGGCGCGGAAGCTGGCAATTTGACTATCATGGCTGGCGGCGACGATATCGCTATTGATCGCGCCGCACCCCTTTTCGACGTGATGGGTGCTAAGACCACGCACGTGGGTGGCATTGGAGCCGGCCAGGTCGCCAAGGCGGCCAACCAGATCATCGTCGGGTTGACCATTGGCGCCGTTGCCGAGGGCCTATCGCTAGCCCGAAAGGCTGGTATAGAGCCGGATAAGGTCCGCGAAGCGCTAAGCGGTGGATTTGCCGATTCCCGAATCCTCGAGGTGCACGGTAAACGCATGGTGGAGAAGACATTTTCGCCTGGCGCGAAAAGCACGATCCAACGCAAGGATATGGACCAGGCTGTGACCCTAGCCGCAGACCTGGGCATGGAATTGCCGGCCACGGCGCTCAATCGGGAACTCTATGACCGCATGATCACCGCAGGCCATGGCGAGCGAGATCACGCCGCGCTAATCGCGGCCATCGATCCAGACGCTATTTGACCGCCGGTTGCGGCCAAGACGTGACGTATCGCCAGGACCCCAAACCCTCGCGGCGTAGAAGATAAGTGCTCCCAGGCGGAAAATTCCGTCCAAGGAGTTCTGCAAATCCTTTGTCCATGGAAAAGACAATAATGGCGTTCAGCTCCGGGTTCAAAAGGATGCGTTCCAACGTCTTCAAACCACGAGAGTCAAAAGCACTAACAACGCCAGCAAATTTGGCCCCCCGGTCCAGTTCATAACGCAAAATTACCGCGGATTCGCCGGAGCCAGTCGGGTCCGAAATAAAGTATCGGTCCGCAGGCGTCAACAACGCCTGAAGTGCAACACCCACGGTCCTGAAATGCACTGTCATGGGAGCCTTGTCGAACCGAATTTTCTTGGTAAACACGAAAGGCGCCGCCAGAAGAAGAATCGTTGGCAGCCATTTGACCCGACGCCAATTCCATCGTGCCGCCAAATACTGACGCCACAAAATAGCCGCCCCGTATGCGGCGAAGGCGATCAGCATTGGGCCCAGGTGCATGTTGTATCGCCAAAAGGACGCTACCCGCATGGCGTCAAATTTGCCGAAGGCCGCGACGTAAGCGAACAGCAAGAACGAGTTATATCCAAGGAACACCATGGCGCAAATCGCCGCGAGTCTATCCATCGGGCTCATGGCGCGAGAGAACCCCCTGAGCCCAAAGCCGACAGTGATGATCACTAAGCTGAGGTAATACCCTTTCTTTGCCAATGCAACGCCCATCTTCATAAGAATGTGCGGAATAAGTTCGATATACCAATCGTTGAAAGGCCGCACGGAGATTTCTCGAGCAACTAGTTCGCTCGACACATGATAACGCCAGACGAGATAGAGAGTAGCCGCCGGAACTACAATTTGCGGCAGCAGCTTAACGAACATGACTAAAGGTATCCGACGATCACGGATAGCCATAAACAAGGTGGCGAGGACAATCAGCACCACCAGCACCATGGTAGCCTGCTTAAGGTTGATCAGAAGCGCCAGCACGGCACTAATCTGCCAAGCGTAGCAGCGCGCTGCTCGACGGTCATCATCAACTAACGCCTCACAGACTAGCCATCCCAGAACTACGCCCGCGCCCGTCGCTACGGCTGATGCCGTTTCCGCGTAAGAAGTCAGGACAATTTTCTGGGAGAAGGTCGGATTAGCCAGCAACATCGCGGCCGCTCCCAGGGACGCAGCCAGCCAAACTGGACCTTTCATCAATTCGGGGCGCTCCGCGCCACGTGCTATAAGCTGAATAATGACAAGGCCGAACATCAGCAATAGAAGCACATTCACTAAGGCGCCTGCATTTTCAAGGAGGCCGCCGGCAATTCGGCTCGCCAGGTAGGTGACGAAGTGCCAACTGTAAGGATATCCAGTAAAGACAGCGTTTGGATAGGGGTTGTCCTTTGATGGGAACGCGTCGGTCTCCAGCATGTAGCGAGGAATGATCATCCAGTCGGAAAACTCGTCCCATTGCGACGCCCGCATAGCCGAAACCAGAAGCAAAAAAGGTATCGTCAGCACTAGCATGCGCAAAAACATGCTCGGCACGACCTCGCCGTCCCGCCTCCACACCCAAACGCCGGCACCGGCTGCGATCACGGCGGTAACCATTGCCAAATAGGTGAACGGAGTGGCCAGGAAAACCCCGACGGTCGTGAATACGAACCCGATCCACGCCCATCCGACCAACGGATCAAGGGCCCGCACTCGCCCCGCACCGCTGACAGCGCTCCCGATTGCCGTGAAGCCAAACCACAGGATCGCCACGGCAACCATTGGTAGGACTTGCCCACTGTGTTCGAAGAAATACTGCATATACGTAGACATTGAAGTGACGCGCCAACCCGAGGTCGCTAGGAAGTGACCAAAACCTAGCCACTGAGAAAGCAATTGCAATGGTTATTATAGCGCACCCCACAGTGAGCTTGGCTATTGCATTTTTGCCTTGTCGATGGCGAATCGGTCAGCTAACACCGTTGCCATGTGCGGCATTTTTGGTTTCGTTGCAGCGCCCGGCACGGCATTTAACCCGGGTCGCATCCGGCCCTTCCTGAAGGACCTGTTCCGGCTGTCGGAACC
>PARE01000020.1 GCA_002709525.1 Magnetovibrio sp. | reverse complement strand
TGAAATGCTCATACCAAGACTTGATCTCAATCCGACAACAGAGGAGGAAGTCCCACCGCCGCCCCAACAAGGTGATTTATTTGACTAGTAGGTAACTCTTGAATCTGCCACAAATAAACGTCACTTCTTTGGATATCGGATTATCACACCGTCGTCCGAGCATATAGATTAGATCTCAAATGGAACCGGATAGATGCCATGCGCACTTACTTAAACATTAATTTGAGCCAACAAAAAATCACACAGAAAACTATGTCAGGCGAAGATCTTGCTAAGGCCGGACGCCATCACATCGTTAAAACACTCTTAGAACGCGGAACGGCTAGAATTGATCCATTGTCGCCAGATAATCCATTGATCTTTTCTGCCGGTCCGTTCGCGGGAACCAATTTCTCTAATGCGAACCGTATTAGCGTAGGTTGTAAAAGTCCGCTGACCGGCGGGATTAAGGAGTCGAACGCGGGTGGAACATTTGCGTTCGCAATGGGACAGCTGGAAATCGCTGGCATCACACTTAACGGCGCATCTGTTGATTGGGTAGTCATCCGCATTTCAAAAGATGGTGAGATTAAATTTGAACCCGCTACCGACATTATGGGGGTGGGTCTGTTCAAGTCCGCCAGCATCCTTCATCAGCGTTATGGTGAGAAAGTCAGCATCGGCATATGTGGGCCGGTAGCGGAATACGGAGGTCTGATCGCTGGCATTGCCTTCTCCGACCAAGAAAATCGGCCCGTTCGGCTCTCAGCACGCGGTGGTGTCGGAGCCGTAATGGCAGCGAAAAAAGTAAAGGCTATCGTTATCGACAAGCATAAAATGCCGAATTTTTCCGACCGTAAAAAATTGATGGGGTCCATTCGTGAGTACGGAGCAAAACTGTCCGATGATCTCGCAATTGCTAGCCTAGGGCGCAATGGCACGGCACAAGTAGCAGATTTGATTAATCATATGGGTGGCATTCCAGTCCGGAATTTTAGTGGCGGTCAGGTAGTGGACCCCACCAAGGAAACATTGAAGATGGGAGGTGACTTCATCCGCGATCAAAATATTGCGCGCGGTGGCGACCCCACGCATGCCTGCATGCCTGGATGCATGATTAAATGCTCGAATGTTTATGCCGATGCCAACGGTAACGAAGTCGTTTCGCCGCTCGAATATGAAACGATTGGACTTTTGGGTACCAACTGCGGCTTGACAGACCCGGACGAAGTGGCGGCATTGAACTGGATTGCCAATGACCTTGGTATCGACACTATTGAAACTGGAGCCACCATCGCGCTTCTTATGGAGGCCGGAGAAGCCAAGTTTGGCGACCTTTCATTTATGGAAACGGCCCTGAGCGATATTCGAGCGGGGAATGATCGTGGACGGCTTTTGGCGCAAGGTGCTGCGCGTGTAGGCGAACACTACAATTTAGAGCGGATCCCAGTCATTAAAAAGCAGGCTATCAGTGCTTATGATCCTCGCGTTGTTGAGGTAACAGGCATAAGCATGATGTTGACTGCGCAAGGTGCCGATCATACGACGGGGAACTTATTTAACTACGAAACCAAAGACAAGACCACCCAGGAATTGACGGAAGCTAGTATGGAAGTTCAAGCACTATGCGGCGCGGCCGACTCGCTTGGCCTTTGCGTGTTCGGGCGTTCGGTGACGAACATCAATCAGGACCTTATTATTGATGCCTTGAACGATGCTCTAGGAACCGAACTTGATACTTCGTTCTACATGCAATTAGGTCAAGAAACCCTGGAGATGGAAACTGCATTTAACGAAGCAGCAGGCTTCGCGGAGGGAGATGATGAATTACCCGAATTTTTCTATTCGGAGAGCCTTCCGCCGATGGACAAGTTGGCACGCCATCACGCTGCTGAAGTCAATCAGTACCGACGCGATTGGTTGCGCACGCACTCGAGCTGAACACGCTTATACATTGTGGGGAGGAATACGTTTGGTTTCTAAGAATGTTATTAGCGAGAAAAGGCATGTTCGCATAACTTCCAAATTCCAATTATCATAATTCGAGTAAACGCTCACCAACATTTCGCGCTCGGCGTTAATCAGTAAACTATGGTTAAACTTTCTTGAGTACTTCGCCTTTTCTGATTGTTTCTCAAATTAGGCAGATTTAGGCCTCCCACCGGGTGCTCTCATGCAATCGACATGAAGGTCAACGAACTATTTAGGCTCAAAAAACATAACAGAAGAACTTGGCATCTTTGAGCGCGAGTAAGCAAAGGTTAAGAGAACTGTTTGATTGCTAACCTTACTTCAGTCAAATGATTATCCGACGAAAATAAACTGGTCGAAGCCTATCCTAGGACCCAAGACTCGATTAAAAATACTCTTCCGCTCGGGATAGTTTAGTGTGCCATTAGAACTTTTACTGACGATTCTTCGAGAATATATCGGGTTACACCTCCCAATATAAGCCGCCGCATTCGACTGTGAGTATAAGCCCCCATAACCAGCAGATCNGCGNTCTCAGACATCANANCCTCNATTAGTTTCGCTCCGACAGNTGAAGGAGAACCAGAGATGGTTTGTGTNTTCGCGTCNACNCCATGCCAGCGCAGATAANTNTCTAANTCAGGTGCACGCTGANCCAAAATATTNCCGCTGTCTANGGTTAAAGCCGTNACCGANTNCGCANACTTGAGGATNGGTAACGCGAACGCAACCGCCCGAGCAGATTGNGCACTGCCATTCCANGAAANAACNATTTTGTNAGCAGTTNCTGAGCACTCTATCGGTGGCACNACCAGTACAGGGCGACCGGTGTCAAAAATAGCGGCGTTTAAGTTAAGATTAGTCGAGACGTCAGACTCTGCACTAGGTCGAGCCGCAACAATCAGATCAGCCAAACGCCCGTGAGCCGATATGGTGTCATCTTCTCTCCCCACTGTCTCAAACCAATGCGTTGAGAGCCCCTTACTGACTGGCGAGTCGGTAATACTGGCACCCAGCTCTGTAACAATATTATCATAGGTCAGCCTTGCCGCAGCGGATCGCGCGTTCCCCTCTTTAAGAGCGATATCCATCATATCTTCGATCATCGCCACCGACATCCCCTCGCCTAACAGGGGCACTGTGTCTTTTGGGTCGGGTATCACGTGCAAGACCTTTACGTGGCACTCCAGGCGTTGTGCCCACTCAAATCCAATTTTCAGACACCGTTGAGACCCTGGGGTGCCGTCTGCAGGGATAAGAATGGTTCTGAACATTAAGATCAAATCCTTCAATGCCGAAGTTTTTCAGATAAATGTTTAACACGGAACGGGACAATCAAGAATAAGAAACCTCATTGCGAGATTTTTCCATCGTCAACTATAATTTCTCGCGCTCCACTTCTTCAATGCCTTCGGGGTCTTGGTGCACAATGACCTCTGAATTTGGATATGCCGCGCTGACCTCCAATTCCACAATATCGGCGATTTCATGGGCCCGGCGCAGAGGCATATCTCCATCCATCTCCACATGCATCTGAATGAAAACTCGGCTTCCTGAAGAGCGTGTTCTCAGATCGTGAACACCCTCGACGCCATTCTGCGCACAAGCAATATCAACAATCATCCGTCGGTCATCGTCTGGAAGTTCATGGTCCATCAGAATATTCAGAGCCTCGGTCCCAATCCTCCAAGCCGTGTATGAAATGAATAAAGCGATCCCAATTGCAAAAATAGGATCGGCTAAGGTAATACCAAGTTCGCTCGCAAGGAAAATGGAAATGAGAACGCTTCCATTGATCATCACATCGGTCTGGTAATGTAAAGAGTCGGCACCGATTGCCAGTGACCCGGATTTCCGAACAACATAGTTTTGAAAAAATACCAATCCAACGGTGACTAAGATAGAAAATACCATCACACCGTAACCGATTTCTGGATTAACAATCATGGTCGGATGGGCGAGCCGCTCGATGGACTCGAAAATCAGAAATAGCGCGGATCCCACGATAAATGCCGACTGCGCTAATCCAGCCAAAGGCTCGGCCTTACCATGCCCAAAACGATGCTCATCATCTGCAGGTTGAAGTGCGTGACGGACCGCTATCAAATTGATCACTGATGCAGCCGCATCCAACAACGAGTCGATCAACGTAGACAGCAGGCTCACAGAGTCAGTCAAAATCCACGCAATGACCTTGGTGACAATAAGAACTATAGCCACACCGACGGAAGCATAGGTCGCCCATCGCATCAGTTGCGCCACATGAGCGGTTTTATTTGCCACCTTGTCCGTCTTCATCATCAAATAATGTTGTTATCTTAGGGATAGAGATTATCCACCACCCATCCATCGCCATCCCGCTTATAACGGGTTCGATCATGCAAACGAAAGGCTTCTTCTTTCCAAAGTTCAATCTGTACTGGACGTAGTCGGAACCCGGACCAAAACTCTGGCCGCGGAACAATTCCAATGTTAAACTTCGCTGTATACTTCGCAACACGCCTTTCCAAGGCCATTCGACCTTCCAGCGGCTGCGATTGCCTCGACGCCCAGGCCCCCAACTGACTCAGTTTTGGACGACTTGCAAAATAGGCATCCGCCTCATCGGCGTTAACCAACTCTATCTCTCCTTCGACGCGAACCTGTTTTGCCAAGGCCCTCCAATAAAAACACAACGCAGCATGAGGGTTGACCGTCAACTCTGACGCCTTTCGACTGCCAAGATTGGTGTAAAATACGAAACCTTCGCAATCCACACCTTTTAACAGGACCATACGCGCTGACGGGCGCCCTTTGGCATCCGCGGTGGCAAGCGTCATGGCGTTTGGATTTATAGGTTCGGTCGCTCTCGCCTCCTCGAGCCACTCCTTAAAAATTTTTATCGGTTCATCAGCCGCAGCATGCATCTTTGCCTCATGGTATATTAAAAATTAACTGTTGCAGGCTATGTTAATAAATTAACATCTACTTCAGTTGTTAGTGTGTTACAGTGAATATAGAACTCACGTTCCGATCCTGAAAGCGCTTGTCGGAGGTTTTTAGTGGATACCAAACTCTCATTTTTTAAATCTTACCGGATAGCTTTTTCTCTTGTGCTCACTCTGACCTCGGCATCAATATTGGGCGGTTGCGTGACTGATATTGAGAAAAACCCTAAACAAACCGTGGGTAGGATCCTGGGCGCTGGTCTAGGGGCCTTAACGGGTTCCCAGATTGGCAGCGGCAAGGGCCAAATGGTCTCCGTTGCTGTGGGCGCATTGGCTGGCGCATGGCTAGGCGGCGAAATTGGAGGGTCTCTAGACAAAGCCGATCGAGCCTATATGCAACGCAACACACAAGAGAGCCTAGAGCATGGCAGAACCGGCTCGACATCATCCTGGCGGAATCCGGATTCGGGCAATTCTGGCACAGTAACGCTGACACAAACGTTCCAAAAGGCGGATGGTCAATATTGTAGAGAATTTGAACAAACAGTCTACGTGGATGGTAAGAAAGAAGCTGCGACGGGTCGGGCTTGCCGTGCGCCAGATGGCTCTTGGAAGATTATAAGCTGAGCGCGTTTTCTACGATCCTTTAATATTATTCAGCAATTTTCAGTAGCTACCAAAACCGATGGATCTTTGTCGATTACCATCAATAAAGATATATTAAAATTAAAGCATCCCCATAAAAGCCAACTCAACCGCAATGACTTCGGCGAACCGCAAATTTACCCTCAGAGGTCTCATCACTTCCTCAACAATTTAAAAATAGTGTCCCGAGGAAAACAGGAGTTCATGACCAAACTCGTCTTTAATGTGTCGAGCTATCACGCCATGCTCCGTCAAAAGAGCTGACAAGCCTCATTGATCAGGACTATTGCTAATCTTGAGGTCATAACCGCAGACCTAGTTTGAGTCAAAACGCGCGATAGCGATCCATTTCTTCTACCATCGCCGTTCGCCTTGCTCTATGTTGTCCCTGAAGGTGCGTCATAGCTCCAGGAGTGAAATATGGAATCAGAAAAAGAGGGAAAAATGGCTGACGCCGCACCTCTGATGGCTGGGAAGAAGGGCTTGATTATGGGAGTCGCCAATGACCGTTCCATAGCCTGGGGTATCGCTAAGGCCTCCCGAGAGCAGGGCGCCGAACTGGCTTTCACCTTCCAGGGGGAGGCACTTCAAAAACGGGTAGAGCCCCTGGCCCAATCCTTAGGCTCCAATATCGTCCTTCCGTGTGATGTCACGAATGACGATAGTATAGACCTCGTTTTTCAAGAGATCGAAAATCAATGGCAAAATCTTGATTTTCTGGTTCATGCCATTGCCTACTCCAACAAATCAGAATTAAAAGGTGACTATATCGACACGACACCAGCCAACTTCCAGATGACTATGAATATTTCTTGTTATTCATTCACGGCTCTTTGTCAACGCGCACGCCCACTCATGAAAAATGGTGGCAGCCTGCTCACCTTAACCTACTTTGGTTCAGAACGCGTCATGCCACATTATAACGTTATGGGCGTCGCTAAGGCCGCACTGGAGACCAGTGTCCGATACCTTGCTGAGGACCTTGGTAAAGACGGCATACGAGTAAATTCTCTGTCGGCCGGACCTATGAAAACTCTAGCCGCATCGGGTATCGGAGATTTCCGCTACATCCTGAAATGGAATGAATACAATTCCCCTTTGCGTCGAAATGTCACTTTAAAAGACGTGGGTGGGGCCGGGCTTTATCTTCTCTCCGATCTTTCCAGTGGTGTAACCGGCGAGAACCATCATGTTGATTGTGGCTACAACGTCGTTGGTATGAAGGCCGTCGACGCCCCTGACATTTCTGTCGTCTGACGTCTGCGCCGATGTCTCACAATACATTCGGTCATCTTTTCCGTTTCACTACCTTTGGCGAAAGCCATGGTTCCGCGCTTGGGTGTGTAGTTGATGGCTGTCCTCCTGGAATGCTGCTCTCGGAAATAGACATCCAACCCTTCCTAGATCAACGGAAACCAGGCCAATCCCGNCATACNACGCAACGCCGTGAGTCCGACACNGTTNGCATNGTNTCGGGTGTTTTTGAAGGNAANACCACCGGCACGCCTATNGCCTTAATGATNCAGAACGAGGATCAACGCTCNAAGGANTATTCNGANATNAAGNACAAGTTTCGTCCCGGCCACGCAGATTTCACCTATATNNAAAAGTATGGTATTCGCGATTATCGCGGTGGTGGTCGCGCATCCGCCCGTGAGACCGCAATGCGGGTTGCAGCCGGGGCGATCGCGCGCAAAATTCTTGGAGACACTATAACCATTCGTGCGGCCCTGACCCGAATGGGGAATAAACATATCCAGCGAGAAAATTGGGATTGGACAGAAACCTCACGCAATCCATTTTTCAGCCCAGACCCTCAGTCGGTCGCTGAGTTTGAGAGCTACCTCGACAGTATTCGAAAATCTGGGTCATCCGTTGGCGCCGAAATAGAAGTCCATGCAGAGGGTGTGCCCGCCGGCTGGGGCGCGCCTGTTTACGGCAAGCTGGATGCCGATCTAGCTGCCGCGATGATGAGTATCAATGCCGTTAAGGGCGTTGAAATCGGTGCCGGTATGAGCGCTACCGGGCTTACTGGAGAGGAAAATGCAGACGAAATGCGCGTAGACGGGGACCGTATTGTGTTCATGAACAACAATAATGGCGGCGTCCTTGGCGGAATTTCCACCGGGCAAGACGTCNTTGTCCGCTTCGCCGTAAAGCCGACCAGTTCCATCTTATCCCCAAGAAAAACCGTCGACGCCTTTGGCAAAGAGACCGAGATTGCGACCAAAGGCCGTCACGACCCCTGCGTCGGTATCCGCGCAGTCCCCATTGCCGANGCAATGATGGCTTGTGTGCTCGCCGACCATATGTTGCGCCATCGAGCGCAATGCGGATAGCTAATCGATGATTTTCATGGATGTAGTCTNGGCTCTGATATTATCGNTATTTTTCCCCNCTCTCAAATCAACGCCATGGCCCGATCATAAGCGTGTTTTGACCAGGTGTTTGTNGGCTGGCGTCCCCTACGCTCTGACGCTAGAGAGCGNGCTAAANCTGTCCTTCCATCCCGCAGAGCGGCATCCAACAAAATCATGGAAAACAGATCTCTTTGAGCATGACTTCCTCCAATTTTNGATANGGCATANCGAATNGGCAGCATGATCGANATGGTAGCTTCATAGTTTCCGCGTCGATAAGCTACCAAAGCTTGCGCTAGNTCAACGCCGACCTCGCAAGCGACCTGGGCNTTGTCTTCTTGTGGGTTATTTTGAGCGTATTTTTGTTGCGCATCGAGCGCTGCTTCAGTCGCTTCATTATCCACAGNNGCTAGAACCAAGGCGAAATGCGCATCAATAAATGTCAGGATGCAATCCGCTTGCCGGTGCCGGCATTTCTCGGCCAAGCTTTGCCATCGATCGGCCACATTGACTCCGTGAAGCTCCAAGCGCATCAGCAACGCGGCATCATTGCAAAGGTCTAGATACTCATCAGATTCGGGGTCCCAAATATTTTGATCATATAGCTCCAGTACTTTGTCATACTGACCAAGGTCCAAATGCATAAGCGCACGATGCCACCAGACATGATATCGAAAATTGTTAGTGTGNGATAAGTTGGATTCCGTCTCTGCCAACCAGTTAATTCCCCCNTTGGGGTCATCCGTCATCTCGTGGACATGTGCCACGGCATGAATAGCCCAAGGGTTTATTGGTGTGTGCTCAACGGCTGAATGCCCCTTATCAATTGCATGACCGTAGAAATGAGTTTCTTCCAGTCCAAAGGCGTGCATACCTTCCACATAACCATAACCCGGNACCTGATCATCCCAGGCATGCTGAACACGAGATATGACATCGNGAAGATTCTGACTGTCACCACGATAAAAGTATCCGTGATGAGCAAGACGCANTGCCAGGATGTCGCGAGGATGTGTTAGAAGAATGGTCTCCCAAAACTCCAGAGCTNGGTCCGTGAAGCCTTTTGCCCAGGCATGCATGGCATCCGCATGAAGCCGCTCACGCTGTGTCATATCGGACCATCGATCTTCTAAGCCACCCCGTAATTCGCCTGCCCTAACCTTCAATGCAGGAACAGCCATCAACATGAAAAAATATCCGCGTAGGATATCGGCCATGGGCATCTGAGAATCCTCTGCATATGCAGCTTTGAGGCGATCGCCTGTATCAGCGGCCATGCAAAGATAACCATCGATCGCGTGATCCAAAGCGCGAACGCCCTCTAAGGTTTTGGAACTGGCGGCTATTCCTCTAATATCAATGAACATGGACTTCCTAAAATTAGCGTAAGTGGGAAATCACTCTAGTCTATGGAACGCGTATAGAGATTGGTATTTAAAATTCTTCAGGCTACCGAAACAAATAATTGTGCATAATCTGCTATAGTGGCCACTTAGGAACCAGTTTGTAATAGGAGCCAAGATGACGGAAATCATCGACAAGTCCCCTGAAGAGGTTAAATCCTGGATCGATTCCCATGACGCATGCTTGATCGATGTTCGAGAAGATCACGAGATAGCCCAGGCTCGAATACCTAATACGGATATTCATATCCCCCTCTCCCGTTTCGATCCGGCCGTTATACCGACTAATTCAGCAAAGAAATTAGTCTTCATATGTGCCCAGGGGGTTCGCAGTATGCAGGCCGGTCAGTATCTGTTGAATAACGGCACCATCACAGAAGCCTACAATCTACAGGGTGGTATCGCCGAGTGGCACCGCTCCGGTCTCGCGCTGGATATGGCTTAGACCGCATTATGGGTTACACGTTGCGCCCCAATTAAGAATTCTTTATTTCCCTCTGGTCCTGTAATGGGGCTNTCGGTTATTCCCATGACTGACCACCCTGTGAGTGCCCCCAACCACTCCGAAATTCGNGTGCAGACATCATCATGCAGTTTCGGGTTTCGCACAACACCTCCTTTCCCTACTTGGCTGCGCCCAACCTCAAACTGCGGCTTGATCAATGCAATGAGAACTGCATCTGATGCCGCTAACGCCAAGGTAGCGGGGAGCACGGTTTGCAAACCAATGAAACTAGCATCGCAAACGATTAGATCTGCCGCATCGGGAATGAGTTCTTGATCGAGATACCGCGCGTTTGTCTTCTCTAAAACAATTACACGCTCATCTTGCCGTAGCTTCCAAGCCAGCTGGCCATATCCCACATCGACTGCATACACACGTGCCGCTCCGTTCTGCAGCAACACATCCGTAAACCCACCCGTCGATGCGCCAATATCCACAACAATCGCGTTCGAGGGATCGACATTAAAATATGAAAGCCCGTGAGCCAGTTTCTGCCCACCGCGACTGACCCAGGGGTGGATTGCACCGCGAACAGTGATTTCCAAGTCGTCTGAGATCANTTGGCCGGCCTTTTCCAAACGCGTCTCGCCAACATACACCTTGCCCGCCATAATGAGTGCCTGCGCCTGATTACGAGACGCTGCCAAACCCTTGGATACTAGAGTTTGATCCAGTCGAACCTTGCCTAACTTCGCCATCAATAACTCCTGGCTGCTCACCCCAACCAGAATGCTCAACCACTGGCGATTGGTTGCGTTAGCAATGTCTCCATTGAACCATTAAGTGCGTCGAGAACAGTTGCAACAACGTCGGCCGCGCTCAAACCCGCCTTGGCCAATTGAACCTCTGGTTTGTCTTGTTCGATAAACACATCTGGCATGGTCATCATTCGAAACTTCAAACCGTGATCAAGGAAGCTATTATTGGCCAAGAACTGGGAAACTTGGGCACCAAAGCCACCAATCGCGCCTTCTTCGACGGTGATCAAGGCTTGGTGATCCCGAGCTAGCTTTGCAATGAGCGCTTCGTCAATTGGTTTTGCAAATCGCGCATCCACAACGGTGATCGAAAGGCCCCGCGCCTCAAGTTCTTCAGCAGCCTTGAGCGCGTAATTTGACGAAGCCCCCAAGCTCAAAATAGCTGCTACCGAACCTGCCTTAAGGACCCGCCCACACCCGATTTCTATTGCCTCGCCTGTGGGAGGTAATTCGATCCCAATGCCCTCACCGCGTGGATAGCGGATCGCACACGGTCGGTCATCGAGCCCCGCGGCCGTCGCTATCATCCGAACGAGTTCCGCCTCGTCGCTGGGTGCCATTACCACCATGTTAGGGAGTGTGCATAGGTAAGCCAGATCGAAGGCACCGCAATGAGTTGAGCCATCCGCACCCACATATCCAGCGCGGTCAATGGCGAAACGAACCGGCAAGCTCTGGATAGCGACGTCATGCACTACTTGGTCATAAGCCCGTTGCAAAAACGTAGAATAGATGGCCGCGAATGGCTTGTAACCCTCCGACGCCATGCCCGCTGCGAAAGTAACTGCGTGCTGTTCGGCAATCCCAACATCAAAACAACGTTCCGGGTACGCGTCCGCGAATTTGTCGAGACCAGTCCCTGAGGGCATTGCCGCGGTTATTGCAATAATTTTATTATCTTCGTCTGCGAGACTAATCAGACTTTGCGCAAATACGTTTGTATAGCTTGGTGCGTTCGCTTTTGTTTTATGCTGGCGACCGGTCATCAGATCGAAAGTCGCAACCCCATGATATTTGTCAGAAGACTGTTCGGCCGGTTTATATCCATGCCCTTTCTCAGTCACCACGTGCAGCAATACCGGACCAGGCACCTTATCGTCACGAAGATTTCTCAATACCGGTAAAAGGTGATCCAAGTTGTGTCCATCAATTGGGCCAACATAGTAGAACCCAAGTTCCTCGAAAAGGGTGCCTCCAGTCATCATCCCTCGCGCATATTCATCAACCTTATAGGCCGCTCGCTCCAGTGGTCGTGGAAACTTCCTGGCAATTTCCTTGGCAAAATGCCGAACCGAACGAAATTGCTTTGAGGAGATAAGGCGCGATAGATATGCACTCATCGCACCAACTGGTGGCGCGATAGACATGTCGTTGTCATTCAGCACCACGATAAGTTTTGTATCCATTGCGCCAGCATTGTTCATGGCCTCGTAAGCCATTCCCGCTGTCATGGCGCCGTCACCAATCACTGCAACAACTCGTCGATCATCTTGGTTGAGATCGCTGGCCACGGCCATCCCGAGGCCGGCAGAAATTGATGTTGAGGAATGGCCGGCGCCAAATGGATCGTAGATACTCTCTGACCTCTTCGTAAACCCAGAAATACCATCACCTTTGCGGATTGTCCGCATACGGTTGCGCCGTCCCGTTAAAATCTTATGAGGATAACACTGGTGACCAACGTCCCAGATCAATCTATCGTGGGGCGTCTCAAACACGTGGTGAAGCGCCAAGGTTAATTCTACTACACCAAGGCTAGCGCCCAAATGCCCGCCCGTAGCAGATACGTTGCGCACGGTATCGTTACGCAACTCGATGGCAAGAAGTTGTAGCTCCTCTTGAGAAAGTGCGCGGAGGTCGGCAGTTTCTTCAATTGAATCAAGGATAGGCGTTTGGAAGTCGGCGTTCACTAGCTGCCCCTTACGTTGGAAACCCTCTTGCGGAAATTAGTCTACCAGAGAAATTAAGATCGTCTCTCAACAATGAATGTTGCGAGAGCTCTAAGTGAATCCGCCTTTTCACCAAATATAGCAAGGTGTTCTTGGGCTCGCTGACAATGCACATGTGCTCTCTCTCTGGCTTTGTCGACACCGAGTAAAGTAACAAAGGTGGCTTTTCCCGCATCGGCGTCTTTCTGGGTCTTTTTTCCGACCTCTGCTTCGTCACCCGTAACATCCAAAAGATCGTCGGTTATTTGAAACGCCAAACCTATATCTTGGGCGTATCTAAGTAAATGATGACGCGACTTTTTCGTCGCTTTCCCCATCAATGCTCCCGAATCACAGGACACGGAAATCAACGCACCTGTCTTCATACGTTGAAGACGCGTGATTTGAGCGAGATCCAGCTCATATTCATTCGCACAAAGGTCAATCATCTGACCCCCAACCATCCCTTCATGGCCGGAGGCTCTAGCAAAGGCAGCGACCAACTCTGAACGAACACTGGGGTCGGCATGGGTTTTAGGGTCCGCTAAAACCTCGAACGCCTTGGTCAAAAGCGCATCACCGGCCAGAATGGCAGTGGCCTCATCAAAGACAATATGACAAGTTGTTTGTCCGCGCCGCAATTCGTCATCGTCCATAGCCGGCAAGTCATCATGAACTAGAGAGTAACAATGGATCATTTCCACGGCTGCTGCAGCTCGAAGGGCACACGACCGATCTACATCAAACAAGGCCGCTGCAGCACAAACCAAAAATGGGCGTACACGTTTACCTCCGCCTAAACTGGCATATCGCATGGCTTCCATGACCCGATTTTCATGACCATCCGTCTCCACGAGCATTGCTTCGAGAGAGCCAGTCACCGCCTCAGCACTATGGGCTAGTTCTGCAAGCAAATCTTCGTGTTGCATCATCAGGTATCAAGAGGCTCCGGGTTTGGTTCGCCGTCACCCCTTAGTACGACTTTATCGATCCGCATTTTTGCATCTACCAATTTGTTCTCACAATGAACCTTCAAAAGTGCACCGCGAGAATACGCATCAATTGCGTCATCAAGGTTGCCCTCACCAGATTCCAACGTTCGAACGATCTCCTCCAACTCATTCAAAGCCACCTCAAAGCTTAGCTTCTTGATGTCTGCGGGGACTTTTATTTCTGACGACATGAAAACCTCACCAAAGCACGATTGAGTGTACTTGTGCACTCGGGTGTGCGCAAGAATGACCCCCGCTCATGCCGACAATAATGCACTCACATGAACCTGCACACTATCGCGCAATGCCTTAAGATCGTATCCGCCTTCGAGTAGTGACACGACACGGCCATCACAACATTCCGATGCCACATCCAACAGCTGCTCCGTCACCCATCGGTAGTCATCGGTCTGAAGCTCAAGCTGCGCAAGCGGATCACACGCATGTGCGTCAAATCCGGCTGAAATAATCACCAAGTCGGGAGCGAAATCTCGAAGCGCAGGCAGAATACGTTTTTCATATCCACGGCGAAACGGCGCTGACCCTGAACCAGGCGGCAGTGGGACGTTCCATATATTGTCCGCGCATCCAGTCTCATCCTCCTGCCCCGTACCGGGATAGGCGGGCCATTGATGTGATGAGCCGTAGAACAGGTTCGGTTCAGCCTCACAACTATGTTGGGTGCCATTGCCGTGATGCACATCGAAATCGATAACAGCGACCCGATCCAGCTTGTGAGCACTGCGCGCGTGGTACGCAGCGATAGCAGCACCGTTGAAAAGGCAGAATCCCATAGCCCTCGAACTCTCTGCGTGATGTCCCGGCGGGCGCACGGCACAAAAGGCATTTTTTGCATCGCCAGCCATAACCCGGTCAACCGCCTCGACGGCGGCACCAGCGGAGCGCCGCGTCGCTTCCAAGGATTGGGGCGATAGCACAGTATCCGGATCAAGTTGAACGCGCCCCTGTTCCGGGGTGCTCGCTAAAATTTTCTCTATATAAAAAGGCTGATGCACCATCTCCACTATGTGAAGATCAATTTCGGGGGCCTCATGACGACTCAGATGCTGAAAAGGTTCATCACTCAGTCCATCCAATACTGCCCGTAATCGCTCTGGGCACTCGGGATGCATCGGCCCAGGGTCGTGCTGTACACATGAGGGGTGAGAATACAAGAACGTGCTCACAATCTTCGCTTTCCAGTTCTGAAAAATGCCTCTCCGGCGCAACCCGGACTACTTTGTCACGGTCGTCAACTTCTCCAAATAGTCAACCAATTGGGTCAATTTCTTATTATCAGTCACCCGTTGTACAGGCATCTTCGTTCCCGGGAGAAATTTATCCGGACCTTCATCGAACAGGCGAAACAGTGTTTCCTTGTTCCAAATAAAATCCCGCTTTTTTAAAGCCTCCGAATATTTATACCCCTCTACCGTGCCCACACGTCGTCCAAATAAGCCCTTGAAATGGGGACCAGACCTCTGCACGCCGCTTGAGCTCAGATCATGGCAGCGAGAGCACTTTTTAAACATTGACGCGCCCGGATGCTTGCTAACCAACCACGGTTTTGCATTCCCATTAAAATTGGCACTCGCGCCAATTCGATCGCCCGTCGCAAGATGCCAAATGCGGGCGGTATCATCCGAACTCCCAGATATGGCAAATCTACCATCAGGCGACACGGCAACTGACCATACAATTTGCTCATGGGCCTTGATTGATTTTACTGGTTGGCCGGTGTCTAAATCCCAGATCATAATGTAGCCATCTCTCCCGCTGGAAACAGCATACTTTCCATTTGGGGTAAATCTGACGCCGAATACCTGACTGTCATGTCGCTCAAAGACACGCAATGGTCTTAGTGCGCGGCCATCCCACAAACGCAATGTCCTATCAATACTCGAGGATAATAGACGGCCGCCACGAGAATCCGCCCGGAGTTCGGTGATCCCCATCTTATGACCTTCGAGTTTGCCTCGTGCACGCCCCGACCGTAAGTCGTAAATTCTGATTACTCTGTCATGGCCACCTACGGCGATAGATCTATCTTCATCGATAATCGCAACAGCATTGACTGGAACCGGCGTCTTGAATACCCGAACCTGATTCCCGGTATGCGAATCCCAAACTCGCACAGTTTTGTCCCAACTTCCTGTTACCAACTTTCGCCCACCCCCAAAAACACTCGCCGCCATGATCTTGTGTGTGTGTCCAAGCAATCGATGTTCAATTTTTGAGCCTTCACTGTCCGTATTCCATATAATGCCAACCATGTCGTCACTGGTGGTAAAAACCCGTCCGTCGGGAAGAAAGCGTGCATTAGTGACAGGGCCCTCATGCCCTTCAAGAACCGTAACTTTCTGTTGATCCTCAAAATCCCAAATTATAGCCGTGTAATCAAAACTAGCGGTCACTACGCGTTTGCCATCAGCCGAAAAATCGACCGCTCGCACCATACCACCGTGTCCGACTAAATCGGCATAGGCTGGTGTGAGCGCTGTCAACGCGATGACAGCAAGGTTTGACATAAGGCGGGTTAGAATATTTATCATGAGTGTGCATAGTGCGCATGCGAACATGAGCTGCCAAGGGGAAATAAAATCTGTCACATTTCAGGTGATGGTTAGAACGAAACTGTTGATGGCAATCACGTGAAGTGAGGCAATAGTGACTGGACGCGAACGGTCACCCATCCCATATCTTTCGTCTCGATATCGAACATAAGGTCGTAGTCAGCTCTGACGGGCTCTTAATTCATACGGTATTGCGCAGTGTTGGATTGTTGACTCTGGAGACTGGAAATTGAGATATAGCCGACCCCCGCTTAATTTTCGGATGTCTGTGGTTGCAATTTTGGCAGTCACTGCAATTGCATGTTTTAGTGATCCTGTGTTGGCACAGGTCAAACCGAGTGCAACCACGGTTCCGAAGAAGCAGCGGGCGACGCGCGTAGTTATTGACACGGTCCGTCGTGAACCTATGAGCGAGACGGTCCCCATTCTTGGTCGATTCATTGCCCAAAAAACGGGTCCTGTTGCTGCTCGTGTCGCCGGGGCCGTTGGGGAATTTCGCGTCGCTGTAGGCGATCACGTTAATGAAGGTGATGTAATGGCCACCCTTATAAAGGAACGCCTGGTCTGGCAGCATAACCTACAGAAAGCGGAAGTTGCACATTATACTGCGCAGGTTCGCACCAAGAAACGTGAGGTCAAGCTTCTAACTCAGGAACTTGATCGCCTCAAAACCTTACGGAGGTCACCCGCATTTTCCCAAGCGCGGTTAGACGACAAAGTCCAGCAAGTATCCGTAGCGGAGAGCTCCATGGCTGAGGCCGATGCTCGTTTACTTATGGCTAACGCAGATCTTAGGCTGTCGGCAATTAATCTTCACAACGCAGAAATAAAAGCTCCCTACGCTGGCATTATCTCGAGGAAACACACAGAAGTAGGGGCTTATGTTGGAGTGGGCGCGCCTGTAGTAACCATCATTGACCACCAATCTATGGAGATTGAAGCTGATATCCCTGCGCCTCGCATGGCTGGTCTCTCTCCAAATACCATTGTTTCAGCGGTACTTGAGAACAGATCCCCTATCAAAGCAGCAGTCCGCGCCATCATTCCTGAGGAAAACCCCCGAACCCGAACCCGGGCTGTTCGTTTCACCCCCAATTTTGGCGCTGTAAATTCCACGCTTGCCTCGAATCAATCCATAACTTTACTTATTCCAACCGGCTCCGCGAGGGCTGTTGTGACCGTCCACAAAGATGCACTTTTGACCAAGAAGGGAAAGCGCGTGGTGTTCCTCGCAAAAAACGGAAAAGCACTCATTCGGCACGTCTCACTTGGCGAGGCAATCGGTTCCCGGTTCTCAGTTATTCGTGGCTTAGAGCCAGGTGATATGGTGGTTATTCGCGGCAATGAGCGGCTTCGCCCAGGAACGCCGATTACCTTCGGCAAAAAGGCAAGCCAAGCCCGAACAGATCGGGGCAAGTCAGCAGATAGGGTCGACCCAAGTAGTAAATACGGCAAAGTCCAATGAACCTCATCCGTTACTCCATTGAACGGCCGGTTGCAGTCATCGCCGCAGTTCTTATGGTGGTAATGTTCGGAATGGTTGCTCTTCAATCGATACCCATCCAACTCACGCCAGACGTCCGAAAACCAATCATAAATTTACGCACAAACTGGCCCGGCGCGGCGCCTGCTGAAATTGAACGCGAAATCATCAACCGTCAGGAAGAGGTTCTGCGCGGAATCGAAGGCCTTGATAACATGGTTAGTGAATCCCAAGACGGTCGAGGATCGATTACACTCAAATTTCGTATTGGCCAGAATATGGAACGCGCCCTCCTCTTGGTGGCTAATCGCTTGGATCGCGTCAATGGTTATCCAAACGAAGCCAGTGAACCGACCATGCGCACATCTAGTTCAAATGACAATGCCATTGCGTGGTTTGTGCTTATTCGAACCGACGGTTCACGGGAGGAAATGCACAAATATGGGGATTTTGCGGAAGATGTTATTCAAGATCGTCTGGAGCGTGTTCCCGGCATTTCTCGTATCAACGTATACGGCGGTTCATCGCAGCAGATGGAGGTGATTGTCGATCCTAAACGAATGGCAAGATATGGATTGACCGTAACTGAGGTTATACGAACTTTAAAGGCGGCGAATGCGTCGGTTTCAGCCGGTGATCTGAATGAAGGTAAGCGTCGTTATGTTGTCCGAACAGAGGGCGAGTTCGCCCAGATAAACGACGTCAGAGAGGTGCTTTTACGGTCAAATTTTGAGGGCGACAACGGGCGGATCGCCAGGGTCACTGTTGGAGATATCGCTCAGGTTCAGTTTGCCAATAAAGACCCAACCGCACGCATCCGCTTCAATGGCCAACCTGCCATGGCAATGAACGCAGTCCGTGAGAACGGCGCTAATGTGATCCAAGTGATGAAAGGTATCCGTCATGCGGTCTCCAGCTTAAATACCAGTATTCTGCCCGACAACAAATTGGAACTCCGTCAAGTTTATGACGAGACGGTATACATCGACTCCTCGATTAATCTCGTCCAACAAAACATCTTTGTTGGCGGCGCACTTGCTGCTTTGATGCTTTTAATTTTTTTACGCTCAGGCGGTGCTACATTAGTCGTGTCTTTAGCCATTCCCGTTTCGGTTATCGGGGCGTTTGTGGCTATGGCAGCCATGGGGCGCTCCATTAACGTTATTTCCCTTGCCGGAATTGCCTTCGCTGTGGGTATGGTGGTGGACGCGGCCATTGTCGTACTTGAGAACATCTATCGGTTTCGGGAACAAGGACTAAGCCGACGTGAAGCGGCTTACAAGGGTGCAGCGCAGGTATGGAGCGCTATTCTCGTCTCCGCGTTAACCACGGTGATGGTTTTCATCCCCATTCTTGTGATGAAGCTAGAGCTAGGACAGTTGTTTCGCGATATTGCCGTAGCCCTCTCAGTGTCGGTCATTCTCTCGCTCTTGGTTGCCATCACTGTAGTCCCGGCGCTTGCTAATAGGTTCATCGGCAATGTCGGAACTGAAAGCAAGACACACGTCCGCCTTCCGGTTATCGACACATTCGCGCATTGGTTTATCCAAATGGTTCTCGATTTCACACGCCGTATCATCCAAAGCCCGGCTAAAAGCTTGTTTGTTGTTGCAGGATTATGCACCGCCGGCGGTTTCTCAACCTACTGGTTCCTTCCTAAACTCGATTACCTGCCCAACGGTAACCGCAACTTGATTATTGGTTTTTTAGTCCCGCCGCCTGGCTACAACCTGAAAACCACTGGGCAAATAGCCACTAACTTTGAATCCGAAATCAAACAGCACCTGATGAAAGGGCCCGATGATCGCGCAACCCCGGGGGAACCCCCTAAGCTCAAACGCTTCTTCTTCGTTGCCTTTAGGGGACGAACCATTGTGGGTGCCGCAGCTCAGGACCCCAAACGTGTCAGTGAACTGATACCCATTTTACGCCGCGCGGTCTACAAGGAACCGGGCACCTTTGGATTTGTCAATCAACGCTCCCTGTTTGGTCGAGGCGTCGGCGGAAAGCGCGCGATCGAACTAAATGTTTCCGGTCCCGAGCTTGAGGAAATACTCGACGTTGCCCTGAGAACCGTGCAAAAGATCGAATTAGTCATGCCTCGCAATCAGGGCACGCAGCTTCGACCCAAACCCGGCCTTGAACTGGGCGCGCCGGAGATCCGCGTCATCCCCAATCGCACCAAGCTAGCAGATAATGGCGTCACAGCGCGCGAACTCGGCGATACCCTGGACGCCTTCAATGATGGACTTCGAATCGCGGAAATTACTGTTGGATCCAAACGCATTGACCTGATGTTGAAAGGCGCTTTGCCCGACGTCGAAGAAACCCAGGGTATCGCCCAACTTCCGGTGGTTACCTCATCGGGAATGATCGTAACGGCTGGTGAATTGGCTGATATTCTTGTGACTTCTGGTCCGACGGAAATTCGTCATATCGACCGCGAACGTAGCGTAACTTTACAAATTGGACCTCCAAGCCAAATGCCTCTCGAAGTCGCACTAGAAACATTACAATCCGAAGTCATAGATGCACTCAAGGCAGAAGGCCTGCCCTCCGGAGTCAGTTTCACCATGACTGGCGCGGCAGACTCATTGAAGCAAACTTGGGATGCTATTCTGGTAGATCTTGTAATCGCTATACTCATTGTTTACCTAGTAATGGCTGTTCTATTCGAAAGTTTTATCTATCCCCTTATTATTATGTTGTCAGTTCCATTGGCGACAGCAGGCGGTGTCTTTGGCCTAGCCCTTCTCAATCTTTATCGCTTTCAGCCACTGGATATGTTGACGATGTTAGGTTTTGTCATTTTGATCGGCATCGTGGTCAACAATGCCATCTTGCTTGTTCATCAAACCCTTTATCATATTCGCTCAGACGATATGGACGTCCACAATGCCGTCATCGAGGCAACGCGAAACCGGATTCGACCAATATTCATGTCCACTTTAACAAGTGTCTTTGGCATGTTGCCCTTGGTATTAATACCTGGAGCTGGATCTGAACTATATAGCGGCCTGGGATCTGTGGTTCTGGGAGGTTTAAGCCTATCCGCTGTGTTGACCTTGGCAATTATTCCGCCTCTGTTGGCTATCATCGCAGGAGTCTTGGAACGTAATTCAGGGTTACAAGAAATCGTGTAGTCAAAATCCCACCGAATACCGGCTGATTATGCGGACAACTTAATAATCAAAACCCAAGACGCATCATGTGTTTCACATGATATTAATTGGTGACCCGTGCTGGAACAAAAATTTTGAAAATCTCCAGGCGATGCTGGATCCGTGACCTCGCATACCAACACGTCGCCTGCAGACATTTGACGGATGGCCTTGTTGGCCTTGAGCACGGGAATAGGGCAGCTCAAACCTCTCAAATCAAGGCGTTTCTCCATCGTATTTCCTCTCGGTAGTATTCCCTTTTTTCTATCATTAAGCTGTTTTGCACTACCGAACTGATATTAAAAGTTCTATATTGGATGCCATCTTCCTCGTCGGACATCATTTCTTGAATTTTTCCAAGCCTAACCAAGATGGTTCGTTGAACCCGTTAATCAAAGGTTTTAAATGTAGTATATATATAACTCAGAATTTGGCGAAGATGGATGATCTTTCGGCAATTATTCGACGGCGAATCTTTCACCTATACCTATCTTCTCGCAAGCCGCCCCGGCGGTGAAGCACTTATAATTGATCCGGTTCTCGACCGCTGTGATCGCTATATCACGCTCCTAGACGAACTTGACCTTAAACTTGTTAAGGCAAAAGATACGCATTGCCATGCTGATCACATTACAGGGTTGGGAAAACTTCGTGACATCACGCGTTGCATCACAGTTATGGGCCAAGCCACAACTGTTGACGTAGTCTCAATGCGGGTCGATGACGGCGACACGATCGATATTGAGAACATTTCACTCCGAGTTCTTTACACGCCTGGACACACAAATGACTCGTATTGCTTCCTGTGGGATGACGGACTGTTTACTGGCGATACGTTATTGATCCGTGGAACGGGACGCACAGACTTCCAGAACGGAAGCTCCTTCGACGCCTATCATTCTCTTTTCGAAAGAATCCTCAAGCTACCCGATCACATCAAAGTCTACCCAGGCCACGATTACAAGGGTGATACCGTGTCCACGATTGGTGAGGAACGCGCGTTCAATCCGCGTCTTCAGGTCTCGTCTGCCGACGAGTATGCGGATTTGATGTCTGGTTTATCTCTCGCGAGCCCAAAAATGATGGACGTGGCTGTCCCCGCCAATCTCAGCATCGGCCAGAGCTTAACGATCGATCCTGAAATTGTCTCAGCGACGGTAACCGTTGAGGATGCCATACTGCAAATCGAAGGCAATGCGGTTTTATTCATAGATTTACGTGAGACACGTGAACGACAAGTAACCGGAATTATTCCTGGATCTCTGCATACCCCTTACCTTGAGCTAGCAAGTGCCATCGAAGATGGCGGCCTGTTAAATGCAATAGTAAAAGAGACCGGTAAATCGCTGATCCTATACTGCGCCTTCGGCGAACGTTCTGCCTTGGCGTTGCAGGTCCTCAAGCAATCAGGCTTTGATAAGGTTACTCACCTAGGCGGCGGCATGGCGGCATGGACTAGTGCAGGCGCGCCAACGGAACCCTCAGGTATCAGCTGAATTCCGGTCTAAAAAGTAATTTCTATGGGAATGTGATCATGAGCTGCTCAATCAGAGCGATATAATAACCTAATTGCAGGTTTAAATTTGCAATGTATCCAAGTATGCGGATTATCAACGTTTTGCGCTATCGTTATCGGTTCGAATATCTACATATCTCGATCTATAGCCGCACTATTTACCCGACTAGTAGATCCCAGAGACCCAATTAGTCTGTCAGACCTTGCGGTGTTTGGCTTGCTGATCAAAGAAAGAAGCAGTGCTAGGAAGTTGCGGCAATTCCATCTCGAAGGGNGTGGTTCGGANCTTATTTGTTGCCTNACCTCGCACGATCAGACCTTCGAATTTNTTAGGCATTGGGTTTGGAGAACANGGAACGGCATCGGCACTCGAATAAACGCAGATGAAGAGGGTGCGAGGACGCNTTGACCAGTTGGCCTNAGAGCCATGCATCAAACGTGTGTGCATGAGNCATACGGAACCCGCNGCCCCCATACAAATTGAGGATGATNCTCGGGCGTCAGCGGCTACTTGNTCGTCAACAGCGCCTGTNAAAACCCCGTTGTGCCACAGGCTATGCAAAGGTCCCCGATGGGATCCCGGTGCAACCTCCAGCGGACCATTTTCTAGCGTAACATCATCGACCATGAGCAGAGCGGTGATCACATCGTCATTAGTATGTGGCGTAAACGTGAAGTCCTGATGCCATTTAACTTCCGTGTTTCCGCCCGGGAGCTTGGAATTAACCTTTGAATGATGGAANTTAAGATTCGGTCCAATCAAATCGTTGACACAATCGGTCATTCGGCTTGAAGCCATTACTTCATAATAACTCTCAGANATTTCGATCGGCGCGTTTACTCNGCGCAAAGCCGGGCTTTCANCACAATGCGATACCTCAAGATCGAAACGTGGCTGATCGTTGATAGTAGTTCCATACGGCTCGGNATNCGCACAGCTCTCCGAAACCCAGTCGTCAAAAGTTTTCTGAAGCCGCTGCAGAAGAACACGTGTCACCGCATTATCAACGACTAGGAAGCCGTCGCGCCAAAACTCATCGTATTGTTGTTGCGTGAGCGCTTTGAGCGCCTTCATCTCGATACTCCAGTCGTTCCGATTACGCTCTGGCTATAAGCATATCTGCGGCTTTCTCACCAATCATCAAAGCACCCGCGTTCAAATTTGCAGATAATATTGTGGGCATTATGGATGCATCGGCAATCCTCAGGCCCTCAATGCCGTGAACGCACAATTGATCGTTTACAACGCTATCAATCCTGTCCGCGGGCCCCATACGGCAAGTGCCCATCGGATGATACGCGGTATTGCCCGTTTCCCGTGCATGGGTTAGTAGATCCTCATCTGAGATTTTTTCTTCGCCTGGCCAGATCTCTTCNGCAACATGNGTGACAAACGGCGNCGTCGCCATGATTTGTCGGCTCAATTTCATGGCGGCGAGGAGGATCCTTCGATCGCCCTGCTCGGCCAGATAGTTACCTTGAATTTCGGGACGAACAAATGGATCAGGCGATACGGCATGGACATAGCCCGAGCTTTCAGGCCTTTGCTGCCAACAGGCTATTGTTGCACCCGGAAACCTGTCCAAGCCAGACTGAACGCCGCCAGGATAGCTTGCCGGTGTGAAAGTAATCTGGATATCGCCATTTTCCAGCGACAGATCTGATTTCCAGAAGCAATANACTAGGGTTGGNGTCAATGAGAGAGCGCCACGCCGACTAAGCCCNTAGCGAATAAACTCCCGGATCAACGGNAGTCCNCNGGCGCGTTCGTTNATTGTCTCAATCCCATGTACACGCGTGACCAATCGAACAGCGAAGTGGTCACGAAAGTTCTCACCCACGCCCGGGATATCGCGCACCACATTAATACCCAATGACTGGAGACGTTCACCTCTCCCAATGCCAGACAGCTCCAGGATATGAGGCGATCCCATGGCTCCAGCGCATAAGATCACCTCTCTCGTGGCGCGAACCGTATATGACTTGTTTTGACCTTTTTCCATTTGGTAGCGGGCTCCTCTCGCACGCGCCCCGTCGAATTCAATGCCTAACACATGCGCGTTAGTCACCACTTTCGTATTTCCACGCCGATGTGCCGGGTGAAGGAACGAGCGAGCTGGACTGACCCGCCGCCCCCGATAGACACTTCTCTGGGCATAGGCCACGCCCTCCTGCGTATGCCCGTTGTAATCAGCATTCCTGGGAATACCCAAATTAACTGCAGCATCGATGAACGCGTCGCTCAGAGGATCAGGTTCAACATTTTCAGTAATAGTGAAAGCGCCGCCTTTACCATGGTAGCCATCATCACCGCCACCAAGCTTATTCTCACTTTTCAAAAAGTACGGAAGGACATCCACGTACGACCATCCGCGATTGCCAAGCTGCGCCCATGTATCAAAATCCGCTTTTTGACCTCGGCTATAGATGTGCCCGTTGATTGAACCCGAGCCACCCAATGTGCGNCCTCGGGCATGATTNATNGCACGCCCCGCNAACCCNGGACTACCANNCCCTTTGTACATCCAGTTGATATCTGGATTACGAAGTGTATGAAGAACGCCGGCGGGAATATGAATGAATGGATTACGGTCCGGTGGTCCNGCNTCCAGGACACACACGCGAAATTTACCACTTTCCGATAGCCTACCCGCAACAACGCAACCGGCTGTTCCAGCCCCAATCACTACATAATCGAAAATTTCATCAATCATNACATNGGCNAACCGCCGACGGGACAGAAAAAAGCGACGCGATTATGCAGCTTTTTCGTTTCGCTCCTTGGCTTTGTAGAGATAAATTCCTTCCGGACTTAGCGAACGACTGATCCTACCTTGGTGCATGAGCCGATTTAAATGTGCCAATGCTTCACCGATAGCAAAGAAGATCTGGTGGTCATCCAATTTCCGGGTAAACATCTTATTGAGAACATCNATNCCTGACGCGGGATTGGCACAAGCCGCTAAAGTTACCGCCAACCGTTCTTCGTGATGCCTCACCATGTGATCAAGCCGTTCCAATAGGCCGCGGAAAGGCCAATNATGGCTAGGCAAAACCAATGTATCGGCGGGCAAAGCGTAGAACTGAACCAAGCTATCAAGAAATAGTTTTAGTGGATCGGCATCCGGCTCCTGCGCCTGGAGACTGACGTTAGGCGTGATTCGAGGTAAAATCTGATCGGCCGAGATCAGCACCTTCTTGTCCGCGCAATACAAACACGCTTGCTCTACTGCATGGCCCTCTGTGATCATCACCTCCCACCCTTGACCATCAATTTCAATCACGTCGCCGCCCTTTATTCGATTGAATGTATGCGGAGGCATCCCGGCAACGCTAGCGTAGTGAGAAGTACGCGGAACAACGAGGGCCATCTGCTCTTCTGAAAAACCAGCCTTTCTGAAGAAAGGTAACATTTGTCCTGTCTTGGACNCCTCCGTCTCCAAACAATACAGCCGAGCAGTTGTCCATTCGCCAAGCGTGGTTGTCANTTCNANCCCATGTCGTTCACAAAGCCAAGCTGCCAGTCCCATATGATCGGGGTGATAATGAGTGCAAATCAATCGCTTCACCGGCCGATTAGAAAAATCATGTTTCTTTTCGATATCGACCCAGCACTTTTTGATATCATCACTGAGAACTCCCGTATCGACCAAGGTCCAGCCATCGCCATCAGCCAGCATCCAGAGATTGATATGGTTAAGTTTAAAGGGCAGTGGCATACGTATCCACCAAACACCTGACGCCACTTCCCGCGTCTCGCTGGGACTTGGTTCGCCATCAAAAGGGTAGTCAGGAGCAAAAGTCATGTGTGGCTTATAACGTGGAGCCCTGTGAAAAGAAACTAGAGGTAAAATGGCGTTTCAATAGTCGAAAGAATTAAATAGCACACTCAATGAACGCACTCATCCGGCGACTTGTACGCAGTCAGATAAAGTAGTTCTTCTTTTATGATTTCGGTATGCCGACTTGGCTCCGCTCTTAACACGTTGGAGATTATTGCCAATTGGATAGGCTGCGCCAAGAGGTGGAAATTCTCAAGTATAAGAAATTTAACGCTCGGCCGCACTGTCGGAGAGAGCAACAAGCTGAGAACCAGTTTCTTTCTTATATCGTGTCGCATATTACCCGCTTCTGTTANTTCGAAAAAATCGCTAACAAATTGACGCGGCGTAATAGCGCCGTCCAACAATGACTTTAAGTTCTCTCGCAGAGCCGCCGTATATTGTTGACGCGAGCGAACAATAAACTTTGCCGCATGGCGTCGGACTTCAAGAATAGCCGAAGGCTCAAAGTGACGATCCTGGACGTATCCTAGGCATTTCTTGACGGTTTCATGCTTAGAGGTGTCACATATGATCTCCACCACGCCGCCCAGTAATCTAGTTTTGCCGCCAAGGGGACTGAGGCGCGCTGCAGCTGCAAGCGCCATAGGCGCCTCTGGATCGCGCGTCGCCATCATCGCTAGGGGCAAAGGATCCTCAAAGTCAGTCAGGTGAATATCCTGGTCCATCATTGTTTCAGGGACGATAATCCGATCATGTTCATCAGGCATCAAAATTGGGCGNCGGGCACGATAGTCTTCTTTGATCTTAAGCGCAGTCTTTAACCCCTCACGTGTAATTCCCAAGGCGTTCTGCATGACTTTCCCTTTGCTATGCACTCGGTGCTGTGGCCAAATTACGAACNATGGGTGCTGGTTTTGTTGCCAAATTTGTAACAATTCGGTCTGCGTTCCACCAAATCCGGAACAATCGTGAGCCATCACAAATCGCAAAACCCGGAAGAACCTGGTTGCGCCTCTCCTGCGCCCCAAGACACTCTCGGGCAACTTCCAATCCTGCACGCGCTGTGAGATGCCAGGCCGCAGGTGCCGGTCCCCAATCAGCGTACAAATCACCCAGCCTATCCAACTGGCTCGCCAACATAAGTGTNAAAAATACTTGAATTTCTGCTGGTATTGGAGCTCTTCCGCGACGCCACTTACTGACTGTCGCTGGCGAAATTTTTAACGCTCGTGCGATCTCTCGTCCGGTTATCCCTGTTTGCTTTAAACCATGAAACACAGGCTCTAATTCACTCTTGCTCCAGCCTTGCTTATTCATTTGAACGTCCGTCGCATGATTTAATTGGTTAGTTTGTTATGTCTATTTCATTGGATCAGGATAAAATTATCGTATCTGAACGTGAATACTAATTANGCCAATTTTGTGCNATGAGAGTTAACAAAGCCCTACATCTTGGGTANTTTTGCTCATCACGATNCGTGTNTGAAAATCTAAAAGATTTCAACTCTATCCACGCAAACGCTATGATCCNTNGCATGNGGATAGGAATCGACATAGGTGGTANAAAAATTGAGNGAATCGTGNTCGNCANCCGANGACACGAACGCGCTCGAAGGCGGGTACCAACGCCAACGGGTGATTATTCAGCCACAGTGCGCGCCGTTTCTGACTTAGTCGATGATCTCTCACATGTGACCAACCTGGACACCAGNATCCCCATCGGGGTCGNAATTCCAGGTACATTATGTCCAGCGACCGCTACAATAAAAAACGCTAATTCCATCTGCTTGATTGGCAAACCTCTCGATAGAGACTTGGCCCAGGCAACGGGCCGCGATATTCGTCTCGAAAATGACGCCAACTGTTTTGTTGTCTCCGAGGCCANAGACGGGGCCGGGGCAAAGGACGCGGTGGTTTTTGGTGCTATTCTTGGTACCGGTGTTGGTGGTGGCATATCGATTGACAGAAAACAAATTCGTGGCCTCAACGCTATCGCCGGCGAGTGGGGGCACAACCCTCTTCCCTGGCCTCAATTCATGGACGGAATTGACGAACGAGACAGTGAGCCCTGTTATTGCGGTCTGACCGGATGCATTGAAACCTTTCTGTCCGGCCCGGGCCTCGCCCACGATCACGAACGGCACACCGGACAGCGCTTAGCCCCCGATATGATCACGAATGAGGCGACCCTAAAGCGTTATGAACACCGTCTGNCCCGCACTTTAGCATGCGTCATCAATATCTTAGACCCCGACCTTATTATTCTTGGCGGCGGANTATCCAACATCCAACGCTTGTATGATNATGTCCCTCAACTTTGGCACGAATGGATTTTTTCCNACTCCTGCACAACAACNCTTGCTCCCAATGTGCACGGCGACTCAAGCGGCGTAAGGGGCNCGGCCTGGCTCTGGTCCACCAAATACGAGTAGACACCATGATTGAAATTACTCCGACTATATCCATACCTAAGGATGAATTGCAGGAGGTTTTTATTCGCTCCCCGGGGCCTGGCGGTCAAAACGTAAATAAATTGGCGACAGGAGTGCAACTCAGGTTCGATGCAAAGCAATCTCGATCCATCACAGCGGCCTTCTTTCAACGTCTTCGCATCGTGGCCGGCCNACGNATGACCAATAACGGCGTGCTGGTGATCGCATCGCACCGCCACCGAAGTCAGGAGCGTAACCGAGCAGCCGCCCTCGAGAGATTTCAGGCGCTACTTCGCAAAGCAGCCGAAGTTCCAAAGCGCCGACGCGCGACAAAACCAACGAAGGCATCCAAAGAGCGGCGGTTAAATTCAAAAAAGCGCCGTTCGGAGGTGAAGCAAGGTCGTGGGACGATCTCGTTTGGTTTCTAGCGCCCGGTCCACTCCGGTTTGCGCTTCTCTAGAAAGGCGCGACGTGCTTCTTTGCTGTCCTCCGTATCGAAGGCTTCCGAAACAACTTTCAAGGCCGATTCTGGCACGTCAGCGAACGGCAAATCTTCACATGCATACAAGTACTCACGAGCAATTCTCAAAGCGACAGGTGACATGGATGCAACCTCTTTCGCGAGTGTCATCGTTTCATCATTCAGAGTATCCGCTGGGACAACGCGCGTTACCAGACCGGCGGTTTCCGCTTCCACAGCGCTGATGGGTTTGCCCGTGAAAATGAGTTCAGCCGCCCTCATGCGCCCTACAAGGCGTTGCAAGAACCATGTATGCATACCTGGCGGCGCTCCAATGACCGGGACACCTGGATAACCAAAATCAGAATTATCTGCCGCAATAATCATATCGCAAGCCATGGACAGTGTGCACGCACCTTCGCGTGCATAACCGTGGACGGAGGCTATAATTGGTTTCGAGAGTGAACGACAAATAGTATATGTCTCTATATAAAAAAGACGGAGAAAATCTCGCATTTCTGCAGCCGAAAAACTCTCCATATATTTCAAATCAACGCCACCCGACAGCCCTCGGCCTGCACCATTAAGGACAATGACTTTAACCGCCACATCGGCATCTGCCGCGCGCAACGCAGCGTGATACTCCAAAGTCATTTCCCTATCAATTAAATTCACAGGAGGCCGGTCAAGAGTGATCGTTCGAACGCCAGCCTCGTTANCAATGGTGATAAACTNATACCTCTCGCTCATACAACTTCCCTTAAAATGGAAGGTAAATTCATTGTCGTGATATGAGGAGGATTAACGCCTGACTGCAAAAATTAAGTATCTCACCCAACCGTCACAAGTTTTTTAGTCTCTGCCGACTCAATAATNGCTGCCAATACAATGGTTGCGTGNCGAATCTCCTCAGACGATATCAAAAAATCGGTGCCATCAGCAATGGCAGTTCCAAAGTTCTCCAAAGCGGCCTGAATGGTCGAAAGGGCCGGATATTCGTATCCCGGATAGGTTTTTTGCGAAGCCCCATCCGCGATCGAGGAAATCTCCAGCTTATCTTGGTCGCGAATCTCTACCCATCCGCCAAGGCAATAGGCTGAAATACGCCACAACATATTCGTAGCGGAGAGCGTGGTCAGATGTCCCGAGCATCCATTCTCAAAATTTACGCGCACTAAGGTTGAGTCATCCACGTCAATTGGCGATGCGACACGAGTGCTCTGAACGTCCACATCTCGAATACGTCCAAAGAGATTGATAAACATATCAAGTGCATGAATACCCATAGATGTCATACCACCCGCAGGACTTTCCTCCCGGTTATCGCGCCACAAGCCTACCGCCGGTGCCAAGTTAGCATTAAAATGGCCATCAATATGGATAGGAGCTCCTAAGCTGCCGCTGTCTAACACTTGCTTCATAGCGATAGAATTTGGAGCGAACCGTCGGTTATGACCGATAGCGACTTTCAAGCCAGCCTTCGCGAAGGCTTCGAGCGCTGTTTGGCCCTCCACGGCATCCAGCGTCCAAGGCTTCTCACAATAGACATGTTTTCCAGCCTTAGCGGCAGCCATCAACTGATCAAAATGTTGGCTGTGCGGTGTCGCAATCACCAAAGCATTGATACTTTCATCTCCAAGTACATCTTCNAGTTGATCTGACAATTTTATCCCGCGCTCTGCGCAGAATTCCTCCACTTTTGAAGGAGTCCTTGTGACCGCCGCTGTAAACTGTAAAACCTCGCTGTCATCAACTGACGACACCAGCAATTCACCCCAACGCCCAAGCCCAACAATAGCCGCGTTAACTTTCTGTGACACTCTGTTCCTCCATTGAGTGAGCGTAGTNAAGCATACTGGTTCTCGAACTAATGAAAAGGTGCTTAGGCTACCACAAATTTCGCGACCGCTTCGTTCCATGGATAAATGAAGCGCTCCTTATACGACCGATCCCAATATTCAAGGTTAGATTGGTCAACCAAGGTCGNCGGCAATATTATTGATCTGGGNACACTCTCACCGCGCAAATATCGAACCGCTGCCTCGGTTGCCAGACNGGCCATAGACATGGCATCAAANGCCGCCGACGCCAACAGTCTTCCATCNTTAATCATTGAGACCCCATCGGGCGTTGCATTCGCGCTGACCACGACCGACGTCATCTCGTGGGCTTGCAAGACATCCCAAACACCACAGGCCATGAAGTCGTTCGCCGCAAGAACCCCATCGGGAACACCTTGCGCTAACACTATTTGTTCAAACGCTTTGGCCGCCGAACCTCGTTGATAATCACCCGAAAGTTCCGCGCGAATTGAAATGTCTGGAAACGGCAACAACCCCTCTCGGAAACCCGCCGCCCGGGGAGCACTGGTGGCAGCATCCGGATGACCATTGATGATAACAATATGGCCCAATTGGCCTAGGTGCTCAGCTAGTCGTGTCGCCATGTTACGAGCAAGAATCCGGTCATTAGATCCAACAAAGGTGACCGCGGATGAAGGGTCCGGTTCACTGACAATACAAAATAGGGGAATATCTGCTGCGCCTACCTCTTCCAAGACGTTCTTCATCTTCGTCGTATGAGCTGGTGCCAAAACAATCGCATCCGGCGACAGTTCAATGGCTCTCCTGACAAGCTCGCTCTGCTCAGCAATATCGTCCGGGTTCCCTGGTACAAGTTGTACCGACGGAATTTTATGTGTTGCGAGAACACGTTTCGCCCCGAACCGAGCTCCGACATACGCTGGATTGGTTCGGTTTTTAGTTATGACCGCAATAAGTGAATTTGCGTGCATTTACTGAACATTTAACTCGGTATGACCTTTAGTACGCGCAATTGATCGAGTCGATCCATAAACATTTTTTCGCTATCCAACATTTCATGAAACCCGTGTCTTCGGATTTTTGTAGAGTCAGACATAACATCCCATGTTGTTCCAAAGACATAGTTTGCGAATGACCAAGAGACCAATTCGCTAAGGTTATCAATAACAAGGTCATGTGTCGTGCTAAGCTCACGCCATAATGGCTCCATACCCCTCATGGCGCACTCCAAGTCGACCTGCTCTGTTCCTCCCATTTCCATGTCAAACGATGCTGCAATCTTCGGCCAAATATAACGCCATCGGAAATAATCGCCATTGGTAATATTGAAGACTTCATCGGCCGCATCTGACGAACGACCGGACCATGAAATCGCACGAGATAGAAGCCCCGCATCCGTTGCTTGATAGAGAGCATTGAAAGCCGCAGTTGGTCCCGGGAATACAAGCGGCCGCCCCTGCACTTTTAAAAGGCTGCAATACACACCCAGCACAGTGATCAGATTTAGAGGCGAACGAAATGCCGGCCCGATCACCACATGTGGCCGAAGAACCGTCCACGTCCAATTGGCCTTCCTTGCCTGGTCAACCATGATGTCAAACTGGTCGTCGTAGAAATAGCCATTAAGAATTCGGGGGTCGCTCTCCTTCGCCGGCGTCTTGAATGGGCCGAGATGCGCACCGTACGCCTTTGTTCCCTGGAGAAGGGTTACATGGGAGAGGTTTGGACACGCTTCAACGATAATTTCTAGAGCGTGCCGAAACATATCCGTATTGGGCTGACGCTGTTCTTCCCAAGTCGGTTTGTCCACGTAGGCAGTGTAAACCACATGTGTAACCGATGCCAAAGGTTCAAAGTTGGCACTTTTGAGATCATTCAGATCGACCGTATACGGCACGACATTATGGGAAAGGCTTTCTTCAGGTCGACGCGACGCTGCCAGAACGCGGCAGCCTGATGCATTTGAAAGGTTCTGCACCAATGCCCGCCCGATAATGCCACTCGCACCAAAGATCAAAATTACCTGCTCACTCATGGAACCACCTTAATCGATGTCGCTGTGCCATAAATCCTCAGCATTCGGGACGCGCCAAGGCCTTAAAACTTACAGGTGTAAGATCCAAAACAAAATTGCCAAAATCCTGACGAATTGCTCGGGCTATTCCATCGCTCCTGTAGTCTACCCCCAACTCAAACTCTGGCTCTGGGGTCTTAGACTCTCTAGAAAAGAACGCCATGCGAATGTGACGTATATCCTCAGATTTAAAGCCTGCTTCACTCAATAACTTCTTTGCGGCGTTCGCCTTTTCGCTGTCTTTGGCGCTGTCGCGGCCGATAATCGCATTGACCTCATAAGGATTGTTCAAGCTGGTACCATCAAAAACGGTGCGGCGAAAAATCGGCCGTCCGTCCTCACCTGCAGATATAAGGTCGATCAAATGGCGCGTTGGAAACAACGTACCTGCAGGTAATGCGATCACCTTGCCCTTGGGGGCTAGGAACAGTGCATCAACGACGTTCCTGGCGCGCTTCCGCTGTGCCGTTCCCTTTAGGGTTTCTACTTGGGATCCGTTGCGCATATGGCGAACATGAAATCGGTAAGACTTACCATCCTTCGCTTCCCAGCTGGCAAATGACCAATTGGTGTCGACTTCCCCATTTTGTGTATGAATAAGTTTCAACTTCACGCTGGTTTCCGTCGCCCAGGAACCACAATTATCCCAAAAGCTATATACCATAGAGCCTGACGCTCCACTGACGCCTGATCCTCTATCAGCAGAAACTAAACTCATATCATATACTGCTCGATGGGGCGCTAGATCGACCGCCATCGCTGTTCTAGTAGCCACCAGAAACATGCTTGTAATAAGACACAATGTGGTCAAAAAGGATAATAAGAGAGACCGCAGAGACGGCACCATCGAAACTCCAGTGTTAAAGATCGAGGCATTGGCTCAGGTAACGGCCCAGATGGTACGCTCAGCCCCTAAGCCTGTCCAGGTAACGCATTCAAGCTGCTCTATCGAACGCTCTTGTTTGATCCATTGGCGCGGGGCCCATAATTTCCATTTTTTAGAAATAGAGGGTAATAGCAGGACACAAGTGTAGTTGGCAGAGCCTCGAGATATTATTTCTTTTACTGGAGGGACTGGGCTAACTCAGAATCCTGAGTAACCCGGACCACGTGTTCAATATCCCTGCGGGCAATCGACCAGTCACCGGGCTGCACCCGGATCGCCCAGGTATCGCGAAGACCCATTTCAGAAATCCGACGGTGAAGATATTTCTCACGCCCAGAAACAGCAGGCCCCACCACCACGCGGTAGACAGATCCGCCATCAAGTTTCGCCGTCAACACGGCAGGGACCAACACGCCATGTCGCGAAGCCAACGCTCGAGCACTTCCAAATTTGCGAAAACTTCCAATCACGAAGTACAAGCCCGACGCAGGCTCGCTTCTTGCACCCACACGCGTCATTGATACCGACAATGCTTTTCGGGCCGAGCGCTTCTGCTTATCACTCAAAGCAATACTCTTGCGGAGAAGCAGGCTTGGCGTTGGAGCGGCAAAGTTTCGAACAGGTTGAGCTAGGTCGGTTGCACTTACTGGCTCTGTTCCCGAGCCAGAATCAGTAACTAAATTCATCATTTGATCGCCGCTGCGTTGGCTGACACCTAGCTTGGGGTCAGGCGTCAAAATGTCCAGGCGTGCGCGCGGCTCAAAGCCTGCTGTTGCCTCAGAAAGGTCTGTTGCTGATTTATCCACCATTAAAATGCCGCTGCCATCTTGCCACTCACGGCACAACTCGCCAGCGGTTACCCCGCGCCAGACGGCGCAATCTTTTTGGGCCACGGCCGACAGCCCGTGATCCGTCATGGATTTTTCAGTCATAACGTAGGAGATACCATCAAGCGCCCATGATGCTACTTGAAAAGGCACAGGTACAGCACAGCCTGTAATTAGCAACACGCTTACACTCAATAAACTAACGGTGGCCTTTTTGTTCATATCTAGGGCCCTTAGGATATGGATGAACTTTCATCTTTCCTGCCATAGTATGGACTCAGGCAAATCCGCTGAGCAACTAATAATTTGTTAAGGATTGTTCCGCCTAGTCAGCGTTTTCATTTTAGCCCTTAGACTTCGGAGCTTGTAGACGGAGATGCAACTCTGCTAAGTGATTATTGTCTGCTTCTCCTGGCGCTCCCATCAAAAGATCCTCGGCTCGTTGATTCATCGGGAACGCAATGACCTCTCGAATATTTGGTTCATCAGCCAAGAGCATCACGATTCGATCGATGCCGGGCGCTGAGCCGCCGTGCGGCGGAGCCCCGTACTGCAGCGCCCGGAACATGCCACCAAAACGCTCTTCCACGATCTCGGGGCCATATCCTGCAATCCCAAAAGCCTTCACCATGATATCGGGACGATGATTTCGAATGGCACCCGAAGACAACTCTACTCCATTGCAAACGATGTCATATTGATAAGCCAACACGTCGAGGGGGTTTTGACTTTCCAGTGCCTCAAGCCCACCCTGAGGCATGGAAAACGGATTGTGTGAGAACTCGATTTTGCCATTTTCTTCATCCATTTCGAACATGGGGTAATCGACAATCCAGCAAAACCGAAAGGCATTAGCCTCACACAATTTTAAGGTTTCTCCGACTTTATTACGCGCGGCGGCAGCAAAACTAGCGAATTCAGCTGGTATGCCACAGGCAAAAAACACTGCGTCACCATCTTTGAGGACAAGTTCATCGCGAAGCCCGTTGGTCCGATCCTCACCAATATTTTTGGCAATCGGTCCTGCCCCTTCTCCATCTCGGAAGAAGATGTAACCAAGTCCCGGTTGTCCCTCACCCTGAGCCCAACTATTCATGCGATCGCAAAAAGCCCTGCTTCCGCCAGTCGGTGCGGGAATGGCATAAACCCTAACTTTATCGTCTTTCTCGATCATACCGGCAAAGACCTTGAATCCTGACCCGCGGAACGTTTCAGTCACATCTGTCATTTCGATGGGATTGCGCAAATCAGGCTTATCGGTGCCGTACTTGGCCATGCTGTCAGCAAAGGCAATGCGCGGAAACGGCGCCGGCGTCACTTTGTTGTCGCCGCCGAACTCCTCAAACACGCCGCCCAAGACAGGTTCGATAGCATTAAATACATCGTCTTGCGTGACGTAGGCCATTTCCAAATCGAGTTGATAAAATTCGCCAGGTGAACGGTCCGCTCGAGCGTCTTCGTCTCGGAAACACGGCGCGATCTGAAAATACTTGTCGAATCCCGAAATCATCAGTAACTGCTTGAACTGCTGAGGAGCCTGCGGCAATGCGTAGAATTTGCCCGGATGTTGACGTGACGGCACCAGGTAATCGCGTGCGCCCTCCGGCGACGACGCCGTAAGGATCGGCGTTTGAATTTCCAGGAATCCTTGATCAGTCATGCGCCGTCTGATCGAGGAAATGATCTGTGAACGCAAAATAATATTTTTTTGAACCTGTTCCCGACGAAGGTCTAGGAAACGATATTTCAATCGAATTTCTTCACCGAAGTCCTGATCGCCAGCAACTTGCATGGGAAGTAAGTCGGCCGGGTTCTCAACAACGATTTCGCGGATCTGGACCTCCACCTTACCTGTATTAATGTTGGCGTTCACGGTATCCTCGGTGCGCGCGACCACGGGTCCTGTCACGGTCAAAACGCTCTCTGGGCGTGCCCCCTCAACAATGGGGAACAAGTCGCTGGAAACGTCGATTACGCATTGCGTCAGTCCGAAGTGGTCCCGGAGATCAATAAATACGAGATTCCCGTGATCACGCTTGCGGTGTATCCAACCCGATAAACGTACTGTTTGGTCGATATGATCTTCCCGCAGTTCGCCGCAGGTGTGTGTCCGATAGGGGTGCATGGTTTCGCTCACGGTTATACCTTAGGTATTCTGATGATAATGCTTATGCGACACTTCGCGGCGTTTGTTTACACGATTTTCTCAACTTGGAAACGATTAAACGCGCCACCAAAGTAGCTCTGTAGAAAACACCCTTTGCCTCTCGAGAATTCGTGGATCATTGAATGTAGATCAGTGCGTTTTGATACGGGTCATGATACGGCCATTTTTCGGTGGCTTAAACCTTAGTCAATAACAGTCGATTGCCGTAAATATTTATTTTGGTGAGCTCCAGCGCTGCGGGTCTTATATTTATGCAAAAAAATTTGGTATTGTGAATTATTCAATACAAAACGAGCTTTGATTTATGTTGTTAATATTTCGAGGATCTAACAAATTATTCAAATCTTATTAACCTTCCCTCAACTGTATGAAACAAAACCCAAATACCAGCGTTATTATTCCCGTGCTAGGGTCGATCCAATGTTGAATGGTCAGGTTCTTCGGTCATAAAAAATTGCAAGGTCTTGTTAATGGGTAATGCTCCAAAATCCTCACCACGCGCCGGACCACTCACGGGCCTGCGCGCGATTGAACTGGGTTCCACTGTAGCCGGTCCCTTTTGTGCGCGGCTTCTTGCCGATTTTGGATGTGACGTCATCAAAGTTGAACAGGCTGAGGGAGATGCCATTCGCTCCCTCGGACATCGTCACAAAGGACGATCACTCTACAATGCCTCAATCCAGCGCGGAAAGCGCAACATTTCGATCAATTTGCGAACCGATGCTGGCCAGATACTTACGCGTCGCCTTTGTGAAACAGCGGATATAGTAGTAGAGAACTTTCGGCCGGGCACTCTTGAAGGTTGGGGCTTGGGTTTCGACACACTGTCGGATGCCAACCCGGGGTTGATTATGGTGAGGATCAGTGGGTTCGGCCAGGATGGTCCCAATAGTAAACGCGGCGGTTATGGCGTTGTTTGCGAAGCAACAAGCGGGTTACGTGAGATCACAGGTGATCCGGACCGCCCACCGCCACGAACCGCAACTCCGCTAACGGATTATATTGCCGGCACCTACGGCGCATTCGGAGCGGTAATGGCAATCTTGGAACGCCAGCGGACTGGGCATGGTCAAATTGTTGACACGGCACTTTATGAAAGTGCGTTTAGCTTCATGGAACCGCACATACCGGCTTTTCAGCAACTCGGCATTATTGCGAGCCGCGCCGGACCACGTCTGCCTGGCAGCGCTCCTAATTCCATTTACCCCACACGCGATGACGGTTTTGTGACGATTACAGCCGCGTCGGATGCCGTATTCCGGCGCCTCGCCTTGATCATGGAACGCGAGGACATGATTGCGGATCCTCGATTTTCATCCGCTGTCGCAAGAGCCGAAAACGTCGCGGCATGTGACGAAGCCGTCGCCGCCTGGACACTCACAATGGATGCCGTGGAATTGGAGACACAACTCGAGGCTGCAAAGGTCCCCGCTGCACGAATTTATAACATGGCTGATATTTTTGCCGATCCACATTATCAGGCCCGAAATATGTTGGTAGACGTTACGGATGACGTCCTGGGCGACGTAACCGTCGCAGGCGTGGTCCCCAAGCTCAGTGGCACACCAGGCCAGGTCCGTTGGATTGGACGGGAGACGGGTGCCGATACCCGCGAGATCCTCTCACACGATCTCCAATTGTCGGACGAAGAGATTAATGCCCTTATCGAATCCGGCGTCATTGCTTCTAGTACCGCGTTAAACAGCAATGACGAACACTGATCAAAAAAGGATTACGTAGCGTGACAGAATACGACAACGGCGACGAATACTGGGCCATACAAATTGACGAACTCAATCGACGCCGCGCATTCGCTGAAGAAATGGGGGGGACCGAAAACGTGGCGCGCCAGCATGCAGCAGGCCGACTTACTGTGCGCGAACGCATTCAACGGATCACCGATGACCGAAGTTTTCGCGAGATTGGTACCTTCGCAGGAACCGGAGAATACGATAACGACCTTAAAATTAAGAACGTGGTACCCGCCACCTACGTGGCCGGGATGGCCCGAATTAACGGGCGATCAATAGCCATCGGAGGCGAGGATTTCACCGTGCGAGGCGGAACCAGTTTCGGCGCGCAACGCCGAAAGGGCGGCCAAGGCGGATACATAGAAGACCTAGCGCATCATTACAAAATCCCACTAGTCAATCTCATTGATGGTGCAGGCGGTTCAGTCTCATCCGTCAAACGGCGGGGATTTGTCACATTACCCGGCGTCGATGGTTTTGAACGATCCGTGCAATTGCTTGGTGAGGTTCCCGTGGCATCTGCGGTCTTAGGCACGGCAGCCGGGGGTCCTGCAGGCCGGGCAATCCTATCTCATTTTTCGGTTATGGTCGCTGGTACAAGCCAGATTTTTGCCGCAGGCCCCCCTGTGGTTAAACGCTCACTTGGTCAAGAGATATCCAAGGAGGCACTCGGTGGAGCCTCGATTGCCGTCAACAAGGCGGGGGCTATTCATAATGTTGCGGAAACAGAGGATGATGCTTTCGCGCAGGTTAAACGATTCTTGTCTTTCATGCCGCAAAACGTCTGGCAGCTGCCATCGGTTTTAAAAACAGATGACCCTGTCGATCGCCGTGATGAAGACCTTCTCGGAATCGTGCCGGCGAACCGCCGGCAGACTTATGACATGAAGGCACTAGTCCAGATGGTGGTCGACAAAGATTCGAGCTTCGAGATCAGGCCAACCTATGGTCAGGCGGTCATCACCATGTTGGCGCGTCTTGGCGGCCGGCCCGTTGGGCTGGTGGCGAATAATCCGATGTTTTACGGCGGCGCAATGAACGCAGACGCAGCCCGCAAGCAGAATCACTTCATGGAACTTTGTGACACATTTCATCTGCCAATTGTGTTTCTGGTCGATGTTCCGGGGTTTATGGTTGGCCCGAAAGCAGAAGAAGAGGGTACATTGCGTGAAGGCATGCGACTCGTATATACCGCAGGCCAGCTCCAGGTTCCAACTATCACTCTTATCATTCGCAAGTGTTACGGCATGGCGGGCATGGCAACCAGCAACAAGAACGACGTCGATCTCAAACTTTCTTGGCCAAGCGGGGAATGGGGGTCGCTTCCGTTCGAGGGTGGGGTCGCCGCGGCGTTCCGACGAGAGATTGCCGCCGCCGAGGATCCAAAGGGCCGCGAGCAGGAATTGGAGGCTGAGCTTAGGGCCTATGCCTCACCGTTCAGAACGGCGGAGGCAATGGGAATTGAGGAGATCATCGATCCGCGGGATACCCGATCAATACTTTGTGAGCATATTGCCCTGACGGAAGAGCGCTTGCGGATTGGTCTAGGACCACGTGCCAAGGCAGGCGTGGCACCATAATCGTCATTATCGTTTGGAACGCCATTAATTGAGGCCGAAGTTACGAAATTTTGCCATTTTATCATTGTGAAATGGCTATACTTGTCCTTTTTTAAATTTCGTTCGAAAATACATCTATTATGACTTCAATTAGAACGACCGAAATGAAAGGCTCAGCTTATTGGTATGGGCCTAAACTAAAATCCACTGACGACTGGCGCAGACACCTGTCGGATGAGGAGGCCAATGAGCTTCTATCAGCTATATCCGCGAACCGAGGTCGGGAGATCAAGGAAATCAATGCTTCCAACTTTCCGCTGCCCCGCCTGTCGCAATTACTGAAAGAACTCGCGGAACAGGTCGATCGCGGTCTTGGCCTCACCCTTCTTGAAGGCGTTCCTGTCCAAGAAATGGATGAAGACGATGCGGCTATGGCCCTATGGGGCATGGGCCAATATATCGGTCGACCCCAAATTCAAGACGCAGCACAATCCTTACTCCATCACGTTCGTGATAAGCGCGAAGGGGGTTGGGAGGAGAACCCGAATCGTCGAGTTTACGAGACTAATTCTGAACAAGCCTTCCACACGGACGGTGGCGACATGGTCATGTTCCTCTGCCGCCGAGCCGCCAAGTCGGGCGGAACAAGCCGCATGGTCAGTGCAGTAACGTTGTTCAATGAAATCATCAAACGCGCGCCTGAATTGGCGCCCGTTGTTCAGGCGCCATTCCACGTGGATGCTCGCGGCCAGCAGCTACCAGGACGGCCAAGATGCCAGATCCATCCGATATTTATCGAGCACGCCGGACGCATGAATGTCTTGCACAAGCGCCACTACATCGACACAGCGCAACGCTTCGAAGAGGTACCAGCACTAAGTGAGGAACAAATCCGCGCCCTCGACTTGATAGATGAAATCTGCACTGATCCGGACGTCCAGCTGAACTTCGACATGAAGCCAGGCGACATCCAGATAGCGTGCAATTTCACTATTTTACATTCTCGCGATGCATTCGAAGACTTTCCCAATCTGGCAGACCGGCGGCATATGTTGCGGCTTTGGCTCGGTCTTAAGGAGGGTCGGCCCCTACCTGAGGTGTATCGTGAAACCCGCGAATATGGGCCTTTGTTCGAGATTGAGGGGCGCGCGTCTCAATCTTGATTAAGACCCAATACCCTCTGAAGCGCTTTCGTCAGGCTCAAGGACACCAATTTATAGGATTCTCGCAGGTGCTCTTTCAGGCCCTTCTTCGACAACCCAGGTTCGTCGTAATTCTGTATCCATTTCATGCCACGTGACGCCAGATACGGTGCGGGCCTCAATCCAGGCTGCTCGCGCAAGATTTCGAGAGCAATGTCGGAAACTTTGAGAGTAATCCCGCTCAATTTCCCCTTGTTCCAACTAGCGATAACAAGTCCCTTGCCGCCGATCTTCCAAACATGAGAACCGCCCCATTGGATCACATAAGTCGTGTTCGGAAGCATGGAACAAAAGGAATTAAACTGTTTTTCAGCAATGGAATAAGAACTTAAGTGTTTTTCCTCGTCTCACCCAGCCTTTAACATCGTAACCACAAAAAATTTATGAGAGAGGCAGAACATGAAAGCGGTGGTTTTTCACGGTGATCGTCAACTCGAATTGATGGATTTTCCAGACCCAACCCCAGGTCCCGGTGAAGTGGTAGTGGAGATCAAAGCATCCGGCATGTGTGGCTCAGACCTAAAGTTCTACCGTGCCGTCGGCGGAGCGTCGTCATTGGGATTGGGCGATTTGGATGGACCAATTATTGCCGGACATGAACCCTGTGGCATTGTCGCCGAAGTTGGCGAAGGAGTTGATCCAACGCTGGCGAAAATCGGCAACCGGGTCATGGACCACCACTACTCTGGCTGCGGCGTGTGTAAGCATTGCCGGGGCGGATGGTCGCAACTCTGTCTAGACGGCATCATCGTTTACGGTGCCACCGGTCACGGTGCACACGCCAAATACATGAAAGTGCCGGCACATACACTGGTGCAATTGCCTGATGACTTATCGTTCAAGACTGGCGCGGCCATCTCGTGCGGAACCGGAACAGCTTATGGCGCTCTTAAACGCCTGGATCTGGCCGGCGACGAGACCATTGTTATCTTTGGTCAGGGTCCAGTGGGCCTCAGCGGCACCCAACTTGCAAAGGAAATGGGCGCGCGGGTTATCGCCCTTGACGTATCCGAAGAACGCCGGCAACTGGCCCTAAACTTTGGTGCCGACGAGGTGATCGATCCTCTCGGCGAAGACGTGGTGTCAGCTATTAAGGATCTCACTCATGGTGAAGGCGCACACAAGTCGCTTGACTGTAGCTCTAACTCAGAGGCCCGGGCGCAGGCTGTGCAATGCGTTCGCACCTGGGGCTCTGCCTGTTTCGTAGGCGAAGGCGGTGATGTGAAGCTTGACGTCTCCAACGACCTACTTCGTCGTCAAGTGACGCTTATCGGGTCGTGGACCTTTTCNAAGAACGGTCAGGCCGATTGCGCCGACTTTGTTTCCGAACGCAAGATCGATGTGGATGCCCTTTTCACTCATGAATTCAAACTCGACGAGGCCGAACAGGCTTACCAAATGTTTGATCAACAAACGANCGGCAAAGGCGTTTTCCTGATGTNAGACAACGCTGTCGAGTAAGAGNTATGAGAGAGANATGCAGTTAAAAAACAAGGTGTGTGTTGTCACCGGTGCAGCCGGAGGTATTGGTGCCGCCTTAGCCCGACAGTTCGCTGCCGAGGGCGCCAAAGATATCGTCGTCGCTGACATTCAGAATGGCCCGACGAGAAGCNTCGCGGATGAAGTCGGCGGCNAAGCCTTCGTAGGCGACATGACCCAGGAAACTGACGTCCAAGAACTTATNNCCATGGCCGAGGAAACCTATGGCGATATCGATGTATTTTGCTCAAATGCTGGGATCATCCACCTTGGCACAGAACAAGCGTCTAACGATGAGTGGCAGCTGTGCTGGGATCTACACTTGATGGCGCACGTCTACGCCGCCCGCGTCTTGGCGCCCAAGATGGCGGCCCGTGGCGATGGATATTTATTAAACACGGCGTCGGCGGCCGGCTTGCTGAGCCATGTCAACTCAGCAACCTACACGGTCACCAAACATGCCGCAGTCGCCTTTGCTGANTGGATCTCCATCGCCTATGGAGACAGAGGCGTNAANGTCTCCGTACTTTGTCCACAAGCGGTGCAAACTCCAATGACAGAAGGTCGNGACCAAGGCGCGGCCAGCGTCGATGGCTTGATCACGGCAGAATACGTAGCCGATTGCGTGATCGCTAGCATGGATGCCGAGGAATTTCTCATCCTACCGCATACGGAGGTCAGTGGCTACATGAAGCGCAAGGCGGACGATGCGGATAGATGGCTCCGAGGCATGCGTAAATATAAAGCAACGTACCCAGAAGGCATCTAAGCCATGAGCACCATCCCTGACATGCAATATACCAAACTCGGCAACACAGGCATGCAGGTTAGCGTCGCTGGTTTAGGTTGCGGTGGCGGCTCGCGCCTCGGTATGGCGCGAGGGTTGTCGACCAACCAATCGGTCGACCTTGTGCGTTTAGCCATGGATTTGGGAGTGAATTACCTGGATACGGCCGCTGTCTACGGGACCGAACACATCGTCGGCAAGGCCATAAAATGCGGCACGCGCGATCAGGTTTACGTNGCCACCAAGGCTCNGGTGCGAAGAGATGGAAAAATGATCTCGGTCAACGACGTTGTAGCCAGCCTGGAAAATTCACTACGCCAATTAGGTACCGATTATGTGGATGTATTTCAGTTCCACGCCATCCCACCGGATATATATGATCAGACCCGCGACGCATACGCGCCGGCTTTGCTGCGTGAAAAAGAGAAGGGCAAGATCTGCCACCTGGGACTTACGGAGAGCCCCCCCAATGACCCGACCGGCATAATGCTGAAATCCGCATCCCGGGACCCCATATGGGAAGTAATCATGCTAGGATTTCACATGATGCATCAGGTTGCGCGCCGAAACGCTTTTCCGGGTACTCTAGAAAACGGCATCGGTACAGTATTAATGTTTGTGGTGCGGTCCATCTTTTCGATTCCAGGGCGCCTGGAGGAGACCATCGCGGCGCTGACCACTGCCGGAGAGGTACCTGCCTGGCTAAACAAGCATGCACCTCTAGATTTCCTGATCCACCGTGATGGCGGTGCCAAAAGCGTTATCGATGCGGCCTACAGATACGCGCGCCATGAACGCGGCAGCGACATCATCTTATTCGGCACTGGTGTCACCGATCATGTAAGTACGAACATCGCATCNATTCTTAGCCCACCTTTGCCTACCCAAGACTTAAAAAAGCTTGAAAACCTTTTTGGGCACTTGGAAGGCGTTGGATTAGATCTTCCTGAGTCGCGGACCGAACAAACCTGAGAGACNAATGAGCTATTAACTCTCACTCAGAAGCTNCGCATGGAANAACANAATCGTGAAAGGTGCGATTATTNAGGTTCGTTTTNTTAACCAGCTATGTTTAATCTAGGTNTGTGATGATTAGTGGCGCTTATCAGCGCTGCGGGAGGGGGAGTTAAAGCGCATGATTANCAACGCCGTCGCATTTATAGATGCTGCAAGCAATTTTTTCATTTCCATTCTCATTCTCGTCCTTGGGCTCGGCGTGGTCATTNTTGTTGCCATGTATATNGTCGACGTGACCCANACGAGCCATGCNGTGCGNCGTAACTTTCCTGTCATCGGCCGGTTCCGGTATTTCTTTGAGCATCTGGGCGAATTTTTCCGCCAGTATTTCTTTGCCCAGGACCGCGAAGAAATGCCGTTTAACCGCGCACAGCGTAGCTGGGTTTATCGATCAGCAAAAAACATTGANAACACAGTCGCATTTGGTTCGACCCGCGACCTCAACCCCACCGGCACTATCCTCTTCGTCAACACCGCCTTCCCCACATTGGATGAAGATGCCACTGCGGCCGATGAAGTAGAAATCGGCCCGTTCTGCGAGAACCCTTATCGCACAAATTCGATTTTTAATGTCTCCGGTATGAGTTACGGCGCGATTTCAAAGCCCGCTGTTCTCGCGCTATCGAATGGCGCACGCAAGGCGGGTGCGTGGATGAATACCGGCGAGGGTGGCCTATCGCCTTTTCATCTCGAGGGTGGTTGCGACATCGTCTTCCAAATCGGCACGGCAAAATACGGTGTGCGAGATGAGGCTGGCAACCTGTCGGATGAAAAACTTCGCNAACTGGCTACCCATGAACAGGTTCGAATGTTTGAGATTAAACTTAGTCAAGGTGCCAAGCCCGGCAAAGGCGGTATGCTGCCAGGTGGCAAGATCACCGAAGAAATAGCGGCCATTCGGGGCATACCGATTGGCCAAGATTCGATTAGTCCAAACCGCCATCCGGAGATGGAAACTATCAATGATATCCTCGATACGGTGACCCGAATTCGTAAGGTTACGGGCAAGCCAACTGGTTTCAAAACCGTGCTAGGNGCNTACCAATGGCTGGATGAGATGTGCATTGAAATCAACAAGCGNGGCATCGAGACCGCTCCCGATTTTATTACCGTCGATTCCGCCGATGGCGGAACGGGCGCAGCACCCGCATCGTTGGCTGATTACATGGGTATACCGCTCAAGGAAAGCCTACCCATGGTCGTCGGTATTTTGCACAAACACGGTCTAAAGGACCGGGTCAAGATCATCGCTAGCGGCAAACTGGTCACGCCGGCAGATGTCGCCTGGGCACTTTGCATGGGGGCTGATTTCTGTGTGTCTGCACGCGGCTTCATGTTCGCGCTGGGCTGCATCCAAGCTCTTCAATGCAATCAGAATACCTGCCCTACAGGGATNACCACGCACAATACNAAGCTGCAACGCGGACTTGACCCGATTGACAAGGCGGAGCGCGTCTATCATTACAAAGAAAACATGGAACATGCGGTTGCAATCATCGCACATTCTTGCGGCGTCACTGAACCCCGTCACCTCAGGCGATATCATTGCCGAATGGTGCAATCTAACGGACGTTCGGTTCCCTTGGATCAGCTATATCCTGAGCATCGCACACAGGATCGCGGACCTACACACAATCGTCGCGCCGCGGAGAACTAATCCACCTGACAAATTCCAAACTGACACTCCAGTGGATATAATTTTACCTGGACTGGAAAAATGACTCTCAAGTTCCACAAGGATGAAAATTGATTTATCAGGCTTGTAATATTTATGCCCTTTCCGCGCAGTAAAAATGGAGATAATCTTTTTATTTCTGAAAAACACAGCGACTAGCTTTTCGCTAGATCGAGAGAAAAACCCCAAATGGCATCGGCTCATGAAGAGAAGTTTCAACCGGTTGTAGATGAAAAATTTCCCGGTCCTCACGAACGTATTACCCGGACGGCAAAGCTTCAGTTCTGGAACAAGTACACCATGCTCACATTTCATAGCAAGCAGATGAACACTGATTTCTGCGTCATCAACGTGCATTGCTCAGAGGACCATGCGGTTGACGGTATGTCCTCTATTTATCCAGATGGCTTTGGCGTGCAATTGGAAGTTTGATCATGAAGGCCTATTGGTATGAACGGGCTGGTGCGGCACTGGACGTAATTACGTTTGGCGATATACCTGATCCCGAGCCCGGTCCAGGCGAGGTAAGGGTAAAAATTGCTTTCTCGGCGGTTAACCCTACCGATTGCAAACGACGGAAGTTGGGCCGAGAGCTTGGAAAATTTGACCGCATCATACCCAATAACGACGGTGCCGGGACCATCGACGCTGTTGGTGATGAGGTCGATCCAGATCGCATTGGCGAGAGCGTTTGGTTGTTTGGGGCGCAAGCTAACCGACCATTTGGCACGGCCGCTGAATATTGCGTGGTGCCTCAGGCCTATGCCTCTGTCCTTCCCAATCATGTAAGCCTTACCAACGGGGCTTGCTTGGGCGTGCCGGCGGTAACAGCGCATCGGGCGCTATATGCGGACGGCGATATTAACGGTTTGACGGTGCTGATCTCCGGCGGGTCCGGCCGGGTCGGCCGCTATGCAGTGCAGATGGCAAAAGCCTCAGGCGCCACAGTTATCGCCACGGCCGGTTCGGATGAAAAGTGTAAACATGTTCTAAGTCTCGGGGCAGACTATGTATTCAACTACCGCAACAACGACTTGGTGAGCTGCGTCCTCGACATTACAAATAACGTCGGCGTCGACCGCATGGTCGATGTGGCTTTCGGGGTCAACGTAGCTGCGGCACCACAACTAATACGGGCGAACGGCTGTCTCGCATCTTACTCGTCTGACCGGTTGCCAAAGCCAGAAGTGCCATTCCTTGAGTTCATGTACAAGAATATTACAATCCAACCGTTTTCTATCTACGGCATGTCCGAAAATGCAAAAATCAATGCTTTCAAGCAGATCGGTGAACTCCTGTCGACACGTCGCCTTAGCCATCTAATCGGTCGCACTTACGCGTTCACGGACATGATCTCAGCGCACCAGGCGATTGAAAAAGATGATTTATTTGGCGTTTGCGTTGTCGAGGTGGCCCAGGATTGTTAGCCGCCCTTAACTATTTTTTCTAATAATATACAATTTGCTCATCTCATAGTAAGCAGTAAAAAAAAATTCCAAGCTGTCCGAGAGAATTACTTTTACTCCGCTTGGGTAAAAAGAACGCAGACAGCCTACCGATATCATCGCGCTCCACATTATCGTCAATACTATCATGACGATAACCATCCTTGTGCGTGGTTCACCGATCCAACAGGCGTTAAAATATGATTTACCGTGGTTTTTCCCTGCCACCATTCCATCAAATAGTAATTCGGTTTACGAGAGTGATGTTATATCTCCATATACGTAAAGTGCAGAAAACTTCACGGTTCTCGTTACAACGGATCGAACCACCATACCGACAATGAAACATCCGCGCCTTTACCAACGGCCAGCTGCAGAATAACCAACAATATCAACCTTTAAGGTGCCTGTTAATCATGACGGCCGTAACGGCTTCTTTCGAAAAAAATGGCAACAATAAAATCGGAACCCGCCGCTGGCTGCTTCTCGGTATCGCGTTTCTGACCTCAACTCTTTATGCAATGACATTGTTGGTGGTCAGTGTCATCTTACCACAAATCCAGGGCAGTTTGTCGGCGACGCCAGACCAGATTGCCTGGACCGTAACTTTCAATATCCTAGCAACCGCTATCGTAACGCCTATTTCGGGCTGGCTGGCCGGTCGTTTTGGCGCGCGTAATGTTTTGCTTTTTTGTATGGGCGGTTTCGGTATCTCCAGTCTAGCCTGCGGTTTGGCTACTTCTCTCGAAATGCTAGTGATGTTTCGCATCCTACAGGGGGGACTGGGTGCACCTTTGGTGCCTCTCCCCCAGGCAGTGGTGCTGGCCGCGTTCCCAAGATCACAGCACGCAATGGCAACGTCCATCTATGGAATGGGGGTGGTTTTGGGGCCGGTTCTTGGACCAGTCTATGGCGGCTATTTGGCGGAGCTTCATGGCTGGCGATCTGCCTTTTTTATGATCGCGCCCATGGCGATGGCGATTTTTATCGGAATTTATTTACTGATTCCCAAGGACACGAACCGGATTAGCACACGGTTCACTTGGTTTGGGTTCCTCGCGCTAGCAACGGCATTGACGTGCTTACAGCTGATCCTTGATCGAGGACAGCGGTTGGATTGGCTAGANTCAAANGAGATCGTCATCGAAATCGTCATNGGNTTACTGGCNTTTGGCATTTTCATCGCCCACAACCTCCTTGTGCGAACGCCTCTCTTGGATTTTCGTCATCTCCAAAATTGGAACTATGTCCTAGGCTTATTGATAGTTACCGTATACGGAATGCTCAATTTCACGCCTATGGTGATGCTGCCGCCCATGCTTAAGGACCTCGGCGGTTATCCAGAAATGATCATCGGCACCCTGGTCTCATTCCGGGGCGTCGGCGCGGTAATCGGATTTTTCATAGCTGGNTGGATGGGTAGGGTCGANCCTCGGATTACNATCAGTTTCGGTTATATCCTTTGGGCTTGGACTGGTTGGATAATGTGGGGGTTCAACGCCGACGTGGCGGCTCTCNATGTGCTGATTGTTAGCACTGTGCAAGGCATCTGTGTCGGGATCATTTGGGTGCCGCTTACTGTGTCGACCTTTTCCCGCATTGATCCGCAGCATTTTTCCGAGACCTCGGCCATCTACCATCTGCTTCGCAACTTAGGTTCATCAATCTTCATCTCGCTCAGCGTGACGACTGTAATCCGGACCCAAACTACGACTTACAGTCATCTTCGCGAGTTCATCACACCGTTCAACGAGAGCTTTCTAAGCTTCTCGGCCCTGACCGGGATTGATATCGAACGAACGTCAGATCTGGCGCGACTGAACTCCATAATCACTGATCAAGCCCAACTCGTCGGCTTCCTTAATTCCTTTGGGCTTTATACCGCAGCCTGTTTAATTGTAATCCCACTGATCTGGTTAATAAAACCGACTACGGAAACAAATTAATGATCAGTTCGGGTTCTTAAACATGCCAATTATAATTGTGTGCTTAAAAACTTGTGTAGGAAAACACGTCGAGACGCCTGTGGACGGTCTCAGGATCATCTACGACCNCGAAAATAAATCTGGAGGAACAAACGTTCCGACTTGGTTGCGTGTAAGGGAAATAGCTTTGATGCTTCTCCCTCGCTAATCTTTTCCGCCGACAAGGCGATCTTGGCGAATCGTTCCAGTGTTATATAGCGCGGTGATTTCCGCCTCATCCATCCCTAGAATACCAGACAGAACCTCTTCGTTATTCTGCCCCAGGAGCGGCGCTTTCNGGTTNGACGGCGNTGNGTAGGCCGAAAACTTGGCTGGCATTCCAGGCACAGAAAAATTACCCAGNAGTGGATCGTTNACNGCGCGAACGGTTCCCCTTTCNACGAGATGCGGATGCACCATGGCCTCATCCAAACTGAGAACCGGCGCACATGGCACNCGTTCCGCTCGAAGAGCGCTTAGGGCCGCATCACGCGTACCCAGTTTCGACATCCATGTTTCAATTATGTCACCCAGCGCTTCCTTATTAGCTCGTCGGTCCCGCGGAGACTTGAATCGCGGGTCCTGAGTCAANTCCGGCTGTCCTAACGCNCGTGCCATTTGCGGCCACTGGTATGGCATAACCATTATCGCGATNTAGCTGCCGTCGCCAGCGCGGAAATTGCCCGTTGGTCCGCCGTCTGGATGATGNGANCCAGATCGTTGTGTAACAGCTTTCTTNCCCGACATNGCNATTTTNGGGATNTTTACTTCNTGNGTNTGAAAGTAGCTGTCAACNAGNGAGGCCTCNATNTGCTGCCCCTCCCCCGTNTTCTCGCGATGCAATAGCGCGAANNCCNCAGCCATTGCTGCCGTAATACCGGNCACNGANTCCCCCAAGGCATTGGGTAACTGNCCNGGCCCCCGATCCGGTTCGCCAATACCCGCCGTGAACCCCGCGTAGGCGGCCCCGATGTAGTCAAATCCTGGCTCTTTACTAAGCGGTCCGNTCTGCCCGGCAAGCGATATCGAACACATAACAAGACCTGGATTAATCGTTTTAAGCTCTTCATAGCCTAATCCGTATCGAGCCATGACGCCGGGTGCGAAATTCTCTACCAGAACATCCGATTTCTCAATCAATCGAANCAGAATTGCACGACCCTCATCACTTTTATAATCTATGGCTAGGCTTTTCTTGGTGTGATTATGTTGGAAAAAATAAGTGCTGGCAGACGAATTCTTCATCCTTTCACCACGTGGTTTGAGACCGGAAAATCGCCCGCGGTCACCATGTGGCAATAACTCCACTTTTATAACCTCAGCACCCATCTCCGCCATCACCCGCGCACANGTNGGGCCCGCAACGAATTGGCCAAGGTCGAGCACCCGATAAGAAGTAAGCATAGGTTTCATAGCCTANTCCTCAANTAACCCGCTNTTTTNCGCAGCCAGCGTCCTCAAGGTACTTTTCGATCAACCAAAGACGATCGTGNCCCCAGAATTGCTCGCCGTCCATAATGAATAGCGGAACACCAAAAATATGATCGTCCATCGCTTCTTCTAGTGAAGCCTCGTAGTCTTTTGAACCATCGCCGTTTACGTAGTCGCGGTATGCTTCTGACGACATGCCTAATTTNTNNATGACACCTGCTACCGCATCTACCTCATCCACTTCGAGCTGTCTTTTGAAGAATTCCTCAAACACGTAACGGCAGTAATCTACTAAACGCCCCTCTCTCTCCGCGAATAGGCCACCGATGAGGGCTGGAGTCGTGTCAAAGATTTTCAAAGGTCCGCGGATCATATATTCCTTATCTTGCAGGTTCGCGTTCCGGCGCACGTCCATGTATGAGTACTTGACTTTGAATTCCGAGTAGACGCTGCGCTGTCCCTTTCCTTTGATACGCAACTGGAACGGCTTCCATTTAATCCGGACGTTAAACTTTTCTTCCAACGCAAATGCAGGGTCGAACGCTATCCAGGCATACGGGCTCTTGAAGTCCGAATACATCTTGATTTCTTTAATCTTACTCATGGGATCGCCTTTCCAATTCAACAATTTGTCTTGCCGAGAAGGTGCTCGGCACCTTGATTATACAAAAGGCTGTTGTTTTCGGCGTTGTGTTTGCCGTTGTTCTGTTTGTCCTTCATAAGGTTAATGGCGTTCCGCACGGCCGGGCGCTGCTTCATACGCTCACGCCAATCGGCAACTTTCGGAAAATTGTCGAAGGTCGTTCCCAGGTTTTTTGCGATGAAGGCCCACGGGAAAACGATCATGTCACAGATGGTGTAGTCGTCGCCCAGGATGAAATTCCGTTCCTCCAGGCGATTTTCCAACACCGCCATATTCCGCTCATACTCACCTTTATAACGATTACGGCCATAGTCCTGTCCCTCTGGAGCGTAGTTCACGAAGTGGCTCANTTGACCACCGATCGGCCCCTGATTGCCAACCTGCCAGAACAACCACTCATGCATTTCCTTACGACCGAACGGATCGGCAGGCATAAACTTGCCCGTTTTCTCTGCCAAGTACAGCATGATGGCCCCAGATTCGAATACGCTGACAGGCTCAGTATCCACATCATGATCTACTATCGCTGGCATCTTGGCGTTAGGATTGATGGCCAGGAACTCGGACTCGAACTGGTCCCCCTTGGCCAAACGAACCAAGATCGTGTTGTAATCAAGACCACACTCTTCCAGCATGATCCCCACTTTCCACCCGTTAGGGGTTGGCGCGAAATAAAAGTCGATCATGTNCCCCGCCTCAAGCCACCTGCNNACGNGCGGCNTCATATTCAGCCTTCAGGCGAGCCACCAGATCCGCCGTGGACAAAACGTCGTTGACCGATCCGCAGCCCTGCCCGGCTGACCAAATTGCCGACCAAGCTGCNGGTTTTTCATCGGAGCCCTGAAATTCCTTGTTCGATTTGGCGCCCGGCAAGGCAACCTCGGCCGGGTCAAGCCCGGCGGCAATGATACTCATGGTCAAGTAGCTCGCAGGNATACCGGAAAATTCAGGTGTGTAGGTGATGTCCGAGGCGGTGGATTTCAAAATCATGTTTTTATAATCGGAAACCGCGTTCGCCTCGTCAGTGGCAATGAAGCGCGTACCCAAATACGCCAGGTCANCACCCAATGCTCNCGCTGCGTAAATCGATCTGCCATCCGATATACAACCTGATAACATCAGAGGTCCGTCAAAAAACGAACGCACTTCAGGTACTAACGCAAACGGGCTGAAAACCCCCGCGTGCCCCCCAGCACCGGCGCAAACCAAAATCAAACCATCCACCCCGGNCNCCAACGCNTTTTTTGCNTGGCGGATATTGGTGACNTCATGNAAGATAAGCCCACCATAGCTGTGCACNGCATGAGCGACGTCGCCGGGCTTNCCGACGCTAGTNATGACAATAGGCACCCGATGTTCGACAACCGTGGNCAAATCTTCNTCTAAACGATCNTTGTTACGGTGAACAATCAAGTTCACNGCATACGGTGCGACGAAGTTACCCTCGGCACGCGCTTTGTCCGTGCGCCCTTTGATCTCGGTTAACCATCCATCGAGATTATTAGGCTCACGCGCATTCAACGCGGGGAAGCTTCCTATCACACCAGCCATACATTGGGCGACAACCGAGTCAGGATTGGAGACTATGAACATTGGCGCGGCAATCGCCGGAAGGGCGAGCTGATCAACAAGCTGGTCAAATTCGACAAAAGGTTCGGGCATCAACTCCACCGTCAGACTCCTCGAAGGACGCACATTATGTTCGCTTGCTGCAGGCGCGAAAAGGTATCGTTCTTTCAAAAATCAAAATCATTTCAACGAGTGAAGACCCAACTCTAATCAATTATCATACATGCCATTCAACTGAGTCAGGATCATAAAATGAAGAANATTGGCATTATCGGTCTCGGCGTCATGGCAACCCGGATGATCAACAATACGATGGCCTACGGCGGGTTCCGAATTGGCACAGCATGGGATCCCGATCCCATGGCCTGCGAACGAACCTCAACCTTAGACCCCGATATCCGTATCGCGGAAAACCCTGACGCCTTGATAAATGATGACACACTTGATGGTATCTATATTGCCTCCCCACCGGCATCTCACGTTGATTACGCTGCAGCTGCAATAACACGCGGCATGCCCGTTTTAAGCGAGAAACCTCTGGGGATTGACCTACCANTAACCCATCGGATGACCGAGACNGCGGTTACATCCGGNGTGAGAAACGCGGTCAATTTCACATTCGCGACAGCGCCAGCTGTGACAGAAATAGAAAACGCACTTTTAGACGGTACCCTTGGTAATGTGGCCGCNGTTGATATCCGNCTNCANTTCTGTAAATGGCCTCGNGAATGGCAGNTGCCCGCCACCTGGCTTAATGAACGTGCCGAAGGCGGTTTCGTTCGGGAAACTTTTTCGCATTACGCCTATCTGACGGATCGATTGTTCGGACCGGCAACGTTGGAGCACGCTACAGCCCGCTATCCAATCAACAATACAGGTGCTGAAACACATGCGCTGGCGCTTATGTCGGCCGGCGGTGTACCCATCACCTTTGCCGGCGGCACGGGTGGTTTGAACGCCAGCGGCGCTGATCGAATTGATTTCACGGTATGGGGCACGAGCGTTGCTTATCGATTATATGACTGGAACCGGTTACGGTCCAGCAGCGGCAATGGTTGGACTGAACACCTCGAGGAAATCCCCGATGCTCGCCAAGAGGGTTACCGTCGCCAAATAGGCGCCATTGGCGCCTTCTTCAACGGCGATAAACACCCTCTTCCGGATTTTGCTCAGGCCCTCCGCGTTCAGGAGATCGTTGAAGCCATTTTGGCAGCTAAAGCGTAGATGCGTCGGACAAAAAATTTCTATCAATTTGCACCATTTCGCACTGGGTTTGATGAAATCATCACGATTATCTAAAGAATTAGATAAGAAACAGTAGACAAGGGTAGGTCAGCATAGCTATCGACATGATCTCAGAAGCCTTGGCATTCCAATAATTAACAAACGCCATAGCCACTGCATACGCGAAGATTACAATGCTCGTGGAATTATACTGACGGGTAACTAACGACGATAATTTATCACACGTGACGTCTTTGTGAGCCAAATGTTGTCAGTCGATTAACCACTAAATTAAAAACGCGCAGTGGATATCGCTTGTGAATTCTTCTGAACCCTCAGATTTCGTGAAGATTGTTGACTGAAAATGAAAGCCTCGAGCGTTGCCGGGGCGCCGGGAGGCGAATTACAGTCTGAAAAAGAGGATTACTTAGACATGGAAATTCAACGCTTAACTCCCGTATTGGGGGCAAAAATCATTGGCGTAGACCTCTCGAAGCCATTGAGTAATGACGACTTTGACGAAGTTCATGATGCCTTTGTTTCTCACTCGGTTCTGATTTTTTCCGATCAAAACCTCTCAGCTCAGAACATGATCGATTTCAGCAACCGGTTCGGCCCGTTGATGATCCACGTCTTGAAAGACAGTCTTCTCGAGGGCTATCCTGAAATTTACAAACTTTCGAACCGCCGTACGAAGGGTAAATCGGANGGCCGCGCCTATGCTGGTCAGTACTGGCACTCCGACCTTACTTATGAACNCCGCCCNTCGCTCGGNTCCCTGCTTTANGGGATCGAGGTACCNGAAGTTGGAGGNGANACCTTGTTCGCGAGCACTGCNTATGCTTTCGAGACCTTGTCACCTGCCCTTCAGACGATGCTGGAGGGCCTAACAGCNGAACACTTGTTTGCGCATGCGTTCCGCGGTGGGATNAACCGCGCCGCACGNNACGGCGACCCNNTAAATGANCGCCCGGCTGTAAACCACCCCGTCGTCCGANCGCACAGTGTAACGGGACGTAAATCTCTTTTTGTCAATGAAGGGTTCACGGTGCGGATCAATGAGCTCTCACCCGGCGAAAGCGGCGCGTTACTCTCGTTCCTTTTTGATCACATGACCCGGCCCGATGTTGTACTCCGCCATCATTGGCGGCCCGGCGACGCAATTCTTTGGGATAATCGTGCACTAGTGCATCGCGGCGTTAACGACTATGGAGATGACGACATCCGGCATATGTATCGAACGACTATAGAGGACCAACTATTTTAAAAATTGTCCATTAATCTGAGTTCCTAGCGCGGCAACGTACGAATAAATCTTCGGTTTCTCGATCTTTGCTCTAGCCGTTATCTACTGGAACCTATATCAGCTGATTACCACAAGCTATCGCTTGGCATGGAGTTTTCCAATCGACAATTGGTCTCCTTCAGGCCAGGGATTGACTTCTCTCGGCACCCATGGTCCATCACACAAATGAATGTTATTATTATTCCCGTCACACCCTTTCAGCAGAACTGCACCCTAGTCTGGTGTGAGGAAACCATGGAGGGCGCCTTCATCGACCCCGGCGGAGAGGTTGACCGCCTTATTGCAGAGGCCGATGAACGGGGCGCAAAAGTCGTGAAAATTCTGATCACTCACGGCCATATGGACCATGCCGGCGGCGTCGCCGACATGTCCGAGCGATTAAAAATTCCAATCGAAGGGCCGCACGAAGATGACAAGTTCTGGATCGATCAAATAACCGAGTCAGCGGAGAAATATGGTATGGGCCCAGGACCGCGACCATTCACACCCGATCGATGGCTCAACGGAGGTGACGAAGTTTCTTTCGGCAAGGTAACACTTGGCGTTCGTCATTGCCCCGGCCACACACCTGGGCACGTTATTTTCTATCACGAGAATCTACAGTTCGCACAGGTCGGAGACGTTTTATTTCGCGGTTCCATTGGCCGCACGGATTTTCCACGGGGCGACCACGAGACGCTCATCAACTCTATCAAAACCCAGCTTTGGCCTCTGGGTGACGGCATTACTTTTATTCCCGGCCACGGACCCACATCAACATTCGGTAAGGAACGTCGGACCAACCCCTTCGTCGCCGATTAGCAATCCACACTGCGGTATATCTATCGACCGTGATCGTCCTCCGATCAGTTGCCTGTCAGAGGTTACAGTTCACTATCAATTACCGATGAATGTCTAAAAAACGTGCGCAGCTCTATAACTAATCGTTCTTATCTCTTAAAAATGCTGACAACAGCTTAGTTGGCTCATCGCCATAAAAAGCGCGAGCAAAGGCAGCGACACTGGATTCTGCGGCAGCATCACGGGTCATACCCTCCCATTGTCGAAGCAGACGTTTTTGCTGTCGAACCGCTATGGGCCCCGCGCGGCAAATGTTTTCCAGGATGTCATTGACCGCATTATCCAGATCATCAGGAGCCACGACTTCTTCAACGAAACCCCATTCGAAGGCCTGATTGGCATTAATTACCTCACCTGTCAGCATCATACGTCGGGCCCGTCCAGCCCCCATGAGCCCCGGCAACAGCGAAGCCTCGATGACTGACGGTAGACCAACCTGAACCTCTGGCATACCAAAACGCGCGTCATCGGACGCAATTCTGAGATCACAGGCCGACGCCAACTCCATCCCCGCTCCGAGAGCGTATCCATGAATGTTGGCGATTACCGGAACCGGCAAATTACGAATTGACAGCATCGCGTTATGTAGATGAGAAATGAACGTCTCGGCCGTGTGCGGGGTCAATGCCGCCATTTCTTCAATATCAGCTCCAACAATCCAAGCCTTGCCCGCGCCGGACAAAACAACCACGCGAACTTCGTTATCACGTCCTAAATCTCGAAATATTTTTGCTATATCGGCAATGAGGGGGGTATTAAGCGCATTTAGTTTTGCCGACCGATCGACGACCACCTCGACGGCCTTATGACCCGCCACATTTCTTGAGGTAACACGGACTTCGCCCATTACTCTCCAATCCATTGCCGTCGGTAAGCTCGGTGAGCGCACAACCAACACTTTTCACTCGGATGCCCCTAATTCTAATCATGAATACGGTTCCAAGAAAGCGGCATAATATCTGTTTGTGTTGTTGAGCTAATCAACAGGACACTGCGCCGCCCTGTGTGTTAAAGCTCCCAACTGCCCAAACGATTATCACGCTTCTTCAATTGTTTTTTCGACAGAGGTAGCCTGTCTGCCAAATAGCCAGGGCGGCAAATAGAAGCGGCAAAATGAACCAAAAATCACCGTATTTTCAAATCATAGTCGTCCCGCTCATCAACCCCACTTGTTCAAGCCTGCTCTTAAATTAGTCCTAATCGGCAACCAGACAGGGCTTTTATGACAAAATAGAGAATGGGACGCGACACCAGGGCAGATTCCAGTTATACCTGGCTCATCATGACACTAATTACAAATACTGATGCGCTTCGCGTTTTTTGCGCTCCTCTTCATAGTGAACCGTTCATTACCGTCGACACGGAGTTCATGCGTGAAAAGACCTACTGGCCACAACTCTGCCTAGTGCAAATTGGAGGTCCGGACGCAGCGGTTGCCGTCGACCCCTTGGCAGAGGGGATGGATCTCACCCCGTTATACGAACTTTTAGACAACCGAAATGTTACAAAGGTCTTTCATGCAGCGCGCCAAGATCTTGAGATTTTTTTACACCTTAGCAATCGCCTCCCAGCACCTCTATTCGATACGCAAATAGCAGCCATGGTCTGCGGTTTTGGTGAATCGGTTGGCTATGAACATCTCGTCTCAAAACTGGCTAATGCTCGCCTGGACAAAGGGTCACGTTTCACAGACTGGGCCATGCGGCCACTTAGCGACCGCCAGATTAAATACGCCATGGCCGACGTCACTCATCTTCGCGTCGCCTACCAGAAACTTCGCAACCAACTTGAATGTGAGAACAGAACCCAATGGATCGAGGAGGAGATGGAGGTCCTACGTGACCCGGCGACCTACCGACCTGATCCAATGCAGATTTATCAACGGATCAAAGGTAAAAAAGGCAATGGCCGGTTCTTAGCGGTGCTGCGCGAACTCGCGGCGTGGCGAGAACGCGAGGCTCAATATCGCGACATACCGCGCAACCGCGTACTGCGGGATGAAATCCTGGTCGAGATCGCCCACCACACACCAGAGACCCCCAAAACCCTAAGCCGAACGCGCGGCCTTAGCGAAAAAGCAGCACATGGCCTAACAGGAATCGCTATCCTTGATGCCGTAAAACGCGGATTGGAAACACCCAGAGAGCAATGGCCGCAACTGCCCGCACGACCCGACTTGCCTCGTGGCATCGGCCCCACATCAGATTTATTAAAGGTTCTTCTAAAAAAGGTATCCGAAGATGCAAATGTCGCAGGGCGGCTGATCGCATCAAGCGCCGAGGTCGATTTGATCGCCGGACTCGGCGAAAACGCGATCGTACCAGCTCTCGGGGGTTGGCGTCGCGAGATTTTTGGCAAAGATGCCCTTCGACTAAGGGCTGGGGAACTAGCCCTAGCCATTAGAGGTAATCAGCTAATTATTCGAGAAATTTCAGATCAATTAGCAGAGTAGACGGATACTCAGGCAATACGTCCTCGCCGTCCGATAGTTCGTGCTAGTATATTGAGTCGCCGCTCGACCGCCTCACTGGTAAATATTTCGCGATCTTTTCGCTCGTCACCGTAGAGATTTAGAATGAGTTCTTGGTTAACCAATTCAAGCTTGGTCATGGGCAATAGCCCAGGCGCAGCACCCGAGAGGGTATAAGCCAATCGCAGAGCATTGCCCAAGGTTTCAGCACGTTCCAAATCATTTTCTTGGAGCAACCCCATGACCGGCACCACTATCGAATTGTCCCGATCGCCTGTGTAGCGAAAGTACAGACTGAACGCCAGAAACACTCGGTCATGATGGCTCAATCCAGCAAAGGGGAGGCGAAGAACTCGCAAGAAAGTGTGTTCGGCACGATAGTCCGGATGTTCACCCCAGCCGATATCACTTAACATGCAGGCCGCCATACGCAGCCGGCTCTCCGCATCCCGCTTTCCAGGGAACAAAGGAGCCATCCAGCTATAAATCTCTTTACCGGTTATGCTGAAACGGCCTGTCCGCTCAGCCATACCCGCACACCCTGATAATAATGGGTCTTGGTCTCGCACCTCAGTCGGCAACATGTCCAGAAGTTGCCCCTCGCGCATACCAAAGCCCGAGAAAACAGCCTTTTTTGCTCGGCAGATATCCAAAAGGCCATTAACGACAGAGGCTATAAACGGCAGGCTAGCTAGGCGTCCCTTCGAAATATCAGATACACCCCAAATGCTGTTCGGTCCCATCCCAACGATCACCTCGCAAATTCGACGCGCATCACCGCGTCGAATCTTGTAGCCGTCAACTACATGTAGGGGATAATTGGCCTGGGCAATAAAGACCCGGGCCAAGGCCCGGCAACCTCCACCTGCCAGAAAAAGGTTACGTCCTTTAACAGTCGATAACCATGGCAGTTCATCCAGAGCTTCGGTTACGATACGCATAGCCTCGATTCCGCTCTCTCCAGATCGCTCACGCAAGCGTAAATGACCCAGCGGCAGCGTTCCGCTGCGCCCAAACTGACCCTTACGCACCTCCACCAAGTCAACGCTTCCACCACCAATATCAGCCAACAATCCGTCGATTAACCTCCGGCCGCTCAACAGTCTCAGAGCTGACAGGCGGGCCTCCTCCTCTCCAGAGAGAACTCGGACTTCTAGTCCAAACGTCATGGAAATTCGCTCAACAAAAGCCTGACCGTCTGCCGCTTCGCGAACGGCAGCTGTCGCAAGCAGGGCAATTTCCTCAACGTTCATTGATTCAGACAAAAGGCTGAACCGCTTAAGACTTCGTATTGCTTCCTCGACACCCTCTGGATTGAGCCGGCCAGTTTCGTTTAAGCCGCGAACCAAGCCACACTCCGCTTTTTCATTGAAAACTGGAATCGGTAGTCTCGTTGGCGCGTCATAAACTACGAGACGAACAGTATTGGAACCGATATCCACAACCGCCACTCGTCCAGGAGTGTCAGTCAGATTATCAACATTTGAGACCACGGCAGCACTTCGACCCACGATTTAATCCTTTTAACTTTGTCGTGTCTCAAACTGCACCCGATCCTAATAGTCAAGCGAATGAATGTCATGATCAGAACTAACATTCAGACTAATTTATAACTTAGAAAAACTCGCCCTTGTCATCCTCAGACTATGGTTTAGTTGGGCAGGTATTCGCTAATGGGTGAGCTTGCGCTACCAACGCCTTCAACCGCTGATCTAATACATGGGTATAGATCTGGGTCGTCGAGATGTCGGCATGGCCAAGCATTAGCTGCAGCGAGCGGAGATCCGCGCCATTTGCAAGAAGGTGAGAGGCAAACGAATGACGTATGATGTGAGGCGATACGCGCTGGAAATCAATGTTGGCCTCAACAGCAAGCTCCTTCAGGATCTGGTTAAACCAAACCCTTGTCAGATGTCCTGATCTACCGCGTGACGGGAATAAGAAGCCCGCGCCCAGGTCAGTTTGGCGCTTGGATAGAAAATTGATCCGGACTGGTAAATAGGCGGCAACAGCATCCATAGCTGGCTCGCTCAAGGGCACGATTCTCTCCTTATTTCCTTTACCGCGAAATGTCAGCAATTGCCGATCGCGGGAGAGCGCAGACAAAGGCAAGCCAACCAACTCACTTACCCGCAGCCCTGCGGCGTAAAGGATCTCCATCAATGCTGAGATCCGCAAACCATCCGCACCGGTTCGGTTATGGGCTGCCTCCAACAACCTGTCGACCTCCAATTCGGTCAAGAATTTGGGAAGGGACTTAGTTAATTTCGGACTATCCAACCCATTCGATGGATCATCATCGCGGATACGCTCAGCGTGAAGGAACTTATAGAAGCGGCGAAGGGTTGAAAGGTGACGTGCGGACGTACTGGGGGCCATGCCCGACTCAGAGAGTTCTCTTAGGTAACGACGAATGTGACTGGTTTCCGCGCTCTCTAATTTTCGACGGCGGCGACCCAGGAACGCCTCAAAATGGGCCAAGTCTCGACGGTATGATTCAACGGTATTATGCGCAACACCACTTTCCGCCGTAAGCATGTCGAGAAACATCTCGACAAAACGCGACCTGCGCTGTTGTCCTGGGGTGATAGGCGAGCCCTGGTTCATAGGCCGGCATTCACCGCAACCTCCATCGCCAAGTTACGAGCCTCCAACGAGAGGCCCGCCTGTTGGAGGCCATGTATTATTTCGGAGATGATTATCGGATTAAGATCACTCAACGGACGGTCTCCCATTACAACAAGCATCATAAGGATTCGCTCGCCGATACGCGGCAATTGATCACTTGGCTCGACGCCAGATGACGGCCTCAAAGTCTGAGCCATTACTGTCGGTGCACCGCTCTCCCGCGCTGAACTCTCGTCAGTCTCAATAGCGGCGGCACGATGCAACGAGGGCACTTTACTCTCAGCGTGGGTCTGCGAACTGAGCTTCTGATCGTTCAGCCGTGTCATTAGTTGCCAGAGAACTGGATCTGGTAAGGGTGTTGGCCGTTCGATGCGATATATCAAAGTCTCGAGAAGTTTCGGAGGTACGTCACCTCCTAGTTGATGGAAAAGGCTCAGGTAAAGGATCTTTTGATCCTCTGACAAATCATCCAAAGGCAGTGCCTTACGAGTAGCCTGATAGCTCAACTCCATTATTGTGCCAAGCGGAGACAAGTCCTTGTATATGGCGCTGGCATCCGAGGACGACGCAGCATTACGTTGCGCCAACGCAAACCATGCGGCAGCTCTCTCCTGCTGACCATCTAAGATCTGCATTCGGAAGGCCGCTGGTGCTACCCACAGAAGATCGCTCTCGGGCGTAAGGGTGTTAGTTAATGGCCCGAATAGACGTGCCACCCCTCCCAGCCGTTCAGCTTTACGAGCCGACTTCTCGGCTCGAGACAGTGCCTCAGCCTTGGCTACCGGGATTTTAACCCGCAAAGCTTCTTCAAAAAGCCGTGCTCGCCTGAGCGAACCCAAGACTTCATCCTCGGTGTCCGAGACGTTTTCCGATCTGGCCGTCGGCAATGCCGCCATGTATTGCTCACGAAGGATTTCGTCAGTCATAAATCCATCCTCAGCGGCGATCTCAAGTGCGTCAAGGCGATCCATCGCGGCCGGGTCTTTAGCCATCGAAATCAAGGCAGCCGGATACCGCCGCGCGGTCGGCAAAGGTAGGACCAACTTGGCCATTTGAAGCATGGCTACGTGCAGAATGCTGATGTCTTTTATGACTTTTGGTAGCTTCGGTTCCCCGTTAATCATACCCTCTGCTAGCGCCAGAAACATTGGGTTAACGGTCTCTGTTTCCTGAAGAAGAGCAAGCCCAAATTCAGCTTTTGATGTATCACCAGCCAAAATCTGACAGTAGATCAACGCTTTCTGCCAGAACGCTTCCTTCCGACGAGTAATCTCACGCGCCACTGTTGCGCACGCCTGAACAGCTTTCCCAGTAACAAGGTGTAATTCCACCTCCAATTTCCGAAAAGCCGCTTCGCGGTTTTTTTTAGGAATTATCTTCAACAACTCCAAACTAGCCTCGAACTCACCCATCGCCATCAACGTATTAAGCCGAATAGCTGTAAACGCTGTGCCCTTCGAACCTTTGGGCGGCGTCGCAGCACTTAGCAAAACCCGTCGAAGCAGTCCACGCATCACTCGCGAGCGCACGCGCTCGGGATGTTCATCAAACAAGCGCTTGATGAATACCAAGCGGCTGCCTTTCCACAGGTCCATGCCAAAACCACCTTGGGAGTCGCTGAGTATACCCACGGCGTCAGCATCCACCGCGCCCAAGCGATTGACTTGAATTCCGCTCAATGGCCTATCGACAGGGTGGGCGCGGTAAACTGAATGTGTCTTGGATTCTTTATCTGCTCCGGACCGGGCACGCTCAGAGGGTTTGAGTTGTTTCGGGTTCAATAGACTGGGTTGCCCACTAGTTTGGCTTAGGGCCGCCATCGGTGTCACTCCGCCAACCAACGCGGCCAAAATGATGGCAACGGAAACTGTCCTAACGTCGTGAAGGAACATCGGTCAAATCCCTCTCAATGGTTTGGGTCGGCGCTGGGATTTCCCAAATTGCCAGGAATACGCCGCCACCAACCAGTAGTAGGACCATTAGGACAAGTATCAGCCAAGAGAAATTCTTCATCAAGGTATGCGGCGTGACGCCCCTCAAACTATCCCGATCCTTGACGGAAACGGGGTACGTGTATGTTATGCGGTGAAATGCTAAATGCAAACTGTGTCATTATTTCGGCGCCGCTCCGGACGTCATGTTACCGGCTTCGCACTGGCCTTTCAACGAGGGTCCAACGCGTACCTTCCCTTTTTGGTATGTCGGGAGTGTTTCGTTGACAAATAATCAGAAAGTTCTCGTTTTAATCGGCTTGATGGGCGCTGGAAAAACAAGCGTCGGTCGGAAACTAGCCGAGCACTTGAATATGAGATTCGTCGACGCCGATGAAGAGATTGTTAGGGCCGCCGGATGCTCTATTCCCGAGATATTTGAGAGTTATGGCGAACCTGTATTTCGCGACGTTGAGGAGCGCGTGATCAAAAGATTGCTTGCCCGAGAAAAGTGTGTCCTTGCCACCGGTGGGGGTGCTTATATGAATCCAGAAATCCGCGACGCTATCTCCCGGTATGGCTTTTGTATCTGGTTAAAGACATCCCTCGATATCTTGGTGAAGCGCACCGAAAAACGTACGGGGCGTCCGTTGCTAAAACCCGGTAAGACGCGAGAAATCCTCAGCGATCTCATGGACAAACGCTATCCTGTCTACGCCCAGGCGGACTTGACCGTGGAGACGGGCGTAGAGACCGTGGACCAGACCCTTGACGCCATTCTGGATGGCCTGAAACACCAAACACTAATGATTGGAGATTTGAAAGATGATTGACGGCCCCGCCTCAACCGAAGTGACAGTAGACTTGGGCGAGCGGTCCTATAATATTGTCATCGGCGCCGGTCTGATTGCGCATGCCGACGACTACCTAGCCGCTGTGGCGCCCTCGCGCCGAGTTATCATCGTGACTGATGAAAACGTTGCAGTCCTGTGGCTAGAAAAATTGAAAACTGTTCTTAGTAGGGCTAATTATCACGTATTAACTCGGGTCCTGACGCCTGGTGAGCAGACCAAATCCCTGGATCAGATCGCTGCGTTAACCGATTGGATTCTCGAGAGCGGCGTCGATCGCAAAACCACCGTTATCGCCCTTGGTGGCGGAGTCATCGGCGACCTTGCCGGGTTTGCGGCAGCAATTACCCTGCGCGGGTTACCATTTGTTCAAATTCCAACGACCCTATTGGCGCAGGTCGACAGCTCCGTCGGTGGCAAGACGGCTGTGGACACCCGCCATGGCAAGAACCTGATCGGCGCCTTTTATCAGCCGCACCTGGTACTGGCTGATACTGACACGCTAAGTACCCTTCCCGCTCGTCAGGTCGCCGCTGGTTACGCAGAAGTCATTAAATACGGCCTAATCAACGACCTCGGCTTTTTCGAATGGTGCGAAGCCCACGGACGCATGGTTCTAGACGGTGATCCGATTGCAACCCGCCATGCGGTGGAAATGTCATGCCGCGCGAAAGCCGATATTGTTGCCCAGGACGAAAAAGAGAGCGACAGACGTGCTTTGTTAAATTTAGGCCATACCTTTGGCCACGCATTTGAAGCGGAGGCTGGCTTTCATGATCTTCTTTTACATGGAGAGAGCATTGCCTTTGGAACCCTCTGCGCCTTTGAGTTGTCGAGGCGTTTGGAGTTATGTTCGAGCCAGGATGCCGAACGTGTGCGTTCTCATTTTTACAAAGTTGGATTACCGACCAACCTAAACGGTATTGCTGAACGCCATTGGACCCCGGATATGATCTTGGCTCACATGCGTAAAGACAAAAAAAATGAGGACGGAAATCTGACATTCATCCTGGTGCATGGCATTGGCCAAGCATACGTAAACCGAAACGTGCCTATCGATACCTTGCGGGAGCTATTATGGGATATGCTGCCCTAATGAAACCATAACCGTACATCAAAACTTGGAGCGAACCCATGTTGGTAACTTTGGCAGCCATAGCTCTTTTGCTTGTTCTGTCGGCTTTTTTTTCCGGGTCAGAGACCGCGTTGACCGCGGCCTCGCGGCCATTAATGCACCAACTTGAGCACGACGGGGACCGCAAGGCGGCCTTAGTCAACCGGCTACGCGACGAACAAGAAAGTCTTATCGGCGCCATTTTATTAGGCAATAATTTAGTCAATATTTTGGCCTCCGCTCTAGCCACCGGCATATTGATCTCGCTGTTTGGACAGGCTGGGATCGTTTATGCCACGGTCGGTATGACCCTCTTAGTGCTCGTTTTTGCCGAAATTCTGCCAAAAACCTTTGCGCTACGCACAGCAGATCGAACAGCTCCAGCCATCGCACCGCTACTAAACGTCGTGGTCGCCCTGTTGTCGCCTTTCACCAGAATGATAGCGATTCTTGTCCAGGGGACCCTTAGCCTGATAGGTGTGCGCTCACACCAGACCGACGGCATTTCTGCCGAGGCTGAGCTTCTTGGTGCCATCGCGCTTCATGACGGCAAGAAGACAGCGGTTAAACACGAGCGCGCCATGCTGCGCAGTGTTTTGGACCTCGATGACGTGCAGGTCTCGGAGATTATGACCCATCGCAACGACGTGGTAGCTCTGGAGGCAGACCAGCCGGTAACGGCCCTTTTTCAGAAAGTGGTGGACAGTCCCTACACCCGAATTCCGATTTGGCAGGAAAACCCGGATGAAATCATTGGCGTGGTCCACGCCAAAGCCCTATTGCGCAACCTGTGGGCCCAGGGTGGCAAAGCCGACTCTGTGGACATAATGACAGAGATTTCGGACCCGTGGTTCATTCCCGAGCAAACGCTTCTTTTGGACCAATTGGAGGCCTTCCGCGAGAGGCGTGAGCACTTTGCCCTTGTCGTTGATGAATACGGCAGTTTCCTTGGTGTCGTCACCCTAGAGGATATTTTGGAGGAAATCGTAGGCGAGATCGACGACGAACTCGACGTGGCTACCGCCGAAGTCGACCTCGCAGCGGATGGCAGCTTCATCGTCGAGGGCAAAGCGACTATTCGTGATCTAAACCGCGAACACGAATGGCGACTGCCGGACGTGGAAGCTGCCACGATCGCCGGCTTGGTCTTGCATGAGGCGCGGCGCATTCCCGATGTGGGCCAATCATTTATATTTCACGGGTTCCGTTTCGATATCCTGGAACGCCAACGCCACCAAATTACCAGGGTCCGGATCACGCCGCCAGTTGGGCACATGAACGCCGAATAATATAATGGGTTTTCACTTCCTTCCTGCGAAGAGCTACCCTAAGCTCATTGCGGTCTGGGTGGGACAGCGTAGATCGGAGGATTCAGCAAAATGCATAGGAAAATCATACCGGACATAGTCCAAAGACTGAATATCGCCTCGGTTAAGGTCAACGACACCGCATATCAATGCGCTAAAATTATGGCGGATGCCCATATCTCGGCGCTGATTGTGGTGGATGACAATGAAATATTGATCGGAATCATAACGGAACGCGATTTGACCCAACGGATTTTGGCCGCTGGCCTAGACGGCAAGACGACAAAAGTCGGAGATGTAATGACCGCAAACCCAGATATGTTGGGCCCGGACGACTCCGTTATGGATGCATTGGAACTTATGCAGACCCGAGGTTATCGACACTTGCCCGTCGCCGAAGATGGCAAGTGCGTAAGTATAGTATCAATCCGCGACCTTTACACCTCGGCAAAAGAAGCGTTGGAGCAAGATATCAAGGAGACGGAGGCCTTTGTATTTGGTGATCGCTACGCCGTGTGATCGATATCTTCTAGATTCCGGCGAGTAATGTAAACTGTGCCCGTGAAGGTTGCGACTACATCCCCCTCTCGGAAGAGATCCACGCGATATATTGCGGTTCGCCGCGATCGAGAAACTTCTCGCGCCTCGGCACGAATGCGATCTCCCACCTGACAGCCGCGAATGTATGCCATGTGAGTATCGATCCCGACGGACACTGTCCCTTTGCAGTTCGAAGTTAAACCGAAAGCAGTATCGGCTAGAGAAAACAGGCAACCGCCATGGGCTGACCTTAGAAAACTGCGTTGATCAGCAGTAATTGTCATTTCCAACACAGATGACATCTCATCAATGTAAACCAACTCGATCCCTTGAGATTGGACGTAGGGGTCATCTTCCAGAAGTGCCTGAGCTCTTGAGCGTAACGCGCTCATGCGGCGACCAGCGGTTTTCCAAACCCAAGGTCTCGACGCAATCGACCGCAAACCTCGCCATTGGTGGCACCGACTTCTACCGCATCAACGATTTTGGCGAAGATGTTGATCTTTTCGTCCTCTGCAGCGCGTGTCAGTTCGTCAAGTGACTTAGCTACGGCATCGTTTGATCGTTCTTCTTTAAAACGGCTCAAGGTCGCTAAATGTTCCTCGATCAAGATGCGATCCGGCCGTTTCAGCGACGTGATCGGAGCCTCGTCCTCTTCTTGGTATCGATTCACACCTACCCATGTTTGTTCACCGCTATCAATCTGATCTTGAAATCTAGCAGCCGATTCACCAATCATCTGCTGCACAATGCCCATTCGCGCAGCCTCGAACATGCCACCAGCCTCCGAGATTATATCCATGACCGCCACAATGTTTTCTTCCATTTCATTAGTTAGACTCTCTACATAATACGATCCCGCCAAAGGATCGATAACTTCCGAGAGGTGCGCTTCTTCTCGAAGTATATTTTGCGTGGCGACTGCAATTTTAGCCGCCGCCTCCGTCGGCGTGGAGAGGACTTCGTCATAGGAGTCAGTATGCATCGACTGAAGCCCACCGAAGATGCCTGCAATCGCTTGCGTCGTAACACGGGCGATGTTGTTCAAAGGTTGTTGGCGCGTCAGATCCATCCCGGACGTCTGGCCATGGAATTTGAAACGTTGGGCCTCAGTGCTTGTCGCTCCTAGTCGCTCACGCACGACCCGTGCCCAAATCCGACGCCCGGCTCGCATCTTCGCGACCTCTTCAAAAAAACTAATGGAGATATCAAAGAAAAAAGTAAAGCGGCGCAGGAATTCATCAGGGTTCATGCCACGTGCTGTGCAATCGTCAGCAAACTGGATGGCGGTTGAGAGCGTAAACGCCATTGCTTCAGCTGGCGTCGCTCCGGCCTGTTGCATATGCTGGCCAACCACTGAGACCGGGTTCCATCTCGGCACATACTCATTGGCGAACGATACGTGATCGACAAAGACTCGGCGGGCGCCGTGTAGATTCAAGCGATAAAACATGTGATTAGCGATGAAATGTGAAATGAAATCGCTCTGGTTTGATGTCCCCGTTATCTGATCCCAGGAAACTTTACGCCGCTTCGCAGTAGCTAGAAGAAACGCTAAAAGCGTAAATGGCGATGGGTCATTGAGCGCTATGGACATTCCTTCGATAGGCACACCATCTAAACATGTTTCCATGTCATCGACTGTGTTAATAGTCGTCCCGCAAGTGCCCAGCAACAAGGGGTCCACTTGGTCAATATCATAGCCTCGATAAACGGAGTTGCAAGGTATCACGCTCATCGCGGTGGCGCCGGCAGCAACAATCTTGCGCATGCGCTCGTTGTATTGCTTAGGTGTCGCAAGGCCGATCAGCTGACGTTGAGACCAAGCACGGCCTCGGTGCATAGTCGGGTAAATTCCCCGCGTCCAAGGCGCCTCACCGGGAAAACCAAGGTCGTCCATATAGCGTTCACTGTCCCAGTCATCGGGCGAATAGATGGGCTTGATCTCAATGCCGGAACGGTTCAGGCGATTGGCATCGTCGGGAAGTTGCGTTTTATAGGAAACCCGCCAACGGGCCTCGGCACCTTCACGCAAACGATTGTCACTATTGCTGCTCATAAACGGCCCTCAACTTTCTCTCGACGTTCAAATATCAACGACGTTATCCGTCCCACAATTTCATCGCGAGATGACCCTGGATGAAAGACCGCAGCTACGCCAGCCTCTTCCAGAAGACTGATTTCATTATCGGGTATGATCCCACCCACGACGACCGCAACATCATTCATATCCGCATCTCGAAGCGACTCCATTAATTGCGGTACCAACAGATGGTCGGTCGCCAAGGAGCTAATACCGATCACATCCACATCTTCCTCCAAAGCCTGACGCAATACCGTTTCAATAGCCTGCCAAGGTGCCGTGTAAATGACCTCCATGCCAGCATCACGCAGAAAACCTGCAACCAAGCGTGACCCACGATCATGACCGTCAAGTCCAATCTTAGTCACCATCACCCGGGCCGGCCGACCCAATAGTTTGTTTAAATCAGGCGCCACTATCGGCTCAACCGTGGCCTTAATCATGGACACTCTCCAAAGCGCAAGCTTTGAACAAAAGATTTAGCAATCTCGTGAGGTCGATCGCCCCCAGAGCGCAACCAAGTGGGCGACCAGTTCATAGCACCCAAAATCATCAATCGCACATGGCGGGCATCTGTAGAGGTGGCCAACGGCAAAGCATTGATCAGCTTGGTAAAAATACGCTCATAACCGTCGCGCAACGCTACCAATCGAGCTCGCGCTTTGACATTTTCACGAGGCGGCACCTTAATTACCACCCGGACATAATCGCCACCACCCAATAGCGCTCGAAGATGTGTGACCATGGCCACCTCGAGACGGATCCACGGCCCAGATTGCCCATCAAGGGCAGCTACAACCTCTTCGGAAATTCTGCGTATTCCCTCTTCATGTACAGCCACCAGTAGGTCTTCCTTTGAGGGAAAGTAATAATACATCGACCCAGCTTTCATGCCCGCCGCTGCGGCGATTTCGCGCATTGACGCTGCATCGTAACCCGCCTCAGCGAAATGACTTGCGGCCGCATCCAACAGCTGAGGGCGTTTGTTATCCCGAGGCGAATATTTTGTAGCTGGGGTGTTAGCACCGACGTTCATAATTGATTGATCCTAATTGAAAGAATGCAAACCGCGTAACTAACTAACACTTGTTAGGTCTTTGCAAAAGGCTTTACATAGATTCCATCATGTTTGACATACCGGATAGGCACAGGCATGCAGGCGCGGCGGATCATTCACAGAGATAAATACAGGCCTCCATATGCCTCTTTCACGACCCGTCCCACGTCAACATATCCACACACGCGCCATTGAATGTCACGGATACCTTCGAGAAGATAATTTGTGGGATATTGAAGGCATACTGACGGATTTAAAAACTTATACCTTCGATAACATAGACCGTAACGGCGTTGTCGCAGGCGAACCCATCCATAAAATGGTCGTGCGCTTAACGGTGGATGAGGACCTATTAGTTCAGAACGCCGAAGCGTTCACCGCAGCCTCTCCCTACCTGATTTGTAGCGATGCAAACTCTAACGTGCCAAACCTAGCAGGTCTTCAGATCGGTCCAGGCTGGCGAGCCGGCGTAAAAAAAGTGATGGGCCGAACGCATGGATGCACGCATATTCGTGACCTCATTATGGGTCCAATTGCGTTAACCGCATATCAATCCATAATTCCGTGGCGCAATCGCAAAACCCAGCAGCCACCCGGCGACAAACCAGCTATTTTAGGCACCTGTCACGCCTACGCTACCGACGGACCAATAGTTGAACGTCTTTGGCCTCAGCATTTTACTGGCAAACGCCAAAACCCTGGATCTGATTGAAATTTTGTCATAACAAAGCAGTTTCTAGTCGTTATATCGGGCCAGGTTTTGACGATCCGCTGTCTTCAGTCAAGCTGAGTACGCCTATCAGAATAAACTCGCGGAAAACGACTGCGCGGCTGGAGATGCGGTTGCATTGGTTGATAGTCGGCTTCAGAAGATTTGAAGACAGTATTATCAAAAAGTTCGTGACCCGCCTCTAAGTAACTTTCTTTTATTCGCATGCTCATTTAGGCGGAATGCATCTCAATTCTGCGGCTTGCTACTCGGTTCCTGGTAATGCCAAATTCCCATTACCAAAAATGCTTCAACTAATTTACACGAGCTTAAGGCTGTATATCGCGCCCATCGCAAGATCGAACTTTTCTAAAGACACATTGCACTCCACGGTTGAGAAAAGCCTTTATAAAAATCATAGAAATTTCTCTTCCGGAACGATGAATATTTCAAGAGAAAATAACCAAATGCGGTTCACACCATATAACCAATATAAGTTTATCTGGCGCCAGTTCAGTTTGATCGACTAGTTGGTTTTAGGACCCGCAACGAAACTCCGACGGCGCCACAGAGCCGTGTTAAATAGCGCGTAAGGGTTGTCTACACATATATATTTGCTCCATATTTGGGGTATGAGAGCAAAACTAAATTCATCCATTCTGGAGCGTTTAAGGTCAGCCTCTCACAATGACGTGCATCAGTGTGAGTGGCCAGGATGTCGGGAAGATGCACCGCACCGGGCACCCCGTTCGCGTGAGGAATTTAATAAATTCCGCTGGTTCTGCAAGGTTCATGCGGCAAAATATAACAAAGCTTGGAACTTCTTTGCCAACATGACCGACGACGAAGTTGAAGCCATGGTCCGTAATGACACTGTGTGGAATAGACCCTCCTGGCCAATCGGAACGGGTCATATTGTCGACGCCTTTATGCGCGGCCATTTCACGGATCCTCTCGGCGATTTAGGAGGGCAAAGATCACAGCAAAAAAACAGCTCTGTTAAGACGCCCGGCATGGGTTTGCCAGCCAATGTTCGCAGCGCACTGGCAGTATTCGACCTTGAAATTCCGGTTTATACCTCCGACGTAAAACTTCGGTACAAAGAATTAGTCAAACGTCACCACCCCGATGCTCAGGGGCCGAGCAAGAATTCAGAAGACCGTATAAAGGCAATCAATCATGCATATACGGTTATTATGGAATTTCTTGACCCTTGACATCCCTCAGCCTCTCCTTGACTGGGTGCGGCATTCACCCTAAACCGACGGGTCAAAATTGACACATAATAAGCCTGCGCACACCTCAGACACGGAAGATTTGCAATGAACGCCGTTATCGACACGAATGACAGCCTAAAACTCCAGGAACCCGACATCTCCGTCTCTGTGCGACAGGTGTTCGGGATTGATATCGACATGGATGTGCCGGCCTTCAGCGAATCTGGCTCACATGTTCCGGAGGTTGATGAGGCCTATCGGTTTGATCACGACACCACTTTGGCGATTCTTGCCGGTTTCGCTCATAACCGACGCGTTATGGTCCAAGGCTACCATGGCACAGGAAAATCAACCCACATTGAACAAGTAGCAGCTCGTCTAAACTGGCCATGCATACGCGTGAACTTAGATAGTCACATCAGCCGGATAGATTTGATTGGCAAGGACGCAATCGTGCTTCGAGATGGCCAGCAGGTAACAGAATTCCGAGAAGGCATATTGCCTTGGGCACTTCAGAATCCAACAGCGTTGGTTTTTGATGAATATGATGCGGGTCGTCCCGACGTAATGTTCGTAATCCAGCGCGTTCTGGAGGTCGAGGGCAAGCTGACGCTTTTGGATCAAAACCGGGTTATGCGCCCTAACTCTTATTTCCGACTTTTTTCGACTACAAATACTGTGGGCTTAGGAGATACTACCGGCCTCTATCATGGCACCCAGCAGATCAACCAAGGCCAGATGGACCGTTGGAACATTGTCTGCACGTTGAACTATCTACCACATGAGTCGGAACTGGAAATCGTCCTTGCGAAGGCTTCCGCCTACGACACGACGGAAGGGCGCGAGACGTTGAGCGCCATGGTGGACGTCGCTGAACTCACACGCACGAGCTTCATGAATGGCGACATCTCTACCGTCATGTCGCCGCGCACTGTCATAACCTGGGCGGAGAATGCTCAAATCTTCGGTGATGTCGGTGTTGCATTCCGTTTGACGTTTCTTAACAAGTGCGATGAGATCGAGCGTCTAGTGGTAGCCGAATATTATCAGCGTTGCATTGGAAAGGATTTACCTGAATCAGCGGCCACGACCGTATTACAATAACTTCTGCGGCGGTCACCCAAGAACGCCGAGAGGAATCCATGCTACGCAAGGAAGAACCAAACGAACTGGTTAAGAGAGTCACAGCGGCCTCGCTAAAGGCGATCGCAGCGGAGCCCGAATTGAATGTTACATTTGCGCCTGGGCAAGCCAGTGCAACTTCAGAACAGGCCGTATTGCCGACACCCGTCGGCAAGCTCGACGGGGCGGCTTTGACAAAACTGCGTGGCGTGGCCGACTCACTGGCCTTACGCCTAAGGTACCACGACGAGGAAGTGCATCGCGAGCATATGCCGTCGGGCCCTGAAGCGCGGGCCGTTTACGAAGCCATCGAACAGGTACGCTGCGAAAGCCTGGGCGCACGAAGGTTTAATGGTGTCGCCGAAAACCTGGGTGCCCTTTTGGATGAGAAGTGCAAAGCCAAGGGCCTGGGCGCGGTGACTGAAAAAAACGAGGCTTTATTGCCAGAGGTTGTTGGCCTGCTGATACGCGAGTGCCTAACCGGCGAAGCAGCGCCCGAAAGCGCTGATGGCCTGATGAAGATTTGGCGCCAAGAATTAGAACAAAAGATTGGCCAACAGGTCCGGGAACTTCGCGCTTGCCCTGCTGATCAAGCCAAGTTCGCCAACGTGGTAACGGACATGATTCGCAATTTAGACCTTCTCGATGACGAGTCACAGCCACTTGACTCCGAAAACCAAGATGATGATGAAACCGCCCAGGACGCAGGAGACGACGCAGATGAAGGCGCTGACTCTGAAATGGGCGACGAGTCCATGATGGGCGGCGAGACCGGCGAACTGGAAATGTCCGATGATGGTGAATTCGCCGATGGCGAGGAAGAACAGCACTTGGGTGGCGAAGGAGAAGAGGAACCCGCGGGACCCAGCCGCTGGAATGAGCCGTGGCAGCGCGACGGCCAGGATGCAAATGTCCGTTATGAACCGTATACCGCTGAATACGACGAAATGAGTTTCGCAGACGAGCTTTGCGACCCCGAGGAGCTGGCTCGACTTCGCCACCAACTGGACCAGCAACTCTCGCATTTACAAGGCGTAGTCTCTCGCCTCGCCAATCGACTACAACGGCGCCTTTTGGCTAAACAGACACGTTCTTGGGAATTCGACTTGGAAGAGGGCATTCTGGATGCTGGGCGACTGTCGCGAGTCGTTATCAATCCTACCCACCCACTCTCATACAAACTGGAGCGCGATACTGATTTCCGCGATACTGTTGTGACGCTGCTGGTCGACAATTCCGGCTCGATGCGCGGGCGGCCGATTACAGTGGCCGCCATGTGCGGCGATATACTGGCACGCACACTGGAGCGTTGCGCGGTAAAGGTCGAAATCTTAGGTTTTACGACCCGCTCATGGAAGGGTGGCCAAGCCCGCGAAAAATGGGTCGCGAATGGGAAACCCAAGAACCCCGGTCGCCTTAATGATCTCCGCCACATTATATACAAGGCTGCCGACCAGCCCTGGCGTCGAGCTCGCAAGAACCTTGGCCTTATGTTACGCGAAGGATTGCTGAAAGAGAACATCGATGGCGAAGCTCTTTTATGGGCTCACCAGCGTTTGCTGGGACGGCCTGAACAACGTCGCATCCTCATGGTCATCTCTGACGGCGCACCGGTCGATGATGCAACCTTGTCAGCCAACCCCGGCAACTATTTGGAACGTCATCTCCGCGATGCCATCGAATACATCGAGAACCGATCCGACGTGGAATTGACCGCCATTGGTATCGGCCATGACGTAACCCGATACTACCGTCGAGCAGTAACCATAGTCGATGCCGAGGAGTTGGGCGGCACAATGATGAACCAGTTGGCAGAATTGTTTGACGACGACCCATAGGTCCAAAGTTTGGGCCGCGTTTCTTGAGCTGGATTTAAATGATCTCTATATCAAATACTTGCAATTAATGATCACCAAAATCTTCACGCGAGAAGCTATCGCATCTCCGCTTTGCCAGTTTGAGAAATCGTATTTTGCCGCACGCGCGAATGACAATTCGTCCTCACTCGTTAGAGAACATCACTCCTATGAAAAGGCCTGTCTCAAAAACTATTTGCCATCCAAATCAGTCTTGAGAAATACCTGCCGAACCAGGGGAACGGTGATTTCCCGGCGCGCGGACAAGGATTGCCGATCCAATCGGTCCACCAATTTGCGAACTGCATCGAAGCTGCGCTCCATTCGCTTCACTGCGTAATCCACAACCTCAATACCGACACGCAACTGACGATCTGTAAAATGCTTCACCAACACTGCTGCCAAAAGTTCGTCATCAGGCGGGCCGATGGCCACGGCGGGCGCGGCATTGATCCGCGAACGCAAATCCGCCAAGTCGGCACGCCACTGTGATGGTGCCTCTCGCGCGCTCAATAATAGTTGCCCCTGGCCTTCCAGAACTTGGTTTAGAAAATGAAAAAGCGGTTCCGGTTCACCATCGAAAAGATAGCTATCCGCATCCTCAACAATCCACCCCCCTCCCGCACCTTCGGGATCTCGCGGACAATTTTCAGCTAACGCTCTGTGAGTTAACACTTTAGCGTCGGCGCGACGACGGAATACTTCCGAAAGATGGGTTTTGCCGCAACCAGCAGGACCATGGATGATCAAGTAAGGCGACGGCCAGTCCGGCCAACGGTCTATCCAGGAGACGGCGACCTCATTACAAGGTGCCACAACGAAATGATCGTCGTCGTAGGCAGGCCTATACTCGAACGCCAAGGTAAGTTGCGAAGACTGGCTCACGCGTCTTTATTTTCCGTTCCCACTTCACCGTCATCATAAAGCGGGCTTGTCAAGTACTGCGTGATGGCAAAGCGGGCAAGGACACCAATAACCGCAGCCGTGGGAACCGCCAAGAGAACGCCCGTAAATCCGAATAAAGCGCCGCCCGCCAGTAACGAGAAAATGATCCAGACTGGGTGTAGACCGACGCGATCGCCGACCAATCTGGGAGTAAGAACATAACTTTCTAAGGTCTGGCCAACAAGAAAGATGACAGCAACAATTACAATGGGGACCCATTCTGAAAATTGGAACATGGCAATCCCNACGCCAATNGCCAAACCAATNGTCGCACCAACNTAGGGNATAAAGGAGATAAATCCTGCGCCNAATCCAACTAACAATCCCGACTTCAAACCCACNAAGGTCAGGCTGATACCATAAAAAAGCGCTAACACCAGACAAACTGAGGATTGACCCCGGACAAACGCCGCCAAGGTCTCATCGATAGATCCAGCCTGCTCGCGGATCTTCGGCTGCGCCCGCCTTGGCAACCAGGAATCAATTTTGTCCGTGATTAAATCCCAATCGCGCAAAAGATAAAAGGCAACCAAAGGCGTGATGACCAGCAGGGACAACAAATTAAANAAGGCTACGCCTCCACTCCAGATATTGGCGGCCACCTGTGTCACCCACTTTGCAGCATTACCGGCAAAACCCTTCACTGCTCTACGGATATCATCCATAGTTTCGGGCGGCATCTCGGCGACTACGCCCTCAAGCCAGGGCAAAGCCTCCATGCGCAAAGTTTCGACAATATTCGGAATCATCTGAAACAGATCAACCACTTGGCGCTTGAGAAGCGGAAACAACATTATCATGAGTACCGCAGCAATCAGGAAAAACGCCATCAAAATCAATGTGGTCGCGACGATGCGTGAAAATTTGCGCTCCTCCAGCCAATCGGCGACCGGATCGAGAAAATAGGCAATCCCCATCCCTGCCACAAACGGCAGGAGAATGCTGCTAAGCGAGTGGAGCATTAACGCAAACACGGCGAAACCNATAATCCAGAACAAGGCTTGTCGTTCTCTAGTCATATGTACCTCAAGCCGACCTCACTCACCGACCNTCTTCAATCTTGCCGGCACGTCGCGTCCATCCCACCACATAGGTTGCGCCGGANACAAGGGTTGTCAGGCCTGTGGCNTAAATGAGAGGGTCGCGCACCGCTTTTACATCAAAACCAAACGCCTCCGATCCAACGACCGACACGGCCAGGATCAATTGTAAGACCGTATTAACCTTGGACACCATCAACGGCGTCATTTCTAGTGATTGGGCCAAAGTATGAAATAGCAGCGCACCACCGACAATCAAGGCATCCCGAAATACAACCAATATAACCAGCCAGGTTGGTAGAAATCCCTCATGGCCCAACGCAATGTATACAGATACTAGGAGCGCCTTGTCGGCAATTGGATCCAAATAAGCGCCGAGCGTGGTTCGCATATTGAATCGCTTAGCAATGATGCCGTCTACTGCATCGCTGACGGCTGCCGCCAAAGCTACCCAAAATGCAACCTCCATGCGCCGATCAAGAATCAGCCATATAATTAATGGGACGGCACATATTCGCCCCAGCGTCACCAGATTAGGAATATTCATACTGCCCCCCCGCGATCGCGCTGGTCACGACTTGCCCAGTGGGACAAGTCCTGCGGGATAAAGCACCCACTCATCATCTTCGCGAACCATAGCTAGGTCGACCTGTCCTAGCGCTGTTTTTAGTTGATCAGTAGCTCCCACGTGATGAAGGTTGATCCGCACCTCATCCAACGATACTAGCACCATCACCGTCCGCCGGATGACCGATACGGTTTCAAGACGTTTTTTGACGTCCAACCAGTCCTTTAAACTGGAGATTGGCACCGTCATAGCGCTGACCCACTCCCCATCGTNNTCCAATAGATTNTCTTGCTTCCAATCNTCCTCCAACTTGGACGCGACAGCATCCACAGCGCGCAACATTAGGGCCCCAAGCGCTTCGCCCGATGTGAGTGGAAATGTTAACAATTCAGTCACAGGTTCCCGGCGCGAAGAATACCTCGTATTGGAAATTTCCAGGCGCCGAATGCCAGAATCTTTCTCGCGGCCCACACGGGCATAGCTGACCACAGTGTCTCCAGCTTTATAGCGCATTGCCAAGCTTGTTAAGCGGTCGACATTACCGCTGACCGCATGTTGTACATCAAGCGCCGAAATATCTTGCGCGTCGGCCAATGGCAGAGCAATTCGTGCCAGCCCGTCCCCACTAGACCGCAGGCTCCATGCATTGCGCCAGGCGTTCGCATCCTCCCAAAGCAAAATGCCCGCCAATCCTTGGAATACTGGCAGGATCAGGATGGGCTTGCTAGTTGTCTCGGCGAACCTGATACCGAGCTCCCGCAAAAGACTGCGTACCGGTGCTGCCTTGAAGCGAACGTTAAGATTAGCAAGATAACGAACAGTTGAGGTCTTCTCATCCGAGACCGCAAAATCAGACACGAACTCGGTAACAACCAGACTACCTGGTTCCGGCAGCTTCTCCGCGTCCTCCTTGAGCGTGAGACGCTCCAAAAGCCTGCTGAACGCCTCATCCTGACCACGGGCTAGGGCCTCGCTTCTTGCCTGAGCGGCATTGTCGGCAGTAACATCGACAGGCACGTCCTGCACCTCGAATACATTTGCCTGCGCGTGATGGCCGGCTACAAGAGCCAACACTAAAACCACCGGGAAAATCCGTAAATGAGACCGTTTCGCCGCCATTGCAAACTGTTCCTAGTAGGCTATCTTCACTGCGTTTTCGTTAATTGCGCTAATTTACCACACTAGCGGAGGGAAAAGCTATTAGCAGTCCCGAAAACAACACCGTGGCTCAAAGCAGCCTCAGCTACAAGAATGCTGGGGTCGATATTGATGCGGGCAACGACCTTGTTTCCGCCATCGAACCAGCGGTAAAATCTACAAACCGCAGTGGTGTAGCATCTGGCCTTGGCGGTTTCGGTGCTATGTTCGACCTAAAGGCAGCTGGATATTCAGATCCAATCTTGGTCGCCGGCACGGATGGGGTCGGCACCAAGTTGATGATCGCCAGCGCGATTGGAACCCATGACACAATTGGTATCGATCTGGTCGCCATGTGCGCTAATGACCTCGTGGTACAAGGGGCAGAACCCCTTTTTTTCCTGGATTACTATGCCACCAGCAAACTCGATGTGGCAGCTGGACATACCATTGTGAATGGCATCGTCAAGGGGTGCCGACTGGCCGGTTGCGCCTTGATCGGCGGCGAAACGGCGGAAATGCCCGGTATGTACGCACCCGGCGAATATGACCTGGCTGGGTTTTGCATTGGTGCCGTAGAGCGCGATGAGGTCTTGACGGGCGAAGCAGTTCGCGCGGGAGACGTAATCCTAGGGCTTGCGTCAGATGGCGTTCACTCGAATGGCTTCTCCTTAGTCCGGCGCGTCATTGAACATGCCGGTGCTGCCTATGGCGACGCTGCGCCATTCGCCAATGGTCGGACATTTGGTGAAGTCCTCATGACGCCAACTCGCATATATGTAAAATCATGCCTGGCTGCGCTAAAGACTGGAGGCATCCATGCTCTGGCGCATATCACGGGTGGCGGCCTGGTGGAAAACGTGCCGCGCGTGCTACCCCAAGATCTTTGCGCCAACATCAACAGCGCCTCCTGGACTCCGCCAGCAGTTTTCCAATGGTTAGCCGCAACCGGCGGCATTGATGGTGAAGAAATGCTCCGGACATTTAATTGCGGCATTGGCATGGTTGTAGTCTGCGCCGCCGACCACACCAACTCAGTGATGCGTGCCCTCGAAGACGCCGGCGAGACAGTCATTGACATTGGACGGATTATTCGTCGCTCGGGCGATGCAGCCATCAGAATCCAATCTCCAGCTGACCTGTGGAAAAACTAAAGCTCGCAGTACTGATTTCCGGCCGGGGCTCGAACCTTCAAGCCCTTGTAGCCGCTTGTGCGGATCCCGCCTACCCCGCCGAAATTGTTCTGGTGGCGTCAAATCGTGCTGAAGCGATGGGTATTGAGCGGGCAGCCAACGCCAACCTTCCAACATTAGTTATCAACCAT
>PARE01000019.1 GCA_002709525.1 Magnetovibrio sp. | reverse complement strand
CGACCCCGAAGGATGGCAAGCAGGGAGAGATATTTGGTGGAGGCGCCGGGCACTGCCCCCGGGTCCGCAACGCTTATTCCGCAACGCGTTTATCGCCATAGCTGGAAAACCAGCAGCCACATTGTGCGCCAAAATTAGAAAAATTGCAAAGAATTGTCCGCTTCTGCGTTCTGAAACAGCCTCACATATACCCGTTCAACAGACGCTGATACGGTTTCCGCCTGTAACGTTAACCAGGATGGGATTTTTGCTATGAAGGTGGGCTTTATCGGTCTGGGTACGATGGGCGCGAGCATCGCGATGAACGCTATCCGAGGTCAGCATGCGCTCGTGGTTCATGACATCAATCGTCAAAGCGCCCATCCGCACCTTAGAGAGGGGGCGATATGGGCACACTCTCCTCGAGAGGTCGCAGCAAATAGCGAGGTAGTTTTCACCTCTTTGCCGGGGCCGTCTGAGGTAAAGGAGGTAGCGCTTGGCGTAGACGGCATTCTTGCTGGACTTTCGGCGGGGCAGGCCTATTTCGACCTGTCCACCAATTCGCCGACCGTCATGCGCGAATTGTACGCGGTGTTTGCGGAAAAGGGAGTTTCGGTTCTAGATGCGCCGGTTTCCGGCGGACCCGACGGCGCCAAGAGCGGAGAAATGGCAATCTGGGTGGGTGGCGATGAAGAAGTGTTCACCGCCCATAAACCGGTTCTTGATACCATGAGTGACTCGGCGCGTTACATCGGATCCATCGGGGCTGGATCCGTGGCCAAGCTGGTCCACAATCTATCAGGCTATATCATTCAGACGGCACTGGCGGAGACATTTACCATGGGAGTGAAGGCGGGATTGGAGCCAGACGCTATATGGGAGGCCGTGCGCCAGGGTGCGCTTGGTCGTCGTCGGACCTTTGATACGCTGTATCGGAATTTTCTTCCGGCGCGGTTCGACCCACCTGACTTTGCCTTGGCTCTCGCGCGAAAGGACGTAGCCCTGGCCTGCGAGGTGGGCCGCGAGTTTGAGGTGCCCATGAAACTAGCGCACACGACACTGGCCGAGCTTACCGAGGCCATGAACCGAGGTTGGGGCGGTCGTGACTCACGTGTGGCTATGTTGTTACAGTCAGAGCGAGCCGGCGTCGATATTCAAGTTGCTGATGACCGGCTGAACGAGATCCTGGATCAAGATTAACGCTCACGTGTAGCGAACATCGCTCTTCAAAGCAGAGGCAGTGCCAAGAAAAATTAAAAAAGTGCGGAGAGAAGGCAGTGAAAGGAAGGTTCAGGCAGTGACGAGAATTGTAGTCATTGGTTTTTTTGTGCTGCGACAGGCCCCGGAAAATTGGGGTATGTGAGCTATAGGAGTTGTCGCGCAAGTCACTCTGAGGCCAATCGTTTGACCGTGTCCAGCAATTCGGTAGCCAACGGGATGCCGTCTTTCCGACGCTCCTGAATGGCGCGGAATTCCAACTCACCGGGGATTAAAACCTCGCCATTCTCATAAAACGGCGCAGAGGCTTTGACCTTGTTTACGAAGCTCTCCATACGGTCATAGTAATCGCCGGCGCCCATTAGACGGATTGGGTCTATGACGATGAAGAAGTGGCTGACACCCTGCGGTTCCCTCTCCGCCCACATGTCGCCAACGTCGTCGAGGAACCGTCCACCGGACAGAAGTCCGCCCAGCATTTCAACCATCAACGACAGCCCGTAGCCCTTGTGGCCGCCAATGAACTGGATAAACCCGTTTAGACCAGCTGCAGGGTCGGTGGTCGGATTGCCGTTGACGTCCAGCGCCCAGCCGATTGGCATCGCTTCACCCAAATCGCGGAGTTTACGCATCTTACCGCGCGCAGCGATGCTCATAGCCATGTCCAGGATGAAGGGCGCGTCGCTGCGCCTAGGCGCGGCGAACCCAAACGGATTGTTACCCATTTTCAAATCCCTCCCACCGAAAGGCGCCATAGCTGGCGAGGCGCTGGTACCGCACATGAGCACCATGGCAGCCACTGAGGCGGCAAAGCCATAGGGCGCGGTGGCACCGAAGTGGTTGGAGTTTTTTACGGTCACGAAGGCGATACCGTTGGCCCGCGCCTTAGTCATGGCCAATTCTAGGGCTCGCGCCGCGACTACCTGGCCCTGGCCGTCATCTCCGTCAAGGATTGCCAGCGCTGGGGCGCGGTCGTCGGCAACGATCTTGGGCGCAGAATTGATCATCCCGGCGCGCACCCGTTTTATGTATTGCTCGAGGCGGTGTACGCCGTGCGTGGAAATACCCATTAAGTCCGTGGTGACCAGTATTTCGGCAGCTGCTTCTGCATCGCTCTGGCAAAAACCGGCCCGTTCAAATGCCCGTCGAGTAAGGCCGGATAACTCCTCGGCATTAATGTTAACGGTGTCTGACATTCTGAAACACTGCCGTCTTCTTCAAGGCGCGTCAAATAATGTAAAAAGGTGGGAATCAGAGAGAGCTCGCCTGCATGTCTCTTCTTGAATTGGCGAAACAATTGGAAGCCACCGCTGAGGTGTTACATACGCCCTCCGGCCGGGGCCATATGGTCTGGCACGAATGGGGTTCTGGCGACCCGATTGTCTTGTTGCATGGCGGTTCAGGGGCGTGGAACCACTGGCTAAAGAATATCGAAATGCTCTCTCAGAATTATCGGCTGATTGTCGCCGATATTCCAGGGTTGGGTGACTCCGATGATCCGCCGTTTAAATTCAACCATAAGGATTACCCAACCGGCGTCCGAAAACTGGCCGAGATTATGTCACTAGGTATTGAGACCATTCTTGGGAATATGCGCTTTCATCTCTGCGGATTTTCGTTTGGTTCCATCGTAGGATCGTATGTGGCGGCGGCGGCTGGGCTGCGATTGAAGTCCTTCACCCTGGTGGGCTCATCGGCTTTCGGTTGGCCATGGGGAGGCTTAAAGAAGCCGTTTCTCTCTATGCACAGTGATATGACACAGGATGAACGTGTGGCTGTGCAACAGGCGAACTTGGCTAACGCGATGCTGACGTCCGAGGTTGGTAAGGACCTTGCGCGTATGCAATTGAACAACGTTAGTCGGGCACGGTTGCGTTCCCACCTGATTACGGAAACGGATGTGTTGCTGCCGGGTCTCCGCGCTGTCACCGCGCCTCTAAACGGCATATGGGGTGGCGAAGATGTTTACGCGCAACCGAACCTCGGTCGAATTGAGTCTTTGCTTCGCGAGCTAGACCCAGAGGCTTGCTTCGAAATTATTGATGGCGCGGGCCATTGGGTCATGATGGATGCGCCTGAAGAATTCAATTCGCGCCTGATGATGGCTCTGGAGCCAAGGGGGCGACGTTGACAGAACCCACGTTCCTGTATCCTGAAGCCATCATGTCCAGCGAATGGTTGGCGGCTCACCTCAATGACCCTGATGTGCGCATTTTCGAGTGCACTATGTACCTTCAGTATGGCGCCGACGGCGTCACAGCGCGCAACGCCCGACCGGAATTTGATGCCGGCCACATTCCTGGCGCAGGATATTTCGATCTACAGTGCGACCTATCTGATCAAAGCCCAGATTCTTTCCGCTTCGCGATGCCCTCGCCGGATGTCCTTGCCGCGAAGCTGGGAGAGATGGGAATTGGCGACGGACACCGAGTTGTGCTTTATAGCCGAGATACCCTTCAGTGGTCGACGCGTGTCTGGTGGATGTTACATGCCATAGGTCTGGAGAAGATCTCAATTTTGGATGGTGGCTTCCACACTTGGGTGGCGGAAGGGCGGCCAGTTTCCGCCGCACCCGCCAATTATCCTCCGGCAAGCGTTACGGCGAGACCGCGCGCTGGCGCTTTTATTGACAAGGATGAGGTGTTGGATGCTATCGACGCGGAGGGGATTTGCACAATTAACGCGCTAACTGCTGACATTCATCGGGGCGACAATGAACGTTATGGTCGCGCTGGGCGAATCCCTGGTAGTGTGAATGTGCCAGCAGCCTCCTTACAAAATGCCGACAGTCTGAAGATCAATAGTCCTGCCGAGGTCGCTAGAGCGTTTGCCAATATTGGTGCCGAACAGAATGGCCGCGTCATTGTCTATTGTGGCGGTGGTGTTGCAGCGACACTCGATGCGTTTCTGTTGCGCCAACTGGGATACAATGACATCACCGTTTACGATAACTCTATGACCGAATGGGCGAACGATCCAGAAATGCCCATGGAAGTGGATTCCTGAGAAAAAGATGGTTTAGCGGATAGCCGAGCCGAAGCTGTCATTATTGTGCATAATCGGTCTATGCGAATGAACTGCTTTTGCGCGAACCATGTTATGGCCGTGCAGGCTCCGGTTGCCGTTGGATTGATGCGATAGGCGCTGATGGTTCGTCATCGACAATGGAAAGATGCCAGACCTCTATTCAGCTCTGTTAGCAACAGCGGTGTTCGAGCTGACCACTATGTTAGGTCCCGTGGTGTTGTGGCGGTAACAAGACCAACAAACATCTGTTCGGCTATTTGGTGGCGCCTGTGGAAAGCTGTCAGGATTTGAAGCTGTCTTTAAGACGTTGCAGGCCATCTTTAGCCTTGTCCGGATTCGCCACACCCCAAAATCCGACTGCGGCGCGAAGTGCTCGCAATCGTCCGAACGGTTCATTTGCGAACAACACATTGCCAAGCCCTTCATTGCCTGAGGGCTCGGATGCCACAAAGGCAATTTGATGATTAGCGAAATTCTGGATTTTAAACCAGGGCTTGGTCCGAAGAATGATTGCGCGTTTGTCCGTGACGCCATAGTAAGTGAATGGTGCACACCACCAGTTTTCGAAGGTTTTTAACGCTAGGCTGCCGCCGAAAATTATAAAAACGATGCCGAACAGCAATCCAAACGCGCCGGGGCTTCTAGGATTTACGGCCATTGCATCTAGCGCCATGTAGACCATTACTGCGCCGATTATCAGAACCACCCGGCCGAACACGGAGCGAAAGGGGTTTGAGCTAGCAAACGCGGAGCGGTCTGGTCGGCCGGCCCAAATCAGGGTTTCGCCGTCGACCAATTCGGCACGGATATGGTCCTCAGGGTTATCGGGAAATGCTATTTCGTTCATGGCAAAGGCTATTCAGCGTGGCTGGTCTCTTTGCTTCTTTGTTTAAGGGTGTCCAAGGCCATGCGACAAACTTTGCACTAGCCCTCACTCGCTGGGGCATAGGAAATTATTTGAATGGCTGGGGTCAAGTTCACATAGTGGGATGTATTCATTCGCTTGTCCTGTCGGCCCGACTTGTCTCTATAACACTCAAGCCGTTGGTGTTACTGCTGGCGACTACATGATATAAACGAGAATCGGGAAAGTAAAAATCAGCGCCGGAACGCCGGGAATGGAAGATGCATTTGTCATNGTAACAAATCTTAATTCTATCCAAGATNTTGATTCTAAAATACTATAATTGACGCNTTCTAATATANACAAGCCTTGCTTGGAGGCNTTGAGCCAAACCGTTACACTNTGTGTCATGCAACAGTATCTCGATCTCCTTCGACATGTGCGTGAGACGGGAGTAACTCGCGGTGATCGTACCGGCACCGGTACCCAGAGCGTCTTTGGCTATCAGATGCGTTTTGACCTGGGTGCAGGGTTTCCCATTCTCACGACCAAAAAACTACACCTTAAATCGATCATCCATGAATTGCTTTGGTTCCTAGCTGGTGACACTAACGTCAAGTATCTCAACGATAATGGCGTTTCCATATGGGATGAATGGGCGGATGAAAATGGGGATCTGGGGCCCATCTATGGCCATCAATGGCGTTCCTGGCCAACGCCCGACGGCGGCACTGTCGATCAGATCGCACAGATTATGAGCGATATCCGTGATAATCCAAATTCTCGCCGCCACATCGTAAGTGCCTGGAATGTCGCCGATTTAAACGACATGGCATTACCGCCGTGCCATTGCTTATTCCAGTTTTACGTGGCCGATAACAAGCTATCGTGCCAACTCTATCAGCGCAGCTGCGATATCTTCCTGGGCGTACCGTTCAACATCGCGTCCTATGCACTGCTCACGATGATGGTTGCGCAGGTATGTGATTTGGGGCCTGGGGACTTTGTCCACACGCTGGGTGATGCACATCTCTATCTGAATCACCTCGATCAGGCGGACTCTCAGATCACACGCAAACCTCTGCCGCTGCCGATCCTAAAGATCAATCCCGAAGTCAAAAATCTATTCGCGTTTACGGTCGAAGATTTTGAACTTGTTGGCTATGAGGCGCACCCCAATATCGCAGCGCCAATCGCCGTCTAGATGAAACCACGTATCGCTCTGATCGCCGCCGCCGCGTCCAATGGTGTCATCGGCCTGGACGGAGGTATGCCGTGGCACATCTCCGCGGATCTCAAGTACTTCAAAAGCGTAACCATGGGAGCGCCGGTGATCATGGGGCGTAAAACCTACGCCTCGATCGGGTTTGCCTTGCCAGGTAGGGCCAACATCGTGATCACTCGCGACAGGGAGTTTTCGTCCGATGATGCTGACGTAGTGCACGACGTTGTCGCGGGGCTTCGTAAGGCTCAGGCGATCGCGGAAATTGACGGAAGCGCCGAGGTCTTCGTCATAGGCGGCGCGGAAATTTATGCCCAGGCCTTGACGGGCGCCGATAGGATTTATTTGACAGAAATCGATGATGATTTTCCCGGCGACGCGTTTTTTCCTGACGTAGACAGCACCCAGTGGCGCGAGGTTAGCCGCGAACCGCATGCGCCGGAAAGTCAGGGTGGTCCAGCGTTTAGCTTCGTGGTTTATAATCGTTTGCGCTAAATAGCCTGCCTATTTTTGGCTGTATGCGAATTGTATGGATGTTGTGATCAGTTTAGCGGGAGGACAACATACTTGCGCTAAATCACAACGCCTAGTGGTTTCGGCTAAACCAAATCTTAAATACTTCGAACGCTGTAGTTGACTGCCGCGACAGAGGCGCGTCGTCTCGTATCTCGACAATAGGCCTAATTACGGCGACTCATGTTAACCCTCTAGAGTCGGTGTTTAACCCCTTTCGATGGTGTGCCGCTACTGAATGACAATGCGTGGCGTGTCCGTCTCGCGAGCTGCCAGCGTCTGCTCGATCTTACCCCAGACTGTCTCCGCGATGAATGTGTAGGTGTTTGCGTGGACGCCGTCAGGTTGCGAAACAGTGATTGGATGGCCGCCGTCCGATGTAGTTCGAATTTCGATATCCAAGGGAATTTCACCAAGAAAATCGCAGCCCAGCCTGTCGGCCTCGGCCTTAGCCCCGCCGTGGGCGAATATCTCTGAGCGCGCACCGCAATGGGGGCAAGTGAAATAGCTCATGTTCTCGATGATCCCGAAGACGGGCACGTCGACCTTGCGGAACATATTTAGCCCCTTGCGGGCATCCAATAGCGCAATGTCTTGTGGAGTGGAGACGATGACCGCACCCGTCAGGGGTACGCGCTGCGCCATTGTAAGTTGCGCATCACCTGTACCCGGTGGCATGTCGACAACGAGGACGTCTAATTCGCCCCAGTTGACGTCGCGCATCATCTGTTCCAGCGCAGATTGGACCATGGGGCCACGCCAAATCATCGGTGTGTCCTCGTCAACCAGGAAACCGATCGACATGACCTTGATACCGTAATTCTCCATGGGGCGAAGCGTCTTTCCGTCGTCGGAAACGGGCTGACCCGTAATTCCCATCATACGCGGCATAGATGGGCCGTAAATATCGGCATCCATTAGTCCGACTCTTTTGCCCGTCGCGGCTAAGCCGAGCGCCAAGTTAGTGGCTGTCGTCGATTTTCCTACCCCACCTTTGCCCGAAGCTACAGCGATAATGGATTTGCAGCCCGGGATCATTTGAGCGCTCTGCGCCTGGCTTTCTGACGGGCGACCCGGTTGACCACTAAGAGCGTGGCCTTGCTGCTGAGAGGGTGCTGCTTGCGCTTGCACACTCGCTCGTTCCGCGGTGAGAACCACGGTCGCCGTCAGTACGCCAGGCAAATTATAAACAGTTTGCTCTGCTTCTTTGCGCAGCGGCTCTAGTTGGCCCCCGCGCGCGGGATCGACTTCGATAGCGAAGGCCACATGGCCGTCTTTGAGCTGGACGCCCGCGACCATGCCAGCAGATACGATGTCCTCGCCGGTATCTGGATCTATGACGCCCTTTAGGACTTCGATAATCTGCTGTTCCTCAATCTCCGCCATCCTTGCAAACTCCGTTTAATCTTCCGATATAATGATCACGCCCTGAGCGATGGCTCTGCGACCGGTGGTCGTTGCATTAACCGAGCCGAGGGCATAAAACCGATCAGCGCATACTTTATTTAATGAAGTAGCGCAAGTATCCGTGTTTACAAGTGTGCGCTGACACGAAGCAGCGTGAGAATGAGGAAAGGATGATCGATGCCTTGGAAAGCACAAGGTGGCGGCCCTTGGGGCGGCGGCGGCGGCGGCAACGGCGGTGGCCCTTGGGGAGGTGGAAATAATCCCTTTCGCGGAGGTGGACGCGGTCCGCAGCCTCCAGACATTGAAGAAATGCTCCGCAAGAGCCAGGACAAAGTAAAGAAATTTGTTCCCGGCGGCGGTGGTGTTAAGGGGATCATTACGCTCGTTGTTTTAGCGGTACTGGTGTGGGGTTTTAGCGGCATCTATCGGGTCAACCCTGGTGAGCAAGGCGTGGAACTATTGTTCGGTGAATTTGTGAAGCGCACAGGACCTGGGCTGCACTTTTGGGCGCCCTCACCCATTGGCGATGTGATTAAGCCCAACGTAGAGCGCACCAATTCCATCAATATCGGTTACCGGGGCGTTAACGACATGGACCGTGGTGGTTCGCGCGATGTACCGCAAGAAAGTTTAATGCTGACCTCAGACCAAAACATCATAGATATTGATTTCGTGGTGCAGTGGCGGATTAAGAATGCTGCTGATTACCTTTTCAATATTCGTGACCCGCAAGCGACCATTAAGATTGCTGCGGAGAGTGCGATGCGTGAGGTGATTGGCCAAACACCGTTGGAAGAAGCGATCACCACGAAACGACAATCCGTTCAGCAGGATTCGAAGGAACTGTTGCAGAAAATTCTGGATCAATACGGCGCCGGTGTGGCGATTGCGGAAATCCAGCTGCAGAAGGCAGACCCGCCGCAAGAAGTTATCGATGCTTTTCAAGACGTGCAGCGGGCTCAACAGGACCAGGAGCGCTCAGTCAACGAAGCTACGGCGTATAAAAACGACATCATTCCGCGGGCCAAGGGTGAAGCTCAAAAAATGCTCCAAGACGCCGAGGCATACAAACAGCGAGTCATTAAGGAAGCGGAAGGTGAAGCCAAGCGCTTTCTCTCTGTATATAGCACCTATCTGGGTGCTAAGGATGTGACGACTCGGAGACTGTTTCTTGAACGGATGCAGGATGTTCTTCAGAAGTCGGAAAAAGTCATTGTGGACAAGGGGCAGGGCGGTTCAGGAGTGGTTCCGTATCTGCCCTTACCTGAACTCAAGAAACGCGCGACGCAGTAGGAGTCACACGACATGAAAAAACTCAGTTTTGCTATTCTCGGCATCGCCGTCGTCGTGTTTGGCGTTATTGCGAACAGCACCCTTTTCACTGTGCATCAGACAAGTCAGGCGTTGGTCTTGCAATTTGGTAACCCGGTCCGGGTGATCAAGAAGCCTGGGCTGCATTTCAAAATGCCGTTCATCCAGAACGCCGAGTTTTATGACGGGCGCATCCTAGATTTGGACCCGCCGGTCCAAGAGGTTATTCTGGGCGATCAAAAACGGTTAAACGTTGATGCCTTCGCCCGGTACAGAATTGTTGATCCCTTGGAATATCGTAAACGCGCACTGACGGATGCCAATTTTCGCGATGTCTTTGGCCGCCGTCTCAACGCAGCCGTCCGAGCGGAAATTGGCCGTATACTGCTCGGTGATATGTTAACGGAGAAACGTGCACTGAGTATGAAAAAGATCACGCGTCAGATGATAGCGTCGGCGCCAGAATTTGGTGTGGAAGTGGTGGATGTCCGCATTGGTCGGACCGACCTGCCGAACGAGACAGCACAGGCAGTTTATAACCGGATGAAATCCGACCGTGTGGCGCACGCGGCGCGGCTTCGGGCTGAGGGTGAAGAACAGAAAACGCGTATCCAGGCCGAAGCTGACAAAGATCGAACTATCATTATTGCCGAAGCGCAGCGCTCTTCGCAAATTCTCCGCGGTGAGGGCGAAGGAGAACGAAATCGCGTCCTTGGCGAAGCTTTTGGCAAGGATCCAGATTTCTTCGACTTTTATCGGTCTATGGAGGCCTACGGTGAGGCGCTGGGTAACGGGACAACTATGGTACTTAGCCCGGATTCAGAGTTTTTTAGGTTCTTCGGAACGTCCGGGGGAAAAGCGGCCCGATAATGCCTGTTGTGGAGGGCGCATGAGCGATCTATTCGCCGCTTTGGCATTGGCCGTCGCGGTGGAAGGTATTGCCTACGCCCTGTTTCCTGATGGCATGAAGCGAATGATGGCCATCGCCATGGAACAGCCCAGCGCCAGCCTCAGGGTTGCGGGCCTGTCAGCAGCAACTTTAGCTGTTGGCATTGTTTGGCTCATCAAGGGATAAAAGTCTTGGATCGCCATTATAAAACCCTGCAAGGGTCATTGTTCAGCCATATTTGGCACCCAACTCAAGTACCTAAATCGGGGGGCAAATAATAGTTGGTTTTCTTCGGAAGACTGTAATTTTCCCGGTTTGGGGTCTGTACTGGACCAGAGTCCGGCGATGAGAATGAGGTTTGATAGATGATATCTAAGGCAGTCAGATTTACAGGTTCAAATGGTGTCCTCGTAAGAGCCGCGATCATATTCACAGCGGCTATGGCAATTTACTGGATTGGAACGTATGGAGCGCTTGCTAAGACCGCACCAGAGAGTTTTGCCGATTTAGCCGAAAAACTTTTGCCGTCGGTGGTTAATATTTCCACAACTCAGACTGTGGAGGGCCGTGAGCGGCCCAATATGCCGCAGGTTCCTCCAGGGTCGCCGTTTGAAGATTTCTTTAAAGAGTTTTTAGACCGCAATGGCCCACAGCAGCGTTCGCGGCGGGCCACATCGCTGGGCTCCGGATTTTTAATTTCTAAGGACGGATATGTGGTGACCAATAACCACGTTATTGCTGATGCGGATGAGATCACGGTGATACTTCAGGACGATACGCGCCTTCCGGCGGAACTGGTTGGCCGCGACCCAAAGACAGATTTGGCCGTCTTGAAGGTGAAATCTGAAAAGGATCTTCCCGCTGTCGGATTTGGTGACTCTGGCTCAGCTCGCGTTGGTGATTGGGTCGTGGCCATAGGCAATCCCTTTGGCCTGGGCGGTACTGTGACCGCAGGCATTATCTCAGCTCGCGGCCGAGATATCAATTCTGGCCCCTATGATGATTACATCCAGACGGATGCCTCCATCAATCGTGGCAACTCGGGTGGTCCCATGTTCAATCTGAAGGGCCGCGTGATCGGCATCAACACGGCTATTTTCTCTCCCACGGGCGGCAGCGTCGGGATCGGCTTCGCCATTCCAACCTCCACCGCCAAGCCTGTTATTGATCAGTTGATTAAAAACGGTTCGGTCAAACGTGGATGGCTAGGCGTGCATATTCAGGCTGTAACCGATGAGATTGCTGAGACACTGGGTCTGAGCGAAGCTGAAGGGGCTCTGGTGGCCAATGTCATTGAGGATAGTCCTGCCGAAAAGGCCAAGATTAAGGCTGGTGATGTGATTTTGACATTCGATGGCAAGAAGGTTGAGGAAATGCGCTCCCTTCCGCGCATTGTCGCAGAGACCCAAGTTGGCAAGGCTACTAAGGTTTCCGTTTGGAGAGACGGTAAAATTAAGACGCTTAGAGTAGCCGTTGGTGAATTGGATGATGAAGATCAGGTGGCGGTGCGCAGTGGGGGCACAAAGAACGGAGACCGGGATATAGACGATCTTGGACTGACGCTTTCTGGGATCACTGATGCGGTGCGTTCGCGCTTCAAGCTGGCGAAAGATGCCAAGGGCGTAGTAGTTACGAAGGTTGATAGCAACGGTCCGGCGGCGGAGAAGAACATCCGCCCCGGCGATGTAATTGTCGAAGTTTCGCAAGCAGAAGTGTCGACTACTGCGGACGTGGTAAAAAAAATCCGCGAGGTTAAGAAGGATGGCCGTGAAACAGTGCTTTTGCTGCTCGAAGGGGATAATGGCATGAGATTTGTCGTGGTGCGTTTGCCCACTGGTTAAGCGCATCGATCAAAAATGATGGCTCGGGACAGCGCCTTTAGGTTTAGTGGTTCCATTCAACTGGCAAACTCAGAATTCTTATATCCCTGAAAGAATAGCAGTGTGCGAAGGTCGGTGTGGTCAATGCGAGCCTGAGCGGCGTCGGCAACCACAGGCTTTGCTTGATAGGCAACCCCTAAGCCAGCGGCCTGTAGCATGGGAATATCGTTGGCTCCATCACCGATGGCCGCTGTCTCTGTTGTTGCCAACCCGCGTTCGGCGATCAAGCGGTTCAACGTCGCCAACTTCGCATCTTTGCCCAGGATCGGTTCAAGAACTCTCCCCGTCAGCGTCTTGTTCAATATGCCCAAGCGGTTACCTTGGTTCTCGTGAAAGCCACAGGCTTGAGCGATACGCGACGTGAAGTAGGTGAACCCGCCGGAGACGAGGACGCAATAGGCCCCGTGGGCGCGCATAGTGCGAACCAGGACGACCGCCCCCGGTGACATTTGAGTTGCCGCGTAGGTTTCGGCCAGGGCCGTTTCCGTCAGTCCATTCAAGATGGCCACCCGTTCCTTGAGGGCGACCTCGAAATTTAATTCGCCGTTCATAGCGCGTGCGGTGATCGCCGCAACCTGATCCTTGAGGCCCATTCGCGCTGCTAGCTCATCCAGTGTTTCGGAGGTCACGATGGTGGCGTCCATGTCGGCTAGCAACAGGCGCTTGCGTCGACCATGCGAGGGTCCTGCAAACAGATCAACACGCATGTCTGAGAACGCGCGGCGAAGGTCTGATTCGATTGTGTGCGGCTCGGAACCATTGAAGGCGATATCCAATGCTTCGCCGTTTGCAAGCCAGGTCCTATCGTCGACGGCGGCGCCAGAATTGTTGAGTACGGCGATGGCCTCGGCAACAATGGCCGCAGTGAGTTTACCCTTGGGGGCTACCAGGGTGAGTACGTGATTCATCAGGCATTCGATAACGGAATGTGAAGACGGATGCAAAACGTGAATGATGGGAGTGCCACAATCGTTGACCAACCGCCCATTTTGGTAATTGCTGGGCCGACGGCAAGCGGCAAGTCACGCCTTGCCATCCTGGTGGCCGAAGCTTTAGGTGGCGAGATCGTCAACGCGGACAGCATGCAGGTCTATCGGGAGATGGCGATCCTGACAGCCCGACCGTCGTCCGCCGACGAGGCTCGCGTCCCTCATCATCTCTATGGTGTCCAATCTGTTTCAGAAGTCAGTTCCGCGGGCGCCTGGCTGAAGGCGGCGGTACCAGTGATCGATGATATTCGCCGGCGTGGTCGCTGGCCCATTGTCTGCGGAGGCACTGGCCTATATCTTAAGGTGCTACGCGAGGGGATTGCGCCGATTCCCGATATCCCGGCCGACGTAATCGAAGAAGCTCGGCGCTTTTATGAAGAAAAGGGTGCAAAGGCATTCCATTTGCGGTTAGCAGCCGTGGATGCTGCAGCGGCCGATCGATTGCCATCTGCCGATCGGCAACGGTTGATCCGAACCTATGCGGTGAAACAGGCGACTGGCCGGACGCTTGACGAATGGCAGGCTATACAATCCGCCGAACCGCCACTAAGAGGCCCATTTTTTACGATCGTTCTGATGCCACCTCGCGATGAATTGTATGCCCGCATTAATCAACGCTTTGAGGTTATGTTGGATACGGGAGCTCTTGAAGAGGTATCCGCGTTGAATTCTAAGCTTGATATTTCGCTGCCGGCTCTCAAGGCCTTGGGTGTGCCGGAGTTCCGGCGTTATCTGCATGGCCAATGTGAGTTGGCTGATGCTATCGCCATTGCCCAAAAGGGTACCCGTAACTTTGCTAAACGCCAGCTTACTTGGTTTCGCAACCAACTGACGGCGGATTTGGAAATAAAAGGCTTTGGTGATCAAGTTGATGAAGATATTTACTGCAAAATTGCCGCCATTTTTCCGGGTAGGACTTAACTGCCTGCGATAAGCCCCGGATATTATTGTCATGGGACTCTTCCACACCGTTAGAATCGGGGTTTGCCATGTCGCATTCTAATTCATTAGCACTCAATCCAATTGATGAGGGTCAGCGGCGTGAGTGCGGAAAGCTCAAATAAAGTTGCAAAGAGGTCGGACCTATTCATGAAGTTCTTGCCTTGTCGACCGATCCACGCAGCGTTTCTCATCGTGGGCGTTCACCAGTGTTTACCTATGGGATTGGTGCAGCCAAGCGTGGGCTATTTTCTGATAGAGAAGAGAAATGGGCAGAGCATTTTATGCGTCATCATAGTTAACGAAGATTTGCTTGAATGGGGCATCGACATATCGTTGATGTGCCGAAATTTTGGCCAAACGGCGCCCATCAGCTGCGTTGAAGCCAACACTATTGGAACGCTCTATGAGAAGAAGGTTGCTGTGCGACACACCCAGGAGATAATCGTGGCTTCGAAGCTGATTTTGGGATGGAACAAAGAATCTCCAAAATGAGGATAAGGTCTGAAATTAAATTTTAGAACTTTCATAAAACATCGCATAAGGAACATCTGTAGCAATTAATAGAAAGTTTTGTATTAAATATCTTTTATAAAATTTTATAACTGTGTTGACCGAGGGGTACAGAACGATTAATTTTCGCCTCTTCCCGGCGGAAACCTCTGGTTTCCCCGGCTGGGCGGGTCGGGAGGCTCACACATCGACGGCTTGTTTTCCTCCGATTTCTGGGATTGGAGCGAGAAAGGTTCGCCATTGATTCACGTGGGTGTCCCCAGCAAAACTGATAAAAGACGTTGGTGATTAAAAGGAGCATGGCACATGGCCAGTAAGGAATTGACCGGTTCGGAGATTGTCCTCAAGGCACTCGAGGAACAGGGGGTTACCGAGATTTTCGGTTATCCGGGTGGCGCCGTACTCCCGATATATGACGCCATCTTCAACCAGAACCAAATTCGCCACATCCTGGTGCGGCAGGAAGGCGGCGCGGTTCATGCGGCGGAGGGATACGCGCGGTCGACTGGCAAGGTAGGTATAGTTCTCGTCACTTCGGGGCCGGGGGCGACTAATGCGGTCACGGGGCTGACGGATGCCTTTATGGATTCTATCCCTGTTATCTGTCTAACGGGTCAGGTTCCCACGCATCTGATAGGTAATGATGCCTTCCAAGAAGCCGACACCACGGGTATTACCCGTCCGTGCACTAAGCATAATTACCTCGTCAAGGACGTGGAAGACTTGGCCTGCGTTATGCACGAAGCCTTTCATGTTGCTACATCAGGCCGTCCGGGGCCGGTGGTGATTGATCTACCTAAGGATGTGCTAATGGCGCTCGGCACCTACAAACCGAGAAGTAAGGTAAAGGTGCGCAACTACAATCCGCCGGTGAAGGGCGATTTGAGTGCGATCAAGCACGCTGTGGAGACCATCGCAAAAGCAAAGAAGCCATTGATTTATGCTGGTGGCGGGGTCATCAATTCAGGGCCCGCGGCCAGTAAGTTGCTGACCCAGTTCGTGAAGATGACCGGGGCACCATGCACCTTGACGCTCATGGGGCTTGGTGCGTTTCCGGCGTCGGATAAGCAGTTTGTTGGTATGGTCGGTATGCACGGCACCTACGAGGCCAATCTGGCCATGCACGATTGCGACGTCATGGTTTGTATCGGTGCGCGTTTTGACGATCGGGTTACTGGTCGTCTAGACGCTTTCTCGCCAACGTCGACCAAAATTCACGTGGATATTGATCCATCCTCCATCAACAAGAATGTTCGCGTCGACATTCCAATAATTGGTGATGTGGGTCACGTTCTCGAGGACATGATTAAGGTATGGAGGGGTACTCAAGCGAAGGTTGACGCAAAGGCGCTGAAGGCTTGGTGGAGAGAGGTGGGTGCTTGGCGATCTGTCGATTGTCTAAAGTTTAAGCAGGAGGGTGACATCATCAAGCCGCAGCACGCGCTTACCCGTCTTTGGGAATTGGCGCGCAATGCGAATAAGGGACCCTTCGTCACGACCGAGGTCGGCCAGCATCAGATGTGGGCGGCCCAGTACCTGGGTTTCGACAAGCCAAACCAGTGGATGACTTCTGGTGGTTTGGGAACCATGGGTTATGGTTTGCCGGCCGCCATGGGTGTGCAGGTGGCGCATCCCAATGAGTTGGTGATATGTGTCGCTGGTGAGGCGTCTTATCTGATGAATGTACAAGAGTTATCGACTATCTCGCAATACCGTTTGCCGGTTAAGTCATTCATTCTGAACAACTTCTATCTGGGCATGGTGCGCCAGTGGCAGGAACTGCTTCACGGCCAACGTTACTCGGAGAGCTATATGAACAGTCTACCGGACTTTGTTAAATTAGCAGAAACCTTCAATATGGTTGGGCTTCGCGCGACCAAGCCGAGCGAACTTGATGACGTGATCAAGGAGATGATTAAGATTGATAAGCCAGTAATTGCCGACATCCACGTCGACCAGATGGAAAACGTTTTCCCTATGATCCCGTCGGGCGCAGCCCACAATGAAATGCTTTTGGGGCCGGACGATAAGGCCGAAACGCCGATCTCGGAAGAAGGCATGGTACTCGTCTAGTGAATAATGGAGACGGCGTTGCATTCGAGGGAAACTGAACTATAACGGGGCCGCTTGATGCGACGTCAAGGGGGCCCCCGAGGAGATTTGCGAAGTGAACGCGCAAAATGACACCGTCAACAGTCACACGATCGCTGTCCTAGTCGACAATGAGCCAGGAGTATTGGCGCGAGTAATCGGACTTTTTTCAGGCCGGGGCTACAATATCGAGAGCCTGACCGTTGCAAAAACCGACAAAATTAACAACATCAGCCGGATCACAATCGTGACCACAGGCACGCCCATGATCATCGAACAGATCAAGGCGCAACTGAGCCGCCTGGTGCCAATCCATAACGTCAAGGATCTTACAATCGAAGGCGCTTCGGTGGAACGCGAACTGGCTTTAGTGAAAGTCGTGGGGAAGGATGAGAAACGTGTGGAAAGTCTCCGAATCGCCGACATTTTTCGTGCTCGCGTAGTCGACAGCACGAATGAGAGCTTCGTATTCGAAATAGTTGGCAATACTGGAAAATTGGATGCCTTCATCCGCTTGATGGAACCGTTGGGCTTAACTGATATCTCACGTACTGGCGTCGCGGCCATCTCGCGCGGCCTCAACGCGATGGATGTGGCGTATTGAATTGAATGAAATTAAATTAAAGTAAAGATCGAGAGGATCAATTATGCGAGTTTATTACGATCGGGACGCTGACGTTAATCTGATCAAAGACAAGCACGTGGCCATCGCGGGCTATGGCAGCCAAGGCCATGCTCACGCGCTAAACTTGCGGGACTCAGGTGTGAAGAACATCACCATTGTGCTGCGAGAAGGTTCCGGCTCCACTGTGAAGGCGAAAAATGACGGTTTCACCGTGAAGACTGCCGCGGATGCCGCCAAGGATGCCGACGTGTTCATGATCCTGACACCTGATGAGGGACAAGCTGATCTCTACAACGACCACGTTCATACCAATCTAAAGGAGGGTGCGGCTCTGGCCTTCGCTCACGGCCTAAATATCCACTTCGGTCTGATCGAACCGCGCTCTGATATTGATGTGTTCATGATCGCGCCAAAGGGCCCAGGCCACACGGTGCGTTCCGAATATGACCGGGGCGCAGGCGTGCCGACCTTGGTCGCTGTTTCTCAGGACGCGTCTGGTAACACCATGGACGTGGCGCTTTCCTATGCCTCCGGCATCGGCGGTGGTCGCGCGGGCATTGTCGAGACTACCTTTAAAGAAGAGTGCGAAACCGACCTTTTTGGCGAGCAGGTCGTGCTATGCGGCGGCCTGACAGCCCTGATCATGGCTGGCTACGAGACCTTGGTGGAAGCTGGTTATGCGCCAGAGATGGCCTATTTCGAGTGCTGCCACGAGGTGAAGCTAATCGTTGACCTCATTTACGAGGGTGGCATCGCCAATATGCGCTACTCGGTCTCTAACACGGCCGAATACGGCGACTACATTACCGGCCCGAAAATTATCACTGATGACACGAGGGCCCGAATGAAGGAAGTCTTGGCTGATATACAAAGCGGTACCTTCACTCGTGATTGGATGACGGAAAACAAAGTTGGCCAACCCAACTTTAAGGCTATGCGACGCATAGGTGCCGAGCACGATATTGAACAGGTTGGCGAGCGACTGCGCGGCATGATGCCGTGGATCGCTGATAACGCACTAGTGGACAAGTCGAAGAACTAGTCTCAAGTCAGGTTGATTTTTTTGGCGTCATAGCCGGCAATTCTCACTTAGGCGGACACCTCGCACTCCATTTGAGCGGGGTGTTTGTTTTCTATTGCATTGGGATTGGATCGTCACTCAGCTGTTGGGACGAGTCCATCCCAGCAGAGGACGTTATGTAAGATTTGAACGCGATGGGCAATCATTGGTAGGTGGTTGCAAGACAGGGATTCGGTCAATAGCACGCTTGCACCATATCCTGGAAGAAAGGGCGAAATGATAGCGAATTGACGCGTTTGCTCGCGCCATCTAATGAGATGCGAAGCAGAGGGAACATCCATGGAAGCTTGGATTATCTTTTCTATCATAGCGGCGGCATTCCAGACCATAAGGTTCATGCTTCAGAAATATCTCAGTATGGGCCAAATGTCGGCGGGTGGGGCGACCTTCTCGCGGTTTTTTTATTCTGCGCCCATGATTACGATCTTAATGGTGGGTTATTTGATCTACCGTGGCGAAACTATGCCGTCCTTGTCTAACACCTTCTGGACGGCTGCGATGATTGGTGGGTTCGGCCAGATTACCGCCACCTGGTGCGTGGTTGCGTTGTTCGCCCAACGCAACTTTGCCGTTGGCATCACCTTCAAGAAGACTGAGGTGATTCAGACTGCACTGTTCGGATTGGTGATCCTGGGAGACCAAATCAGCATGGTTGGCTGGATTGCTATAATCATTGGCCTGATAGGCGTTCTTGTGTTGTCCGATCCGCCGTCGGGGGAGGGGGCTCTGATCGGGCGGGTCTGGAATAAGGCTGCCGGCCTTGGGGTTATCTCCGGCGCCTTATTCGCCATTTCAGCCGTCGGCTACCGGGCTGCAACATTGGAAATCAATAGCGAAGATCCATTGATGCGCTCATCAGTTACGCTCTGGGTTGTGACCTTGTCTCAGACCGTCGGCATGGCGGTCTGGCTGGCTTGGCGCGAGGAAGGGGAGATCGGACGGGTTGTAGGCGCATGGCGGACCGCCATTTGGATGGGTCTGACCGGGATGCTCGGCTCAATCTTCTGGTTCACGGCCTTCACGCTTCAGAACGCCGCCTACGTTTTTGCCGTCGGTCAGATCGAGGTGATCTTCTCTCTCGCCGCGTCGTATTTGTTTTTTAAAGAGAAGATGATCGCCGGAGAGCTAGTGGGTATCTTCTTCCTGAGCGCTAGCATACTTGGACTGATCTTATTCTCCTGAGCAAGCAATTCAGGCCGGACCCCAGTTTAGATCGTCAGGATCGAAAACAAATCTTCGAAAGTGATGCGCGAAGACGAGTTATCCTGGTAGGTATTGAATTAGATTATGTTAAGGTTGTGATTGACGACTTCGCTTCCCCAGACCTGTACCAGGCGGGTGTTCTAGAACGGGTAGCTAAAGGCTAAAGGATCGGTGAAAATATCGATAATGCTGATCAGCAGAATCATGCTGGGGAGCAAATTATTGAATCTAGCAGTTGTGCAATTGGGGTGCATTGCACGCTTAGCGCTTCTCGTTCCCGTACGCATTGGTCTGTTGATCATATTTCGTGGGTAATGGTTCGATTAACACGGGTTCAAATCGTATTTCAAACTTTTAACGAACATAAATTAGCCTGTTATCATCAGTGATTTTAATTTTGTTTTACGTAATTACATCCAAGTATCCCAAATGCGTCCCTGTCTCTTTGATGCTAGTAACTCATCGCCAAAATTGACATCTCTATTGACAATACCCTGCCATCCGTTGTTCTGTCCGATATTGTTCGTTGTTGAATCGATCTGAGTTGGGATGAGATAATGGTCAATAGGCCACGCAAAATGCGGATTGAGAATGGCTCTCGAGCCACAATCGGTCGTGAGCTCTCCCTTGACCTCCTCTTGATCCCGCAAGGGGCTCTTCGACTTAGGAGCCCCTGAACGCAGATGCTGGCGTCCCGGTAGGTTGCCGCGTTCAGGGGATTGTCCCATAACCATTTTGGCGACACCTAAGATGAACAGAGGATGATTATTATGAGCAGCAATATCAGCACGGATCCAAACCGGGTCTTTATTTTTGATACCACATTGCGTGACGGAGAGCAGTCACCTGGCTGCTCAATGAACCTGGAAGAAAAGCTGCGGGTTGCGAAAACGCTTGAGAGCATGGGCGTTGACGTTATTGAGGCAGGCTTTCCAATCGCCTCCCCGGGGGACTTTGAGGCTGTCAACGCAGTGGCGAAGGTGGTGAAAGATTCCATCGTTTGCGGCCTAGCCCGGTCCGGCAACATGGACATCGACAGTGCGGCTGAGGCCTTAAAGCCGGCTGAACGGAAACGTATTCACACGTTTATCTCAACCAGCCCGTTGCACATGGAGAAAAAACTGCAGATGACCCCCGAAGAAGTCCATCAGGCGGTCATCGACAGCGTTACTCGGGCTCGCGGCTATGTGGAAGATGTTGAGTGGTCTTGTGAGGATGGTACTCGCACTGATCATGACTTCCTCTGTCAGTGTGTTGAAAGCGCTATAAAAGCGGGGGCGTCCACTATCAACATTCCCGACACTGTTGGCTACACAATGCCTAAAGAATACGCGGAGCTTATAAGCATGGTCCGCGAGCGGGTACCAAATTCTGATAAAGCGGTGTTTTCCGTGCATTGCCACAACGACTTGGGATTGGCCGTGGCCAACTCCCTGGCGGCGGTGGATGCCGGCGCGAGGCAGGTAGAATGCACCATAAATGGCATTGGTGAACGGGCTGGGAACGCATCATTAGAAGAGATCGTCATGGCTTTGCGAACGCGCCATGACATAATGCCCTACTCGAATTTCATCGTGACTGAGGATATTACCAAGGTATCGCGCTTGGTGTCTGGCGTTACAGGTTTCAACGTTCAACCCAACAAGGCCATCGTCGGAGCTAACGCTTTCGCTCATGAGGCTGGCATCCACCAGGACGGTGTTCTGAAGGACGTCCGTACTTACGAGATAATGACGCCTGAATCAGTGGGTCTGACGACCAATAAACTGGTATTGGGAAAACACTCTGGCCGCCATGCCTTTAACGAAAAACTTAAGGAACTGGGTTATGACATTGGCGACAACGCCCGTCAGGACGCCTTTCGCCGGTTTAAAGAACTGGCCGACTTGAAGAAGGATGTGTTTGACGAGGATATAGTGGCTTTGGTTGATGATGAAGTATTGCACTCCGACGATCGTATTCAAATGGTGTCGCTTGAGATCCATTGCGGTACAGTTCACAATCCACCAAAGGCATCATTGACGCTGAGCGTCGACGGGGAGGAGAAATCTTGCGATGGCATTGGGGATGGTCCTGTGGATGCTGCCTTCAACTGTATCCAAGAGCTATTCCCTCACAACACACGTCTGCAACTTTATCAGGTCTCGGCTGTGACGCAGGGCACCGATGCTCAGGCTGAGGTGACAGTGCGCCTGGAGGAGGATGGCAAGACCGTAAATGGCCAAGGCACAGACACAGACACCATGGTAGCATCCGTGAAAGCCTATGTGCATGCTTTAAACAAGCTGCTGGTCAAGCGGGAAAAAACAGCGCCGGCCGCGCTTTCGGCCTAGCAACAGCCGTTATGCTCACTTATAAAAGCGTTGGCTGTTGACGCTAGACGAGTCAGTATAGTGTGAACTCTGCTTTAATCTTTCGTTGATCATTTTTCTATAGCGGCATTTTATGTTTTCACGTCTTTTCGGATTTCTGTCGGCCGACATGGCTATTGATTTGGGCACGGCGAACACGCTTGTGTACGTGAAGGGTCGGGGCATAGTCCTAAATGAGCCCTCTGTGGTTGCCATCGCCGAGGTCAAAGGCAAGAAACAGGTTCTGGCTGTTGGCGAAGAGGCCAAACAAATGCTTGGTCGGACGCCGGGCAATATTCGTGCCATTCGTCCCCTTCGTGACGGCGTCATCGCCGACTTTGAAGTCGCTGAGGAGATGATCAAGTATTTCATTCGTAAGGTTCACAATCGACGGAGCTTCGCTGCTCCTGTGGTGGTCGTCTGTGTGCCGTCGGGATCGACAGCCGTTGAGCGACGCGCCATCCAAGACTCAGCCGAGAACGCAGGAGCGCGAAAGGTTTACTTAATTGAAGAACCCATGGCTGCGGCTATTGGGGCAGGCCTGCCCGTTACCGAACCTACCGGCTCCATGGTCGTAGATATAGGCGGCGGCACCACCGAGGTGGCGGTGCTGTCATTGGGCGGCATCGTTTATTCCCGCTCCGTTCGTGTTGGCGGCGACAAGATGGATGAGGCGATCATCGCCTATATCCGCAGGAATCATAACCTTTTAGTTGGTGAGGGGAGCGCAGCGCGTATTAAGGAAGATATCGGTTCAGCTTGTCCGCCCGAAGACACCGAAGGTCAAACTATGGAGATCAAGGGTCGCGATCTAATGAACGGAGTTCCGAAAGAACTCATTATCTCTGAACGTCAGATTGCGGAGAGCCTAGCGGAACCTGTCGGCGCTATTATCGAAGCCGTGAAAGTCGCGTTGGAACACACCGCCCCTGAATTGGCCGCCGATATCGTCGACAAGGGTATCGTGCTTACCGGAGGTGGTGCTCTGCTGGGTAATATGGATTTTGTTTTGCGTCACGCCACGGGCCTGCCAGTGTCTATCGCCGACGACCCGTTGTCATGCGTAGTTTTGGGAACTGGTCGTGCGTTAGAGGAGATGAAACGTCTGAAAGATGTCCTCTCCACGATGTACTAGGTATTTCGTGCCCTTTATCTATAGAAAGTATCCGTTAATAAACTTTCGTTTATGGTTGTTCATTAAAATTTGGGAGAAATCAGCAGGGTTCTCGGAAGGCGCCGCGCCAACTGTGTAGCCTGATTATTTGGAGCTTGGTTGCGCGTGAAGAATTCGACACGTACCGATAACCGTATTGCGGCGCCAGTAAAGAGCGTCACCCAGCGTTTTACCTATCTGCTTTTGATCTTGAGCGCGATCGGAGTGTTAGTAATCGGTAGGGTAGATGTGGCCAGCATGGAACAAGTCCGTACACAGATCGTCGATGCGGTTGCACCGATCCTCGACGTCATCGGACGCCCAGTCGAGAGCTTCAACGTGGGGGTCGATCGCATCCATGAGATCTATACAGTTTTTGACGCCAATCAGAAACTCAGGCAGGAACGCGATCGGCTTTTGCATTGGCAGGCACTAGCGCGAAAACTCGAAACGGAGAATCGCGCTCTCAAGGGGCTTTTGAATTTTAATGCTGGTCCTGAACCACGTTTCATCGCAGCCCGAGTTGTCGCCGATACTGGGGGCGCTTTTGCCCACAGCCTGATCTTAAACGCCGGGGAACGGGCAGGTGTCCGCAAGGGTCAAGCCGCGGTAACGGGTGACGGCTTGATTGGTCGAATCTCTGGAGTTGGCAGCCGGTCATCTCGTCTCTTGCTGATTACGGATTTGAATTCCCGTATTCCCATCGTAATAGAGTCGACCCGAATCCGCGCGGTGCTTGCGGGGACCAATGCAGGACGGCCGCGTATGATACATTTGCCGACCGGTGCCATGGTAGCTATTGGCGATCGGGTTGTTACCTCCGGTCATGGTGGCGTTTTCCCAAATGGCCTTCCCGTTGGAGTCGTAACTTCGGTGACTGACGGCATAATCGAGATTCAACCCTATGTTAACCGCGAACGTATCGAGTATGTCCGGGTTCTCGATTATGGCTTAAGAGGAATCGTTCAATCTGGACCCGATCGGCGAACCGGATCCAATGTCCGTTAGTTTGGAAGTAGAGACGGGTGCATGAAACCGACAGTCTGGAATCGGATGGATGTTCTCAGTCGCCAACTGACGCCCTTTATTCTGACCATGTTCCTAGTTCTTCTTAGCGCGGTTCCGTTTCAGGTGCCGGGCCTGGCACGGGTCATGCCGCTGTTCTCACTAATCGTAATTTTTCACTGGGGCATCTACCGCGCCGAGCTTTTGCCAGCTTATGCCGTCTTTATTGTTGGTTTTTTCCAAGACGCGCTGAGCGGTGTGCCCATGGGCGTGCATACAATAGTCTATGTTATGACTTATGGCGTCATTTTGGCGCAACAGCGGTTCTTTGCTCGTAAGCCGTTCTATGTTGTGTGGTTGGGCTTTGGCTTGGTGTCCGCGGGTGCAACCCTTTTGATCTGGGGCTTCGCGTCGATGATGAAGGGCGGGGTCATAGACCCGCGCGCAGTCGCCAGTCAATATGCGTTGGGAATTGGCTTCTATCCTATCATCGCCTATCTCCTCTCGCGCTGGCAACGCGCCTTCCTGCAGCAGGCCTGAGATGAACCGGGATGTCGAACGCCACAAGCTCTTCAACCGTCGAAGCGCTATGCTGCTTGGCAGTCAGGCTGTCCTATTCTCAGCCTTGGTGGCGAGGATGTATTACCTGCAGGTTTTGGAGTCCGAACGCTACAAGACATTGGCTGAGGAGAACCGGATCAACCTGCGTCTTCTGCCGCCGCCGCGAGGCCGAGTCGTTGATCGGTTTGGCGTTCCTATCGCCAGCAACCAAAAGAATTACCGAGTGCTCTTAATTCCAGAAGATACGCGCGATGTATCCGCGACGTTGGACAGCCTAAGCGAGATCATTGCTTTCGGTCCCGGTGAGCGCCGTCGCATCCTTCGTGACGTGCGCCGTAATAGAAGTTTTGTACCCGTGACACTTCGAGAGAACCTGGAATGGTCAGACGTTGCTCGCATCGAAGTTAATGCACCAGACCTGCCCGGCGTGATGATCGATGTGGGTCAGAGCCGTAATTATCCCTATGGCAACGATCTGGCCCACGTCCTTGGCTATGTTGCTGCAGTATCGCCTGAGGACCTGACTGGTGATCCTCTTTTGGAGTTGCCCGGTTTCCGTATCGGCAAGGCCGGTGTGGAGAGGGTCCATGACTTGGCACTTCGGGGGTCGAGCGGAAGCTCGCAAGTGGAGGTCAATGCTTATGGGCGAGTGATCCGCGAACTAGAGCGCAAAGAAGGTCAGGCGGGTGCCGAAGTGCAGTTGAGTATCGATATGGAGCTTCAGTCGTTTACTCGTAAACGCCTTGGCGATGAAAGTGCATCTGTTGTTGTGTTGGACATCCACAACGGTGATGTGCTGACGATGGTCTCCAACCCCAGCTTTGATCCGAATAGTTTCAACCGTGGCCTGAGTTCCGAGGAATGGCAATCATTAGCTACCAATCCGCGTGCTCCATTGATTAACAAAGCTATTTCTGGTCGTTATGCGCCGGGATCCACATTCAAGATGTGTGTACTCTTGGCGGCCTTGGAGAAGGGAGTCATTACAAACTCAAGCCAGGTTTTCTGTTCCGGGTATACGGAACTAGGCGACGCGCGGTTCCATTGCTGGAGAAAGCACGGTCATGGCCTTTTGAGCGCGCAAGAAGCTATGGCGCAGTCCTGTGATGTTTATTTCTACGAAATCGCAAAGCGGACGGGGATTGAGCGGATTGCCGCTATGGCGAAGCGGTTTGGTCTTGGTGCTAAGTTGGAGGTTGACCTTCCTGGTGAAAAGGCGGGGCTGATCCCCACGCCAAAATGGAAACGTGGCGCCTTAGACGCACCCTGGCACAAGGGTGAGACACTAATAGTAGGCATAGGACAAGGCTATTTGTTGGTGACGCCGTTGCAGTTAGCGGTGATGACCGCGCGCATCGCGAACGGTGGTTTTGCTGTGGTGCCACGGCTCACACGGTCCGTGAGCCAGGATGGAGTTTGGACAGAAAATATTGAGGCCTCATTTGAAAGCCTAAACTTGCAGCCGCGACATATGGAGATTGTCCGTAACTCCATGATTTACGTGGTGAATTCGCCGCTCGGAACGGCCTACAAATCGCGGATTACGGAACCGGGCCAAGAGATGGCTGGTAAGACGGGGACGGTCCAGGTCCGCCGCATCTCGAAGAGCGAGCGAGAAGCAGGGGTGCGAAAGAACAAGGACTTGCCCTGGAAGGAACGTGACCACGCTCTATTCGTGGGCTATGCGCCCATCGAAAATCCGCGATATGCCATTTCCGTCGTGGTTGAGCACGGCGGCGGGGGTTCCAAGGTGGCGGCGCCTATCGCCCGTGACATACTTGTTGAAGCTCAACGTCGAGGCTCTGCCAGTAGTGTCATCCGCACGGCCATGCCGCGTTCCGCCGGACAGGAGAAATCGAGCCTGGAAGGATGAGAGAAGACAGTCTTAATCCGCCGGAATTCACGATCGGCCAGAAGCTTAGGAACATTCATTGGTTCTTTGTTTTCCTCATCTGCCTGACCGCGGCTATTGGTATAGCTATGCTTTACTCTGCGGCGAACGGTAGCTTTCAGCCCTGGGCGTCTCGGCAGTTGGTGCGGTTTGGGGTCGGCTTTATCTCGATGATAGCTGTGTCACTCATAGATGTGCGCATCTGGTTGCGGTTCGCCTATGTGCTTTACGGGCTAAGTCTTATCCTGTTGGCGCTCGTGGAATTTATGGGCTTTGTCGGTATGGGGGCGCAAAGATGGCTTGATCTGGGCTACTTTAACCTGCAGCCGTCTGAATTGATGAAGATCGCAATGGTGTTGGCGCTGGCCCGTTATTTCCACAGTCTCACGATGGAGGCCGTGGCCCGGCCGACCCGGCTTGTCATACCTTTGATGATGGTCTTCGCGCCTGCCGCGCTGGTTTTGCGCCAACCTGATCTGGGCACGGCCTTGATGTTGATAATGGCCGGCGGCGCGCTCTTCTTCGTCGCGGGGGTACGGTTGTGGAAGTTTGGGCTAGTTTTTGTCTCGGGTTTGATAGCAGCGCCAGTGGGCTGGCAATTGCTGCATGACTACCAGAAACGGCGCATCCTCACCTTTCTCAATCCGGAGGTTGATCCACTGGGAGCCGGCTACCACATCATCCAATCGAAGATTGCTCTAGGGTCCGGCGGTTTGCTGGGCAAGGGATTTATGCAGGGTACCCAGGGCCATTTGAACTTTCTACCCGAGATGCAAACTGATTTCATCTTTACCATGCTGGCGGAGGAATTTGGGCTTGTGGGAGGACTGGGCCTCTTGGCGCTATATACTCTGCTGTTAATGTTTGGTGCAATCATCGCAATGCGTGCCAATAGCCAGTTTGGCCGCCTGGTGGCGTTAGGCGTGACAGTAACGTTCTTCCTGTATGTCTTCATTAATATAGCCATGGTCATGGGGCTTATTCCCGTGGTCGGCGTACCGCTACCACTGATTTCATACGGTGGCACTGCCATGATGACCCTGCTTGTCGGGTTTGGTCTATTGATTGGCATCTGGGTGCATCGCGACGTGAGCATCAGCCGGCGAGGTGGGGATGAGGTTTAAAACGTTAGAAGTTTGCAATTTCGTTGGATTGGCAAATTCTTGGAAAATTTTAGCCTATAAGTTTATTCGGGACTGGTAATTATCTCAGTTGATATAAACAAAGACTCTTAATCAGTAGACTCAAAGTTCGAAACCATCATCGTCTACTTCTAGAATCAATTGGTAATTGCATCACGTAAATGCGGCTTAGTATATGAATGGCTATATCACACGCTAAAAATGAAGCTAACGGTTCTGGACACCGCCCAACTGTAAGGTTGACCGATGGGTGATTTAGAAATGACCCGGCCGTGCAGCTTGCATTACATAATTTCTAAACTTGGCCTCAACTGATAGTGGGCTTCGTAACGTCAGTGGGAAGCCGAGGGGACGAGCCGCCGTAATCCTTGATTGATCGATTTTCTGTAAGAAAATCCGACCGTCCTTCGACGGTTCTGGGCAGGGACCTTTGACGGCGCAGACATGCGCAACAATTTCGGTTGCCGGCACGGTATTATGATAAAAACGAAGTCCGCGTGCCCGAATTTCTCGTGCCAGATAATAGCTAAACGCGGGAACCATAATGATATTATCGACGATAATATCGCCCGCTCTCACCCTCTGGGCAACCAAACGTGCAAATTCGTCGACCCGATCAAGGTTTCGGCCAGCCACTAATTTGAAAACGTTGTCGCTGGCGGTGGCGCGTACGCAACCCCAAGCCACCAAAGCTACCAATAGAACGGCGCCGCTTTGTTTAATGTGTGGAATCGCCGGCAATCGCCGTATCACAAAGTCGATGCCGCTCGCGGCGATAATTGAAATCAAAGGTACCAGGAACTGCCAGACTCGAGCGGGTGGGAATTTTCCACCAACGATAATGGCCAACAGAGAAAATACGATGATCAGTGCAACCAGGATTGTTAGGCCATGATGAGAGCTGAATACGCCAATAATCAAGCCAACGAGGATGGCAAGTTGAATGGTACCCGGGATATCCGTCATCCATTGTTGCCAGAAGCGAACGGGCTGGTCGGCCAGAAGCCCAAGAAACCCAATATTTGCCCGCCCTTCGTCTAGTGCACCTAGGAAACCGGCCTCAGCAAGACCATGAGCGAAAACAATCGGACTAAACAGAACCAGGACCAGAAAGCCGCTCACAAAACTGATCGCAAAGGTGATTTTCACGGACGGGATTAAGGCCTGGCGCCCACCATTTTTAATGATTATCAGCCCAAGAAAGCACACAGCGAGGATATGGGCAAACGCCATAGATAACACGCTGTATCCCGCGAGCGCCGAGAAAAGGGTGAACGCCCATATGGCGCCGATGTTTTGGGTTTTCGCGATATACGGTGTTAAGCCGATCATGGCGAGGAAAAACACGTTCCCAAACGCATAGCCACGCGCGGTAACTGAATAAGCGACCATTGGCCAGGCGACAGCGATGACAGCTGCAGCAATCAGGCCAACTCGCGAATTAAACAATACCTGCCCCACCCAGTAGGTAAGTGGCAAAATAACAATTCCAAAGGCTAGGACAGGCAAACGAAAGGCCCACTCGTCGTCTCCCAAAAGAGCAACGGAGAGCTTCATTGCCGGCAAAAGAATGCCATGAAGTGTCGTACGCTGATTCGTGAAGCCTAATAGTGCAGGCTGATCGACCAGCCACAACCAGTGTCCTTCATCCATAACAATCGGTGTGTTGAGGAAATGGAGACGGAGCGCCACCCCTAAAATAACAATAGCTGCCAAGGTGAGCTGCAAAGAAAAGGTCTGGCTTATGAAGGCACTGCGAAAGCTGAGTCTCAGAGCCGTGGAAAAATTAGTGCAATCCTCGGCCAGTCGGTGCCAAAACGGTTCGATCCGCAAGCGATATATAGCCAAGATACATGCTAGTCCAATGAAAGCGCTTCCCAAGATTAAGAATCGCCTACCCATACGAATATGGCGATTATCAGTATAAGTGAAGTTGACGCCTTCTCCCATAAATCCAGAGGCAATGGCACGCACTTGATCGGCGCTGATCACGGCATATCCGAGCAAAAGGGCGGCGAGCAGGACAAGCATAAAAATGACCGACCAAAGGAGAAAGTGAAATATCAACGACGAACCATCGAGGGGTGGTTTGTTTTTGGTTTACGCCAGAACCATAACTCCCGGGCAAACTGGAATAGGAAAGCCGCGCCCCACCTGAAGACTTGAAGTTTTCTCTCGCCACCAATACGTGGCGGCTCTCCCACCGGCAACTCAGAGACCTTCTTACCTGCCTTGGAAGCACGCACCGACATCAAGGGCTCCCAGCTTATGGTCGTTCCGAACAAACGCTCGGGTAGTTCGTAGGCATCGCCACGATGCAAATCGAGTTGATAGATTAAATCTTTTCGGAACGCGCGATAGATCACTAAAGCATCCGTATAATTGCCTCCGTGGAGGATATTCACAATTCGCGTAAACATCCAATTCCCAAAAGCGGTAATCGCATCGTCATCCTCACTTTTTGCTTCGCCGAGATATCGCGATCCGATGACGAGATCGTCTCCTTTTCGAATCTGGTCGATTAATGCAGGAATGAATTCTGGGGCGCAATTGCCATCGGGGCTGATGGTGACGATGATGTCGCCGTCAAGCAAATCGAGGGTCTCAAAATAAGCATACCTTATGCCGCTTCTTTTTTGAATGTAGACGTCGTAGCCGTTATCTTTAACCCACTCGATGGTGCCGTCGGTTGATCCGCCGTCAATAACCAAGATCTGATCGACCCAGGACGGATCTATCTGTGGTAGGATGACCTTTACTCCCTCGATTTCGTTTAGGGTGAGCGCGAGCAACGTAACTTTCATTCAGTCGTTCCTATAGGACTTGCCTGCCCGCCAACCACGATATGAAAGGTCCCTGAAAAGCTATGACACGTATTGAGCGTAAGCTTGTACACGGCGTTGATTTCCTGAACAAGCGAAACTCATTTGTGTGGACAGAACCTTTCAATGGCGCCAGCCTAAGGATATACAAGCCTGCTATGACATATTTAATTCCAACATTAGCATGACTTCTTATTCAAACGAGCATCTGAATCAACACGACTTTCGAAGGCTGTATCGGGCGACGTGCTTGATCCGAAGGACGGAACAGCGGATCGCCGAACTGTACCCGACGGATTGCATCAAGAGCCCGATTCATTTGTCTATCGGTCAGGAAGCCGTGTCCGTGGGGGTATGCGATGTTCTTCGAAATGATGACTGGGTCTCAGGTACCTATCGTGGCCATGCACTTTATCTCTCTAAAGGTGGTGATCTCAAGGCCATGATGGCGGAACTGTTTGGTAAAATCGATGGATGCGCACGTGGAAAGGGCGGCTCTATGCATCTCATCGATATCGAAGCGAAGGTAATTGGAACTTCAGCGGTAGTCGCTAGCAACATTCCGGTCGCTCTCGGCTATGCGTTGACAGAAAAACTGAGAGGTAGAGATAATATCATCGTATGTTTTATGGGTGATGGAGCTACAGAAGAGGGTGTGTTCTATGAGAGCCTGAATTTCTCCGCGCTCCACGATTTGCCAATATTGTTTGTTTGCGAAAACAATGGTGTAGCGATCCACAATCCGATAGATAAACGGTGGGCAAGCCGGGCCCTTGGCCAACGTGTTGAAGGATACGGGATCGGTTACCAGGAGACTGAGGACTCGGATATATTCGAAATCCGTGAGATTGCGGCAGCCTTTGCCGAGAAAATTCGGGATGGTGACGGCCCTAAGTTCATGCACTGTCACACCTACCGTTGGCATGAACACGTCGGTCCTTTGCAGGATACAGATGCTCCTTACCGATCCATAAAGACAGATACTATCTGGCGGGAGCGGGACGCCTTAAAGCACCTCGAAAGTAGGCTTTCTTGCGAGGATGTTGAAGATATCCAACGTACGGTTGAGCGTCAGATCGCAGATGCCGTCGCTTTTGCCGAGGCCAGTCCTTTCCCTCCTGAACAAGAACTCTTTGACCATGTCCTCGCCTGACATACGAAGAGAACTCGGGTATGGTGAGGCAATCCGTGAGGCCATCAGTCAGGAAATGGAACGTGATACGAATGTTATTCTATTCGGCATGGATGTGGACGATCACAAGGCCATTTTAGGGTCGACGGAAGGTTTGCGGGAGATCTACGGAAGCGAGCGCGTTTTTAGCACTCCTCTGTCTGAAGATGCCATGACCGGTGTTGCCATTGGTGCCGCTATGGCTGGCTTGCGCCCTATCCATGTCCATATTCGCATGGATTTCCTGACCCTTTGTGCTAATCAACTCATCAACATGGCGGCAAAGTCTCGCTATATGTTTGGTGGCGCGGTCAAGGTCCCGATGGTGGTCCGCTCAATTATCGGCAAGTCCTGGGGTCAAGGACCACAGCACTCGCAATCTCTTTATTCACTATTCGCGCACATACCAGGCCTGATTATCGTCGCTCCCTCCAATGCCCATGACGCTAAGGGGTGCATGATTTCGGCCATTCGCAACGATAATCCGGTTCTGTTTGTTGAACATCGCATGCTCTATTATACCAGGGCTTTCGTTCAGGAGGCGCCGTTTGAACAACCTCTAGGCAGGGCACGGGTTTGCGCTGTCGGCGACGACATTACGATTGTCGGCATTTCCAACATGGTGGTCGAATGCCTCCGTGTCAGAGAAATTTTGGCGCATGTAGGTATATCGTCGGAGGTTATTGATCCTATCTCGCTTGCGCCGCTGGATATAGAGACAATCCTGGAGTCTGCGCGGCGTACGGGACGACTTCTGATTGTCGACAACGCCTGGACTTCGTGCGGCATGAGTGCGGAAATTGCCGCACGCGTCGCAGAGTCACTTTATCCAAGCGAACAGATTTCTATTCAGAGAATGGGATTCGCTCCTGTGACGTGCCCTACGACATCATCGCTGGAGAAGGTTTTTTATCCAAACCCCACGACCATTTCGCAAAAGGCATATGCCATGGTGCGTCCCGAGAGTACAGGGTGGCAGCCCAAACCTGATCAGGCCGAACTAGCGTATCAGATAGAGTTCAAGGGGCCATTTTAAGTGAGGATGCGACGGCTTTGACAACCATGATAGAACCACTGTTTTTTGATCTTGCTGCCAGTTCCTGGGATGATGCTGAAATTCACGCAATCGAAGAGGTTATCGCCTCGGATCGCTTCACAATGGGGACGTGTGTGGCCGAATTCGAGGAAGCCTTTGCCCGCTATTTTGGCAAACGTTTCGCTGTTATGGTCAATTCCGGCTCGTCGGCCAACTTGCTCTCTGTTGCCAGTCTTTTCTTCAGACAGGAAAAACCACTGCTTCGAGGAGACGAGGCAATCGTGCCGGCCATAGCATGGGCTACCACCTACCACCCATTGCAGCAATATGGCCTAAAAATGCGGATCGTCGATGTGGAACTCGAGACCCTTAATATTGATGTCTCTGAGCTTGAAAAAGCACTGACCCCAAGAACCCGTTTGCTTGTCGGCGTATCAATTCTTGGAAACCCTGCGGCCCTAGATTCGCTGCGTAATTTTGCCGATAGTCATGGCCTAATTTTCATGGAAGACAACTGCGAGTCGGCGGACGCAGAACTCGGTTCGCAAAAAACCGGCACATTCGGTGATGTCAGCACCTTTAGCTTCTTTTTCTCTCACCATATCGCCACCATGGAGGGCGGTATGGTACTTACAGATGACGAAGAGCTTCATCATTTGCTGCTGGCCATGCGTGCACATGGCTGGACCCGGGATATTCCCCGACCGTCCCGGCTGTTTAAGCCCAAGAACGACGATTTCAACGAGTCTTATAGGTTTATTCTGCCCGGCTATAACGTGCGTCCCACTGAGTTCAGTGGGGCGATTGGTCTTCGGCAGTTGCAAAAATTACCAGGTATGACGATCGCTCGACGTAAGAATCTAGCTTTATTCAAAAAGCTCTTTTCAGGCGACGAACGCTTTATTATACCCCGTGAGAATGGAGTCAGTTCGTCTTTTTCATTCCCCGTTATACTGAATCCCGCATTTGGCTTTGATAGGAATAAGGTTTTCACCGCGCTAGGCGAAGCCTCCATCGGATTTCGGATGATCACTGGGGGAAATATCATGCGTCATGATGTCGTCAAATACTATGACATCGAGGCCGTGGGAGAGCTGACTAACGCAAATATTGCTCATGATCATGGTTTTTTTGTTGGCAATCACCCGCGAGACCTAGCGCCACAAATCAACCGTTTCCGGCAAGTTATGGATGAAACTTGCAGGTAATACCGTTTTGGTTTGATAAAGAAGGTAATGATGCAATGCACCCTGAAAACAGATCTGTGCTGATCACGGGCGGTGCTGGGTACCTCGGCTCAATTATGGTCGGAGAGTTCTTGGCACGTGGTTTTCGCGTCAGCGTCCTCGACAATTTTATGTTCAAGCAGAACTCCCTTGCACATTATTGCGCGCATCCTGCGTTTGACGTGATAAATGGTGATGCTCGTAATGAGAAGTTGCTCAAGGACTTGGTGGTAAATAAGGATATCGTCATCCCATTGGCAGCACTTGTCGGTGCGCCCTTGTGTGAGAAGGATCCAGTTGGAGCCAACTCCATCAATCTTGATGCGCAGACAATGCTTCTTGATTTGTTATCACCTGGGCAATGGGTGTTGATGCCTATTACCAATAGTGGTTACGGGATCGGCGGGACGGATACTTTTTGCACTGAAGAATCTCCTCTTCGCCCGATCTCGATATATGGCCGCCAAAAGGTAATGATAGAAGAGCGGTTGTTGGCAAGAGATAACGCGATCAGCTTCCGCCTTGCCACGGTGTTCGGTATGGCGCCCCGCATGCGCATAGATTTGCTGGTTAACGATTTTGTCTACAGGGCGGTCTATGATCGCACTGTTGTCGTCTTCGATGGGAATTTTCGGCGCAACTACATCCATGTGCGTGATGTCACCAGGGCTTTCCTTCACGGAATCGACAATTTTGAAACGATGAAAGGCGAGGCCTACAATGTGGGTTTATCTGATGCTAATCTGACTAAACTTGAATTGTGCGAAAAGATTCATTCGCAGTTTCCGGAGTTTGTCTATCTGGATTCTCCTATAGGTCAGGATCCGGATAAGCGCGATTACCTCGTTTCCAATGCTAAAATTGAGGCGACCGGGTTCAAGCCTGCATATTCTCTTGAAAACGGCATCAAAGAATTGAGGAAGGGGTATAGGATGATCCGCAATAGTATGTACGGTAACGTATAGACGACCGCATTTCGTCAGGTGCACGTGAGATGGTATCCAAACTTAAAACAGCTTTGATCACCGGTGTCGCAGGGTCTGGTGGTAGCTATCTGGCCGACTATCTAGTTGACAACCATCCAGAAATTGACGTGCATGGGATATCTCGGTGGCACAGCGCCACGACCCAGCGCAATATGGAATATTGCCATGAACGCGTTAGGGTTCACGAATGTGACCTGACCGATTTTAGCTCGGTCCTCTCTACTTTGAAGATAGTCAAGCCAGATTTGATCTTTCATATTGCTTCGCACGCCAATGTCAGAGCTAGTTTCGATACGCCGCTCTCTGTCCTTAGTAACAACGTGATGGGCACAGCCAATCTTTTGGAGTCGGTGCGGAGCGCCGAACTCGATCCTACTCTGCAGCTTTGCTCTACCTCTGAAGTTTATGGACAAGTCGATTCGCAAAATGTACCCATTGATGAGACGTGCCTTATAAACCCCACCAGCCCTTATGCCGTATCCAAAGTTACACAGGATTTTCTCGGGGCGACTTATTTTAGAAGTTACGGCATGAAGATCGTTCGCACGAGAATGTTCTCCTACATAAACCCAAGGCGGGCAGATTTATTCTCCACCGCGTTTGCGCTCCAGGTTGCGCGGATTGAGCATGGAAAGCAGACAGTCTTGCGACACGGGAACTTGGATTCGGTGCGCACGTTGATAGATGTCCGCGATGCCATGGAGGCCTATTGGGTCGCGATAGAGAGAGGCAAGCCGGGAGAGGTTTATAATATTGGCGGCACGACATCGATCACGGTTGGCGAGTTTCTGGAGACCTTGAGGGGTATGGCTAAATGTCCGATAGTGACAGAGCAGGATCCGATGCTACTGCGTCCCGCCGATGTGACATTGCAAATTCCTGACACATCAAAATTTGATGAACAGACGGGTTGGCAGCCAAAGCACAGTTTTGAGGAGTCAGTCGCCTTTTTGCTTGACCACTGCCGTTCAGTTGTGGCTCGAGAGTGCGATTGATGGCAAGAGACTGCATGTCGGACATAGACGTGGTGATCCTTGCTGGAGGGAGAGGAACGCGTATTCGAGGCGTTCTTGGCGATACACCAAAAATACTTGCTCCTGTTAATGGCACCGCGTTTCTCGATATACAACTAAGTAGACTTCGACAATTCGGTGTTAAGAGATTCGTACTGTGCCTAGGGCATCTCGCCGACCGGGTGCGGAAGCACATCGGTAGTGAAATGGATGTGGAATTGAGCATAGAGCCAGAACCCTTAGGGACAGGGGGGGCTGTGCGATTTGCCCGGCAGAAACTATGCAGCGATCCGGTATTGGTCATGAACGGCGACACCTGGCTGGCAGCTGACCTCTGTGGGTTTGTTGAACGACATCGGCAATCTTGCGCAAGCATTTCAATGCTCTGTGTGCCTGTTTTGGATAGTGCTCGTTTCGACGTGGTGGAGATTGATACGGACGGGGTTCTAACCTTTCCGTCGAGAGAGCAGGGTCGAGACGATATCGGCCCTAACCTGATTAGCGCTGGTAACTACCTTCTCTCAAGATCGGCGTTAGATGCTTTGGATGCTAACGCTGGTGAATCTCTAGAGCATGACCTACTGCGTCGCGGTGTTCTCGGTCCAATTCTTGGTTTTGTCCCTAAAGATACCTCGTTCATCGATATAGGCACCCCGGACAGTCTACGTGATGCCGGCCGACTGATTGGAGCGAGAGATCTGATATGATTGTCAGTCGCACCCCCTATCGCATCTCTCTATTCGGTGGCGGCTCCGATTATCCGGCCTGGTATCGGCGTTATGGCGGCAAGGTTTGTGGGTTCGCCATCAACAAGTACTGTTACATTTCGATACGCGAACTCCCGCCGTTCTTCGAGCATAAGCACCGGATCGTCTACAGTTCGATAGAACTCGTCAATGAGATGTCTGAGATTCAGCACCCCTCGGTTCGTGCTATTTTGCAGCAGGAGGAACCAAAGGTCGGACTAGAAATCCACCACGACGGCGATCTTCCTGCGCGCTCTGGTATTGGATCAAGCTCTTCGTTTACGATTGGTTTGTTGAACGCCTATTCGGCATTTTGCGGTCGAATGATTGATAAACGGCGACTGGCGGAAAATGCGATTCACTTAGAACAAGAGGTTTTACACGAACATGTTGGCTCTCAGGATCAAGTGTGGGCAGCCTACGGTGGAATAAATCATATCGATTTTGGACCGGATATTGGGTTCTCGGTAACGCCACTGATCATCAATTCAGCGCGGCTGAGTAATTTGATTGGCAACCTAATGATGTTTTTCACTGGAATTTCCCGTTACGCGCCACAAATCGCTCAGAAAAAGATTGCTAATTTGGAAAAACGCAGCGCGGATATACGGCGGATTACGAAGCTTGTTGATGAGGCTGAAACGCTGTTTCTTGATGAAGCCCGGCCGGTTTCCGAGCTTGGGGAGATGCTGCACGAAACGTGGTGTGCGAAAAGACAGCTAGCGGACGAGATCTCGTCACCGGAAATTGACGAGATCTATGAGTCGGCCCGCGAGGCGGGCGCGCGTGGAGGCAAGCTGTTGGGTGCAGGGGGCGGTGGTTTTATCTTATTTTACGTCGACCCGGAATATCACGAGAGTGTCCGAAACGCGTTGTCGAGACTTACGGAGGTCCATTTCGACATCGACAGAACAGGGTCCTCTATCGTCATCTACGAACCGAATGGTTTTTCAGAGACCATGGGTATGAAGTGACCAAAGTTTGCGGCAGAACAGATCATTGGGTGCTGTCAGATTGATATGAATCAGTGTCGTGATCGGCGCTCGAGTTATAAAAAGATATTATATGAACCCGGCTGGTCTCTAAATCTTATCTAGGTCCCAAAATACCTAGAAATCTTAAATTTATGATCAAATTTTATCTATGGCTACCACGTGGATGTGTTATGCGGATGTTTCTGAGGATACGCGGTATACTGTTGGGCCGGATGCATCGTTACCAGTGCAACTTCATGCTGCTGGTAAACTCTATGACAATGTAATAGTGACGAAGCGATGAACCCGCAGGGTATAAACTGATGATCAGCATTTTTATGTGGATTCTCAGAAAGGACTGTTTATGAGCCCAGTCAAATTGGCCATCGCCGGTGGTGGTGTTATCGGCCGGCGTCATGCCAGCGCAATTATCAATTCAGTGGATACAATTTTGGTTGCTATCGCGGATCCGGCACTCAGCGGGAAGCAGCTTGGTGACGATATGGATGTGCCTGTGTTCCCAAATCTTCAGACGCTTTTGGCCGCGGAGCCAATTGATGGCGTAATTGTTTCTACCCCTACTGAACATCATTTTGANCCAACCATGGNGGCCTTGGACAGCGGNTGTCATGTGCTCGTAGAGAAACCTATTATGGCGACCTTGAAAGAAGCTGACCAAGTGGTGGCCAAGGCNGCCGNNTCTNNGCGTCATGTGCTGGTTGGCCATCATCGTCGCTATTACAGCCTNACCCACANNGCTCGTAACATTATTCAGTCCGGNGAGCTNGGCCAATTAGTTGCGGTCANCGGNCAGTGGACTTTGCGTAAGGCTGACGCTTACTACGATCCAGATTGGCGTAAAAAATGGGAGGCAGGTCCAGTTCTTACAAACCTGATCCACGAGATGGATTTGCTCCGTTACATCTGCGGTGAAATTGAAAGTATCAGTGCCGAGGTTTCACACTCGGTCCGCCATTGGGAGAAAGAGGACGCCGTGGCCATGATTATGCGGTTTGTCTCGGGCGCCATCGGCACGTTCATGCTGTCCGATCAGGCGACGTCACCCTGGGCGTGGGAACTAGGGACGGGGGAAACCGTATTATTTCCCAAGACGGGTCAGAACTCGGTGCGCTTCATGGGTACTAAGGCAGCCTTAGATTTCCCAAACCTAGCGCTCTGGCACCACGGCGATGAGGTTCCGAATTGGAACCATGTGATTAGTCCGGATCCTATTGAACTTGAACTGGAGGATGCTTACGCCCTGCAAATCGCGCATTTCGCTTCCGTGATCGCCGGTCGCGAACCGCCGATCATTACTGCGGCCGATGGCACAATGACGTTACGTACCACGCTTGCCGTGTTTGAGGCTGCGAGTATGGGTCATAGGGTTATGCTTTGAGAGTTATTTGCATAATTTCTGCCAGAATTCGCCAGCAGCTTGTGCATTTTGAGTGAGGCATCAACGCTTAAGGAGTTGTCATGAGTTTCGATCTGCAGGACCAAGGTGCTATTATCACCGGTGCGGCGCGAGGCATCGGCCTGGCCGTGGCGCGGCGGTTTGCCGAATTGGGAGTGAGGGTATCTGGTTGGGACTTGGATTGCTCGACCATCGCAAATGACCCGACATTCGTTCAACGACTCAATGTCGATATCACCGATGAAGCAGGGGTAAACGCCGCTTTCCAGCAGACCGTCGATGCCCTTGGGCAAGTGTCAATCTTGGTCGCTAATGCTGGAATCAACGGGCCGACTAAGCCAACGTGGGAATATTCCCTGGAAGAATGGCAGCGGACGATCGATGTAGATTTGACGGGCGTATTTCTGTCCGTCAAACCCGCCGTTATACACATGCGCGCGCACGATTACGGGAGGGTTGTTATTATGGCGTCAGTGGCTGGTAAGGAGGGAAACAAAGGGGCTTGCGCATATGGCGCCGCGAAAGCTGGAGTGATTGGTTTCGCCAAGAGTCTATCCCGAGAATTGCAACCGTCCAGGGTGACTGTCAACTGCATCGCGCCTGCAATCACGGAAACGGAGCTTTTCCAGGAGATGACACCTGAGTATATCGCTGAGAAGAAGGCGCTCATCCCCATGGATCGGTTCTGTACTCTGGACGAGATCGCAGGTATGACCGCCTGGGTAGCGAGCCCGCTCTGTTCTTTTACCACGGGACAGGTATTCGATGTCACTGGCGGGCGGGCGACTTTCTAACATGCCTGACACGGTGCTGCCCTTGGAAAGGTTGTCCATTCATCAAGTGACCCTGATGNAATGCGATTTTCGCACTTCAATCGAGCGCTTGGCACATCATGGGGTTCGGCAGANAGCAGTCTGGCTGGATAAACTCAATGAGATTGGTACTGGAGATGGAGCGCGTATTTTAGAAGCCAACGCCATGTCCGTGAACGCGTTGTGTCCAGGAGGATTTGTGTCGGGTGCGCATGCCCCTAGCATGGAGGCGGCCCTCGAGATGAACCGGCGTTGGTTGGATCAGGCAGCGTCCATTGGTGCAGCGTCCTTGGTGGTGATCACTGGTGGGCTTCCGAGAGGTGAAACGGATTTATTTGCCGTCAGGGAACGGGCATTGGAGAGTTCCCATCGCTTAATTGAGCCCGCGCGTGCGGCTGGCGTGCGGCTTGCTTTTGAACCCTTGCATCCCATGGTCTGCGGTGGGCGTTCAGTGATCTCTCGGTTAGCGGATGCACCCGATTTTCTTGATGCGCTGAACGCCGATGATGTCTTTGGGCTTGCTGTCGATAGTTACGCAGTGTGGTGGGACCTGGACTTGGCAGCTGCGCTGCAACGCGCTGGNCCNCGGCTTTTGCACTTTCATGTCTCCGACTNGCNGCGTGATACTGATAATATTCGCTTTGATCGGGGCATGCCGGGTGACGGAGTGATAGATAATCGAAAACTTCGTCAATGGATGGAGAACGCAGGTTTTAAAGGACCCGTCGAGGTAGAAATCTTCTCCCAGAAGAACTGGTGGAGGCGTGATCCAGACGACGTCGTTCGGACAATCCTCGACCGTTGCGCCAAGTTCCTATAAATTGCGAAAATGGACTCCGCCACGATATCGGTTCCGGTGTAAGGTCATTTGTTCATTATTGTTGAAGTCAGAAATGTATTTGCCAAGAATTCAGGATTAGCTCTAAAGAATAAGTTTTTAAAAATTGACAGGATTCACTGTGCTAAATCAATATAGAATTTGGTCAGTCGCCCTATGCTGCGCGGGATAGGCACCCTGCTTTGGGTGCTTGATATTATTTGTATCGAAACGGAATGGATATGAGCAAACCTATCTATATTCTGAACGGGCCCAACCTAAACTTGTTGGGGACGCGTGAGCCNGATATNTATGGCTANACCACGTTGNCCGATTTGAAAGACATGTGCACAGCGCACGCNGATGCGCGTGGGTTANAGGTCTTNTTTGCCCAATCGAATCGAGAATATGAAATTATTGAGTGGATACACGAAGCCATCGAAGGCGCTGATGGCATTATCATCAATCCGGCTGCGTTAACGCACACGTCTTTGTCGATCCTGGACGCGCTGAAGAATGTCAATTCCCCAATCATTGAAGTTCATATTTCGAATCCCCACACTCGCGAAGATTTTAGGCATTTCTCCTATGTCACATACGCGGCGACAGGTACCATTGCAGGACTTGGTGTAAACGGGTATCTCACGGCTATCGACGCAATGGCCAATATGCTGACTAGCGCCTAGGCAGGCACGTGTTATGGCTTTGACGGCACCCGCCTCCTGTGTCATTGGCTTCCCGGCTAAGCACTCCCGATCCCCGAAATTGCACGGATATTGGCTCGACAAATACAGGGTCGATGGCGCGTATCGGATTGAAGAAGTCCAACCCGAGGCTGTGGAGGCGTTCATCTCTGATCTCGCTGGTCGTGGCTATGTTGGTGCAAATGTGACAATGCCCCACAAAGATGCTGCCTTTCGCTTATCGCAGCCCGACGAGANAGCCCGAGCCATCGGCGCGGCCAACACGCTGTGGCTGGATGATGGTGTGCTGCGCTCCACCAACACGGATGGCGATGGCTATGTGGGCTCCCTCGATGTGGCCGCGCCCGGTTGGCGCAACAAGGTGAATTATGCAGTGGTTTTGGGCGCCGGGGGAGCAAGCCGTTCCATCGTTTATGCTCTTTTGGGGTGTGGAGTTGCGAACGTCTATGTGGTTAATCGGACGGTCGCTAAGGCCGTTGCGATGCGCGAGATGTTTGGAGGTGGAGTTAAACCGGCGACGTGGAATGACGTGCCCGATCTCCTAGAGCGTGCGGGGTTGTTGGTGAACACCAGCTCACTCGGCATGCATGGAGAGCCCCCCCTAACAATTGATCTAGCGCCGTTGGCTGATGATGCCATCGTTTCAGACATTGTTTATGTGCCCTTGCAAACGCCACTCCTGGCAGCTGCGGCGGCGCGAGGATTAACTACGTCGGATGGGCTGGAAATGCTTCTTCATCAAGCAGTCCGTGGGTTTGAGCTCTGGTTTGGTCTTCGGCCAGAGGTTACGCGCGAGCAATACGACGTCATGGCTGCTGATTTGGTGGATGGGTAGAGATGTCTCTATTGGATTCTTCTTCATTACTTTCGTCCGAAAAATCAGGGTCAACAATCTTCTACGCAATTTGACAATGTAACTGAAAAAAATAGCTGTCTTCGGTCTAGCGGAGCCTAAGAGGAGGGTAAGCGCGAGAGGTGTTCTTAAGGCGAAAACCAAAAGCACATCATTCTCTGGCCATGTCCTTACTGCAACGGTCGCCAGCAATTTAATAATAACCTTAATCATCCGGACCAATGATGGCTGCGGTTCTTCTTGGTGAACAGGTTGAATATTCGGGCCAGCCTCCTGTCTTGCTTGCTCTTTTGCACTATGCAAATGTCCTGGGTGTTTTCAGAGAGCTGGATACAGCGGAAGAGGGGAGAACTTCGATTTCGTTTGCACATTATGGTGATACGTTACAGGCGTTTTCAGAGAAGACGGTGCTCATCACTGGCGCAGGCGGCATGTTGGGAACGGCTTTTGTTGAATATCTATCGAAATTCTCTGACGTCGTCATGATTGCACGCACGCACAGTGAATTGGATGTCACGGACCTGGATCAAGTTATGACCCATGATGCTTATGGCCCTGACTTCATTGTCCACTGTGCGGCGGATGTTAACGCTGAACGATGTGANAAGAATCCCTTCGAGTGCCGTCGAGTGCAAGTCGGCGGTACGAAGAATATCACAGCTTTGGCAACGGCTTGTGGAGCCCAGGTCGTCTACCCGCAGTCATTTCTCATTTTCGATGGCAGTGAAGTGCCCATTGTTGAAACCTCTTTGCCGGCGCCCATGTCTGTCTATGGGAAATGTAAGTACGAGGCCGAGGTTGGCCTTCGCGCCGCGCTGCCGCAGACGTTGGTTGTTCGTATGGCCGGGTTCTTTGGGGGTGATGAAAAGGACAAAAATTTCGTAGGCATGTTCATTCGCCATGCAATTTCGCTAATCCGTTCTGGAGAAAGAAGCTATGACGTGGGGGATCGTATCTGGCAGCCAACATATACATTAGATCTGGCTGGGAACTGTCTGGCTTTGATGGCGGCCAGAAAATCAGGGATTTACAATATGTCTTGTCATGGCCAAGCGAGTTTTTTCGAGCTTGCTGTGGCTTGTCTTGAAGAGCTTGATCTGCACCGCTACCTCACCATAAATCCAACTACCGAGGCCGCAGTGACGGTGGACGAGATAGCACCGCGTCCTCCTTCGGGAGTCATGGAAAATCAGCGCCTGGTCGCTGATGGCCTGGACCAGCAACGGCCCTGGCGGGACGCGCTTAGGGCGTATCTGGCCCGACCATTTTATCAGAATATGAAGAACGATCTCTTGATGGAGTTATCTTAATGCTTTTGGACTCTTGTGAGCTCCCCCATTTAGGCCGCGTGAATTCCCGCGTTGTAATGTCGGCTATGACCCGAGGCTTTGCCGCGCCCGGACATCTGGCAACCAAGGATATGACCGCTTATTACGGGCGTCGGGCAGAAGACGGAGTCGGGTTGATTCTGACCGAGGGTACGATCATCGATAAGACCGCCGATGGCTACAATAATGTGCCGCATATTGAGACGGTGGCCCAGGCGGAAAGCTGGAGACCTGTGGTCGAGCGGGTCCACGTCGCCGACGGCAAGATATACTCTCAGCTTTGGCATTGCGGCCGCATTTCCCATTCTGACTACACGGGCGGGGTGCCGCCCGTCAGCTCTACCAACTGGGCCGCCGAGGGCCATAACCGACAAAACGACAAGCCTTATGGTTCGCCGCGCGCACTTGAGGTGCACGAGATGGCCACGATTTACTCCATGTACCGCCGTGCGGCAAAAAATGCACTGGACGTTGGTTTTGACGGTATCCAGCTGCATTTGGGTCATGGTTACCTGGCTGACCAATTTTTCGATTCCCGCGTCAATGACCGCGANGATGNNTATGGTGGGNCTGTNGAAAATCGCTGTCGNTTCGCTTTGGAAGCANTGGANGAAGTGCTGTCCGCANTTGGGCCTGATCGGGTTATGGTTCGGATGTCGCCTTCACGAGACATGGGCGGGATATATGATTGGCCAAACCTGGAGGAGATGCTCGCCTACATCGTACCGGCCTTCGAGGCGTTGGGTTTACGGATATTGGACATTAGTTGCGCACGAGCCAACTATTATGAGACCTCGGGTCGAATAATTCGGTTGGTTCGCCCCCATTGGTCCGGAATCCTAATGGGCGGTGCGTCACTCAGTCGCGGACAAGCAGAGCAAGAATTAACAGACGGCCTTTTAGATATGGTCACTTGGGGACGACACTTGCTAGCGAACCCCGACATGGTATCTCGGTTCAAGGCTGGTAAGGAGCTTGTGGCGTTTGAACCTTCGATGCTCTCTTCTTTGGAGTGACGCCATCGAAGCCCGCGCATAGATGCGCGGAGTTTGCATGGATTTGAAACGAATTATGGATCGGACGTTATCGTGCTATAAAGGTCGGACCGGCGATACCAAAGTGAAGTCGTTAACCAAAACCCACATTATAACATTCCTTTGATTTATGAGAAAGCAGATGGCGTGACGAATAAACCAACCCCTTCGGACGCGGATGAACTGCGACAAAAGATTCTGGAACTGGTTGATGATTATTATGCGGTCACTCATCCTGAGCGCGTGTTCGACCCTGCCCGTTCTCCCGCACCGGTCTCGGGACGGGTATACGGCGCGCAGGATATGCGCAATCTGGTCGATTCAAGCTTAGATTTTTGGCTGACTACGGGACGCTTCAACGAGCAGTTCGAATCCCGATTGGGTGAATTCATTGGGTGTCGTCATGTGTTGACGGTGAATTCTGGCTCATCAGCGAATCTTGTGGCGCTTGCTGGCTTGACAAGTCACCTACACAAAGAGCGAGCTCTGAAACCGGGTGACGAGTTCATCACCTGCGCTACTGGTTTTCCAACAACTGTAAATCCTGGCATCCTCTACGGTTTGACGCCGGTTTTTGTCGATGTAGATATACCCACCTACAACATAAACGTTGGAGCTATGGAGGCGGCGGTGACGGATCGGACCCGCGCAATCATGATCGCTCATACGTTGGGTAATCCCTTCGATCTTGATGCGGTCATGGCTCTTGCGAAACGCCATGAACTTTGGGTGATTGAGGATTGCTGCGATGCCCTAGGCGCTACCTGGCGCGGACAGCACGTCGGCACCTTCGGAGATGTCGGCACGCTCAGTTTCTATCCGGCCCATCACATCACCATGGGCGAAGGGGGCGCCGTTTTCACGGAGAAGGGTAAGATCCGTCGTGCCATGGAGTCGATCCGTGACTGGGGCCGTGACTGTTATTGCGCTCCAGGCATGGATAATACTTGTGGCAAGCGGTTCGAGTGGACCCTTGGCGACCTGCCGACCGGTTATGATCACAAGTACGTCTATTCACATCTTGGGTTTAATCTGAAGATCACCGATATGCAGGCCTCAGTGGGTTTGTCACAACTTGACCAACTCGCCGGATTCATTGCCCAGCGAAAGATCAACTTTGGTATTTTGAAAGCGGGCCTTGCGGACCTGGAAGACTTTTTCATTTTACCCGAGGCCACACCGAATTCCGAACCGTCTTGGTTTGGGTTTCCGCTAACTATCCGCGACAGTGCGCCGATTTCGCGCGATGACCTTGTTCGACACCTTAATCACCAGAGGATCGGCACGCGTCTCCTATTTGGCAGCAATCTGCTTCGTCAACCCTATATGAATGGTCGTGACCATCGAGTGGTAGGCGAGCTAACCAACAGTAACATTATTGTTGATCGCACGTTTTGGGTCGGCGTGTACCCCGGCTTGGGTGAGGATGAGCTGGCTTGGATGATCGACGCGGTGCACGCCTTTTGTGCGCGCAATTTCAGCAGTTAGAACCTTGGTGTTGAATTTAGCCATAATTGGGGCAACAGGCCATATCGGGCGAAGTTTAATATGGCGATTGGGTGCTGACGATCGGTTCCGTGTCCATGCTTATGCGCGACAACCCGATCTCGTTCGGGCTGATGCAGAGGGTAGCGGTGCGATTCTAGTTGAGATTGGCGACACAAACGTGTTTGATCAGAAATCCTTCGATGTAGTGATCAATTGTATTGGCGCAGGTGATCCGGCGCGTGTCGCCGAACTGGGCGCCGATTTGTTTTGGGTTACCGAGACGTTTGACAATCGTATTCTTGCTCTCCTCAAGGACCACCCAGAGACGCTGTATATAAATATGTCCAGCGGAGCGGTGTATGGCACCTCTTTTGCGGCTCCCCTCGACGAACACGCAGAGGTTGCGCGCCGGGTCAACGATGTTAGGCCCGAGGAATGGTACGGAATCGTCAAACGCAATGCAGAAGCCAAACACCGCGCTCATGCGTCTTTAAATATCGTGGATTTACGTGTGTTTTCGTATTTTAGTCGTTTCTTGAATTTGGATGGGCGTCTATTTGTGGTCGACCTAGTGAACGCAGTTCTGCAGCGGGCGCCTTTGATGACGTCGGTAGACGATCCCGTTCGTGATTATGCGACACCAGCCGATTTGGTGCGAATGATCACCTGTATCATTGATCGTTGGAAGCATTACGGTGATGGTGTTAATGGGGCGGTGGATTTGTATACGAAGGCCCCGATTGGTAAGTTCGAGCTCATCGAGGCAGTTGAGGAGAAGTATGGACTAATCTGGAACGTCGAAGGAAATGTTGAAATCCTCTCGAATACAGGCGTCAAATTGAACTACATTCCCGAGTACCGGGGAGCAGCGATGTGGGGATATGAGCCAGCGTATAACTCTCTTGACGGACTCATGCACGAATTGGAAGCGATAGTGCAAGGGGTGTGACGCTTGGGATCGCTTGCCCTATAAAATAAGCTCAGGTGTTGTTGCAGTGAGTTGGCTGGAGGAAAGGACGCCGGAATGAACGGTGCGGAATATATTGCGGAATTCCTAGCTCAACGAGAGATAGAGAGGATATTCCTCCTTACAGGCGGTGCTGCCACATTTATGGTGGACGCTATTGCGCGAAATCCCAAAGTTAACTATTGCTGCGTACAGCATGAGCAAGCAGCGGCCATGGCCGGTGACGCGGTTTGGCGTGTGTCTGGCAAAGTCGGCGCCGTAATGGCAACTAGTGGGCCGGGAGCTACGAACCTAATTACTGGAATTTGTTGTAATTGGTTTGACAGCATTCCTTGTCTGTATGTGACTGGTCAGGTGAATCTGAAGCACGCTGAGGTTTTCGAGGGAACGAAAGTACGCCAATACGGGTTCCAGGAAACAGATATAGTCACCCTGGTTGGTTCGATCACCAAATATGCACGCCAAGTCACAACGCCAAATGAACTTCGTGAGGCCTTGGTTGAGGGTTACAATTCCGCAATTACAGGACGCATGGGCCCTGCCCTTATCGATGTGCCAATGGATCTCCAGCAGATGGAAGTCAGTGACGAGATCCTATACTATCCCCCGCCTGCAAGCCCCGTCGCGAAGGACGATTTGTCAACTCTCACGGAGGCCATAAATAACCTATTCAAAGATGCGGAGCGTCCAGTGGTTTTGTTCGGCGCAGGCATTGGATTGGCGGGGGTGGAAGACGAGGTCGAGTCATGGCTGCGTGAACAGAATGTTCCTGTTGTTGCGAGCTGGAGTGGGTCTTGCTATTTGCGGCAGGATTTTTCGGGATATCTGGGATGCATTGGTGTCTACGGTAACCGGGGTGCGAACTATGTCCTTCAGAACTGTGACGCACTGTTGGTTCTAGGAAGCCGATTGGATACGCGCCAACGACCAGGAAATCCGAATGACTTCGCCCCTGAAGCGAAGGTGCATGTAGTCGACATTGATGAGGAGGAATTGAAGAAGTACCTCAGAAATGACTATGGCGTTTCTAAGATCGATCTCCGGCGAGCGGGTGAATTGCTATCTGGCCTAAGCCCGGTCACCGTGTCGAACCAATGGCTGGATTATGTGACGAGCATAAAGAAACAGTTCTACCGAAAGGATATCGCCAAGTTTCCAAGGAAGATGGGCACCATATCGCCTTACGCTATTATTGAGCGCTTGACAGATATGGTTGAAGACGATGCGATAGTGATTGTTGATTGTGGCGCCACGACCTGCTGGTTTTTCCAGATGTTCGAACGAACGGGGCAGACGATATTCAGCAACGGTGGTTGCGCGCCAATTTCTTATGCAATTGGCGCAAGCATTGGTGCTGCAAGTACAGCCCCAGAAAAACAGACGGTAATAATAATCGGCGACGGCGGGTTCCAGAATAATATTCAAGAACTTCAGACCATGGTTGAGTACGGTCTTAACATTAAGATAATCATACTCAATAATTACGGTTATGGCATCGTCAAGCAATTCCAAGACTTATACATGGAAGGCCGGCATGAGGCGACAGGTCGTGGTTACAATGTGCCTAATTTCGCAAAAATCGCCGAAGGCTATGGGATCGACTACGTACGGGTTGATGAGACGAAGGCATTCAATATTGATCTTTTTACCTCAAGTGGCCCAAGTATCATCGACGTGACCCTGCACCCAAACACTTTAATCGAGCCCAAACTGGAGTTAGGCCGGCCGATCAATGATCAGTATCCCTATGTATCTGACGCTGAGTTCGAAGCGGCGAATAAGTTCGTGCGCTTTGAGCGCCCAGAGTGGATGGCGGACCGAATTATAATGGAATAAGATTTAGCCCGTGGTCGCCATTATGTTTGTTTCTCCCTTGAACCTACATAGTCAGATCCGTCGAAGTTGATACGTTCGCGTTCGACGACTAACGGACGAGTGCGAACTTGGTTGAAGATGCTTAAGACATATTCTCCGATGAAGCCCATGAAGAATAACTGCACGCCGGCGAAAAAGAACAGCGCGGTGATGATCAGCGTGGTTCCCCTAGGAACATCCCCACCAAAGGGTGTAAGGAACAGCAGGGCATTTACGATGGCAAAGCCAATGCTGATCAGAGATAAAATAAGGCCAAATGCCAGTGCCATTCGAATGGGTACGTTTGAAAAGGAAATCAGCCCGTTCAGACCTTGGTCAATGAGATGTAATAGTCGATTCTTGGAAACGCCGTGCTTGCGTGCCCGTGAGGTATAGGGCACACCGACGCTCCGAAAACCCACCTCGAAAGCCATGGCGCGGACGAAAGGGTAAGAGTCATCGAACTCTTTAATAGCCTTTAGAACTCTCCGATCCACCAATTGAAAATCACCAACGTCGGGCGGCATGTCAAGATAGGTAGCGCCACTGATTAATCTATAATAGACCTTGCGGACCGTTCGCATGACGATACCTTCTTCACGCTTCGCGCGAATGCCGAAGACGACTTCGTAACCCTGCTCCCATAATTTCACGAATTCGGGTAATAGGTCTGGTGGATCTTGGAGGTCGGCGGGTAGGAATAGCAAAATGGCATCGCCTTCAGCGCTCTTGACACCGTTGAAATGCGAACGCATTGGACCGAAATTCCGTGCATTAAGGATCACTCGAACATTGTGATCTTTAGCGGCGATCTCGCGGAGTATATCGACCGTACGGTCGCTCGAGGCATTATCACAGAACAGGTGCTGAATTTGATAGTTAGGAAGGTCGCGCCGGGCAATTTCCTGAACAGTATTGTAACAATCACGAATCCCCGCTTCTTCATTGTAACAGGGGGTGACGATGCAGATTGTCTTCTTCACCGGCGTCTCCCGAATATGGCAGTTCTCATTGTGTCCGTCTTTAATCAATCTCGTTGACCAATGACGCGATCACCTGACAGTACCGAAGGTACTCTGAAGAAGATAATAATCCAATACGGCAAAATTATTCATACGCCTAAAGAAATGGATCTCTTGGTCCTGTTTTGCATGCCCAAACCTGATAGTGACCGTAGATGAATTTTTTTTGATAGTGGCGTTTGAATGTCAATTCGACCTCCTTGGGGAAGGCCCGTCCAACCGCGATGTATGAATCAAGTGCAAAGGGTTCTCCTTTCGGGTCGATAAGCCAGAAATCAGTTTTGCATTTCTCGATCCAATTAATCTTTGAGGGGGGAAACAGTTTTCCAGCGAAGTGACGTTCGATTGTTGAAGGGCCTGACACAGTAACCGGATGACCAGCAAATGCCAACAACGGCCTAAGGTAAGTTAGCGGGTACCCCAGCTGGCGTCCGTCGCCGTAACCAATCTGCATAGACTTTTCCGGATATAGTGCCACCAGTTTTTGAATGTCCTTGCCGGCATCGGCGCCCCATGCGTCAGAAGTATAGGCGCGGAGAATCCTCCTTTCCGGTGAGATGGATATGGCGCCAATAATTACAACAATTACCGACGAGAAGATTAACCAATTCCGACCATTCTCCGCCTGTAGGCGAAGGAACCTTAAAAATAGATCAATGCCGATTGGATAGAACGGTAACATTTGACGCCAAGTTGAACCTTCCGCCGATGAGGGGTAATAGGTGAACACGATGGCAAAAGTAAACGCGCCAAGATAGATCAGATCCTCTCGGTTTGCGCGATGTCCGCCGATACGATGCGAAATTAACAATAGGATGCCGGGAGCTAAAAAAATGGGTGTCCATTTTAACGCTTTCCCGACGGCGCCTAGCACGATGGATCGCTCACCAACTACGGCCGCTATGCCTTCGATGTAGTTCAGCAGTGTGATGTTAGGCAGAGCGAAGGGCAGCAGAAGAGCCGAAATGGAGACGATTGCCATAACTGACCAACGTTGAAGCCAATCGTCAATGCAATAGCGAAAAACCAAGGGAACGAAGAAAATGAAGGCGTGAACCTTCTGATTCATGGCTAGGCCAGCACATGCTGCGATGGCAATTGCCGACAACCAAGGGTTGCCTCTGTCTGAGGCTAATGTCGAGAGCAGAGCAATAGTCACAAATAAAACCATGTAAGCTTCTGGCCGCACCCAAAAAGAAACTGGCGCCACAATGATTGGATAGAAGGTGAACATTGCAAGCCCAATGCCGAGAACGCCAAAGCCAAATCGGCGCCAAACATACACCCCAAACAGGATGCAAGCCGTGCCCAATGCGAGTACGGAAGGCAGCTTGCTGACGGCGATTGAGGGGGGGAGAAACTGGAAGGGAAGCGCAGTGATGATATAAAGTAATGGGCCATAGGCCGTGAAGATTTGCTCCACATCTGCCGGGCGATAATACAAAGGTTCGCCATTCGCAAAGCGCCAAGCCAAGATGGCTGTATCCGGCTCTGCATGATCAAGATAAGTGCCCAACTCAATATAGCCATTCAGTAGATAGGCCAGATTGACTAACGCAGCTAATCCCAGAACGGAAAATATCGCGATGGCGTATCTACGATAATCGCTCATTGATATTCTCTCTTGTTGGTTGACGGAACACGGAGATAAGTCCAACGGACTCCTTTCATCCGTGTGACGATCATCTTAGGACGTTGCCGTAACAGTCGTTATTATTTTGGGCAATCATAGGCAAAATTCCTACGGCGCTCACCAAGCTCAAAGAGTAATTCAGTACAGGAATAGTTGCGATTGTGCCAGTCAGTTTCAATGAGTATTTGTGAATCTGCATGCGCAAGTTTTGCCCGGTTCAACGCCTAGGTGATTAGCGCCGTGAGTAAATTAAGGGGCCCTGCTTAGACACCGGCGCTAAGGGTTGAGCAAAACGCTAACCGTTCACTGGATCAAGCGCAGCGGGCAAAATTATAGACCTTGGATGATAATACCTCCGGGCAATCTTCTGAATAATCGCGAGTCGCGTAAACAAGTCCTGCCCCTAGGATATTTGTCGACTCAGAGGGCCTACGCTTGAGTACCCTCCACATAAATAGGTTTCTCTTTCATCAGTAGAGCCGCACATATTTGAAACGCTCGTTAATTTCACTTCCAACCACAGGTTACCGCATTATTCCGCGGTGCTATGCCGGTGAGGGCTGAGAATCCCATGATCCGAGAGAACGGATGCCGGGTCTTTGATGTGAGCCTAACAGCTGATGTGACAGAATTTTCTGGCTACGAACTCTATGGTGAAGATCTCGCTTTTTAGATTCTTCTAAAGATTGAGGATGTAGTTAATTACGATGTTAAGATTTGACTAATGTGAGTGAGAAGATCGTCAATGTCTTCATCGAGAAAACACGAAATGCGCTTCCGTGACGTCTCAAAGGTGGGCGACGGCATTTGGTCCGGCGAGGATCTCGCCGCGTTCAATTCGTCGGACTACTTTGGCGATACCCTCATTGGCTGGGACGGGTAGGCCCAGTTCCGCCGCTTTTTGGACAACGAGGCCGTTGAGATAATCAATCTCCGTGCGTCGACCCTTAATCATGTCTTGGCCCATGGAGGGACGATTGTCGTCATTGCGGAAGGTTGTATTGGTTAAAAGTTGTTCTTCGCATTGTGCCATGGCGCCACTGTCGCCCTGTTCCGCCGCCATCAGGAGATGGGGTTCTATTTTGTAGACAAGACCGAGTTCGTAACCCAGGGCCACACCGATGCGGTCCGCCTCGCCCGCTAGGCGCACAGCAAGGCGGCGAGTGTGGTCGTCGCGGTCGTTAGCGTTACCGCCGCGTCCCGTTGCCGCAGATACTGGGTTGCGCATGCAATTTACCATTAGTTTTGACCAACGCTTACCCCAAAGATTGGTAGTAACTTCGGAACTATCGACGCATGCAAGCATCTCAGCCAATTTTTTCACCCGAGATGTAATGCGCCCGTGCACTTCGCCGACACTGAAGATCATGCGTTCCGTGCCTCCCAGCTTCACATTGCGGTTAATGTGGCCAGGCCTGTCTAGTTCCACGGCGATCGTGGATGCAATGCAACCCACCGTCTTACCCCAACCGACCACGGAGGCCATGCGTTCCTCATTGATCCCGTTCTGCAAGGAGATGCAAAATCCGTCTGGAGTAAGATAATCCTTGATCATGTGGGTGGCCCAGACCGTGTCGTAGGATTTTACGGCGACGAACGCAAAATCGAAGGGCCGGCTATGGGCGGTCTTCTGGAGGTTGGTTATATGGATCGCATTGACTGCTTGGGTGAAGCACTCGGGCTCCGTTGCACCATCCAGGGTAATGCCTTGCGCCCGCATGTGTTCGATGTGTTCGGGCCATGCGTCGATTAGTGTGATGTCATAACCTTCACGTGTGAGGTACGCGCCAACATGGCCGCCAAGGGCTCCTGCGCCGACGATGGCGATCTTATCTTTTGCTTTTGTCATGAATATCCCTGTCTAGAATGGTTTGTCGCCGCAAATAGTGATGCGATGCATGCGTCGGCGTTGCCCCGCATAGTCGGCTAAGGCGTGATGCTGGACACACCGGTTGTCCCAAAGGGCTAAAGAACCAGGTTCCCACCGGAACCGGCAGGTGAATTCGGGGCGCACCGAATGTTGCCGAAGATATGCTAAGAATGGTTCCGCCTCAGCTTCGTGGAACCCTTCCAAAGTTTGCACATGACTTCCGATATAGAGGCCTTTGCGGCCAGTTTCTGGATGCGTTCGGAACAAGGGATGGGCTGCTTCAGTCACAAGGTTGCCGGGGTTGCGAACCTTGTTGGCCATTTGCGAGTTTCCCTCGTAAACCTCGCGCCTGTCGAATCCACCGTTGTTCTTGAAATTGTTACCGACACTCCAGGTCTTGACATCAGCGAGCATGGCTTTCATGCCATCCGATAGGGCATCGTAGGCGAGGTACATGCTAGCAAATAGCGTGTCCCCGCCGGCAGCTGGTGTCTCCTTGGCATACAGTATGGTTGCCTTTGCCGGTTCTGGGTTGAACATCTGATCGGTATGCCAAACGGAACCAAATGTGTGGGTGTCGTCTTCAGTTTTGATGATCTCAAGGATATCTGGGAAATCTGACATGCCTCTCATGAAAGGATGATGATGGATTTCCCCGAGTCGATGTGCGAGGGCGATCTGTTGTCTCGGCGAGATGCTCTGACCGCGAAAAAAAATGACTTGATGTTGAAGCCAAGCGTGGTGGATTTCTTCGAAGAGTTCATCGGAAAGGTTGCCAAGATCAACGCCGGTGATTTCGGCTCCCAGTGCCCCCGCGATGGGATGCGCTTTAATATGTGCGTAATTCATGTGTGCCAACGTTGCAATTGCCCGAGAGGGACAGGTTAGCGAAATGTTCAATTTGAGCGAAATCCCAGAGTTTCAACTAGTGAACAACGGCATTACTGTTTCTGGAGAATAGCGACCTGTTCAGGGGTCAGGTAGCGGGTTTCCCCCTGGCGCAGGAGTAGATACAGGTGCGCGTTCTGCTCCAGTTGTTCTGTGGCGTAATCCGCATCGACGAGAGAACATTCGTCGGGTCAACGTCGCCACAACAACTTACGGCGACCGAGCAGGTGGAGTGCAGATGCACGATTGTGCCGATGTTATGTTTTTCGATGTACATAGCCATGTTCGGGAAGTGCTCACGGGTCGGTTCGTCGCCCGAGATATTGTCGCCGTCATTATCAAGCTTTGACAACCGGGCTGGAGCCAGGTTTTCCATTGTCGAGCCCGTCGGCGTCATCAGCCAACCGTCTTCAATCCGAACGCTGATATTGCCTGATTCTCCGAAGGTGAGACTCCGCTCGTAGATCGATGGGGTGAACTGGACAATTTCATCGCGGGCCTTGGTTTCTGGACTCATGGTAGCATGGCCAGAGATTTCATGAAGAAGTCGGGCGCGCCGAAATTTCCGGATTTTAAAGCCAGGGCAATGTGCGGCTCATTGATAGTCTCGGTCCAAGGGACGCCCGGATCTATTTCTGGTCCGATCTTAAGGCCCGTGACGCCCAACGCTGTAACCACGGACCCTGAGGTTTCGCCTCCGGCAACGACCAATCGGCGGATGCCGCGATCTACTAAGCCTTGCGCAATAGCGCCCATCGTCTCCTCCACGAGATCGCCGGCTTTGTCGCGGCCAAGCGTCTTTTGCACCTTTGCAACCACAAAGGGGTCAGCGGACGAATAGATAAGTACAGGCGCGTCTGAGGGCTGACTGTCAACCCAAGCGAGTGCCTCCTTGGCGCCGCGCTCTGGTGTATCGGCGAAGCTACACGGATCCAGGCTTAAGCTGGGCCAATGAAGCTGAGCGGCGGCGACTTGGCTGCGCGTGGTTATGGAGCAACTGCCGGCCAGAACCGCAGATCGGCCGCTCGCGAGCGGCAAGATGGCATCTGTATTACCAGAAAGTCCGCCGGTACGTCGGAAATTTTCGGGCAGGCCGAGGGCAATACCGGATCCGCCTGTAATAAGCTTCATGCCGTCAAGGGCCTCTCCGATACTCATCAGATCTGCGGGGTTGATAGCATCGACAATAGCGTGTCGGAAGCCAGATGACTGAAGTGAGTTAAATTGCTCCCTGATAGCGGCGCTACCTTGCTTAACGATGTTTATGTCGACCAAGCCGACCTTGTAGGTGGTTTGGCGTGACAAGACCCGCACAAGATTGGCGTCAGTCATAGGCGTGAGTGGGTGATCCTTCATACCCGATTCACTGAGCAAAACGCCGTCGACGAAGAGATAGCCATTGTAGATAGTTCGGTTGTTTTGCGGGAAAGCGGGGCAGGCAATGGTGAAGCTCGTGTCCAAAGCGTCTACCAAGGCATCCGCCACGGGGCCGATATTACCGTCATTAGTAGAATCGAAAGTTGAGCAGTACTTGAAAATGATCTGTTCCGCACCCTGGTCTTGCAGCCATGCAAGCGCGGCTAGGGCATCGGCAACGGCCTGTTCGGCGGGATTGGTACGGAATTTCAGCGCTACCACCACGGCACGGGCCTCACCCGGATCGAATCCGTCGGCGGGTACGCCGACCGACTGAACCGTTTGCATGCCTTGTCCGACTAGGGTGTTTGCTAGGTCAGTAGCGCCTGTGAAGTCGTCGGCGATGGCGCCAAGTAGAATGCTCATGAAAAATCACCCAGTTCCTGCCCCTACCGCCACGCATCAAGCCAATCAAGACCATCGCGTGTCGCGCCGACGGGC
>PARE01000018.1 GCA_002709525.1 Magnetovibrio sp. | reverse complement strand
TTAAGTGATATAGGTGTGATAATTGTTGCAATCAGAATCTAGGTGCAAATAGTGGGGTGTATTTAAACGCGTTTATTTTTCATCCCTCACGACAAACTCTCTATACCTTGCTCTATGTATATTCTCCACCAAACGCCTTTCGTGCTGGATTGAACAAGTTTTCTCTCGGTAAACGGAAACTTACCTCAGAAATTTCTATTAAACGCTATAGATCCGTCTGTTCCTGGAGGGGCTGTCTTGCCGCCAGGGCCTTTCCATGCCAGCCTAACGTCATGGAGGAATATATGGTTAAACATCTTCGTAAACCCCATGATTTGGGTGGCTCAGAAGCTGGACCAGTTGATCGCAATGAACACGCTCATGAACCGTGGGAGAAACGTGTAGACGCCATTATGCGGCTTGTTTCAGACGAGAAGCGGCAAATGCTCACGGTGGACGAACTTCGCCGTGGCATCGAGGACCTCGGCCCGGGTGCCTACGACAAGTTGAGCTATTACGAGCGCTGGATTTCGTCGCTTACCAATATATTGATAGAAAAAGGCGTTGTGACCATTGATGAACTTGGACGTAAAATGAGCGAGGTTGAGGCGCGCTGGACCGTTGATCGTGAGCGTAGGCCATGAGCCGCTTTGCTATAGGTGACACGGTTCAGGTCCGTCGGGCCTATCCTCCTGGCCATTTGCGTACTCCCTTTTTCATCCGCGGTAAGAGAGGGGTTGTAGATGCGCTGCCAGGAGCCTTCGCCAATCCAGAGGAACTCGCGTACGGACGTTCCGGCACTCCGAGTCAACAACTATATCGTGTCCGTTTTTGGCAGTTCGAGGTATGGTCTGACTATGTTGGTCCGACAGCGGACTCTATCTTCGTAGACATTTATGAGCATTGGCTTATTCCCGCTGGAGGTCCGTCGTGACTAAACACGCTAATCATCCAAATCAGCCGGACATTGAGGACACGCCCTTCACCCACTTTCAGGTGATGACCGAGGCCTTAGTTGAATTGTTGATGGACAAGGAAGTGGTCAGCGCCGACGAGTTTCGTTCGCAATTGGAGAAAATGGATGGCAAGTCGCCTGCTGATGGCGCGAAAATGGTTGCCCGTGCTTGGACTGACCCGGAGTTTAGGACGCAGATGTTGACTGATGTCAATTCTGCGGCGCAGCAATTGGGTCTCGACGCTGGCCACATCCCAATCCGGGCCGTTGAAAACACGTCTGAGATACACAATGTCATCGTCTGTACATTATGCTCCTGTTATCCGCGAATGCTTATTGGCTTACCTCCCGACTGGTATAAGTCACGAGCGTATCGGGCCCGGACCGTTAGAGAGCCGAGGGTGGTTCTGGCTGAATTTGGCACCGTCATTCCTGATGGCGTCGAGGTTCGGGTTCATGACTCAACCGCTGACCTGCGATACATAGTGCTACCCATGCGCCCTCCCGGCAGCGAGGGTCTAAGTCAGGAAGCGTTAGCTAAATTGGTAACCCGCGACTCTCTAATTGGAGTCAGTTTGGCAGGGCCTCTGCCTTGAGATAGTGGCCGGCTAGACCGACACATTGAGAACTGAATTAATCCTTATTTTCAAGAGTGCCTAGAGTCGTGGTGTAAGTTGAGTAGGCCGATCAGTTTTATCTTCAAATCGTTTGGGGTATGTCCGAAGTATGTCGTGTCTCATATGCATGAGGGTCGCGGTGATGGCGCTAAAGACACTTTTTACCCGCTCCATGGCATGCTCTCTATCGCTATTGTGTATCGTGTATGCCGCCGCTAAGGCGCTGCAATTTGGCACATCAGAGCTGATTGGTTCTCTTAGCTAGAGGTCCCAGGTGTTTGGCGTCATTCGCGCCGTTTGCGTTGTGGACAAACCCGTCGGATTTTATTGATGGGGTCGAATTCATAGCGTTCGAGGCTGGATAGCGCGTGGCCATAAACGTGCAGTGAAAGCGACGTTGTCTCACCTTCGTTCCGAACGCTGTGGATGTCATCAGGCAGAAGCGGCACTACGTCGCCATTACAGATCTGGCGCTCTTCGATTATTTCAAGTTCGGCAAAGTCGGGATTGCGACCATCGTCCAAGCGCTGCCAATTGACGTTGACTTCCTCCCCTTCAATACCCACCACTACTCCCCAGGTTTGATGGTCGTGAGGTGCCACACCGCGTCCAGGTAACCAAGCCACGGTTTCTACAAGGATGGAATGGTCCAACTCCTCGTTCAAAATTGTGATCCCCATGCCCTGCACCTCGTCGCACTCAAAATACTCTGGCTTCACCCAGCTTTTGTTTGCCGCTAGAGCTTTTGCAGCCGATGCAACAGCGGTAACGATCTCATCGGGGTTATCATGGGCTGCACAGGCTTTTTTCATCTTAGTAACTAGTTCGGCGACGGCGGGATGTGTGCTCATTGGGCTATTCCTTTGTTTTGGTCTCTCGGTTTAGTCTGCCGAGAGTTCTGCCTTGGGTCGGCATGCTAAAACCTCCATTCAATGGTCACCTTACGCATAAAGATAGCCCGTCTAAAATGTCGATACCGTGATCAGCGGATGAATGTCTAGAAGAACGCGCACCCACTAAAGGGTATCACACACTCTTCCCGTGAACGCGTTTTCCATTCATACAGGAGGGCTTAAACGATGAAACATTAGACGAAATGTTTTTAAGGATATCAATGTGAGATCGGCGCATACCTGAGTTTAAAACATGAAAATCTCCTCATTGTTAGTAAGATTGCACGTTATTAGCTTCGAGTAGACGAAATATTGAGTGTTCAGACCTGCCGATTTTCTTTTGTACTGCCTTTAGGACTATCCGCAGCACCGGCTATGAGAAAATCGTTTAAGCAGAACCATTTTTGTATATGAGGCTCAAGCAACTCATTTTTTCGTTTTTTGAGATCGAAATCGAGACCTCTCGGCTCCAAGAAACCGAGTAGCGGTCTTTTTTGGTGGTCTCGGGCATCTGTTATTTCGTGCCCCAGGGCATATTTTGGCATGCTCTTTTGATCGCTTAGCGGATTTGGTGATGCGTCCTTTCCCAGAAATTATTACGTCGTTTGAAAATTCACCTTCAAAGGTATAGCCATTGGGGCTCGTGATTACACCGCTCCCATGTCTTTTGCCGTCTTTAAATCCGCCAACATATTTGTCGCCCAAATAGTTGATTAAAGTGCCTGTTCCGGTCAACTTTCCATCAACGAACTCACCAATATACTTACTTCCATTTGAGTAGATAAATTCCCCTTTACCGTTTTTTCTTCCATCGGCCCACTGGCCCCTATATTTGTTCCCATTGGAATAAACATATCGGCCATCACCGCTCCGATTCCCCTCCTTAAATGCGCCGGTATATTTATCGCCATTCGAGTATTCAATCGTCCCAATACAGTCGTTCCAGATTGTCTTAGCTGATTCCGAAGTGCCTTCTGAAGCCTCTTCCGAAGTTTCTTCCGGACACGGTGGAAGAGACGCACCATTAACAGGGCTTCCCGTAAGAAATCCGTAAAAAACTAAAAGGAGTAGAACTCGGGTCATGGCAATTGGCCCTGCGGAGCATAATTTAGCGCGAAATAGGCAATCTTGTGTCATGGATTGCTGGTTGGCAATGAAGTAAAGCTTAACAGAATCGACGCGCAATTCGTGTGCCGTTTCCTAAGATTATCGGCCGGCGTTCTTTTGGTATTGGTGATGATATTCATCAGCAACTCTCCCTATGCTGCGGAGCCAACGGCGATCACGGGCATCGTCGAGAAAGNACGCGATGNCCTTNATGACTGATTTGGTTCTTTNAAAGAAAGTTCGATGTGAGCTCGACGGCAATAGAACGCGCGACCGTTCTGTTGGTATTTGTTTTTTGGGCAGAAATGATGTTGATGTATCGATTATCGCCTCAGGTTTTGCCCTTCACTGCCCTAGGTTCTCTACAGGGGGTTACAATAACCTTGAGCGTAAGCAATCATCTCAGTCAATATACCTTCCGTTATACTGTAGACAATGAAATCAAATCAGGGTTTGTTCATAAAACATTCTGTTATGTCTGTGAACGTGACGAGGAGGCCTTCATTACCCTTATGCTATCATTTGTTTCGCATAAAATGTGAGCGGCCCGAAAATCTTCGAAGTAATGGGGCGAAACGTTATCGACAGGCTCTGGTTTCTCGTGAGTTGACGATCCACTAATGAACCAAAGCCAACGTTGATTTGAAAGTAGCCAATATCCGAAGATTCCACCAATCTGAGCACACAGATTATTCGTACTAATTGCACCCATGTGAGGAGGTCATATAGAATGGTGAAGCTGTGTACGAATCACTTTTCGGCGAGATATGAAGCGGCGAGAGTCCAGTTCCCAGGCAACTTCCGTAAATTGGGAAATGGTATTTATTCTGGAAAGATCTTAACGGATGACATTTGTGAAGACGTTCTGGAACGAGTTAGATATTTCGATGTTCACACCAACGCTGATCGGCGCGTAACTGCAAATTCGATGCACCAGAACGCGGTTTTGTCGACAGAAATTGGAATTGAGCCGTTGGTGGACGCTTTGGTTGAAATGTTTGTTGCGGATGTATCGCCCAAGATACTCCCGGAGAGGTATAGATTGCCAATCGATACGACACACAGCTACATCGTGAGATATGGTGCTTCTTCAGATCGAGACTTAGGTTTTCATGTTGATGACAGTTTTCTGACACTCAACATTTGCTTGAACGAGGGTTTTACTGGTTCTGACCTGGTTTTTGAAGGAGAGCGTTGCCCGACCCATGTCGATACTGATGCGTCAGAGCATGAGCGGATACGGGTCGATCACAAAAAAGGTTTTATGATTGTCCATTCAGGGAAAAATAGACACTTCGTGGATTGTATTTCTTCGGGTGAGCGGTCTAGCCTGATAATCTGGTGCCAAAGCGAAGCCGAAAGACAGCGATGGTTCGCTGCTCAGAATTCTGGCGAGTGCCTTGAATTCTGTGGAAAATTCCCAAAACCAGCCGTTCACAACGTTAATACTGGTTTTGATTAACTTGGAGCTAGGCGAGCGGGCTACCGGACACCCGGTATTGTGGCTAGGCGGACCTTTAAAATTAACTGGTATCCCTGGTTGTGAGGTAAAAGACAGCAGATAAGGCTATAGTTTCGAGCAATGACATATGAAATATTTCAGATAGCAGGATTTATTGTCACCGCGCTGACCCTTGGAGCGATGTTATTTTTTTCTCTGGTGGTCGCTCCTTTAGTGTTCATCAAACTCCCAGCTGAGGCTGCCGGAGGATTCATCCGAGAACTGTTTCCATGGTACTACCTTGTCTCAGGCTTGCTGGCCCTAACGGCTTCTATCCTCTTCGCGTTCAGCAACTTCACAAACGCTTTGATTGCAGCATTTGTCGCTTTCGCTGCTTTGGGGTCTCGGCAAATTCTTATGCCCCAAATTAATAATTGGCGAGATCAAATGCTGGCTGGTGACATGATTGCCAGTTCTAAATTCAATCGTGGACACCGCGCATCCGTGTTAATAAATGCTGCACAGCTTGTCTTGTTATCTATATTGCTTTGGCGGATTGGACTAAGCCCTGTTATGTCATGACCAACTTAGGCTAGCTGGATTGTCAGCTTCTAAGCTAGGCTCTGATCCATCTGGCTTCGCCCTAGTGGTTGCGTCAGCCCGTATCTGTATATTTGAAAACTGTGTCGACGAGAAAGTCGCGATAGCTTCAGCGTTCAACGTTAATTATGCACTTTGAGCCATCGGGCACGTGAAGCTTGAATGAGGTGAAATGCAACCTAGTTTTCCTAATCTCAGCAAACTTAATCATGTATATTATATTGATTCTAAATTTAGTTTGTTGAGTGGCGGAGCTAAGTTATGAGTATTTCAAAAATGCTTTTGGTTTTGTTGGCGATTTGGTGCGCACTGGTAATAATCCTTGGTTTATTTAAGCTTCAGATTTTCTTCCCTTTCAACATTGCCGATGCAGAGCCAATACCTTACCACAGATGGCAGACCGTAAGATTTTCTGCTTTTGCGACAATAATTTACCTTATTATCAGATATTTGATCGGTGGAAGGCCAGAGGGGGCTTTGCTGGTTATTAGCGTGTTTTTCAGATTCTTGGTTCTGTTTGGGGCAATCCTTATGTGGCAAGCGGATGTAGACTCGAGTGAGGGATGGGTTGTGGCTTTTTTCATATTTGTCAATTTTGTTTTGTACAAAGAGATGAAGGAAAACCCTCGCCAACGGCACTGGTAGAGTAGTTTCTAATTACAGGCGGTGAACCGCAATGAAATTAACGCCAACGCGCGTGCAAAAAGATGCTGAGGCCGTTTACGAGGTCATAACTGACGGTGGGATTGCGATTGTCCCACTGGACGTTGCTTATGCAATTGTAGGACACAAGTGCTCAGCGATTAAAAAAATATTTTCTATCAAAAAACGAAGTTTTGATAAGCCAAGTGGGATGTTCGCCTGTATGGACCATTCGCTAAAGATCCATCAAATTGGCGAGATAGGGCGTGAAATTTAGCGAGCATTATTCAGTGAATATAACCTGCCATTTTCGGTAGTAGCGCCATTTGATCCTTCGAGCACTCACCTAGCTGGCGTGGACCCTTATGTCGTCTCAGCCTCATCAAAGGCGGGCACGTTAGATATGCTATTAAATGCGGGTCTATTCCATAATACATTTTCGCAGCTGTGTTTCGACTTGGGACAACCAGCTTTCGGATCATCAGCAAATATTTCATTGACGGGTAGTAAGTTTCGTGTTGCGGATATTGAGCCAGAATTGATTAATGAAGCAGATATTGTCATCGACCACGGAACAGCCAAATACGCAAATCAAGAGGGTGTATCCAGTAGCATAATTGATTTTCGAGACTTTACAGTTGTTCGGTATGGTTGTTGTTTTGACCGCATAGAGGAAATCTTTAAAAAAAGATTCTCTATCCAATTACGTCCAAAGAAATAATCATAATGAAAATTTACTACGCTCCGAATACTCGCGCCGTGCGTATAGTCTGGCTCTGCGAAGAGCTGAGCTTGGGTTATGAACTACATAAATTTGACGGCCTTACCGACAAACGTATGCGAGAACCTGATTATCTGGGCATACACCCGCTTGGCCGAGTGCCATGTCTGGAAGATGATGGGCAACACATTTTTGAGTCCGGAGCTATAGTACAATATATCCTAGCCCGCTACGGAGACGGCAAGTTGGCGCCCAAGCCGTCCTCGGACGAGTTCGCCAACTTTTTACAATGGTTCCATTTCGCGGAGGGCATGCTCATGCCGCCCGTAAACACATTGGTTGTGGAGACCCGTATTCTATCCGCCGAGAAGAGCAACCCCACCAATATCGCTCGCGCGAAGAAATTGCTCGGCCGTATGCTAGCTGCAATAGAGGCTGGCCTGGGCGATAAGGATTATCTAATTGGTGACTTTACCGCCGCTGATATCATGTGTGGTCACGCAGCCATTGTGGCGGCGCGCAACGGAGGCGACATTGCGGATAAACCAGCAGTCACAGCTTATGTAAAACGTCTGCAGGCTCGTCCAGCGCTTGAGAAATCCTGGGATATCGACTGATTAGTTGACTGGTTCGGGAAGATCAATACCCGCAGCTGCGGCATAGACCTTTATGACTGCCGCGTCATCCTCACCCTTGAGACCCATGTCAGCGGCGGCTCGATAGCGGGATAAGGCTGTCCTAGCCAGCGGTAGCTCCAAACCTAAGCGTTCTGCCTCCGAGAGGACGATTCCCAGGTCCTTTGTGAAAATACCGGCGGCGCTTTTTGGCTGGTAATCGCTAGCTATAACCCGAGGTACGCGGTTTTCAAACATCCAGGAATTTCCAGCGGCTCTAGTGATCACGTCGTAGATAGATTGTGCGTTCAGTCCTGCTTTTAGGCCCAATGCCACGGCCTCCATGGCGGTGGCGATGTGGACGCCGGCTAACAACTGGTTGACCATTTTCATGGTGGAACCTTGTCCAGCCTCGCGTCCGAGGTCAAAGACTGTTTCCGAAGTTGCATCTAGAAATGGCTTCGCCCGGTCAAAGGCCACCGCCGTGCCTGACGCCATGACGGTTAACTCGCCGCTGGCAGCTTTTGCGGCGCCGCCGCTGATTGGTGAGTCGAGATAGTGCAGTCCGCGTTCTTCAACCCTTGCCGCGATCTGGCGGCAGGTGTCGGCTGGCACGGTGGCGCAACCCAGGACAACCGCGCCTTTGGGCAGCGTGTCAGCGGCGCCGTTGTCTCCAAACAAAACGGTCTCCGTCTGCGCGGCGTTGACCACGACCACGGCTAAAGAATCCACACCGGCCGCCGCTTTAGCCGGGGTTTCTGCGACTCCGGCACCGCTGGCAGCGAGGGATTCCATTGCCGTTGGGTTGATGTCCATGCCCACGGTTTGCAACCCTGCGACATGTGCTGATTGGGCCATCCCCATACCTATGGCACCGAGGCCAATGATGGCTGTCTTGTGTACACTCATGAAAGTCTCCAGTAACGCCGATTAGCGGGGTCGGTCGCCAGCAATGGTGACACGGTTCATATGGCGACGATAGCCGGCGTAATCATTGATGGAGAAATGCATGGTGCAGCGATTGTCCCAAATAGCCAGCGCGCCCGTAGTCCAACCAAACCGGCACTGAAATTCAGGCCGCACTGCGTGATTGTAAAGGAAATTCAGGATTGGCTGGCTTTCCTGGGTTGGCATGCCCTTGAAGCGCATGGTGTAGATGGGGTTTATGAAGAGACCCTTGTTGCAGGTCTCCGGGTGGGTCCGGACTACGGGATGCTCCATCAGCTTATCACCCTCTGCCGATGGTTCGATACTCATGGAAACGCCTTGCTTTTTATCATCTGTAAAATAGCCGCCGGAACCGTAGTTACGTTCTGCGCTGTGCAGGGCTACCATACCGTCCAACGTTGTCTTCATAACGTCTGATAGGGCGGCGTAGGCAGCTTCCATGTTGACGAATAATGTGTCACCGCCATGTGGTGGAGACTCCAGGCAGTAAAGGACCGAGCCCATGGGTGGGCATGCTTCAAACGTAGCGTCTGAGTGCCATACGCCCCCAAAATTGTATTTGTTGTCATCCTCAGCTTCCTTGACGATGTCGATGATGTCTGGAAAGTCGTCCCGCGCCCTGACGAAGGGCACGCGGTAGATGCCACCAAAAATGCCGGCGACGCGGAGAAGGCCCTTGGGGCTTAGGCTTTGGCTGCGGAAAAAAATCACCTTGTGATTCCACAGGGCCTGACGGATGGCTTCGGTCTCGGGATTGGAGAGAGGTCGGGCCAAATCAATGCCACTCACCTCGGCACCCAGGGCACCGGCGATGGGATACGTAGCGATGGTCTCTGCCCGCATGATCTTTCTCCCTCTAATAAAAAGAAGTTACATTGCCTGGACCAAAGGTGTCCACATACGAAGCCGTTGCTCCTGATCACTCGCGGGGGCGCCAGACGTGTCTGCTCTATGGACATGGCCGGGCAAGATTGCGGAAAACTGAGCGAAGTTCGCTAACATGGTGCAGCTGGCACATGAGGGTGCAAATTTGCGCGTACATCCGTTTCTTGAGAGCAATGCGTCGCAATTGGAGGGTCAGCTACCCTCAAGTTCGCAAAGATCTATTAATTACTGATGGTGCGCTATCAAGGCCAGTTCACGGTTCTCTATGAACCAGGCAACCGATCTTTCCAGACCCTCGCGCAGCCCCACATTCGGTCGAAAACCTAACGCGCGTTCCAACTTTGTGGTATCGCAATCCCGGCGCGGTTGTCCAGTTAGTGACGTGGGAATAAAGGTCGGGGTGATCGCCGTGCCACGTTGGCGGCTCATAATTTCCGCCACCATGGAGGCGGCGGTGCCGATGCTGATTTCCTCGGAGGCGCCAATGTTAAGAGGGTCCGCAGCTGCATAGCGGGCGGTGACTTCGATCAGGCCGCGAGCGAAATCATCTACATACAGGAACGAGCGGGTCGGAGTGCCATCTCCCCAGACAGGAAGCGTGCCATCGGTGGTTTGGTGAGCTTTCAAGATTAGCGCCGGAAGAACATGAGAGCTCCTGGGATTGAAGTTATCACGCGGACCGTAGGCGTTGTAGGGGCGCGCAATCGCGACCTCCAATCCGTGTTCAATTACAGCGGCGGTGGCCGCGAATTCCTCCATCCGCTTCGCCCAGCCGTATCCTGCGTTTGTTGGTTCCGGACTGTCGGTTAAGCTCTCCGTTTCTGGGGTTGGAACTAGGCAGTGGCGTGGATAGATGCATGCTGAACTGACAACTAGGAACCGCCGTGCCTTAACCTGAAGGGCGGCTTCTATGACATTGAGGAAGGTGCGCATATTATTGCGAAAGACTGATTCTGGATGAGTGGCATTGTATTCAATTCCGGCAACACTTGCCGCTAGGTTCATGACCACATCGGCCCCGTCAATGCCGGATTTGGCCTGAGCGAGGTGCTGAAAATCGCAAGGGCGAATATCAATAAGATTACCCAGATGGGCTAAGAAGGGCGGTGCCGCCTGCCGACTCGGAACGATCACCTGCGCACCAAGTGCTAACAATTGCTCGACCACGTGCGAGCCGATAAATCCACTGCCGCCGGTGACCGCCACGCAGGCGTCGTTGAAATAGGCCTGGGTGTGTGGATGAAAGTCGGAAGGCCGGACGAGGCTTTGGTAAGTCATATTCTGTGTTTCACCATCGAAGACGGCGGTGACGGTCTTATGGACGCCGTTGCAAAAGTTAGTGTAGCGCGGAACCTGCAGTGGATCGATGGGTTTTGACGTAAGCCTGACCAAAAAAAAATAGATGATACATGATATATTATTACGTCTTCGCTGGATGCACACATTAGCGTTGATTGAATAGTGACCTCAGTCCTCAGTGGCTGGAAATCCAGAAATTTTGAAAAGACGAGGTGAAGGTACGCTTAAGAGAGATGGAGTTGAAGTATAGCACTATAATATCCTGTCAAGGGATAGCTGTGCCCATACTGATACTAATAGGGGCTCAGCGCACCCGACAACCACAGCCAAGTTACTCACCAAGCCGATAAGTAACAGATGGCTCGCTCCTGTGGCAGGAATATATTAAACCGCGCTGGGAAGTGGTCAACGATGTGGTGTTGCTTACTAATTCTTTAGGCCTGACCAATCGTTAACGGGTGTTACAGCTGGGCTTTGACTGAAGGAGTAGCAGTGATTGGTAATGACTTATTAAAACAAGCTGAGGAGATCNCNGAACATTTNGGAATTTTCATCGAGCAAGGTCAANGTATCATGCAGNCCTAGTTGGAATAACAAGGACATGCCCCTTGAAGATGCCCTCAGTTCTTTTGTAAAAACCCGAGTTAGTCCGTACAAGTAATCACGATCGGAACACGCACTCTATTAAGATGACCACTATACCTCCCTCGACTGCAGGCGATTGCTCGCTCTTCTCCACGGTAAGCCCATGCGCGCGTGCTCGTCGGCATGGCCACGAGGGAGGAGTCCTGTGGTTTACGGGCCTATCAGGGTCTGGAAAGTCAACTTTGGCCATTGGTCTTGAGCAGGCTCTATTCGCGGAGGGTTTTAAGGTATTTGTTCTCGACGGTGATAACCTTCGCCACGGTTTGAACGGTGATCTTGGGTTTTCCGATAGGGATCGTCAGGAGAACATTCGCCGTGTTACCGAGGTGGCGGCTGCGTTCGTCGACACGGGCATGGTTGTAATTACAGCGTTCATTTCACCTTTTCGCGCGGACCGCGATCGAGCTAGCCAAATCCTGGGCGCGAAATTTCACGAGATTTTTGTCGACGCGAATTTGGAGGTATGCGAGGCACGCGATCCAAAGGGGCTATACAAGAAGGCGCGGGCCGGGATAATTCCAGATTTCACGGGAATTTCCTCACCCTACGAGCGGCCAGAGAGCCCGGCTCTGAGTTTGGATACGGGGTGCATGTCCATCGACGTTTGTGTGGCCGATCTGCGCGACTACGCCATGCGCGCCTTTCTGCGCGCTTAGACTGGCTATTCCATGCCTAGCGCACGCTTGTAAACGTCCAAGACTTGTTCCATCTCACTGCGGTCCGTGGCATCCATCTTGCGCAGGCGGACTAATTGGCGGATGACCTTGACGTCAAAACCGGCGCCCTTGGCTTCTGAGTAGATCTCACGGATATCTTCGGAAAGGGCTTTCTTTTCTTCTTCTAACCGCTCGATCCGTTCGATGATCGTCCTCAAACGATCGCCTGCCACACCGCCTGCATCTGTCATTTAAAGCCCCTTTTCAAGTCATTGTCGTAGACTGTCCTCTAGACGCGGCAAAATACGAAGCGCTTCATGGTTCTGCAAGGCATTGTAAGCGCTCGTGAGTTGCCGGTTAGTCGATCCTTTGTTCGACCAAGCGTACCTACATCGGCTAGGAAGTATCTTTCCTCATGTAGACGATCAGAATGGTTTTACCAAATGGAGACTTTGTATCTTGAGAATCTCGGGTATGATCTCTTCCAATATTCCTCCCCATCGGTCGATGCCCGCCATGTCACAGATTTGGTCTTGGTTGATCTCGATAACGCAATTAGCCAAGCCGGCTGCGCCGCCATGAAAATCGATGGTATAAGCCAGCTGCTGTCCAGAATATGGTTCGTTATCACCGACGTTGAGGTCGCGCGCCTTAAGCATGTCCATCAACGGCATGGCGATCCGCGGGTCGCGGTTCCATAGGACGCCGATGTCCCATGGCCGCGGCTTGTCTCCAAAATTTGGGGAAAAGCTGTGAATGGAGAGAATTGCTGGTGGCGTGCCGCGCTTCCAAAGCCGCATCAGGGTCTGCTTAACGGCGTCGTGGTATGGCTCAAAAAGTTCTATTCTGCGTTGGCGCCTCGCTGTCTCGTCCAAGTTTTGGTTGGCGGGAATGGGCGTCGAATCGATCTCCACGACAATGGACTCTTGATGATCGGCTGGTCGGTTCAAGTCGATCACTAGGCGTGAGAACCCAGCCAACACCAAGGGCGCGTTCAGAAAATTTGATAGACGTTGGGAGACCGCTTTGGCGCCTATATCGTATGCAATATGACGGTCAAAGCTAGCGGCATCCAGACCAAGGTCGCCCAGCGCCAGAGGTACTCGGCGGCTGGCGTGATCGCAGATTAGAAGCATGGGGGTGGGACCGTCGGGATTGATAACGGTAAATGGTGCTGGATCGTCAGATCGAAGAAGTCCCATCGCTGAATTAATGTGCCGACCCCTCCTTTGGCTGCCGGGGACTAGGTTCGCTTTTTGATACATATTTGCGCTTCAATCTCCAGCTCGCTTTAGCCATAGTGTTGGGGAAAGCGAGGTGCCATGACACGCGATGATTTTCTTGAAGGTATGAGCCGAGCGGCGCAGACAGTGTCGGTTGTCACTACCGACGGTCCTGCAGGGCGTGCAGGCGTTACGGTTAGCGCCATGTGCTCAGTTTCGGCAGATCCTCCCATGGTTCTTGCCTGCATCCATCATCAGAGCCGCGCTATGCCAGCAATAAGGCAGAACGCCGCTTTCTGTGTCAACGTCCTAGCAGATAACATGCAGCGGGTTTCCGATACGTTTGCCACCATTACTTCAGCCGAGGATATGTTCGACGTCGCCGATTGGCAAGCTGCAGTGACCGGTGCACCTGTACTCACCGGAGCTTTAGCCAGCTTCGACTGCCGGGTCGAAGAAATTCATCGCGCGGGATCCCATTTCATCTTCCTAGGCAACGTGGAAGAAGTTGTACTAGGCTCGGGCGTACCCTTGCTCTACGGCTCGCGCTCCTACGGTAAACCCATGTTTTTCGAATAGAATTACTACTTATTTCCCAAAACGGTGGTGTAACCACTGGATTTTCTTGATTGGCAATTTTCAGAATGCTCGGTGTCTGCGGCGGTAGGGGATTTGCGTGCCCGCTCGCGTTACGTATCGCAATGTCGGTTTTGTAGAACAAGAGGTCGGGGCTGATGATCGGCGCATAGCGCGCCATTCAGAATCGCCTTGCCTGAACAAAAATCGCCTTGATCATATCTTCGCCCAGTGCCCGACAGGCTTCCAGTCGGTGAAGGCCCTCCACTAGAACCAATCGGTTTTCGTCCTGACGAACCTGGATCGGCGTTTTTTGGCCCTCATCAATCATGCTTTCCGCAATAGCTTCAATCTTTTTTGGCTCGAGGGATTTCTTTCGTTTCACCGGGATATATACGTCTTCAACTGCCACCTTGCGCGTTGCCATAAGATGATCTTCCATGAGTGCCTCCTTGGGCTCGCCCATATCTAATAGCACATAAGTGGTCGAATGAAACACGGGTACTTGGATTTAGATTGCTGTCTAATCATAGTGGTGAGGACATGTTTGCGAAAAGAGGCGCCATATGACTTATGCCGTTCTCGGTTGCTGCACCCAGCGGGGCCAATCCGGCGTCGCCATCACTATGTCAAATATAGCCTCTGGCGTGCGCGTACTTGCCAAAAATGGACGACACGTGACCTGCGTTCACAAACCCCGCGCGCCTTCCAGGCTCGGCGTGCCGGAGGACGAATAGATGGCAGTTTCGACCCAACCATTAATGGAAGCCTTCGGCGTCCAATACCTGGATGTTGCACTGGACGCTGACATGGCTGATGAAACCTTCGCGGATGTTGAACGCCTGTGGTACGATAACGGCATTGCTTTGTTCCGTGGCCAAGCATTAACGGAGACGAGCATCATTGGTTTCTGCCGCCGATTGGGCGAGTTGGAAATTCACGTGCGAGAGGAGTACCTGGACCCGGATTATCCTGAGCTTCTGCAAGTTTCCAACAAGGTTGAGGCGGGCCGAGAGGTTGGAATTCTCAAGGACAAGGAGTTGGGTTGGCACCATGACCAGAGCTACATGATTGAACCGGCGATTGGGTCTATGCTGTGCGCCTTTGAACTGCCAGCTTGGGGAGGCGACACCTATTTTGCCAACCTGGCCACCGCCTATGAGGCCTTGCCAAAAAATATGAAGCTGCGTCTTGAGGGTCTCTGCGCCGTTCATTCCTACGAATATTTCAACGGCACTTGGAGCGTGCCGACTAATGAAAAGCAGTCAAAACGCACTCCGCCGGTACTACAGCCCGTGGTCCGCACCCACCCAATCACCGGCCGCAAGGCTATCTATGTGGACCCGGCCATGGTGCCCCTCATCGACGGTCTGCCCGAAGACGAGAGCCGCGACCTTCTGAATGAGTTGTTTGATTGGATTATTCGACCGGAATTCGTATACCGCCATCAATGGCAGCGGGGCGACGCTATTCTATGGGATAATGCGTCAACCATGCATCGGCGGGACGCGTTCGATCCTGCCTCCACTCGATTGATGAAGCGTACCACCATTCGGCCTCGGCCAGAGTTGGCTGTTCCCTTCTGAGGGGTCTCTCTCCAGAGGGTGGGACGAGTGCTTGCATTTCTGTTTGGTGTCCTTACTTTCCGTGCATCTTAATGGGAACAAAAAGCATGGCCGCAGTAGACTCACCGTGTATCGGAATCTGCCAGTTGGATTTAGCGGCAGATCTGTGTATCGGTTGTTTTCGCACCCGAGACGAGGTCGCTGTTTGGGGCACCGCTTCAGATGAGGTAAAACGGGACATACTGGCGAAAACTCGAGAGCGCCGCGTTGACAGCAAGGAGAGGAACTTACGATGAGTACTGTGTTGGCTGATCTGCTAGCCGAACGCGACTATCTCATGGCAGATGGAGCCACTGGTACTAATGCCTTTGAATTAGGCCTAAAACCGGGCAGTCCACCAGATCTTTGGAACATAGATGATCCGGAGAAACCCAAAGGCCTCTATCAAGCCTTCGCTGATGCGGGTGCAGACATCATATTGACCAACACTTTTGGATCGAACCCGCATAGGCTAATTCTTGACAAGATGGATCACAAATATAAGGAGCTTAACGTCAACGGCGCGAAGCTGGCTCGAGAAGTGGCGGATGACGCCAGCCGACCAGTGGTGGTAGCCGGGTCGATGGGTCCAACTGGTGGTATGATGGAGCCTTTTGGCGACTTAACGCCAGATATAGTAGAAGAGACTTTTACCAAACAGGCGGAAGCTTTGGCAGAGGGTGGTTGTGACGTTATTTGGATTGAAACTATCTTCGCTTTTGACGAACTCGGCGCCGCTATTCGGGGTGCCATGAAATCTGGTCTTCCGGTCGCGTCGACCATGACCTTCGACACCGCTAGTCGGACCATGATGGGTGACACGCCGCAAAGCGCCTTCGACTTTGTTCACGGCTTCGACCCAGGCTTGATCGCCTTTGGCGCTAACTGCGGCGCCGGGCCGAGCATGCTAGTTGATACCCTAGTTGGTCTTTGTGAGGCTGCCCACGACGACGATGTGGTGATCGCTAAGGGCAATTGCGGTATGCCACAGATGGTGGACGGGACGGTGCAATATTCGGGAACCAAGGAGGTGATGGCGGATTACGCCAAACTTGCTCGTGATTGTGGCGCGCGGATTATTGGCGGCTGCTGCGGCACCACACCAGATATTCTGGCCTTCGTAATCGAGGCCATGAAAAATTACGTGCCGGGCGAGGTGCCCAGGCGCGAAAAGATCGAGGACATCCTGGGTCCAATCAAGGTACCGCCTGCGGGTGATTGAGCCGCTAACCGTGCAATTGGTCGATTGGTTATGATGCTTGGACTGATTTTTGAGGATTCATCTGCAGAGTACCTTCATTTGATGAATCGTTCCATAGATCTGAACCAACTGTCATGACTGGTTATCATCTGCCGCGGTCGGTTGTTGAGTAGTCCGCATAATCCGTTTTAGCTATTTGTATAAGCAAAACCTCAATTGACCGCCTACCACACCCCGGTGTTCTCCATAGACGTCCAGGGTTCAATGCACTCTAGCGGTTCACCCTCTTGTAGAAGTTCGATGGAAATACCGTCAGGCGAACGCACGAAAGCCATGCGGCCATCCCGAGGTGGGCGGTTGATAATAACACCGCCATCCATTAGCCTCTGACAGCTCTCATAAATATTGTCGACCCGAAAGGCGAGGTGGCCAAAATTGCGTCCACCTGTGTATTCCTCGGGGTCATGGTTGTAGGTGAGTTCGATTTCCGCATCGGGCGTTTTTTCCGCGGCGACAAAAACTAACGAATATTTATGCTCCGGACGGTCGATGCGGCGCATCTCCTTCAGGCCCAAGAGATTACAATAAAAATTAAGCGACGCGTCTATGTCCGTTACTCGGACCATGGTGTGCAGGTAGCGCATTGATTGTTATCCTCCTCCGATTGACAAGGAGAATATCACGGCGGTTGGAGCTTGGCGACCCGCCGATGACATAAAGCTCTGGAATTTACACGAACGATACAGATCCTTTGCCGGATATGTATCCGCTCCGCCCTTTGATCATGCTGGGGGTCGGTTACAGCCTGTTGTGCTATGCATTTGCTCGGCACACGGCGCCCAGTGCTCTGACCACTGAACTTGTGCGCGATTTCAACCTAGCTACGGCGTCCATTAGCAATCTGTAGACCTTTTACTTCGGGTCCTAAGCTGTTGTGCAAAGGCGGGCAGGCTTGGTTATTCGTCCCCAGTGATCCGCGAAACGAGGGCGGAGGCTCAGGCGTTCGTGTCATGAGGTGGGCGGATATCGGCCCCCGACGCGAGGTGGGCCGAATCGCAAAGTTGCCGCCATGCCGTCGAAGAGGGGCTTACCCCGTGCAAATGTTCCCATTGACGAAGCGCAACGCGAAACGCAGTGCGGGCATGACGAGTTTTAGGAATCACTTCGGGTGCGGCTGCTTCATCTGTGTCTAAGTACTTCCAGGCTTCCCGCTTAGCTGCTGCCAAAGCGGGCGGGGCGTAATTCTGGATCAGCGTTTGGAAGGCATTGAAAGTGATCTTGTCGAACGGTTTGAAACTTCCTTTAGCGGTGCGTATGGGATGTGGCGGATAGAAGGCCAACGCTATAGTCCAGTCGTCTGGGATAGGGATATTCGCGGATTGCTCTCGCTTTTGGCCGAACAGCTTTGGTAATATATGCGTGTGCGGACCCACGGGCGTGATCCCATTGCTGTCGGGGATCTCCTGAGCCACCTCGATCCGACCCAATCGGGAGCGGAACACACGGACTGGGTTGGCCGTCTTCAGGGCTTCTACGAATTCCATTGGAAGATCAAAAAAAGGGGTTCCCGATACATCTGATAAGGCATTGCGAAGGGCCGGATCGGCGGTCCGCACGCAGGCCTCGATGTGACGGCAAGCGAAACCGAGGTCGTACAGATGTGCGTCCGAAGCCGGCATCAAGGCATCGTTATCCGGTCCCAAGTCAGAGACCCCTTTGTGGGCGTTAAGCGTAGCGGCAGCCTTCGGGAGGCACACCATGACCCCCTGGTTCCAGGCTGTAGGCAAAGTGGAGACCGTTTCATAAGGAATTAAGCGCGCTGCCGGATTACTTAGAATAGAGATGGCACCGCGCGCCGTGCGGACTTGGCCGTGGTCCGAGGAAAGATTGATCTCTACCGCTTCGTTTGGATCCCGATGAAATTCAGCGATCACGCCGAAGGTTCCGATGGACCAGCCGGTTGCGGGGTCGTCAAGATACTTAGATAGGATGTCAAAGACCAAATTCATGTTTTGATTCTAGACTGGCTTAAGCCTTTAAAAAACCATCTCCCGGCCGTTCAAGGCCGAGCAGACAAGATGTTCGTAGGTATCTGACTTCTGTCTGGACCCGCGCCTGGACCAGGCTATGTCAATTCCTCTGCCTTCGCCGCCTCCCAAGCCAGCATGGCGTGTTTGCGGTTGGCGCCCCAGCGATAACCCGTGACAGCGCCCGTCTCCCGAATTACCCGGTGACAGGGGATCAGGAAGCCCAACCGGTTTGCCCCGCAAGCGGTGCCGACAGCCCGGGCCGAAGTGGGTTGGCCGATCCGAACGGCCAGGTCGCCGTAGGAAATTAATCTCCCACTTGGAATTCGTAATAGGGCTTCCCAGACCTTGATCTGGAAAGGGGTTCCGCGCATAAGCACTGATAGAGGTGCGTTTGCGTCCGAAGCGCTGGCGAAAATCCGCTCCACATATCCCAAGGTCGACTTTTGGTCGTGCTTCCAAGTGGCTAGTTCCCAGCCGTTTTTTTGTTCGGCCAGGGCTTGCGGGCGCCCAATCTCTGGTGTGAAGCCCAACCCGGCAAGGCCGCGTTTGTTGACGACGACAATAACCTCGCCGAATAGGCTAGGATGAAATCCATATTTGAAGACCAACCCATTGCCCCGACCCTTGTATTCGTCAGACGTAACCAAATCCACAGTAACAAATAGATCGTGTAGCCGACTAGATCCGGAGAGGCCAATATCAAAAGCAGCGTCCATAATGTTAGCCGATGCGATCAGACGGGCTTTAGCGGCAGCCAAAGTCACATGCTTGAGAAATTTCTTCGGGTTAAGCCCGGCCCAGCGGGCGAAGACCCGCTGAAGATGATGCGGACTTAAGCCGGTAAAGGCAGCGATCTCGTCCAGTGCCGGTTGGTCCTCCTGGCGTTCGACTAGGCAATGAATGGCCGCAGCGATCCATTGAAAATCGTCGTTAACTGTATTTTGGGTGTACTTGTTCATGATGACTGCACTTTAACGCGCAACGATAAGCTTAAACCATCCGATTCTTGCGATTTTTATTTTTAGGGCCGACACGACCCTGACCAGGTTTGCTCTCGTTACTTAGGTGCAAATGAGATTAGTACGGTGTTACCCTATTCACGTGTTTATCCGCGTCTTGGCCAGGCGATCACTGATGACATGGAGCTGGCCTTTGCACAGGATGCTGCTCCCTTAAGTGGAATTTAAATCCGTCTTAACGGAAACAGCTCCGCTCTAGCCTGACGCTGTGTAAGTGTTTTTTTGTTAATGACAGAGTCTTGAGACGCGTTAAGAATTGGGCTGCAGCAGGTCTTAGAGGCAAAATTGATATAACCGACGCAGGCTTCCTCTCGGACGGCTTGACCACGGCACAGGGCATGGCGGCGGAGAGCACCTATAAGACCCTACACTAGTGTTGAATTTCCATCAATTTTCGGCATCATGCCACTTGAAACTGGGAGGATCTTAGAATGTTCAAAAAGTTTTTACTTCTTGCATCCGCGGGGCTGATGGTTGCCGGGTCTGCCGCGGCCGCTGAAAAAGTCAAAATTGGCTTTGTTACGACTATCACTACGCCTGCCGGAGTCATCGGAAAAGATATGGTAGACGCAGTGAACCTCGCCATGGAAAACATTGGTGGGAAAATGGCTGGACGTGATGTTGAGCTAATTATTGAGGATGACGGTTTTAAACCAGCTATAGGGAAACAGAAAACAGACAAATTAGTAAAGCAGGACAAGGTACAATTTGTATCCGGGTTTATATGGTCGCATGTTCTCCTTGCTTCCCAAAAGTCTGCTCTAGGGGCAGGAAAATTTCTAATTAGCTCAAACGCAGGGCCCTCGCAAATGGCAGGAAAGCTATGCCATAAAAACTTTTTCTCTACATCCTGGCAGAACGACCAAACGCCTATGGCAATGGGAGAGGTTCTTAATTTAAACAATGTTGGGTCACTCTACGTTATGGCTCCCAACTATGCCGCCGGGAAAAACATGGTTGCTGGAGTAACCAGAACTTTTAAGGGCAAGATAGTTGGAAAAGATCTTACAAAGTGGGGGAAAGATGCCCAACTTGACTTTTCGGCGGAGTTAGCGAAAGCAAAAGCATCTGGCGCTGAAGGCATTTTTGTTTTTTATCCTGGTAAAGCAGGTGGCGCATTTATCAAGCAGTATGCGCAAGCCGGCCTCCAGGGAAAAATACCGCTGTACTCAGTCTTCACAGTTGACTCCATAGCCTTACCTAAACTCCAAAAAGCAAATATGAGCGGGGTAATGGGATCAGTCATGACCCAATTTTGGGCGCCCGATTTAGATACCCCACAAAATAAAAAATTTGTTTCGGGTTTTAAGAGAAAGTATGGCCGCTATCCATCTTTCTATGCGGCGCAGTCCTACGATACGATATTTCTAATCAAAAGTGCTGTCGAAGCGGTAAACGGTGACCTTTCAAATATGGATGGAATGAGAGCGGCAATGAAAACCGCTAATTTTCCATCCGTTCGTGGAAAATTCTCCTATGGAAATAATCATTTTCCGATCCAAAACTTTTATTCGAGAAAAGTTGTAAAAGACTCAGAAGGGGTTTGGACTACGTCAGTGCAAGAGGTTGTTCTCAAGAACCACCAAGATACATATGCAAAGGACTGCTCAATGTAGTTTATCGTCCTTTGAATGATTTCAGATGCGGCGGGATATTTGTTCCGCCGTATCTTTTTAAAACTCCGGATAAAAACTGTAATATGGAGTTAAGAATGAAAAGAGAGAGAGTTTTATAGGATTTAGTCTATGGATTGGGTGTTGATAATCACTCAACTTCTGAATGGCCTTCAACTCGGCCTGCTCTTATTTTTGCTGGCTTCCGGTTTGACGCTTGTTTTCGGTATTATGGACTTCGTAAATTTAGCTCATGGTGCCCTTTACATGATAGGCGCCTACTTTTGCGCAAGCTTGAGTGAACTAATGGGTTCTTTTCTCTTAGCTATAGCAATAGCTATTCCTGCGACAGCAGCAGCTGGAGCTCTCCTTGAAGTTTTAATCATTCGGCGCCTTTATTCCAAAGACCATCTAGACCACGTCCTAGCTACGTTTGGGCTGATTTTGTGTTTTGACACGATGGTTCATTTTTTTTGGGGCCCCGAAGGAAAAGCTATAGAACTTCCGGCTTTTCTAGATGGACGACTCACTATTCTGCCTGGTGTTGAATTTCCTACTTTTCGCCTTTCTATAATATTGGCCGGGCTACTGTTAGCCTTTGGCCTTTATTTTGTAATTTCTCATACAAAAACAGGAATGCTCATTCGCGCAGGCGCCTCAAACAGGCAGATGGTGTCTGCGCATGGTATCGATATTAAATCACTTTTCACGATAGTCTTTGCTGTCGGAGCAGCTATGGCAGGTTTCGCCGGGATGATGATCTCACCGATAACTGAGGCTAGTATTGGAATGGGTAACGAGATAATAATCGTAGCGTTTGTGGTGATCATTATCGGTGGTATCGGTTCGATCAAAGGCGCGTTTGTCGCGGCCATTTTGGTAGGGCTTATTGATACTATGGGTAGATCATTTCTCGATACTCTATTAAAGATCATTGTGTCGGAGCAAAATGCGGAAACTGCCGCTCCAGCCCTATCCGCAATGGCAATATACATTTTAATGGCGGCAATTCTTGCGTTTAGACCGCAAGGGCTGTTCCCGCCTAAAGGGCGCTGATCATATGCGCGGACCTCTAAAAAGAAAACCTCTCAATTTCGCCTTTATAATTTCAGCGGTTCTTCTCGCCCTGCTTCCTTTATACGTCAAAGTGACCGGGGATAATTTTTATTTGGACCTTGCCAATAGATTAATGATTTTAACTATTGCAGCAGTAAGCCTTAATCTAATCCTTGGACATGGGGGAATGATAAGCTTTGGTCATGCCGCATACCTCGGTATAGGTGCTTATAGCGTCGGAATACCTGCCTACTATGAGATCTATGATGGTTTATTCCAATTATTAACAGCTGTTCTTGTTTCTGGGGTTTTTGCTCTTCTAACTGGTGCCGTTTGTCTCAGAACAAAAGGCGTTTATTTCATCATGATAACCATGGCTTTCACACAGATGGCCTTTTTCGGAATTGTGAGCATTGAAGAATATGGCGGCGACGACGGTTTAGTAATTGATACAAGAAGCACGTTTGGGAATTTTTTGGATCTCGAAGATACCGTCACTCTATATTATTTTGTCTTCGGATCTCTTCTAATTTCACTCTTTATCGTAAAACGGATCATGCAATCTCGTTTTGGTATGGTAATCGCCGGATCCAAGAGTAATGAGAGAAGAATGCAGTCGATCGGTTATAACACATATAAATATAAGCTTGTTTGTTATGTACTGTCTGGTTGCCTGTGCGGTTATGCAGGGGCTTTGTTGGGAAATTTCACAAACTTCATAAGCCCCGAAATGATGGACTGGACAGCGTCTGGTGAACTAATTTTCATGGTTCTTTTGGGTGGAACCGGCGCGCTTTTTGGTCCGTTATGGGGTGCCGCGACTTTCGTTCTTTTGGAAGAGTGGCTTTCCAGTATTACAACTTACTGGCATTTTTTCTTTGGCGCTTTGTTAATACTTGTTGTCCTTTTCGCGCGAGGTGGGATTGATGGTTTACTCTCGAAGGTAGGCCTATCTAGATGAGACCGACTATCCTTCGCATTGCCAAACTGTCCAAAACTTTTGGCGGCGTTGTCGCAACGGATGAGCTAAATTTGGACGTAGAACAAGGCGAATTGCATGCGATTATTGGCCCCAATGGTGCTGGAAAGACCACACTTATCGCTCAGCTCTCAGGTGAAATATTCCCTGATAGCGGACGTGTCTTTTTTCAAGACAAAGATATTACAATGCTCCCACCATTTAAAAGGAGCCGGATAGGTATAGCTCGTTCATTCCAGATAACCAGCTTGATGCTAGAAATGAATGTTATCGATAACGTTGCTCTTGCAACGCAGGCTAACGAGGGACATTCCTACAAATTCTGGAAATCTGCACGTGACGACGTTGATCTAAGTCAATCAGCGATGCACACCCTGAGGGAAGTCGGGCTCGAGGGGCGAAAATTTGAGAAAGTACAAAACCTCTCTCATGGCGAACACCGCCAATTAGAGATAGCGATGGCTTTGGCCACTCAACCACACCTTTTATTACTAGATGAGCCCATGGCAGGTATGGGTTCAGAGGAAGGGGGTAAAATACTGGAAATATTGAAACTACTGAAGAAGAGAAAAACGATCCTGCTGATAGAACATGATATGGATGTGGTGTTTGCACTTGCCGACCGTATAACCGTACTCGTTTACGGTCGAGCCATAGCAAGCGGTTCTCCTGAAAGTATAAAGGCAGACGAAAGAGTGCGGGAAGCCTATCTCGGCACAGATGGAGATCTCACTTGTTAGAAGTCCGAGGCATTGAAACCCATTACGGAGCGAGCCAAGCGTTATTTGGAGTTTCTCTTAGCGTCAATAGCGGTGAAGTGGTTACATTAATCGGTCGTAATGGTATGGGAAAAACGACCTCTATAAACTCAATTATGGGAATAACACAAATTACTAAAGGTGACATCTTTCTCGAAAATGAACCCATCGATCATCTCGAAAGTTACAAAATTAACAGGAGGGGAATAGCTTTAGTACCTGAAGGTCGGCAAGTTTTCCCAAATTTAACTGTCCGAGAAAACCTAGTAGCCATTGCGGCAAACAGAAACAGATACGCAGATCCTTGGAACTTGGGGAAAATACTCGACTTATTTCCCTTATTATCCGCACGTATAGACAACATGGCAAATTTGTTGTCCGGCGGAGAACAACAGATGTTAGCCATCGGTCGTTCACTTATGACTAATCCAAAACTTTTACTACTCGATGAAGCGACAGAAGGTTTAGCGCCAATAGTTCGAAGAGAAATCTGGAGTTGTCTCAATCAGTTGAAAGAGGAGGGGATTGCAATTCTAGTTGTAGATAAGAACGTAAACGACTTAGCTCGTATCGCAGACATGCATTATGTAATCGAAAAAGGGCGTATAGTTTGGGAAGGTACTACACCTGAGTTATTAGAACAGAAGGACTTCTTAGGAAGTAAGCTGGGCGTCTAATTTGCGTTATTAATTCTTACCTAGTTGTGAGGATCCAAATTTCACCCTTCAGAACACGATGTTTCAATGGTCAAAACCCTGAACCGTTGACTCCTGCCGTCGAATTTAGACAACTTGCTTATGCTTTGAAGCTAGGATCAGAAACACCTTAGGAGACTGCGTTGTGAACATGGAGCTCTCTGACACTCAATGTCAGATCAAGGAGAGCGTTGCTAAGCTTTTGGAGCAATTTGATGATCAGTATTGGTTGGAACGCGATTCATCTGGCGAATTCCCAGAAGAGTTCTGCCGCGCCATTGCTGACAATGGTTGGATGGGCATCGCCATGCCAGAGGAATATGGCGGCAGCGGCCTCGGCATTACCGAAGCCGCCATCTTGGCCCAGACGATAACTGAGTCGGGGGCTGGAAATGCAGGCTTTGCGGCGATTGTCATAGGCATCTTTGGGCTCCACCCGGTGGTTGTGTTCGGCACCGAAGAACAGAAGCGCAAATGGCTGCCGCCAATCATCAAGCGTCAGGATGTTGCGTGTTTTGCTGTCACCGAACCGAACACGGGCCTCGACACAACACGCCTAAAAACACGAGCTAAGTGGGATGGTGAGAAGTATATAGTCAATGGGGAGAAGATCTGGACCTCGACGGCTCAGGTCTCGAACAAGATGCTTCTGATCGCTAGGACCAAGGACATCTCCGAGACGAATAAGCCGATCGACGGGTTGTCGCTGTTCTATACAGATCTGGATCGAGATTACTGCGACATTCGTGTCATCGACAAAATGGGGAGAAAGTGCGTTGATTCGAACGAGCTCTTTATCGACGGTCTGCCAATCCCAAAGGAGCACCTGATTGGAGAGGAAGGAAAGGGCTTTCGCTATTTGCTGCACGGGCTCAACGCGGAACGCATTCTGATCGCCGCATCCATGGTGGGCTTGGGTCGTTGCGCGCTCAGGAAAGCCACCAAATACGCCAAGGAGCGTATCGTCTTCGATCGCCCCATCGGCATGAATCAGGCGATCCAGCATCCTTTGGCGATTTCTTGGGCAGAACTGGAGGCGGCTCACATGATGGCTTTCAATGCCGCTAACAAATACGACAACGGGGAAGATTGCGGACTCGAGGCTAACGCAGCGAAATACCTGGCAGCGGAAGCCACCTTCAAGGCCTGCACTAACGCCGTAATGACCCATGGGGGCATGGGTTACGCAAAAGAATATCATGTCGAGAGGTATTTGCGAGAAAGCCTAATTCATCGACTTGCACCGGTCAGCCCTCAATTAATCCTGAGTTATTTAGCCGAGAAAGCTCTCGGTCTACCAAGAAGCTATTGATCCACGAGGGTCACGAACTAGAGGTGGATCCATGGCGCGACCAACTAAGGCCTACATTGCGGGGGTGTACGAGCACCCGACACGCAAGGCTATAGACAAGACGATCCCGCAGTTGCATGCGGAATTGGCAGCGGGTGCGCTGGCGGATGCGGGCCTGACTAAAGATGACGTAGACGGCTTTTTCTGCGATGGCACCGCCCCTGGCCTTGGTGGTATTTCCATGGCCGAATACATCGGTTTGCAATTGAAGTATACAGATTGCACGGACACAGGTGGGTCCAGTTATATCGTCCACGTTGGTCATGCGGCCCACGCCATCGCGGATGGGAAGTGCAACGTGGCGCTAATCTCGCTTGCCGGAAGACCCCGCGCTGAAGGTCTGAAGACGTTAGGTGCGCGTTCTTATGGCGGGCCGCCCGAGGTTGGCTTTGAGATGCCCTATCGCCCTGCGGTCGTGAACACCTATGCCATGGCTGCAATGCGCCATATGTACGACTTTGGCACGACTTCTGAGCAGCTAGCATGGATTAAAGTTGCTGCCTCGCATCACGCGCAACACAACGAGCGCGCCGTTCTCCGGGACGTGGTTACGGTGAAAGACGTGGTCAATTCACCGATGATTGCCGATCCCCTTCACCGGCTTGACTGCTGTGTGATCAGCGATGGTGGTGGTGCCCTTGTCATGGTCAGTCCTGAAATTGCTAAATCTCTGGGAGGTCGTTCCATAAAAGTCTTGGGTCAAGGCGAAGCGATCAAACATCTGAACGCAGGCCAAGTAGATCTCACCTATACGGCCGGTGTGACTTCGGGGCGCATCGCCTTTGAGGAAGCAAATGTGACACCCGCCGACATGGACTACGCTTCGATCTATGACAGCTTTACCATCACGGTTTTGATTACTCTGGAGGATCTGGGTTTCTGTGAGCGGGGCGAGGGGGGCAAGTTCGTCTCCGACGGTAACCTGATTTCGGGAGTTGGAAAACTTCCCTTCAATACGGACGGTGGGGGCCTGTGCAACAACCACCCAAGTAACCGGGGCTCAATGACCAAGGTGATTGAAGCCGTGCGCCAATTGCGCGGCGAGGCCCACCCAGCTGTTCAGGTCCCGGACTGCACGTTGGCGCTCGCACATGGGACGGGGGGGCAGATAGGTACCCGCAGTGGCAGCGCTACGGTTATTTTGGGGAATTATGACGCATGAGCCAGATGGAACACACATATTCGGATCCTGACATCAACATGGAAACGGAGGCCTATTGGGAGAGTGCCAAGAATGGTAAGCTTATCATTAAGACCTGTCGATCGTGTGGCAGGCTCCACTATTATCCCCGCAGGATTTGCCCGCATTGCCTGAGTGATGATACGGACTGGGTCGAGGCTAGCGGAAATGGAACCATCTACACCTATTCGGTGATGCGCCGCACAGAGAAACCCTATGTCATCGCCTATGTGACCTTGGAAGAGGGCGTCACGATGTTATCCAACATTGTAGACTGTGATGTTGATGAAGTCGTTGTTGGGCAGGCGGTGAAAGTGGTGTTTCACGACACCATAGGTGGTCATGCACTTCCGTTGTTCCGGCCAGTTTGACGCGGCCGAAACGGGATAAGAGGGGGAACATGGGACGGCCTTTGGATGGCGTGAAAGTCATCGATTTCTCGAACATGTTGATGGCACCCTATGCGACACAGATCCTGGGTGATCAGGGCGCGGATGTGATTAAGGTTGAGGCGCCAAGTGGCGACCCGGTTCGCAATATTGGGCCGGCCCGAAACCCAGGCATGGGTGCGATTTTCCTGAATTGCAACCGCTCGAAGCGGAGCATAGTGCTGGATCTCAAGAAGCCAAAAGGGCTTGCCGCGTTGCGGCGAATGATCGCTGACGCGGATGTGCTGCTTTACAATCGCCGGCCGCAATCAATGGAACGCCTTGGTCTCGCTTACAAAGACATTGCAGAGATCAATCCAGGTATCATTTATGTTGGCCTCTATGGCTACAAGGAAGAGGGGCCCTACGCTGGCCAGCCGGCGTTCGACGATTTAACCCAGGGCGCTGTCGGGATTCCCTGGCTGGCGCACATGGTAGATGGGCGAGAACCCGCCTATTGCCCCACTGCCATTGCCGATCGTGGTGTCGCACTTTGGGCCGTGGGGGAGATAAACGCCGCACTTGTGCATAAAGTTCGCACGGGACAGGGGCAACGTATCGACATCCCCATGTTCGAGATGCTGACTAGCTTTGTTCTTGGTGACCATCTAGGCGGCGAGACCTTTCATCCGCCGTTAGGTTCGGCGGGATACAAGCGTATGTTGAATCCGAATCGTAAGCCTTACCCAACCAAGGACGGCTATGTCTGCGTTATGGTCTACACCGATCGGCACTGGCAATCGTTTGCCGAGGCTCTAGGCGATAATTGCCATTTCCGGGACGATCCTCGTTACGCAAATATGGAGGCGCGCTCAGCCAATATCACCGATATCTATACGGAGTTGGCGGCGCTGTTATTGACGCGCACCACGGCGGGGTGGATGACTCTTTTCAAAAGCGCTGACATTCCCGCCATGCCTTTGCATTCACTAGAGACCTTGATTGAGGACCCGCAATTGGCCGCAACAGGGTTCTTTGGAGAAGTCGATCATCCAAGCGAGGGAAAGTTGAGAACTATTGGCGTGCCCAGCTCTTGGACGGAGACCCAACCGGCCCCCTCGCGTCATGCGCCAAGGCTCGGCGAACATAGTGCTGAGGTGCTCAGTGAATACGGCTATGGCGACCACGAGATCGCTGCCTTAATGGCGGATGGCGTCACTCAGGCACCCGAAGATTGAACCGATACGAGAGGAAACTAAGATGTCAGGTCTGTATTATGAAGAATTTGAGATCGGCATGGAGTTCAACCATGCCCTGACCCGCACGGTTACTGAGATGGACAACATTATGTTCTGCGCTATGACCCACAATCCCCAACCGTTACACCTGGATGAGGAATACTCGAAAAATACGTTCTATGGACAACGTCTGGTTAATTCTCTGTTTACGCTGGGTTTGGTTATTGGTGTGACAGTGGCTGATACGACGCTGGGAACGACGCTCGGTAATCTTGGAATGACCGACGTGCGCTTTAAGAACCCTGTGTTCCATGGCGATACAATTCATGTGATGACTCGCATCAAGGATATGCGCGAGAGTGCGTCCCGGCCAACCACGGGCATCATTACATTCGAGCACCTGGGCTTTAATCAGCGGGACGAGGAAATTGCCTATTGCATACGCACCGGACTAATGAAGAAAAAGGAACACGACGCATGATTATCCGTTCCTGGCTTTTTGTCCCGGGTGACAGCGATCGCAAGCTGGAAAAGGGGCGCGGTAACCCGGCCGACGCGCTCATTCTGGACCTTGAGGACGCCGTCTCCGATGATCGCCAAGACCAGGCTCGGGAGATGACTTGTGCCTTTCTCAAGGAGAATCCTGATCGCTCTCAGCAGAAGCTCTGGGTTAGGGTTAATCCCTTGGACCACGATTTTTCCTTAACTGACCTAGCAGCAGTGATGCCTGGGGCGCCAGACGGTATCGTGCTGCCAAAGGTGCACTCAGCTGTAGAGGTGAACCGCATGGCTGATTTCCTGTTGGCCCTTGAAGTTCGCGAGGGACTGGAGCTGGGGTCGACTAAGATCCTCAGTGTTGCTACCGAGACGGCAGCCTCATTGCTTACCTTCCACACGTATTTGGACAACGTCACGGATCGGCTTGCGGCGCTCACCTGGGGCGGTGAAGACTTGGCCGCGGCCCTAGGTGCTAGCGATAACCAGCATCCAACGTCTGGCGATTACGACGATCCATATCTTTATGCAAAATCAATGTGCTTGGCGACTTCTCGGGCTATTGACGCGCAGCCCGTGGGTTGTGTCTGGGTGAATTTTCGCGATCTTCAAGGCCTAGAGAATGACTGTCTGCGCGACCGGCGTACCGGCTTCATTGGAAAGATTGCGATCCATCCCGACCAGTCCGAGGTTATCAACAGGGCATTTACTCCCTCAGAAGATGAAATTTCCTATTCCCAAAAAGTTGTCGATTTGTTTGAGAAGGAACCGGGGGTCGGAACAATCGGATTGGATGGCAAGATGCTAGACATGCCACACCTCAAACAGGCCCGTAACGTTTTGGCGCTGGCAGAACAAGTGAAGGAACGAGGCTGAACATGGTTGGAACTTTAGAAGGCATCCGCGTCGTTGATCTGACTACCGTCATTATGGGGCCCTGGGCGGCGCAGATGATGGGTGATATGGGAGCAGACGTGATCAAGGTTGAAACGCATACCGGCGACATCAGCCGTGGCATGGGTCCGGGTAGGAACAAGGGTATGGCGGCTTGTTTTCTGACATCGAACCGAAACAAACGTTCGGTCGTGTTGGATCTCAGACAACAGGAGGGGTTGAAGGCGCTAAGACGTCTGATCGATACAGCAGATGTATTCATGCACAACTTTCGCCCCAAAGTATTGAACAAATTTGACCTTGGATACGAGACCTTCAAAAATACCAATCCGGAATTGGTGTATTGCGGCGCATACGGTTTCCGAGCTGATGGACCGTGGGCTGATAAGCCCGCCTATGACGACATCATCCAGACGGCTGCCGGCTACTGTGACATGCAAGAGCTGCTATCTGATCAGCCTCGTTACGTGCCAAGTCTAATTGCGGATAAGACTTCTTCTTACGCCGTGTTCTCGGCAATTTTGGCTGCGCTTGTGTGTCGCGAGCGCGGTGGCGGCGGGCAGGCGGTTGAGGTGCCCATGTTCGAGACCATGGTCGACTACACTATGGTTGAGCACCTCTACGGGGCAACCTTCGATCCGCCGATTGCGCAAATGGGCTACGAGCGAATCATGAATATCGAACGCAGGCCGTACAAGACTAGTGATGGCCGCTATTTAACGGTTCTACCCTACACAGATAAGAACTGGGCCGACTTCTTCAGGCTCGCGGGTCGTGAGGAATTCCTGGATGATCCCGACTTTGAAACCCATTCAAACAGGCTCAATAACTCCAAGAAGGTCTACGCAACATTAAATGAGATTGTTGCGACTCGGACGTTGAACGATTGGGTTGAAAAATTGGATGCAGCCAATATCCCGGTCATGATGGTGAAGACTAAGGAAGATTTGCTGGATGACGAGCAACTTAACGCGACCGGTTTTTGGCATAGCGTCAATCATCCGACAGAGGGAAAGCTAAGACTTGCCGATCCGCCATTCCGCTATTCGAAGACTCCCTCGACGATCCGTGAAATGCCTCCGCTCCTCGGTGAACAAAGCCGTGAGATTCTTTTAGAGGCTGGATATTCGGCCGCTGAGATAGACGATCTTTTTACAAAGAACGTGACTAGGGGATCTTAAACGAGAAGGAAAGCAGAAATGTCTAATCCCATGAGCCTCGAGGGCCAAAACATTATTGTTACCGGCGCCGGCCAAGGTATTGGTGAGGCTGTAGCGCGTCTTTCTGTAGACTTGGGTGCAAAGGTGGTTCTGGTCGATCTGCAGGCGGAGAAGATAAATGCTTTGGCCGAAGCGCTGGGTGACGAGAAAGCCGATGTACATGTTGGCTCCGTCACTGACCCTGGTTTCGTTCAAGGTGTGGTTGCTAACGCGGTGAATAAGAACGGTGCGATTCACGGCCTTGTTAACAACGCCGGTATCGTTCGCGCTGCGATGATCAACAAGATGCCCATCGAGACTTGGCAGGAGGTGATCGACGTCAATCTATCGGGTGTCTTCTATTGTTTGCAGGCAGTTGGGCGCCACATGTATCAACGTTATGAGGACGGGGATACCAGTCCGGCATCTATCGTTAACATTTCATCGGATGCTGGCCGACGCGGCACGATCGGCCAGATTAATTACGGCGCTGCGAAGTCCGGCGTTATGGGCATCACTATGAGTGCTGCTCGTGAATGGGCGGCTAGTCAGGTGCGTGTGAATTCGGTCTGCTTCGGTGTAGTCGAGACAGAGATGACCGAAACTATCCGCTCCGATAAGTTCCGCGACCGCATAATGGCTCAGGTCCCAATGGGCAGGTTCTCCAAACCGGAGGAGGTCTGCCAGCCTGTGTGCTTCCTGCTATCACAGGCGGCTAGCTATATCACCGGTCAGCACTTGTCTGTTAACGGAGGCTATACCATCGGCGTATAACAACTCCGCTCAGGAGATAAGCGGTAAGTATGGCTGGTCAGAGGCAGAAATCAGCGGCTGTCAGCTATTTAGAGTATGACTGACAGGCTTCCCAGGCAGCAATCATATCGCTGCCGTCGCGGCCTACAGAAGCCGCTAACTTTCCGGGTGTGTAAAGCGAAGATCCTATGCCGAACCCCTGTGCGCCAGCGGCAACGTAGACCGCCATATTATCCGTGCCGATGCCACCCACGGGAAGTACTGGAATATATGCGGGTAATACGGCCCGTATGGCCCTCAAAAAGGCTGGCGATAAATTTTCTGCTGGGAATAACTTTAAAGCATCGGCGCCGGCATCTAGCGCGGCGAAGGCCTCCGTGGGGGTGGCTATGCCAGGTACAGAGACTAGGCCCAAGTGTTTAGCTGCCGCGATGACATCTGTATTTGCATTAGGTGAAATCACTATCTGGCCTCCAGCTTCGGCTACCGCTGCCACCTCTTCCTCAGTCAGTACCGTACCGGCCCCGATCATAGCGGAGCTTCCGCAGGTCTTTCGCAGTTGGGCAATTGAGACTAGCGGGTCTGGCGAATTCAATGGCACCTCGATCAACGAGAAGCCAACCGATATCAAAGCCGCACCAACTTCTGCGGCCTCACCTGGCTGAATACCACGCAAGATCGCCACCAAAGGGCATCGCGCTAGGGCATCAGCAAAAGTTGGCATATTGGTCTTCCTTATAATTCTTGGATGTGTTTAGCGGCGGCCCAGATCCCAGCTAGTGCAGACGCCTCAGCGTCACGTGGGACGGTAGAGATGTTAGCCCAATCGAAGGCGTGGGCGTAGGGCTCGGATATCATGCCTGTAGTAAGAACCTGGACGGTATCAGAGCCGCCATACAAAGCCCTCGCGCCCATGATTTCTGAGCCGATCAATTGACCAGACAAGAACGAGGCCAGACCTGGTTTTGTCATTTCCTCCAAAATACCCAGCGCCCGAGCCGAGAATAGGCGATGAAGCAAGCCCCCGGCTTCTCGCGCTCGTTCTAGGCCCTGGGTGAAGGAATCCAGGTTGAAAGTATCCTCGGGATCCATAAGTCGGCCAAGGATGGAATGATTTTTGAGAAGGGAGAACATTTCGCCGGTGATGAAGGTTGCAAAATCATGAATTTGACTGTCCCGCACATGAATCCATTTCGAGTGCGTTCCAGGAATGCAAAAAAGACCGTCGGTCACGCCATTAGCTGTGATCACCCCGCCAACTTGGGTTTCCTCACCGCGCATGATTTCGGGTGCGCCATCTGCCGTGCGCGCGCGAACTCCTGGCATGATGTAAATTTGGCCGTCAACGTCGGGCACGGTGATCATTGAGGCGAATAGGCCTTTCATATCACAAGGTGCTTCTAGGTAGGGAGATTCTATCCAGCCTTGCTGCGAGCCGATCATCCCCGACATGAGCACAGTAATATCTGGGTACGCCTGGCGCCAGGCACCGCAGGCCATCTCTAACTCGCCCGCGAAGTTACCGTTCGGAACTGCCATGATGCCACTTGGCCGGGCAACTCGGCCCAGGGGCTGACCGCTTGATCCAAGAAGTGTCGCACGAAGACTGGAAGTGCCCCAGTCGACGGCGATACATTGTGGGGTGTCGGCCATGCAACAGTTCCCTATTTTATCGGTGAGTTATAGATTTATACATTGATGCTCAACGCGCCCCATAGAGAATAAAAAAGAATGTTAGAAATCATATCAAATAGAATCAGGTTGTTAATTTTCCTTTGAAGAAGGTGGCGTTATTTGAAGGTTATGAGACATTTCGCTGCGGTTCCGCCACACTTTACACCAAATAATGATACCAATGGCTGCGGAAATGGCGATGGGCGGACGTAGGCCGACGTGTTCCGCAATTAAACCTAAAACGAACGCGCCGACACCGGCGCCGCCAATGTGAATAATTCCGTACAAGCTCATTACCCGGCCGCGCATAGCCGCCGGAGTACTAAAATGCAGCGTTGCCTGCATTCCTATACCGGCGACTACGGTGGTAAATCCGATGCCGAGAGCAACTGGAAGCGCGACCATATACTCCTGAGTCGAGATTAGCGCGACCGTAAACAGGGCGGTGCCAAGGACACCCCACAGGGCGACGATCGGCTGATCGCCCAAGCCACCACGCCGTGCCATCCAAATGCCTCCGATGATTGCACCAATACCGAAGATCGCGGTCAACACCGCAAACTCATCTGCCCCTTTACCAAACACGTCAGATGTCAAGCCAGGTAGTAGGTCGACCACTGAGCGAAGACAAAGGGCTGCCATAGCCATAATAGCGATGATCAATCGAATCGCCGCATGCTGTCGAATGAATTGGATTCCCTCGCCAATATCGTCAAGAAGCGATTGTTGCTGACCATCCGTTCTGGGCCGTTCATGCGCAGGGATCCTTAGCGATAGCAATGCAATGATAAGCGCCATATAGGAGCAGGCATTGATAAGAAACGAACCATGAATAGACCAGAGAGCAATCACTGCAGTCGAAAACATTGGTCCTACAAAACGGGCCCCGTTGAAGACCATGGCATTGATGGAAATAGCAGTCGTAAGCAATTCTCGTGGGACTAGATTAGGAACCAAGGCGAGCCGTGCTGGCTGGTTGATGCCGACCGCGCACCCAGTGATGAAGGTGAAGATGGCCAGGTGCCAAACGGTCAATAAGCCCGTGGCCGACAAGCCAAACAGTGTAAGTGCTGACAGAGTTGCTGCCAATTGCGCCCCGACCATAACCATGATGCGGCTGTGCCGATCCGCCAAGGCGCCGCCAAGGGGCCCCAAGATAAACACGGGCGCAAAATCGGCCATCGCAATGATACCCAACCATGCCGGCGAACGCGTCAATTCCCATGCAAGCCAGCCGACTGCGACACGCTGCATCCAAGTGCCAATCAGTGACAGGCCGTTGCCTAAAATATAACGCCAGTAGTTGGGTTGCCTTAGGGTCGCTTGAATTGCGCTGGGTTTTGTTTTTTGGGTCATCCAATGAGACCAATCGGGTAACCGCGTTGTGGATGTGTTTGCTGCTGGGGAAATTTTCAAGTGCGTTACATGTTTAAACTATGATTTCAGGATAAGCCCTGGGGGGACTCGTTGCCGTTGTTGGCAGATAGCCGTCTATATGTACAATCTTTAGCCAAGTGTGACTTCTCTAATTTCGTTGGCGGCTGGATCAATAAAGTCAACCGTGGGGTCCCTGGTGCGGCCATATCCACACTACAACCGAAAACCATTTAGTTCCCGAAGTTGGTCGGAAGCTTTGGCGAATACTTCTGGGCGAATGCCAACCGTATAGTTCTCTTGAGGGCGGAACTGTGAATCGCAGAATGTTGCTAAAATAACGTTAAGGTCGGTTTTGTTCTGGTTCGAGCCTGTCCCGTGCCAGTAACGACCGTCGGTAATGATAGCGCACCCAAATGGGCCCTCGGCAGAGATTGTATTAACTTTAGCGTCCATGACTTTGTCTGGATCACATCCGGCAAGATGGCTGCCTAGCACGAGGCGCGTGCCGCCATTCTCTCCCGACATCGCATTGAGTATAACGAGCACATTGGATGCTGCTGATAGTGAAAGCGTGTTGGGTGGGACCTTCCGGGGGCCATCAGCGGAAAAGCGCTTCCGGGTGAAAGATCCAACCGGCAGATGTTTTTCTCCTCGTGCAGTGGGTTTTAGTGCCCCCATTTCTGAAAAGGGCCACCGTCTTCAAACGCGAGACCCCGCTTTTTCTCCGCCACCGTTTACTCGCGAAGCCGGACTCGACAGTGCTCAACTAGTGATGCAGGTAAGGCATCGCTCAAAAGACCATAAATCCAGAGGGTGATATCAGCCTTTACACGTGGAAGCTGCTGGTTTTTCTAGGAGATCATCTGGCGCTCATCGTGGCAAATAATCTATTTAGCGCTGCGGCAGAGTTGAGATATCAGATGTACGATAGCTATCACATACAACGTGAAATTTGGTATTATTTGCAATTTTATAAGGTGCTGAAAAAAGTTATTTATTTTATTAATTGTCTAATAATTTTTATAAAACCAAATTTATAAATCAGTAATTAGAAAATATTTTCCTATATTTTTATAATTTGGAATTATGGATTTTTAAATTCTATATCATCTCCACGAGAGAGGAGTTTATTCAACCTTTATAATTAAGGAAACTATCCATTGAGTGATCGAGTCAATATCCAAGAAAATGTGCAACCATTTCAATTTTATGTTGCCGATGATGTCCTNGAAGCGATTACAGAACGCGTTGCAACCTATCCTTGGCATGAGATGCCTAATGATGGCGGTTGGGATTANGGGACTAATATGGATTATCTCAAGGAATTATGCGCTTATTGGGTGAATGAGTTTGATTGGCGCGCCCAAGAGAAGAGGCTGAATAGTTTTTCCCATTTCATTGCGCCCATTGATGATATCAAAATGCATTTCATTTATGAGCAAGGTAGCGGCGACGCTCCTATGCCTTTGATGATCAGTCATGGCTGGCCGGGATCTGTCGCAGAATTTTTTAACCTCATCGAACCTCTGGCACATCCTGAACGGTTTGGTGGAGACCCCAGAGACTCGTTTACTGTTATCGCCCCGTCTCTGCCCGGGTTTGGGTTCTCTGGACGTCCTCCCAGGCCATATGGACCAAGAAAGATGGCGGCGATGATCAATAAACTCATGACCAAAACTCTGGGGTTTCAGAATTACCTCGCGCAAGGAGGCGACTGGGGAGGTGCGGTTTGCTCCTGGCTTGGCTTTGACCATGCGCCNGCCTGTATGGCGATTCATATCAATATTATTACTNTGCGACATCCTGATGGACCACAGACGCCAGAAGAAGAGGCATGGGAAGCGAAATTCGACCAGGACCAGATTATGCAAGATGGATATCGAACTCAGCAGGCGACACGCCCGCAGACCCTGAGCTATGCCATGATGGACAGTCCGGTTGGCATCGCAGCTTGGATCGTCGAAAAATTTCACGATTGGTCAGATGTCGAGGTTGGANAGATTGAGGCTGCACATAGCAAAGATGAATTGCTGACAAATATAATGATCTACATAACGACCCGAACGTTTAATACTGCTTCTTGGATTTATTATGGGCGACGGGAAGAGGGCGGGCGGGTCATCTCCCAAGAAGGTAAACGGGTTGAAGTTCCGACCGGTTGCGCGGTTTTTCCAGCTGAGATGCTCAANTGGCCACCGCGCTCATATGTTGAACGGATTTATAACGTTAAACATTGGACAGAAATGTCCCGCGGTGGACACTTTGCGGCAATGGAGGAGCCCGAACTATTGCTTAAAGATATTCGAATATTCGCTCGAACACTGCGATGAGCTTAACTGCGAACAAATAGCCATCAATGGTCCCGCCGGTCCACGGGTTTCAGTCGTTATTAGCGATATGCCGAGAAAGGTTACATTCCTGAAATTCAATTTAGAATTTCTTTGTTTTTATAAATATTCAGCACAACCATATCATGTGGTCAATTCAAAAAAATCACCAAAAGGTCGACGGAGCGATTCAAGAAATAAGAATGTCTAACAGGAAAAGTTTAATAATTAACTTTCAGCCATATGCCACTATATTTTAAGAAAACAAAANAGNCCCTCGNCGGTTTATAGCANANGATTTTGGACGTACGTTTAATATGCTGCACACNCNTCAAAGAAAGGATTCTATTGTGACAAAACCTCGCGTTGCCGTCGTTGGAACGGGCGGCACCATCTCCTCGGTTGGGCGGCATAGCCTCGATCTAGTGCGGTATGTGGAAAATAATCAGGTNTACGAGGTGGACGAACTGTTAAACGCATTTCCGGAAACCTCAGAGCAGGCAGACCTAGTGCCTGTTCGTCTCAAGGCCATTCCTTCAACGGCAATTGGCCCGGCTGATTGGCTTGCTACTAATGCCAAGGTCAATGAGGTTATCAACGACGACCCTTCCATNGATGGCGTTGTCATAACCCACGGCACTGCAACTTTGGAAGAGACTGCTTACTTTCTGAACCTAGTAACCCAGGTGGACGTACCGATTGTGTTGGTGGGGGCGCAGCGTCCAGCGTCAGGGATGGGGACGGATGCGGGTATCAATTTGGTCAATGCCATCCGTACGGCGGGGCATCCGGAGTCACGGGGCCGGGGGGTGCTGGGCGTGCTCAATGACGAAATCCATTTCTCTCGGGACATGACCAAAACCTCAACACTCCGCCAGCAGACTTTTCGGAGCGCCGACTTTGGCCTCCTGGGTCACGTAGATTGGGACAAGGTTGCATATTATCGGATGCCGGAACGCCGCCGCGCGCCAGATACGGAGTTTGATGTGCGTGGCCTTGACGATCTACCGCGGGTGGATATTTCGATGAGCTACGCAGGGTCTGATGGTGCAGCGATCGAGGCATTTCAAGCTGCCGGCGCTAGGGGTATTGTTGTTGGCGCCATGGCGCCCGGCTATGTGACGCCCAAGGAACTTGAGAAGTTGCACGCGGCCCGCGAGGCCGGCGTAGCCATTGTGCACTCAACCCGTGCCGGTTCTGGCCGTGTTGGCGACGTGCCGTCGCGACGCGCAGTGGGGACCGTGCTGGCTGACAATCTGACGCCGCAAAAGGCCCGTGTATTGCTCTCCGTCGCCCTGACGAAGACGGAAAACCCGGTGGAATTGCAGCGTATTTTTGATGAGTATTGAAGGGCTGGACGGTGTCGATCACGCGAAATTGCTACCTAGCCGGTATCCCTAACCTAACCCGGATGCCAAAAAACGTTCGTGTATTTATTGCATATCCGAGGGAATGTAAGGGTTCTGGAAATGGAGAGGCTCGACTGGAGGAGAGTTTATGACGGATAGCAAAAATCGGAATGCCGCAGGGCTAATATGGAACTGCTGGCAGAACGGCACGGTCATTGACAATCTCCCCGAAAATCTGCGTCCAGCAACGCGAGCCGAGGGCTATGCCATTCAAGCCCAGATCACGGCGTTGAGCGACGCCTCTATTTTTGGCTGGAAAATTGCCGCTACCAGCACCGCCGGCCAGGGACACATTGGCGTTTCGGGGCCTCTGGCAGGTAGGCTGCTGGAGGATCGGGTGTTTAAGCCGGGGCANATACTTACCTTTGGTGCCAACCGCATGGCTGTAGCAGAGCCTGAATTTGCCTTCCGTATGGGCAGCCAGTTCGAACCGAGAACTAAGCCTTATTCCCANGCCGAAGTCATGGATGCCGTGGAAACGTTGCACACAGCTATCGAAGTTCCGGATTCTCGATTTGCCAATTTTGCTCAGGTTGGGGAAGCCGTGTTAATTGCTGACAACGCTTGCGCCCATGAATTTGTTATCGGTCCGCCTATGCCGGAAGATTGGCGGAACACAGACCTAGTGGCGCACCCGGTTGAAATTTCTGTAATCGGAGGCGCTACCCACTTTGGTATCGGCGAGAACGTGCTTGAAGACCCTCGAGTGGCTTTGAGCTGGTTGGTCAACGAGCTCCGTCAAAATGGTATTACCCTCGAGAGAGGCATGACCGTCACNACAGGGACTTGTGCAACGCCTATCCCGATCCAAGCAGGCGATAGGGTGAGAGCCGATTATGGAAGTCTGGGTAGCCTCGAGATCACTTTTGCGTCGTCATAGTCGGTGAGCTTTGACTCTCGGTGTGCCAAGCTTGAAACAGGGCTGCAACGGTCTCTTCTGATACTCCTCGGGTGATAAACACAAGTTTCGTTCGGTGGTCTGCCGTTGGCCAGGCATCTAATTGGATTGGGTCATGAAAGATGTGTTGCACGCCGTGGATAACGAAGGGNGTGTTGGGCGTTTCNGCGATGTTGACAATCCCTTTTACCCGTAACAAGTCGGCGCCTCGATTAGCGATTAGGACGTCGAGGGCAAANCGAAATACTGCCGTACTGATCGGATTATCGAGGATTAGGCTAAATGCCCGAATATCTGTGCTGTGACGATTAACGTCATGGGTGTGATTGTGACCGTGGCCATGGCCATGGCTGTGAGCGGCATGCACATCGGTCTCAAACGCTTCGGCTTTGAGCCACTTTTGAACGTCAAAGGTCTTGGTTGNTGGGTTGTAAAGCGACGTATCGAAGAGGTTACGGGAATTAAACGTTGGCGCGTTACGCTCCAATAAGGACGCNGTAGGGTTGAGATCTNTTAAAAGCGTCTTTAGCCGCTCCAAATCAGCGTTTTGGTTCAAGTCTGAAGCTAAGTCCGTTTTGGTCAGAACGATGCGGTCGGCAACAGCGGCCTGTTTGACACTTTCATCATGCTGGGTCAGTGCCGTCTCCCCGTTAATCGCGTCGACGCAGGTAACAACGCCACCCAACATATACCGGCCGGCNAGACGTGNATCGGTCATGAGTGTGTGGATAACTGGCGCAGGATCAGCNAGGCCCGTTGTCTCTACTACCAAGCGTATGAAAGGCGAAATGTCGCCCGTTGCTCGGCGTCGATATAAGTCCATTAAAGTTTCACGAATGTCACCGCGTATCGTGCAACACAGGCAACCAGCGGTCATCTCCACAAGTTGCTCTCCACTGTGTTCGACGAGGAAATCGTCGAGGCCTACATCTCCAAATTCGTTAATCACCACGGCCGTGTTGCAAAAGTCGGGATCACGAAGGACTTGGGTCAAAAGAGTCGATTTTCCGCTGCCCAGAAACCCGGTCAGGAGCGTCACGGGAATAATTGTCGTGCTTAATCCGTCCTTCATTAATCCGAGTTCCTAAAGCATTGCAAGATAATGGACGTCCACGGTGATTATTATTTTTTGTTATAACATTACTAATTAGCCTAAGTGGAGGAAATGATTCTCGAAGATTTCCGGAAAAGCTTTTTTGTTATCATGAAAAGTGCCGCGTCATTGGAGAAATTGTGTATCGCTATTGCCCAATATCTCTTATCTTTTTGCCACCATTTTCAGGCAGCGTGAACAGCTTGGTTGCCAGAAGAGTTCCAGCGGCAAAGCCAAGTTTTCTGGCGATCTAGAGCTTTCTGGTCGGCTCATAGCGTCCTCCTCAATAGTTACCGATATTTCTAAAATAATTCTGGAAACTTGGTAACCTTGGGTATTTCAANCGATGCCAGCTCGGAAGCGCCTGGCTACATATGGCATAACGCCACCCGCTCGAAACCATGCTATTTCGCGAAGAGTGTCTAGGCGCGCCGTTAGCGTTGTTTCTAAGATGTGGGACTCAGGGTGGATAAACCTGACGGTTACAGATTGGTGGACGCTTAACCCGTCATGAAGACCTAACAGGTCAACCGCCTCTTGCCCATCCAGTCCCAGGGTTCCAATGCTTACACCATCTGGGAATTGCAGGGGTAATATGCCCATTCCAACCAAGTTGGAACGATGAATGCGCTCAAAACCTTCAGCGATAATGGCTCGTACGCCCAACAAGTGTGGTCCGCGCGCCGCCCAATCCCGTGAGGAGCCGATGCCGTATTCTCGCCCAGCGACGACGATCAGCGGCCGGCCCTCAGCGGCATAGCGTTCATGGGCGGCGAAGATGGTCATGACTTCACCGGACGGTTGATGCCTGGTCCACCCTCCGCGGAGGTCTGGAGTCATTGCGTTCTGGATGTGTGGATTGTTGAAGATACCACGTAGCATCACCTCATGGTGTGAACGGCGTTGCAGAAAGCCACTAAATTCTGAAGTCGGAACTNCGCGTTCGGTCAGCCAATGCCCAGCCACACTGCCTTCCATGATACGGCTCCCGGGGGCAATGTGGTCAGTAGTCACGCTGTCTCCTAATAAGGCCAGGATCGCGGCTTCATGGATATCGGGCATAGGGTCCTGGTCGTGGGCGGTTTCTAGGAACGGCGGTTTGGATATGTAAGTACTATCCAGGTCCCAGTCATAGAAGTCTCCGTCNCCCGCATCGATTCCCTCCCAAAGAGGGTCACCTTGCGTGATATCCGAATATCGGGCGACATATACGTCGCGTGTAACATGGCTGGCTACGGCGTTGGCNATCTCATGCGACGTAGGCCAGATATCACGCAGGTAAACGGCGTTGCCGTCATCGTCTTCGNCTAACGGCTCTGTCGTGATGTCCGCAAATATCGTGCCTAGCAGGGCATATGCTATTACCAGCGGTGGTGAAGCCAGATAGGCTAAATTCACGTGCGGGTGGATGCGGCCCTCAAAGTTCCGGTTTCCCGAAAGGACAGCAGCGGCGTTCAGAGCACCAGCTGTGATTTGTTCAGCGATNTCGCCAAGAAGGTCGCCGGATCCGCCACAACAGGTCATGCAGCCGTAGCCCGTGACGTGGAAACCCATTGCTTCCAATGGTTCCATTAGGCCCGCCGCACTTAGATAGTCACCCACAGCACGGGATCCCGGGGAGAGAGACGTCTTTACCCAGGGCTTTGGCTTCAAGCNGCAAGCCCAAGCCTTTTNTGCCAACAAACCGGCGGCAACCATGACGCTCGGATTTGAGGTGTTGGTACACGAAGTAATTGCCGCGATTACGATGTCACCGTCCCGAAGCCGGCTTGTGCTCATGTCCATTTGTGTGGTGCCAAACGCTTCCAATGCGGAGTGATGCACTTGATCTAACGAAACCTGGCTCTGCGGTAACTTTGGACCCGCCACGCTGGCTACGACCTGATCGAGATCAAATGTGATGGTTTCTGTGTAAATACGTTCCCTGTTATCGTCACGCCAAAGACCTTGGGTCTTGGCATAAGACTCCACCAAGGGGATTTGGTCGTCGCGGCCAGTGAGGCGTANGAATTTCAGAGTTTCATCGTCGACNGGGAAGTAACCAATGCTGGCTCCGTACTCGGGTGCCATATTGGCTAGCGTTGCTCGTTCCGGTAAGGTCAAATAGTCCAGGCCGGGGCCCGTGAATTCTACGAATTTCTGAACGACACCGTGTTCCCGAAGCCGTCGGGTTAACGCCAGGACCAAATCCGTGGTGGTTGTTCCTTCACGTAATCGGCCTGTCAGGCGTACACCGACTACGTCTGGCAATACCATGCTAACCGGCTCTCCTAGCATGGCAGAGAGAGCTTCAATTGCGCCAACCCCCCAACCCAAGATTCCGAGCGCGTTGATCATCGGCGTGTGACTATCGCAGGCCAGCAAGCTATCAGGGAAGGCAAGAAGCCCCATGTCGGCGTGGTCTTCGGACCAGACCACCCGTGATAGCGCTTCCAGGTTTATTTGATGACATATGCCCTTTCCAGGTGGCAGCACCCGCAAATTACGGAACGTAGCTTGGGCCCATTTAGTGACTCGGTAGCGTTCGCCGTTTCGGTCGTATTCGGCTTCCATATTGCGCGCCAGAGCGTCCGCAACACCGGCGGTATCGACCGTTACGGAATGATCCATTATGAAATCCACTGGCCGGATAGGATTAACCAGGTTCGGTTCACCACCTGTTTCGGCCACGTACTCACGCATGGCGGCTAAATCGGTCAACAAGGGAATGCCTGAAACATCGTGCAGCATTAGTCGGGTTGGAAAAAAACTGATTTCGGCCGGATGGCCAGACGTTTCAGCCCATCTGGCGAAGGCCCGGATGGTGTCGGCAGTGACCATAACGCCATCCTCGTAGCGAAGGGNATTTTCGACTAGAACCTTAAGACAGTATGGTAGGTAGCCCAAGTTGGTGAGGCCGGCAGCCTCAGCATTAGGAAGACTGAAATAGGTATAGGTTTTTTTTCCNACCTTCAGGCAGTCGCGAGCGTTAAAGCTATTGGGATGGGTCATGTCTGATATCCACCGTTTGTTTGCGTCTGTCCTATTTTTAAACGCCTCATAGCCTCTTGCGCTCAATACATCATTATAACCGTAGTTATTTTTTCAGTATCCATGCAGGGTGGCAACTGCCCCAGGCGCCACATTCGCCTTGATCACGCGCCCTGTAATCGTGCCATTCCTTCACGGAGGCTTACGCAGCTTTACCGAAACCAATTAAGGATTTGGTGCTCTCGATATTAATGAGAGCGATTGATGTGTAAATTATGGGTTGTGCTTAGCTTCTCGATGTTACCCGGACTTTAATATCGTCTCGCTCCAGAGTAAAACTGATAAGCNCAACGCCGAGATCNCACANNTATCCTTCTCGTCCAACGATAATCGGAGTGCTATNGCTAAAATATCAGATCACCCTAAAGCGAATGAAAAACTCAATGGCCTTGAAAATTATTGGTGGCAGAACACCCCAGACGGCAAATAGTTTCATAAATTGAGAGGATTACATGTCGGATAATAAGGCAGCCAATAAAACAGCTTTAGTTATTAGTGCACATGCTGCTGATTTCGTTTGGCGCTGCGGCGGTGCCATCGCCCTTCACCAGAAACTGGGTTACGACGTAACTATCTGCTGCCTGTCATTCGGAGAGCGCGGCGAATCAGCTAAACTATGGAAGAAAGAAGGGATGACGCTAGACAAAGTCAAGGCGTCGCGGCGAGGGGAAGCCGAGGAGGCGGCCAAGGCGCTCAACGCACATGACATCGTGTTTTTCGACCAGGGCGACTATCCGCTACGCATAAACGACCAGGCAAAATTTAGACTCGTGGATCTGATCCGAGCGGTTCAGCCTAATTTTATGCTATCGTACTCCAAGTATGATCCATACAACACCGACCATATGTACGCTACTGAGGTAGCTATGGAATGCCGCATGATCGCTCAGGCGTGGGGTCACAACCCCGGCGAAAGGGTCCTTGGGGCGCCGCAACTCTATCTCTTTGAGCCTCATCAGACCGAAAGAATGGGTTGGAAACCGGACGTGTTGCTCGATATTACCGACGTCTGGGATAAGAAGCGTGCCGCTATCGAGTGCATGCAGGGCCAGGAGCATCTGTGGGACTTCTACACTAACGTCGCCGAAAACCGCGCTAACCATTTTCGCCGGAACTCCGGCGGTCAGGCTGGTGGCAGCAACGCGAAGTACGCCGAGGGCTTTGAGAGTACCTACCCGCGCACAGTCAATGAGCTCGAATAGGTCATGCTGATCCAGAACAGCAAGGTATTTGTGAGTGTGATCGAACATTCATAATTCGATTGATCGCCTTGAAAAAGCGTTTTCACTGCAGGAAACATGCGCGAAACTCAAACCGCAGTGTTGTCATCTCATGAGGGCCATCGACATGCTAACTATCGTAGACCCTGATACACTGGACCTGAGCGCGTACGTTCGCGTTGGTGATCGTATTACGTGGGGACAGGGGACCGGCGAGCCTCTGAGGCTAATTGAAAGTTTGGTTGAACAGCGTGCGGCGATTGGCCATGTCGAGGTGTTCCTCGGAATTTCTTTAGTTGATACGTTTCAATCCGAACACTTCGACCATATTCATCTTATCAGCTACGGAGCTGTCGGCACTAATGCTAAGTTCGTGCGAACAGGTGAGATGGACGTGCTGCCATGTCACTTCTCTGCAGTGCCAAATCTTATTGGGGCTGGTCACTTCCCCATCGATGTTGTTTTTGTTCAGATAAGCCCACCTGGTCCCGATGGGACACATAGCTTTGGCTTCTGCAACGATTATCTACCCATCGCTATGTCCAAGGCGCGCGTAGTCATCGCGGAGATTAACATGAATGTGCCTTGGGTCTATCAGGATGTTCCTTTTGATGAAGAGCTGGTAACGTTAGCAATTGAGTCAGATGATCCCGTTGCGTCTTACAAACCCTTAAGGCCGGGCGCGGTGGAAACTCAAATTGCCCGCAATATCGCTGGCCGCATAGAAGACGGTGCGACTATCCAATACGGGATCGGTGGTATCCCTCCTGCAGTCTTCGAGGCCCTAGAAGGACATCGCGACCTTGGATTGCACTCGGGCTTAGTTTCTGATGAGGCCATAGCATTGATCCAGGCTGGCGTCATCACTAACGCCCGCAAGCCCATACATAAGGGCAAGTCCATCGGAGCCCTGGCCTTTGGTGGTGAGAAATTCAAGAATTTTGCCCATGTCAATCCCCACTTTGAAATGCATCAGTCGACTTCTACTCACGGGGCAGCAACACTGAGTCAAATTACAAATCTTGTCTCTATAAATTCGGCCCTGGAGGTAGACCTTTTCGGTCAGGTTAATGCAGAGCAAATCGGAACTAAGTACCTGGGTGCAATTGGCGGACAGATAGATTTCATGCATGCCGCGTCGACGCATCAGGGCGGGCTTTCGATCATCGCTATGCCGGCGTCGCTGGGTAAGTCGGGACGCGGCAGGATTACCGACAAGTTGGCTGGCCCGTTGGTGACTACGGCACGTGCCGATGTTGATCTTGTGATTACTGAGTTTGGAATTGCTGATCTTCGCGGTAAGACCCTGGATGGGCGCGCCCATGCGCTCATTGGAGTAGCTTTGCCGGAACACCGTGATCGACTGTTGGCCTCTTGGAAAGGCTTGGCAGTGTGATGGGCGTGATACCAAAAGTATACGGTGAGACCAGGGCGGGTTTGCTCGCAGATAAAATTGGACTGGATATGCTGAAGTTTTTATGGGCCGTTGTGCAGAGGGAACGCATAGAGGAAGGCATTTTGTGCACATACCGTATCAATGCTGATCAAAAAAGGTGATTAGGCGGAGCGAAGGAACTCAGCCGGAATTTCCGTCAGCCCGTAGCCGGCTTCTTCCGGAATGACAAGTGTTTCCCCGTCCTCAGTTTCAATTCGAGTTGGCATCACCGGGACGATAATACGTTTCTGAGCCAGTGCGATTGCCGCCGCCACATCATTTGCTTCGGAGAGCTTCATGACGTTCATCATGGTGGGTAGCACCAGTTTGACCTTGCCCGCATGGACATCGTCCAGAAGAGATTGAGGGCGGCACCACTGAGCGTCGACGATTTCGTAGCCGTCCACATTAGTATCCATCTGACCTGTCGGTGCAGCGGCGACGAAAAAGTGGGTGTCGAACCGCCTCGGTCGGTTAGGTGGGGTTATCCAATGTGCAAAGCGCACAAGACGGTCCGTGGCAAGGCCCAAGGGAACTGCCGCAGCCATCTCCAGGATCGGCGCATTGTTTTGGTTATTTCGATGGGTGGCCATACCGGTCGCATCCAAAAGTTTCTCCGTGCCCGGCGCGCGCATAAGCGCAATGCCACATTCCTCGTACATTTCCCGGATAGCGGCGATCTTCAGACTAGACAGTTCATTCCTCTCCTCACCGATGTCGCCGACGAAGGCCTCATCCGCTGCATTTACCTTGCCCCCTGGAAAGACTAGAGCTCCCGAAGCGAAGTGTTTTCCCGAAGCCTTGCGGAGAATCAGAATCTCCAGGCCGTTATACCCATCGCGTAACAGGATAATCGTCGCGGCAGATTTTGGGGTTACGGGTTGGGCGGTATCATTCATCCATCGAGGGCCTGATAGGCTGCATCGTTTGTGGGTGGACCGTCACAGGCGGCACGTCCCGTTTGTATCATGTGGACCAAGTGAGCGTGGACGACGCGGGCCGCAGCGACATGCAGATTGATCGATACGTCCTTATACATGTCCGCAACTATCTCTGCGATGGTGTTGGTTCCGGCCCGGAGCAAAGAGGCGATTGTCTCCTCGCGTTGTTCACGATGCTCGATTAGGGCTGCTACGTGGGTTTTGGGATCGAAAATACAGGGGCCGTGGGTTGGCCAGAAAGTGGCTTCATTCCGTTTCAGGAGTTTCCGACATGAATTTATGTAGTCACGCATATCGCCATCTGGCGGTGATACCACGGTGGTCGACCAGCCCATGACGTGGTCGCCGGAGAATAAGACGCTCTCTTCTAACAGAGCGAAACATAGATGGTTGTTGGTGTGTCCGGGCGTATGTACGGCCTCGAGGGTCCAGCCGTCGCCAGCGATAATGTCGCCATCTCGGACTGCGTGATCGGGTTGGAAGTCCAAGTCGGCTCCATTGCTTGCATGCTGGTCGAGGTGCGACCAGGTTGTACCCAAGGAATGTGGCCCTTGGGCGTAGGACGATGCACCTGTGACGTGCTTAAATGGTTTGGCGGCGGGAGAATGATCACGGTGCGTGTGCGTAATGAGGATATGGGTTACCGTTTCATTGGCGACTGCGGCGAGAAGGGCGTCCACATGGCTATCCACCAAAGGACCGGGATCGATTACCGCAACATTACCATGGCCAACTATATAAGTTCCTGTGCCATGGAAAGTGAACGGGCCGGGGTTTTTGGCGATAACCCGACGGATCAACGGCGTCACCTGATCAACCTTGCCATAATCAAAGGTCAGGTCTCGAACGAACGGAATCTCAGCTACCATAATTACCCTACCTTAGATGCGCTTTTCGGAGGGCAAAATACAAATGTTGTTGATGTGCTAGGGAATGAAACAGGGGGCATTTTTTTCCGTGGCCAGAAACGCCTTTGACAGTAGCATTCTGAAAGTGTCGAAACCTTCCTCCAAAAAGGGGATTCCAGCGAATGGCCCGCAATAATGCCTGTGATATCAGGAACGTCGCAACCGAGGTGGAGCCCAATTTTGAGGCCGCGAAGGTTCATCCTGCGGGTGGTCGATCGACGGCCGGAGATTTGACTGCACAGGCGCTGGCCTGTTTTTTGTTTCGTTTAATGATCCAACCATCACGCTCAGTAGAAAGGATGAAAATTTGCGGTTGCCCATGCCTTCTGAGAGGTCCACATGCTGCTTCTTAGGCGCCAAATTCACGAAGGAGGTGTCCGGGGTGGGTCGAAATTGGCAATAAGCCATTTTCATCAGAAATGCGCGTTCCGTTGACCCATACGCCGTGAACCCCGGCAGCGTCGCACGTCAAACGCGGACCGTTGCCCGGTAAGTCGAAGACCCGCCGATTCCGACCGCGGCCGATAGTAGCAGGATCAAATAACAATAAATCTGCATGATAGCCTTTTGCGATCAGACCCCGATTGGGAATGCGGAAAATTTGCGCGGGCTTGCCGCTCAGCTCATGAACTGCTGTTTCCATCGGTAGGATGCCCAGATCACGAGACCAGTGGCCCATGAGGTGTAGGCCGAAACCGGCGTCGCAGAAAAACGTCAAATGCGCGCCGGCATCGCTTAAGGCCACAGACGCACTGGGGTCGCGGATAATCTGGCCGACGGCGTCTTCGTCGGAATTCAACAACACAGCCGTAAAGATCGTATCCATTTCATCGGCCAGGGCAAAATCTAACATCCAGTCCAGAGGTTCGGCGCCTGCGTCGTTGGCCAACTGCTCCACGGTTTTTCCTTCGGCACTTGCATGTTCAGGGTGGGCAACTTCGACGACGGCTAACTTGTGCCATTCGCCGTTGAATAGGCGGACACCAGCAGGTTCCGATAGTTCGGCTTTTACCGCGTCCCGAAACCCTGTATCCGAAAGTATGGCTGGCAAGGCCTCAGGTCCAACCTTCATGGCTGGACCCCATGCGCGGAGGCTTTCAAAGGGGTAGGCCGAACGAATTGTAAAATCCATGGTCAGTGGACAGCACGATACTTGACCCCAGAGTTCCTGGCCACGGCTGCGGGCAGCCGATATGGCTGCCAATTCGTCAAAGGTCCCCGAAGGGTTGGTTGAATTATGAAGGAGTGCGGCAATCATGATTGGTCGGCCTATCTTTTCAGCCAAGTTTTCCAGGTAAGGCACATCGGTTCGAGCACCCTTGGTCAGCATAAAAATACCCCGTTGGTGTTTGCCAAGAACCCTGCCTAAGGCCTCCAACTCCTGGTCATCGGCAAGCCGCGATGGCATAGGAAGGCCGCCATGGCCGTTGTGTTGGGGCGCCGTCGAAGTGGCGAAGCCAATGGCGCCGGCGCGCATGCCTGCATCAACGATGGCTTCCATAGCAGCGATCTCGTCATCGTTCGCTGCGCGCTCGGTGGCAGCGTCACCCATGACGTAAGTCCGTAGCGAGGAATGGCCAATAAAGGCTGCTACATTAAGCGCTAAACCGCGCCCTTCGATCATGTCCAGGTATTCAGGGATAGATTCGAACGACCAATCAATTCCAGCGCGGAGCGCGTCCAGCGACATGCCCTCGACCTGTGTGAGATTGCGCATGATGAGTTCCCGATCCGCTTGCCGGCACGGAGCGATTGTGAAGCCGCAGTTGCCGATAACTGCCGTTGTTACGCCTAAAGATGACGATGGGTCTAGAAGGGGATCCCAGGTGACCTGGGCATCATAATGTGTATGGGTGTCTATGATGCCGGGCATGAGCGCTAGGCCGTCCGCGTCGATGACACCAGCCCCGGCTGTATCCAAGTCCTTTCCAACCTGACAGATGATACCGTTTTCTATTGCAACATCCCTTGGGCCTTGCGGCGGACTTCCAGAGCCATCGTAGACTTGGGCGTTTCGAATGATCGTTTTCATTTTGTGATTACAGTCCGTAAATCCAGAAATGTATTCAAATTCTAGTCACAAAGATGGCAAGCTCCACTCATGTTATGATCGCTTAATCGCACAGCAAAAGTACACGGGAAAATTCCATAATGTGGCAGATCTTAGTCGCTTAGGATAATGAACTGAAATAATAGCTGTTTCACCATTTACTTGCAGTTAGCTACTGAGCCTCTTCCTCAGGAGTTCGTTCACAGTTTGCGGATTGGCTTTTCCCTGCGTTGCTTTCATAACCTGACCGACGAACCATCCGATGGCTTTATCATTACCGCCGCGAACCTGATCTGCTTGTTCTGGGTTTGAGGTGATGACTTCATTCACGGCAGACTCGATGGCGCCCATATCCGTGATTTGTTTGAGACCTTTTTCATGGACGATGGTGACCGGATCCTTGGAAGTACAGAACATTTCCTCAAATACGTCCTTTGCTATGCGTGAGGAAACAGTGCCGTCCGCCAATAAGTCCACCAAACCACCAAGATGGGCCGCGCTGATAGGACTCTCTGTGATATCTTTGCCAGCCGCATTTAACGCACCGAAGAGATTGGTGGTTAGCCAGTTCGCCACCTGCTTCGGATCGCGGCCATCGGCGGCCTCCTCAAAGTAAAGGGCTATCTCTTTTTCGTTCACTAATACTCCAGAGTCGTATGCGGATAACCCATAGCTAGCCATGAAACGGTTTTTCTTGGCGTCCGGGAGTTCTGGAAGGTCAGCGGCGATCCTCTCGACGTAGCTTCGATCCAGGTCGAGTGGTAGTAAATCGGGATCGGGGAAATAACGATAATCGTGGGCGAATTCCTTTGCCCGCATGGATCGAGTCTCCGATCGATTTGGATCGAACAGACGAGTCTCCTGAACCACTTCTTCCCCCGATTCCCAGACGTCGATCTGACGCGAGGCCTCGACTTCGATCGCCTGCATTATAAAGCGGACCGAATTTACATTTTTGATCTCTGCACGGGTGCGATAGTCTGTCTCTCCCTGCAATCGCACGGAGACGTTCACGTCGGCCCGAAGGGACCCCTGTTCCATATTGCCATCGCAAGTGCCCAAATAGCGCATGATTGAGCGCAGCTTGCGAACGTATATGCCGGCCTCTTCCGGTGATCGAAGGTCTGGCTTGGAAACGATTTCCATCAGGCATACTCCGGCGCGGTTCAAATCGATGAAAGAACGCTTTGGGTCTTGATCGTGCATCGACTTGCCTGCGTCTTGCTCCATGTGCAGACGTTCGATCCCAATCTACCGGGTTGTGCCGTCTGGCATATCCAGGACGACATTGCCTTCTCCGACCACTGGATATTGGTACTGGCTTATTTGATAGCCCTGAGGGAGGTCGGCGTAGAAATAGTTTTTCCGTTCGAACACCGAGTGCAGATTGATCTGGGCGTTCAGCCCCAGTCCGGTTCGCACCGCTTGCTCCACGCACATTTCGTTGATGACCGGCAGCATGCCTGGCATGGCCGCGTCGACAAGAGAAACTTGGGTATTGGGTCCTGCACCGAAATCTGTCGGTGAACCAGAGAATAACTTCGCGCGGGATGANACCTGGGCATGGACCTCAAGACCAATCACAACTTCCCAGGTGCCGNTGTCNCTTTCTATCGAATAGGNCAACTNACTGNCCTCCCAGATATTTCGGTTNGGCTGTGAAATTCGCGGCGCGCTCAAGCGCATNTGCGGCGCGAAACANAGTTTCNTCATCGAATGGCTTTGCGATAACTTGGAGACCTAGNGGTAGGCCGTGTTTGTTCAGGCCTGCCGGCACGCTAATGCCAGGCAAGCCTGCCATATTAGCGGGCACTGTGAACACGTCGTTTAGATACATCTTTACTGGGTCGTCCATCTTCGCGTCCATGGGGAAGGCGGCGTTGGGTGCGGTTGGAGTTAGCAGCACATCCACGTCCTCGAAAACCGAGTTAAATTCATTAAGAATAATGGTCCGAACCTGCTGGGCTTTAACGTAGTATGCGTCGTAGTAGCCCGCTGACAGCACGTAAGTGCCAATCATCACTCGACGGCGCACTTCGGCACCGAAGCCCGCGCCGCGGGTGTTTTCATACATTTCGTCTAGAGTGTTGCCCTCTACCCGAAGGCCATAGCGGACGCCATCATATCGCGCCAGGTTCGAGGATGCCTCCGCTGGGGCAACGATGTAATAGGCTGGCAGCGCATACTTGGTGTGCGGCAACGAAACCGGCTTGATCTCTGCGCCAGCCTCTTTCATCCAGGCCGCGCCCTGGTCCCAGAGTTTTTGAATTTCTTCGGGCATACCGTCAAGGGTGTATTCCTGCGGAATGCCAATTTTAAGGCCATTTAAATCATGGCCGATGGTGGCTTCAAAATTCGGGACGTCGATTGGGGCAGAGGTCGAATCCTTAGGGTCATGTCCAGCCATGGCTTCAAGCAACAGCGCGTTGTCGCGGACTGTTCGGGCGAAGGGGCCGGCCTGATCCAAACTGGAGGCGAACGCCACTGTGCCCCATCGTGAACACCGTCCATAGGTCGGCTTCAAGCCGACTACACCGCATAGACCGGCAGGCTGGCGAATTGAGCCGCCTGTATCTGTACCAATGGATCCTGGACAGATATTGGCCGCGACCGCTGCCGCCGAGCCGCCTGAGGAGCCACCGGGCACAAGATCCTCACCGTTGGGGCCAACCCATGGGTTTTTGACGTTGCCGTAGTAGCTAGTGATATTCGCAGACCCCATGGCAAATTCGTCTAGGTTTGTCTTGCCCAGCATTACCGCTCCAGCGTTAATGAGATTTTGTGACACCGTCGATTCGTAGGTGGGCGCGAACCCATCTAAGATGTGTGAAGCCGCTGTGGTCAGGATATCCGTAGTACAAAAGAGATCCTTCACGGCGATTGGTATGCCGTCAAGCGCTCCACGGGTCTCGCCTCGGGCACGCCGCGTGTCCGAGGCGTCCGCCCGTTCACGGGCGATATCGGGTGTTTCGGTAATGAATGCATTGAGATCTCGCGCCGATTCCATGGCTGTAATGCAGTCTTCGGTCAACTCGGCGGCGGAGAAGTCGCCTGCTGCTAGGCCGTCACGGGCCTCGACTAGGGTTAGGTCATTGAGCTTAGCCATCAGTCCACAACCTTCGGCACGGCATAAAAATTTTGTGCCCGGTCGGGTGCATTGGCCAGGACCTTTTCGGTGGCCTCTTCTTCTGTCACCTTATCGGTGCGTTGCGGAGCCAGCATTTCTGTGACCGAAGTCATTGGTTGGACATCGTCTGTATTCACCTCGCTTAATTGCTCTACCCAGCCGATGATGCCATTCAACTCGTCTGACAGTGGTTTTAGATCGCTATCTTCAATTTTAATCCGCGCGAGGAAAGCAATTCTGCGCACGTCGTCACGATTGAGGGACATGAGGATTCCTGTTTGAGAACGTGAAAATATTTACTTTGCGCCGGCGCGGAAAATATCACTGGGCTGACAAATGAGCAAGGATCGCGGCCCTTTTGAAAGGTTAGAGCCTTGACTTCTGGTCTGATCGCTTGTGACGGTTGGGGATCTCAACAGGAGTTAGAATCATGGTGCGTATTGCCATTGGCGGTTTTCTGCACGAAACCAATTGCTTTGTACCCATGCGCACCGATTACGCCTACTACGCTAATGGAGGCGAATTTCCGCCGCTCGCGCGTGGCGCTGAGGTCATCGAACGGACCAGGGGTGCACCCTTTGGCATATCCGGTTTTCTAGATGAAATGGGAGACGAACACGAACTGATACCATTGATCTGGGGGCACGCTGGTGCTGGCGGTTACATCACGGACGAATGTTTCGAACGTATTGTTGGCGAACTTATCGGCATGCTGTCTCAGGCTATACCACTAGACGCGGTTTATTTAGATCTTCACGGCGCCATGTGTTCGGAGACGTTTCCTGATGCGGAAGGAGAACTGTTGCGCCGGGTGCGCGCGTGTGTGGGAGCGGACGTCCCCGTGGTGATCACACTCGACTACCACGTTAACATCACCCAAGAGATGGTCAATAATTGCGACGGGATGGCGATCTATCTCACCTATCCGCACATTGACCGTCAGCACACGGGTGGTCGCTCGGCGGTTTTATTGAAGCGTGTGCTAGCCGAGGGTATTCCGCGGTTTAAAGTCATGCGGCGCATCCCTTTTCTATTACCCCTAAATTTCCAATGCACCCTGGTGGAGCCGACGAAGGCGATTATTGAAGCTTCCGTGGAGGCGGAGGGTGGTGATGTCTTGAACCTCAGCTATGGCGCGGGGTTTCCGCCCTCTGACCTGGCCGAATGCGGACCCGCTGTGGCCTGCCATGCTTACACACAAGAGGCAGCAGATCGGAACGCCGATATGTTGGAAGCAATGATCCTGGAACGCGAAGCGGCTTTTGCGGAGCCACTGCTGGAGACCGACGACGCTGTCGCCCAGGCGATAGACCTATCAGCAGCGACCAATAAGCCGGTCATCATCGCTGACACCCAGGACAATCCTGGTTGTGGTGGCACTTGTGATACAACGGGCCTGTTGGCGTCTCTAAATCGCCAAGGCGCCCAGGACGTCGCCATGTGCGTCATGTGGGATGGGGATGCGGCTCTGGCAGCGCATGACGCGGGAATTGGCAATACGATTTCTATCGAACTGGGCGGCAAGCACGACATTCCAGGCGACCAGCCGTTCTCTGGTACCTTTGAGGTTATTGCGCTAAGTGACGGGCGCTTCACTACCACCGGCAAAAGCATTCCAGGCCGTAAAGTCAACCTTGGGCCTACCGCGGTGCTAAAGATCGGCGGCATTCAGATCGTAGTCGCGTCCAGGCGTATGCAGGCCTACGACCAGGATATCTTCCGTCATATCGGCATCGATCCGAGCGCGCAAAAAATCTTGGCGTTGAAGAGCACCTGTCATTTCCGGGCAGATTTCGACCCTATTGCTGAAAAGACCCTGATTGCCTTGGCCCCTGGGGCCCATATTGTCGATCCGCGTGTCTATCCCTATCAGCACCTTCGGGAAGGGGTGCGTCTATTGCCTATGGTTCCGGCTAACGAGGGTGGCGATAATCAGGTTTGAAATATTACGCCATCTTCCAGGCCTTTGTGTCTGATGTGTTGTCGGCGTGGGACTGCCAAGGGTCAGGTTGATGCGAGCTATATTTTTCTGAGATGGATGCTTGCAGATTTGTGTCTAGTGGAAATTCGGATGGCATAACCGACGTTGTTAGGAGCGACCTGCTTCCCTGAAGAATGTGCCGCGTTTCTGCAATGCAATAAAAAGTAAGCCTTTAGTTACGGGGTACTAAAACCGGTAACCGTATCGGACCCCGATGTTGTCCAGACCTTCGTTCTTGTCGTCGCAAAGGCCGCCATGGGAATAATGCGACCACATGATTGTCGCGGCATGGCGCTTTGCGAACAACCATCCAGCTTCAAAGGATTCGCGAAATAGCCATCGACAACCGAATTCCCGATGTCTTCCGGCGTTAGCAGGGAACGCTACACTGGGATCAAACTTCAGTTCACCGTTATGCGCCGCCATACCCAGGCTGAAATCGAGGATCAAGTTTGACCAGGGGGCCCATTCCCAGGTCAGACCGCCATAGGCGATATCCGTATTGGTTGCACTGGAATTTGCGGTGAGGCCGATGGTTGGGCGCGGTGACCACAACAGCCCCAAAAAACTGGGTGCTTCGAATAAGACCTCAAGATTTCCGTCGATGCCTGTTTCCTTGGTCGTGTTACCGATAAGTGAGACCGCATGCTTCAGAACCCCAACACGAACTTCCGAAAGCCAGCCACCCCCAAACCCGCTTGGTTCTGTCCGACGACTCGACTTGGCCGTTGGCTCTACCGATGCGCGGGACGTTGATTGATTGCGGGGAGTCGGGGCTTGGGCCGGGAGCGGGGATCGTAGGGCAGGAGCCGCCCGCGTTGACGACAAGCCTTGCCCGCGAACGTTCATGCCGGTCGCGAAGGGATGAGGTTCACTCAAAAACCGGGACATATCGTAGGTCGTGCCGATACCCTGCGCGTGAACGGTTGCGCTGACGAGGAATGTCAGCGCCAAAATAATCATGACGTACTGCTGTTTCCTGTACACCTATGACCTTCCCTTTACTGGTCAGCTAACTCTGCGCAAGGCATCAGTGATAGTTCCAAGCCCAAGGTAGCAAAAATGGGTCCTGCAGGCCAAGCACGCAGGGCGATCGAAAATATTGAGATGCATAGTTTAATGCGATAGGCATAGACACTATGATAATTGCCCAGATTTCCGATACCCATATAGATCTCAACCATCACAACAGCGCACAGCGTCTGCGGGATATGGAACGCGTAGTAACGGCCATAAATGCCCTCGATCCTGGCCCAGAAGTTGTGATCCACACAGGTGACATGGCGCACAATGGTACGGCAGAAAAATATGAGGCGGCACTGGACGTTCTGAAGAACCTCAGTGTCCCGCTTTACGCGGCGGCTGGAAATCGGGACGATCGCACCCTGATTCGCGCCAATTTCCCGACAGGTCGGAATCTGATGTCTGGAATGGATTTCCTGCAATATGAGGTCGATGACTATCCGGTCAGATTGATTGCTTTGGACACCGTCAGCCGAGAGTCCAACATGGGGGACTACTGTGAAAAACGAGCCCAATCCTTGGCTTGCGCCTTGAACGCTTCGGCCGATAAACCGTGCGTTTTATTCATGCACCACCCCCCCTTTGAGGTGCGCGAGTCGAGATACCGTTGGCAGTATGTCAGCCATGATGCCGTCGAGCGTCTTTCTGACGTTATCGGCGGACATAATCATTTGGTAGGATTGTTTTGCGGCCACTCACACCGGCAATCGTCGGGCACAATCGCA
>PARE01000017.1 GCA_002709525.1 Magnetovibrio sp. | reverse complement strand
GGCTGGAAGGTCAATTTCTGTAAGTTCACAAACGAGACCCGCAACGGCATTGAAGATACAAGCCGCCATTCCGGGATTAAGTTCATCGCTGCCCTAAACGGCACGACGGCCGGCGGCGGCTATGAGCTGGCCCTCGCTTGCGACGAGATTTGGCTGGTCGACGACCGTTCGAGTGCCGTCAGCCTTCCCGAGGTCCCGTTATTAGGTGTTTTACCCGGTACGGGCGGCTTGACCCGCGTCGTAGACAAACGGAAAGTCCGCCGCGACCTGGCAGACGTTTTCTGCACGAGCGAGGAGGGTGTCCGCGGCAAGCGCGCGAAGGAGTGGGGCCTCGTTGATGAACTGGCTCCAGCCCAGGGATTCATGGAACGTGTCAAAGCCCGTGCCGCCAATCTGGCCGGTGATGTCTCTGGTGCAAAGGGCGTTCCCCTTACCTCCTTGAACAGGACTATCGATGGTAGCGGCTATCACTACACGTGGGTGAATGTTTACGTGGACCGGGACAATCGGTCCGCGACGATAACCATAAAGGCTCCCTCGGGCCCCGTTCCAGAAACAANAGATGCTATCCTCGGCCAAGGTATGGATTTCTGGCCGCTAGCGATGGCCCGGGAGTTAGACGATGCAATACTCNTNCTGCGTACAAANGAGGACNAGGCTGGCGTTATTCTCCTCAAGACCGAAGGTGACAGAGCTGCNGTTNTGGCCGCCGATGCCGCTATGTTGGAACATGCANAACACTGGTTTATNCGTGAAACCATCGGNATGATCCGNCGCACCATGGCGCGACTCGATGTATCGNCGCGCAGCTTATTTGCGATTATCGACGAAGGATCGTGTTTTGCGGGNTCCCTTTTCGAGTTGGCCCTGGCCGCAGATAGGAGCTACATACTCGACATACCGGAGGACGAGGGTATGCCCCCAGCCATTGCACTATCGGCCCTGAATTTTGGCCCCCTAGAGATGATCAATGGCAAAAGTCGTCTAGCTGCTCGCTTTAACGACGACGCGGAAAAACTCTCGGCGCTGAGGTTGGATATAGGTCGGTTCTACAATCCTGCTGACTCTGTAAACCAAGGTTTGGTCACTTTCGCTCCCGATGACATTGATTGGGCGGACGAGATACGGATCGCCGTGGAAGAACGCACCAGCTTGTCACCGGATGCACTTACCGGGATGGAGGCGAACCTTCGCTTCGCGGGGACGGAGAACCTGGTTACCAAAGTCTTCGGCCGATTAACCGCATGGCAAAATTGGATTTTCAACCGACCTAACGCAGTCNGTGAAAACGGTGCATTGAAGCAATTCGGCTCAGGCTCGAGGCCAGATTTTGATTGGAGAAGAGTGTAAGATGAGTATCGACTATACCGAGAAAATTCCAAATAATGTAGATATCGGAAACNATCGTCGACTTCAGCGAGCTCTTGAACACTGGCAGCCGCGCTATTTAGACTGGTGGAACGAGCTCGGCCCCAAACGTTTCCAGGCGAATGACGTCTATCTCCGCACCGCCATCAACGTTGGCGCTGACGGTTGGGCGCACTTCGACCACGTAAAAATGCCAGACTATAGATGGGGAATTTTTCTGGCCGAACGGAACGCCGAGCGTACCATTGGCTTCGGCGACGAATTTGGCAAACCAGTCTGGCAAGATGTTCCCGGTGAGCACCGCGCAGCACTACGCCGCCTAATCGTAACACAAGGGGATACGGAGCCGGCGTCCGTCGAACAACAAAGGCTCTTAGGTCTTACCTGCCCGTCTTTATACGACCTTCGCAACCTCTTCCAGGTGAACGTTGAGGAAGGCCGGCATCTTTGGGCAATGGTTTATCTCCTTCACGCACATTTTGGCCGTGCGGGGCGCGAGGAGGCGGAGGAGTTATTGGATCGGCACTCCGGTGACCCAGATAACCCACGCATCCTAAGCACCTTCAACGAGCCCATCGACGACTGGCTCTCGTTCTTCATGTTCACATACTTTACGGACAGAGATGGCAAATATCAGCTGAAATGCTTAGCGGAGTCCTCTTTCGATCCCATGGCAAGAACATGCCAGTTCATGCTCACCGAAGAAGCCCATCACATGTTCGTCGGCGAGACTGGTATTGGACGAATTGTTGAGCGCACAGTGGACATCATGAAGGAACTTAGGACGGAAGAGCCAGACGCGCTTCGGGTCGCCGGAGTGATGGATCTCGGGCTACTGCAGCGCTATATAAACTTCTGGTTTTCGTCGTGCTTGGACCTATTCGGCGCTGACCAATCCTCAAACGCGGCGGGTTACTTCGCCATGGGCATCAAAGGCCGGCCAGACGAAGCGAAGTTTGAAGATCATATTTGCCGAGAAACCCACGAGGTAATTGAGGTCCCACAAGACGGCAAAAATATCACCACCATTNAAGTTCCAACTCGCAATGCCTTGAATGAAATCACCCGCAACCTTTTCGTTGCCGACTGCCAACGCGGCATGAATCGCTGGAACAAGACCATCCATAACGGTGGGTTCGATATCCAATTGACACTGCCCAGCACCCGTTTCCGCCGCGAAATTGGGAGNTGGGCCNATGTTTCAACTGATCCGGCTGGCAACATTATATCAGCTGAAGAATTCGACAAACGTCTGCCTGAATTTCTGCCAACCGAAAATGACCGGGACTACGTTACAAGCCTAATGAAGCCCGTCACCGAGCCGGGCAAGATGGCGAGCTGGATCGCTGCCCCGAGACGGGGCATACACGGCCAGCCGCTAGACTTCGAGTATGTTAAGCTGCATTGAGGGTTTCTCCGACGAAGTTTGCTTCCCTTTTCACCTCTTCACGGTTTCAAGGGGATTGGTCAAACTGGAGTGTGATTGTCTAGGATAGAGCGCCGCAAAACTCACAATAAGGACACCTCGTTACCTATTAGCACGGAATAGCTCACACGCAGCTCAGGACTAAATGTTCAGCTAGTAAGTTCGATACAGTTTCATACAGCAATCTCAAGGCCCAATTTACGTCCCCTCTGGTGCGTCAAAAGATGATAACTTTAAAACTATTTCGGATATGCCTAAATCTTGTGATTTAGGTGACTACTCGTGTGTTCGTAATGTTTTATAATCAACGAGGGACGATTATTATCCACAAATAACAATAGGTTGCGGCGCGCCTAGCCAAATATCCAGTTTCCGATATGTAAAAGCAAACTGTCGCCCTCATTCAAATATCTCTATACACGCAGAGAGTCTATGCAAGGCCATATGCGCAGACCGCCACAACCTGCCTATATGCCCGTGATAAAAATTGACTTTGCCGACAAGAATAATACTCTTCTTACGTTGACCCTTCAAAGACGAATAACCAGCCATGTCCGGCAAAAACATAGAAGCATCGCCATCCGGCATCGGTGTCCTAATTTGCGGCCATGGATCCCGGAGTCAAGCCGCTGTCGATCAATTTTCAAATTTCGTTAGTAAATTGTCGGACTACCTTCCGGACTGGCCCATTGAATTCGGCTATCTGGAATTTGCCAATCCGGTGATCCGCGACGCCTTGGACAAGCTCCGAGGTCAGGGCTGCAAGCGCGTTCTCGCGGCACCAGGTATGTTGTTTGCAGCCATGCATGCGAAGAACGATATTCCGTCTGTGCTGAACGCCTATGCACACGAACATGGCCTTATTATCGACTATGGTCGCGATCTTGGGATCGATGAGAATATGATTGCCGCAGCTGCTGCCCGCGTGGAAGAAGCGATCGAAAGAATAACCGAGTCGGCTGACGTGGTTGAGCGAGCAGATACCTGCCTGGTCGTCATCGGTCGCGGCTCCAGTGACCCAGATGCCAACTCGAACATCGCCAAAGTCGCCCGCCAAATCAAAGATCTAACTAATATTGGGTGGTGTGAAATTGGATACTCCGGTGTCACATTTCCGCTGGTGGAAGCCTGCCTGGAACAAGTAGTCAAACTTGGCTTCAAGCGAATCGTAGTGTTCCCATACTTCTTGTTTTCGGGCGTCCTAATCGACCGCATCTATGGCTTTACGGACCTGGTTGCCGAGCGCCATCCAGGCACCCAATTCGTCAAGGCCGATTATCTTAATGACCACCCGTTGGTGCTGACCACCATGGCAAACCGGATCACCGGCATCCTTGAAGGTGACAACGCCATGGATTGTACCATGTGCAAGTACCGCGCTCAGATTTTAGGCTTTGAGGCGGAAATTGGACTGCCTCAGGAAAGCCATCACCATCACGTGGAAGGCCAGGGCGCTCAGGCCCCAGGGTCAAACGTCGCCACATGTAAACTTTGTAAGAATTTCTGTACCGGCGTGTGCCGTCTAGATATGGATCACCACCACCACGGGGATCAGCATGCTCATCATCACCCCGTTTACCCACATGCCAACCATCCTCTCGGCCCAGAAAGCGTCAGAAAGCACCTGAAAAGCTGAGAGCAGTGAGTGCCGGTATTACCGGTTCAAAGGCACGTGTCCCCCTGTCTCAACGTTGATTAAGCCTCCAGGCTGAAAAGGAGGTTATCCCTCTGCTTAGCCAGATTCGAATGTACCCATAAGCCCAGATGGGACGGGATTGGATTTCTAACATTATTTCAGTGGAGAAACATGTATAAATTATTTACTTACATTAAAGCTCTCAGTACTGCCTAGTTAACTGATCGCATTTCCGCCAAAAGGGATCGCCTAAGCACCCAGCTTTGTTTACTGGAGAGCAGCATGCAAAACTATGTATTGGCTCATATAAACCGATCAGCGAATCCGACCGCCCCTCATATTTGCCGATTAGCGGCCATCACACCGGTAGGTTCAGGAGCCGCCCAATTTACTAACGCCTGGAGGCAACCGCCGTCTATCAGGATTTCTTTTAGATCACATCAACTATAGATAAGGCCTGAGACATCAGGCCAAAGCCTTCGAAATTTAACAAAACCCCCACCAATTCATTTTGTAATTTCACAAAATGCCGCCGTCGCAATCAGCCACTGCGATAGGTGCTCGAGGCTGATGGCGGCGATGACGTAAACTGGTCTGACCCCGCTTGGCATTACTCTTTGAACCGAGGCTTCTCCAACCCCGCTTTCTCGCACCAAAAGTCTGCAAGGCCCGAGAAATCCACACTGCCCCAACCCGCCGCACGGGCTTGGCTAAGGCTCTCACGGGCGGCGGCTGCCATAGGCATGGGAACCTGACCTTTATTCGCTGACTCCATGATCAATGACAGATCCTTGTGCGCGAGATCGATAGCGAAACCAGGCTCCACATCACCAATCAGTACTTTGGTGGCATAATTCATCTTCAATTGACCGTTAGTCGCAGACGTCCCGTGGATTACCTCTAAAGACGTTTCAAGATCCAATCCAAAACCTTGGATCAAGGCCATGCACTCAGCGTTTAACTGACATGATGCAATAGCCAAGAAATTGTTAACTAACTTCGACCGGGTCCCAGTGCCCGGCCCACCACAATGGAGAACGGTCGTTCCCATAGCTTCCAATGCAGGCTTTACTCGTTGAAAAACCTGATCCTTGGCGCCCACCATGAACAGACATTCTCCCGCATCAGCGTGCGATGCCAACCGTCCAATCGGCGCATCGACAAAATGACATCCACGAGCGTCAGCCGCCGCTGCTAGGCGATCAGTCGTTTCAGGCAGCACAGTAGATTGGTCCATTAAGATCGCGCCGTCGGGTAGGCTATCAATCAAGCCGCCGGGCGCCAGAGCCACGGTCTCCAATTCTGATGGGCCCGGCAATACAGTGATCGCGATTTCCACATCCTTGACCGCATCATTGGCGTTGGAGGCTTGGCGACAGATATTAAACTCGGTAAATGCCCGCATGGGGGCATCGTTGACGTCGTATACAGCAAGTTCAAATCCCTTGCGCGCTAGGTTCAGGGCCATGGACTTGCCCATTCGGCCGAGACCGATGAAGCCAATTTTCGCCATTTTATTTCCTTTACGGTTTGGTCCCCCACAAGGACATGGGGGATAGCTAGAAAATCTACACCGCGACCTTAGAAGTTAAAATAGGTGTATCCCTCGTGATTGTGGGAGTTGGCCGGCGCGCAATGATGCGATAGCGTCGCAACCTATAGCGATAACACAGAATGGAGGACTCCGTGAACGAAGAACACCTGAACATACAAACTGACGACGGCGTGATGCAAACATTCACATGCTGGCCAGATGGCAACGGCCCCTTCCCAGCGATCATCTTTTACATGGACGCGCCGGCCATTCGTGCGGAACTCTACGATATGGCACGACGCATGGCATCAGACGGTTATTACGTGATTCTGCCGGACCTGTTCTACCGCTTTGGTATTATTCGCTTCCCCGAGAGAAACCAATACAGCCGCATAGTCTGGAGTGCTATAATGACAGAGCTGTCAAACTCGATGGTCATGGATGATACCCGGGCGCTTTTGACGCATATGAATGATCACCCGGCGGTCAAAGACGGCCCAAAGGCGGCAGTCGGATATTGCATGAGTGGTCGGATCGTCACAACGGCAGCCGCAACGTTTCCAGATTTACTCGTCGCCAACGCTTCGCTTTACGGGGTTGGCATCGTTACCGCCCAAGATGATTCTTCACATTTGGGGGTCGAACATATCAAAGGCGAGATGTATTTTGGGTTTGCGGAAACAGACAGCACTGTTCCCTCCTATGTGATACCCACACTAAAGGCAGCCCTGGATGAACATCGCATTAACTACACTCTGGATATACATCCTGGAACAGAACACGGTTTCTGTTTCCCACTTCGTGATGTCTACAATAGAGCAGCGGCTGAAAAGGCCCATGCACACTTTATGGACATGTGTGCAAGGCACCTCCAGGGACGAAAATAAACGCGCCTAGTCAACCGTTCCTGTTCCTCACTAACGGAAAAACATATAGGTCAATGGTCCGGCCTTGGTGTTACACCCAACAACCCAAGGGGTAATGTCGTATAGCAAGCGAGCCGATTGACAATCACCGATAGTATTACGTATGGACGATAGTAGTTTAGATACCGGTAACATATGTCAGTTTATTTCTTGTGGATTTGACAGACGGCGCATCCGCCGCATGGATTTTTTCAATTCTCTGATATACGGAACGTGTTCTTCTTCAATTGTATGACGGGGCGATGCCTTATAGTTGGCCTCCACCCACCGTCGTTTCGCGGCAATATCAGCTTCCATGTCGGCAATGGTCGGTAGTTTGGCTTTTCCCAGCTCAATGTCTCGCACCCAGCGGGCCTGATGTTCATAAACCATATTGAGCGCGGTATCCGTGTTGAAGAACCCCATTAGGTATAGCCCTGGCCAATTTGGCGGAACCATGCGTTTAAAAAGCTCCAGTCGGTTGTCCTCAAGAGGCACTATCTCTCTCGAAATAAAGGGCAGGTCAATCATGTATCCAGTCGCTGCTAGTAGAACATCAAATTCACCCGAAGTACCATCCTCAAAGTAGATCGTCTGCCCGTCTATATGGTTTATACCTTGTTTCACCTTTATCCGATTGTAAGTGATATCGGTAACAATTGTTCCATTTGAGGTCACGTGGGCACGCTGACCGAGGGGCTTAAAACCTAGCTTGGTCATTGATCCGTGAACAATATAAGTCAACCATGTCGTTAATTTTCGACGCAACCAGGATGGAATCCAAGGACGTTGGATTTTGCGCGTAATGTCCGTAAAAGGTATACCGCAAAATAATTTCGGGAGAATTAGCACGCCAGATCGAGCAACCAATATGCAAGCCTCTGCGGTTGAGCACAAATCAGTTGCCATATCGCAGGCAGAATTTCCCACACCGACAACACAGACCCGTTTGCCCACAAAAATCTCTGGGGCCTTGTAATCGTGGCTATGTATATACTGACCACGAAAGTCATTCTGAAGCATGGGAACATGCAAAGGGCGGGTTAAGTGCCCGCTCGCGACCACGACAGATGAAAAAAGTTCCTGACATCCATTTTCCAATACTACTTTCCAGTTCGGCCGCCCACCTTTCTTTGGATCAAATTCTGGACAAATATCAACTACCCGCGATTGAAACCGTATCTTATCGACCAAATCAAAATGATAAGCGTACTTGGTCAGGTAGCGGTGCATGTCCTCATGATCAGGAAATGCCTGAACACCGGCGTCAAAATCCAAATCATGAAAGCGAGTTACTCCCCGGGATGTATTGATATGAAGGGTTCGATAAGCAGACGAACGCCCATTATCATTCATAAAACGCCATAGTCCTCCAATCTGAGTGCCAATCTCAAAGATCGTCACGTCAAATCCCGCCTCGGTCAGATACTTGGCAGCACAAAGACCGCAAGCCCCTGCTCCAATAACGGCGATTTCATTCTTAGGCGAAGCTATGCTCATTCTGGAACCTCCCCCTTCAAGAGAATCCGAAGAAATTCCCGCCGTTCAGAGATATCAAAATTGGTCGTTGCGCGGTGCATTGTGCATCGGTTATCCCAAATCAGCATGTCATTAAGCTGCCATTGATGTCTAAACTGAAAACGCGTCTCGAAGGCAAATGCATAAATTTCATCCAAAATTGTATCGCTCTCATCAATTGGAATTCCCTCTATGTGATCGATCCGATTAGGGTTGATGTAAAGCGCACGACGGCCAGTGTCAGGATGGATCCGGATCAGGGGATGGCTGACGTCAGGGGTCTCTTTAATTTCTGCATCATTGCGCTCCGCAACAACAGCTTTGCCGCGTCGGCTCAAATATTTATGGACGGCCTTGCGACCTTCAATCAGATGCCGAAGACTGGCTGGCATGGCATCTAGTACCGCGTGGCAGTCAATGAAAGCAGTGTCTCCACCTGCGCCAGGGAGAGCCTGCGCATAGAGCGCTGTAGCCTTAGCCGGGCGCGCAAAGTAGGAATCATCAGTATGCCAATGTGTGGCGCGGACATGCGGCTCGCCCCTGCCAATATTGTTATAGTTCGATATCACACTAATCTCTGGACATTCATCTAGGTGGTAATCGCTAAGCAATTGAATCTTTGGCTCGCCAAAATATCGGGAGAGTCTCAAAAAACTCTCATGCGAGAGAGACCCACCGCGTAGACATAAGACATGGTGTTCTAAGAAAGCCTCGTGGAGACGCTGCCGGTTTACTCGCGCAAAAGCCACCTTTGGGTCGAAATCCTGGACGATTACGCCCACGCCTTCATTCTCTCCGTCAATCAGCACGTTAATAACCCATAACTTACTCACGAGCAGCGCAACATTGAGCATGGTGCGTTCATGCTAGAGGACAAAACGCTATGAAAACGCGCAGGTCATTGCATCACCACTTGCCAATCAGAAAGCAAGTATTGAGGCGAGGAATATTTGAAAATCCTACTAACCCTTTTGCCATAAGATCAAATCCCATTTGCTATAACAAGAACCTGTTTTAGCTTATCGCATCCAAAACTCGTTCACATAATATTTAAGATATCGAACGTCCCCCATATAGAACGAGATGGTCTAATTGACTTAGGTGATTAGAGTCAGCCACTCTTGTTCGGACAGCACGGACAACCCAAGTTCTTCAGCTTTCTGTAATTTTGAGCCAGCACCCGGACCAGCCACCACGATATCAGTCTTTTTTGAGACTGAGCCCGAGACCTTCGCCCCAAGTTCTTCTGCCCGCGCTTTAGCCTCGCTACGTCCAATGGTTTCCAGCTTCCCTGTAAACACAACGGTCTTGTCGGCAACGGGAGATCGAAAATTTTCAGCGTAAACGAAATCCTCAACCTCAATGTAACGACCAAGGTCATCCAAGATGCGAATGTTGTCGGGATTAGCGAAGAACTGAATAATCTCGTCAGCGACGCCGGCGCCCACACCATCGATATCGACTAATTCCCGATAGGCACCCGACTCCCGATCATAAGCCGCGACCATGGCTGATATCCATTGCTCCAATCTACCGTAATGCTTCGCCATCAAACGCGCCGTAGCTTGGCCTACTTGTCGAATACCAAGTGCAAAGATAAAACGTTGCAGCTCAACGGATCTACGTTGACGCAGCGAATCAGCCAAATTATCGATAGATTTTTCACCCCATCCTTCCCGGCTTAGCAGATCGTTGCGCCGTTCCGCGAGGCGAAAGATGTCTGCTGGAGACCCAATCAAACCATCTTCCCACAACGTTTCTATATGCGTGCCACCCAAACCTTCTATGTCGAGGGCATCCCGAGAGACAAAATGTTTTAAACGCTCAACAGCTTGGGCCGGACAAACCAGCCCACCTGTGCAGCGGCGGGCTGCCTCACCCCCCTTTCGGACGGCCGGACGACCGCATTCCGGACAGAAATTGGGAAAATCAAAAGGCACATTTGATGCTTCTCTTTTAGTTTTAACGACCTCAACCACTTGGGGAATCACGTCGCCGGCCCTTTGGACAATAACCCAATCGCCCTCACGGATATCCTTACGATGTATCTCGTCCTCGTTATGAAGTGTGGCTCGAGATACTGAGACCCCACCGACGATCGTTGGCTCCAGATTTGCCACGGGTGTCAATGTGCCAGTCCGGCCAACCTGAATGGTAATTTGATTAAGGCGGGTCTCTGCTCTCTCCGCCGGAAACTTATGAGCAATGGCCCAACGTGGCGCGCGGCTGACAAATCCTAAGCGCTCTTGCCAATCCAATCTGTTCACCTTGTAGACAATGCCATCGATATCGAAGGAGAGCTCTGCACGTCGAGACTTCATTTCAGTATAGTAAGATATCAGCGCCTCTGTAGAATGGCAAAGAGCTGCCGGTTCATTCAATTTGAACCCCCAAGCCCCAATGTGCGTGCGTGCCTCCCAAAGTGTTTCCCCAAGTTTTTCCGACACTTCGCCCCACGCATACCCAAAAAACCGAAGAGGCCGGTCCGCGGTAATATTTGGGTTGTGCTGACGAAGCGATCCAGCGGCTGCATTACGTGGATTCGCAAAAGTTTTCTCGCCTAAACTTTTTTGTCGGGCATTGAGATCAACAAAATCCGGTTTAGACATGTATACTTCCCCCCGTATCTCAAGGATATCGGGAAACGAACCTGAGAGTTTTTGAGGAATGTCGTCAATTGTTTCGACATTCCGGGTCACATCTTCGCCCACACTCCCGTCACCGCGGGTTACGGCATGCAGAAGGCGCCCCTTCTCATAACGAACGGATAAAGACAAGCCGTCGACCTTTGGTTCGGCAGCAAACTCAAGCACTTCAGACTTAGCCAGCGTGAGAAACCGAAAGACACGGTCTGTGAATTCTTGGACATCGCTCTCAGAAAATGCATTCCCTAACGACAACATTGGTCGCGAGTGAGTGATCTTGCAAAATCCTTCGCGTACAGTTGCGCCGACATTCTTTGACGGGCTGTCTTCCCTGACCAGTTCAGGAAACTGCGCCTCTAGGTCATCATTGCGACGTCGGAGGGCATCATAATCATCGTCAGAGATCGTTGGCGAGTCGTTTTGGTGATACGCGATATCATGCTTTGTTATCTCTTGGGCAAGAAACGCCAATTCAGCAGCCGCAGTATCGGAATCCAAATCTCTTACTGGCGTCTGAACAAATAATCTGTTCACGGCTCGCTTCCGACCAGCAAACGTTTAGCAGCTGCGCGTGCCTCATCAGTCACTTTGGCGCCCGCCAACATACGTGCAATTTCTTCTTGCCTGGCACTAATATCCAGAGATTCTACAGTCGTCAAAATTTTCTCATCAACCCGCCCACTAATAGTTCTCAAAGCTTTAGTGACACGCCAGTGATGATCTCCCTTGGCCGCCACTTGAGGAGAGTGCGTGACGACGAGAACTTGGGTGCCCTTACCTAACCGGGCCAGCCGACTTCCCACAGCTGCCGCAACTGCGCCACCTATCCCCGCATCAGCTTCGTCGAAAACAAGCGAGGGCACTGGATCAGCCGTCGCCAGTACGGTTTTCAGCGCCAGCATGAACCTCGCTAGCTCACCGCCCGATGCAATTTTGTTAATAGGGCCTGGCGCGCTGTCGGGGTTCGTCGCAACCAGAAATGCAACACGATCCATGCCAAATTCGTTCCACTCGGTCTCTTTCAACGGTTCCAGATACGTATGGAAACGGGCTCGCTCCAATTTTAGCGCCGCCAACTCTTCATTCACAGCCTGATCTAATTTTGCTCCGGCAATGTATCGGACTTTTCGAATGCTCTCAGCTGCTTCAACGAAGGACTCCCGGGCCTTTTTCTCCTCACGTTCCAGTTCAGTTACGCGTTGAGTACTGTCCTCGACACAGCCCAGTCGCTGCTCAAATTCACTCTTCAGAGTACTTAAGCCTTCAACACTAACCTGGTGCTTGCGTGCCATCGCTCGGAGCGCAAACAATCGTTCTTCCGCCGCCTCGAGTTCCGCGGGGTCTGAGATGACCTGAGTGCTAAGCCTCTGTAGTTGCCCCATCCCCTCCAGCACTTCGTTATAGGCCGACTCAAAACTGGAGATCACGTCGTCAAATTTGCCATCAGCATAAACTCGTGCCTGCTCTAGGGCACGAAGCGTACTTTGCAGAGCTTTATCGACAGCGTTCTCGCCCTCTAGTTGACGCTCCGCGTCAGCCAAGGCTTCAACCAGCTTTTCGCTATGCATCATTATCTTTCTTTTGTCAGAAAGTTCGATTTCTTCCCCAGGCTGTGGAGCTAATTCGGCCATTTCTTGTACTGCAAACCGAAGGAAACCCTCATCGGATCTAGTTTTCTCGACATCGGCTATTGCCGCCACCCGACGCGCCATGGCTTCACGCCAGGCTACATAGGTAGCGCGCACATTATTAAACTCATCAGGCTTACCCGAGAATGAGTCTAAAAGTGTGCGATGGCTCTCAGGTCGCATCAACCGTTGGCTGTCGAACTGACCATGGACCTCGACCAGTTTGGCGCCAATATCTCTCAACAATCCAATACTAATAGCATGATCATTGGCGAAGGCCCGCGACTTACCATCGGCACTCAAAACCCGGCGCAAAATGACAGGCTCTCCGTTTGTTTCAATACCTTGGTCACCCAGTTGATCGCGAACCGCGTGTTCTTCGGGCAACTCAAACCCCGCGCTAACGCTTGCACGTTCGGCTCCTTCACGGACCAGACTCGCGTCGGCACGCGCGCCGGTTGCCAATCCCAAAGCATCCAAAAGTATGGATTTACCTGCTCCGGTCTCACCCGTGAGTACACTTAGGCCTCTCTGGAAATCTAATTCCAGGCGCTCGATCAAAACCACATCGCGAATAGACAGGTGGAAAAGCATTAATCCAACGAAAAAGCGGTTACCACAATTTCCACCACGGACTTTCTGCCTCATCCTCCGTCCGGATGGTCTTGCCTTCAATAAATTGATAGGAGTCGATATACCACTCGCTACCAGGAAAGTTATGACCAAGAACCGCAGCCGATTTGCGCGCCTCATCATCGATACCAAGCGATAGATAAGCCTCAGTCAGACGGTGCAAGGCCTCTGGGACGTGGGTCGTCGTTTGATAGCTCTCAATGACGTTTCGGAATCGATTGATAGCTGCGAGGTACTGATGCTTTGAGTGATAATAGCGTCCAATCTCCATTTCTTTGCCGGCCAAGTGATCGTGGGCAAGATCAATTTTCACTTTAGCATCGCGAGTATATTTGGATTGCGGGAACCGTGAAATCAGTTCTTTGAAGGACTTCAGCGACAACTCCGTGATTTTCTGGTCGCGGGCAACATCAGAAATCTGCTCGTAGTAGCTCAATCCCTTCAGATACATTGCATAAGCCACATCGCGATTGGACGGATGGAGCTGAATAAACCGGTCCAAGGCAAAGATGGCCTCGTCATACCGATTTCCCAGGTAATAAGCATACGCCGCCATAATCTGCGCTTTTGTCGCCCAAGTCGAATAAGGATGCTGGCGTTCAACCTCATCAAACGACTCTACAGCATCCGAATAGCGACGTGTCTGCATTTGATCTAGCCCCTGATTATAGAGCTTTTCAACCGGTTCTTCGACATAGGATTTTTTCTTTGAACTACATCCCACCAATAGGCCCACCGAGAGGCAAATGATCAGGACGCCACGAACCATCAGAACGAGTTGGCAAATACGGTGGCACGAAGCAAAGATAGGGCGGACAATCTCGCGTTTCATACTAGCAAATCACTATTGTCTTGCAGCGCAATATACTACGCCACTAGGCAATTAGCACAAGGATTTGATGGCCGAAAACCCTGGCAATATTTCTAAAGCGGAGGAGTAAAACCGGACTAAGCGTCTCTATTATGCCAACGCAGAGACAGGTTCGGCACCCAATCCGCCGTCAACAGCCGTAGCCGCCTCAGCACTCGTCATCACATCTACAGTCCAAGCTTCGCTGTCCGCAAACAACGCCCTGAGCAGAGCATTATTGACAGCGTGGCCGGAACTGATACCGCTGAATTGACCGATAATATGGCCGCCTGCGAGAAACAAATCGCCCACAGCATCCAACATCTTGTGACGCACGAACTCGTCATCGAACCGAAGCCCGCCGTCGTTGAGCACTCCATCCTGGCTAACCACGACGGCATTATCCAGCGACCCGCCCTTGGCCAAACCAGCCGCGCGCATCTGCTCCACCTCATGTAAGAAGCCAAATGTTCGCGCTCGCGCGAGTTCTTTGCAGAACGAGCCGTTTACCAATCCCATGGACAGAGCCTGTTTAGAGATAAAGGCGCTATCGAAATCAATCTCCACGTTCAAACTCGGCTGGTCGGCCGGCATTAAGGTTGCTTGGCCGTCATTCACCTTTACGTTGACCGTCTTCAAAATACGAATAACCCGCCGTGGCGCGCTTTGCTCCACAACGCCGGCACTTTCAATCAATAATACAAACGGATCAGAGCTGCCATCCATGATGGGCACTTCTGGCCCATCCAATTCAACACATGCGTTGTCTATTCCACAACCGGCCAACGCAGCCATCAAATGCTCAATAGTGCCGACGGTCACGCCATCGTCATTGCCAATCGCTGTGCACATACGCGTGTCCACCACACGGTCCCACGTCGCCGGTACAGTGTTATTTTTTTCATCAATATCAACACGGTGGAAAATCACCCCGGTATCAGGGCTTGCGGGCGTCAAGTTCAAGGTCACATTCACGCCCGAATGAAGGCCGACACCAGTGCAGGAAACGGGTGTTTTCAAGGTGCGCTGACGGACGCAGTCATCGATCCTGGAACTACCGGCCATCTCCGCCCCCATTTCTTCCGTCACGTCACTTTCCACTACATCTTTAAGATACATAAATACTTTGCTCTTTAGCTTTCGTTAAAATCGTAAGGTTTTCTTTTTTGTTCAGAAACCACATAACAAAGAAAAAGCTTCGGAAGATTACTAACAACTCCCCCGAAGCCTCTCAAATCACTCTTTGTTTCGTTTTGTTACTTTTGTGGTTACAACAACGTGATATCGACCTAGTTGGCTTGTCGCCGCAAAAACGCCGGAATATCAAGAAGATCATCTGCGTCTTCTTCTTCGGGAGCAACTCCCGTTTCAGAAATTGGAACCCCATCGACCGTCTCGGCGGCAATGGCGGTCGATCCCGTCACAACCTCGGCGGCAGGATGAACCATTGACGAGCCGGCCACCGGTGGCTGTTGGGCAGAAGTTCGTTCAAAATCTACTTTCTCTATAACCTCCGCAGCCCCAACGCGGCGCTCCGGATTCGAATCAGCAACCACACGGCCAATGGCAGCGCGCCCGGTCCGAGTGACCCGCTCGAATAGGCTTGGACGCATTTCCTCATCCGCCTTTTCCTCTTCTGGCACAAGTTCCACTAGAACCTTCTGATCGACCAATGGCACATCCACAGTAAACTTATCGGCCTCGACAGCTGGTTCTTCTTCAGCAGATGCTGCAGGTTTAGATGGGATAAAGGCGTCATCCGAGTCAACACGAGGCATGGCCGCTGGCGGCTCAATTGTCGCTATGTTCTCTAACGTGGGCCCCTCCGCCTTGGCAGCGGATACTTGCTCATCCACGGGTCCAACCTCCCGGTGAACTATTCCCTCTAAGCTCGGAGCTGCCTCCTGCTCCATAACATTCTCCGTCACCGCAACAACTTTTGAGTCTATTTTCATCGTTTCCAACGTTTCTGACTCGCCATCTTTGTTCGTCTTAGCCTCTCGGACCAACCGCGCTAAAGGCGATTCGAGCTTCTGTGCCTCCGGTTCCTGACCCATAGACTCCGCAGCTAAATTACCCTCCGCGATTAAGTTGTGAACCGCCTCTTTGGGCTTGTCTTCAACGGTCAGCGATGCGGCTGACGTTGGCTGTTGCAAAGCTTCTGCATCGGTCACCCGCAGCATTTTTGGTTGCGGCAGGATACCGGTGACATTGTCGATTCCAGTAGCAACCACGGAAACCCGCATCTTACCCTGTAGATCCTGGTCAAATGCGGAACCAATGATGATGTACGCATCCTGATCCACTTCGGCGCGAATCCGCGATGCGGCCTCGTCGACCTCAAACAGAGTAATATCTGTGCCACCTGTAATGTTAATCAGCACGCCTTTCGCGCCTCTCATGGATGTGTCGTCCAGAAGTGGATTTGCAATGGCAGCCTCAGCCGCATCGAGGGCACGGCGTTCCCCCTCGGCCTCCCCCGTACCCATCATCGCCTTACCCATCTCACTCATGACCGAACGGATGTCGGCAAAATCTAGATTGATCAAACCCGGCATAACCATCAGATCTGTAACACCACGAACACCAGAATAAAGGACTTCGTCAGCCATCGCGAAGGCATCGGCAAAAGTGGTGTTCTCTGTGGCCACACGAAACAGGTTCTGGTTTGGAATGATAATTAAGGTATCAACGTACTGTTCCAATTCTTTTATCCCAGCCTCCGCCAGACGCATCCGATGCGCACCCTCGAACTGGAAAGGCTTGGTGGCAACAGCCACCGTTAGGATCCCCGCCTCTTTTGCGGCTCGGGCAATGGCTGGCGCAGCACCAGTTCCTGTTCCGCCGCCCATACCGGCGGCGATGAACGCCATATGCGAACCGTTCAATGATGCAAGGACTTCCTCAATCGCTTCCTCGGCCGCTGCGCGGCCGACGTCCGGCTGGGAACCAGCGCCCAAGCCTTGCGTCAGATTAGCGCCCAACTGAATTCGGGCTTCAGCCTGAGATTGATCCAAGGCTTGCGCATCCGTGTTGGCGACGACGAAATCGACCCCCTCAAGTTCCCGCCGAATCATGTTGTTAACGGCATTGCCGCCAGCACCGCCGACCCCAATGACCGTCAGCTTCGGCTTTAGATCTGGAATGGCGGCGCCTGCCGGTATACTAAGATTGATGCTCATGTTGACCTCCTTTTAGAACTCAGGAATATGCTGTTGATGCCTGAACCGACCCACCTGATTCAGGAATTGGCGATGCCGACGCGGCACCGTAAGTTGAAAAATTGAAATAAGCGCGCTCGTCATGGCTAGAAGTTCTCCCTTAACCACTGGCCAATACGTCCAATGCTTCCGCTCGGCTGCACGCCAGTTCGGTCGTCCATATCGGCTTCCTCGGTGCCATGACCAAGGCCATAGTTGAGAAGCCCACGACAGGTTGCGAAAGTTGGGCCTGCAGCGGCTTCAGGCATCCCCCTAATGGCCAGCGGCCGACCCAAACGCACCTGTTTGTCGAGGATATGGCTGGCCAGTTCGGTAACGCCTCCGAGTTGGCTTGCTCCGCCTGTAAGAACAAGGCCTCGGCCAGCGACCTTGTCAAAGCCAGACTCTGCAAGACGGTCGCGTAGTTTTTCGAAAATTTCCTCAATGCGCAGCCGAACAATACCCACCAGCATGGACCGAGGCACCATACTTCCTTCATCCATTCGCTCTTCGCCCATCGGCGGCACTTGGATCACCTGTTGATCGTCACTGACCGACGGTAAGACATTACCGTAAAGGGTCTTCATCCGCTCTGCGTGGATTAGAGGTGTCACAAGCCCCCGGGAGATATCGTTAGTCACGTGTTCGCCACCCAATGGCAGGGTCTGGGAGTGCACCAATTCGCCATCAAAAAACACAGCGACCGAGGTGGTGCCGCCACCCATATCGATGCAGGTGACGCCCATCTTTTTCTCATCGTCGCTCAGGCACCCAAGCGCCGATGCGTAGGGCGAAATGACGATATCCTCAACAGCCAGATGACAGCGAGTAACCGCAGTTTCGAGGTTGCGTAACGGCCCGCGTAATGCCGTGATAATATGCGTGTTCACGCCTAGTCGCTCGCCGAACAGACCGCGCGGATCAACCACGCCACGCGATCCGTCCACTGTATAGCCCACCGGAATTGTATGGATGAATTCTCGATCTTCACTTTTCTCGCCATTCATATTGACAGGATCAAGAACGCGGCGGATATCCGCGTCGCCGATTTCATGGCCAGCAATAGAGATCTCAAAGGCGATCAGCCGTGACCGGTGCCGGCCGCCACTGAGATTCACAATAACCCTATCAATATTCTCTCCGGCCATTTGCTCCGCGGCCTCGACAACAGCCCTAATGGAGGTTTCGGCTTGATCAAGATCAACCACCGTCCCCTTGCGCATTCCTGACGAAACTTGATGGCCTATGCCGACGATACGTGGTTTCAGGTTGCCGTCTGCTCCCCGTTCACTGTCGACGCGTGAGATCAAACAACAGACCTTGGTGGTCCCCACATCCAGTGCCGCCACCAGACCCGTTCGCACACGTGTATTTGACTTGCCGCTTTTCATTTCGGCTTGTACCCCTGATTACCTTTCCTTTTGATTAATAAAACGCTCACGTTTCGCGTCCCTTGTTCTTCACTGGCGGCGTACTGCTAGGCGCCTTACGCACGATCAGCCGATCAGGTAGCCGAAGGTCCAGAACTTGAACGTCACGCGCCAGGACGCTATGGGCGCGCTCATATTCTGCAAGCCGCGTCCACGCGCCTTTTGCGTTTTTCTCTGGAAGGCGTACATCGATGTCTCCCGCCAACCTAATATTCCAACGTCGCCCGCCGACCCAAACTGCCGCTTCAACCAATTGTAATAATTCTGGCTCGTTGCCCAGCGTTTCCATAAGAGCGGCCGCGTGGACAGGTGCTTCTTCACCGACTACAACGACCAAATTCGAGAATCTTTCCAATCCATCTCTCAAGATAACTTCACCCTCATGATCGATTAGCGCGAACTGACCTTGGTGCTGCCAAAGGACCAAAGGCTGGCGCTCCTCCACATTCATCAAAATTGTATCCGGTAGCATCCGTTCCACTCTGGCGCTGCGGATCCAGGGCAGCTGCTCGACGCGTTGGCGCGCGGCCTCGATATCAAAAGCCAATATGGGAGCACCCCTCGATAAGCGCACAGCTTCCAGAAGTTCCTTCCGCGGCGTTTCAAGCCGACCGACGACAAGGATGTCTTCGACCCGGAAGCCAAGCTCTGCCGTCCTAGCGATCAAGTGCCATTTAGCTTTAGCAATGCCGCTAGCAAGGCTGTTCGACGTCAACTGCCACGACGCACTAGCGCCGGCCAAAATGACTAACACCAGTACAACGGCCGCAGTCGTCCGTGTGCGAGAGATAACTGTCCGGACCTTTCGGCGAGGCTTACTCGGATTCGCCGCCGTCCATGCTACCTTACTCTTAATCTTGTTCATGAGTCGCACTCCGCGTTTTCGATCATCCAAGTCACCAAATCTTCAAAAGACATCCCCACATGTGCGGCCTGTTCCGGCACCAAAGACGTCGGGGTCATGCCCGGTTGGGTGTTAACCTCCAGCATGAAGGCATTGTCGCCGTCGAGACGGAAATCAGCCCGCGAGATGCCTCTGCAGCCGAGTGTTTGGTGCGCCTTGACGGCATAGTTCATTAAAGCCCCGGCCAGCATATCGGGAATATTAGCGGGAATGACGTGGTTGGAACCGCCTTCCGCGTACTTGGCGTCATAGTCATAAAAACCATGGGACGTGGTAATTTCAGTAACTCCAAGAGCACGATCCCCCATCACCGAAACCGTCATCTCCCTGCCAGCGATGTATTCCTCCACCATGACCCTATCCCCGAAGGGCCAGTCGCTCTCCGTGGACAGAGGTTCATTCAAACCTTGACTAATAATATGAACCCCAACACTAGAGCCTTCGTTCACCGGCTTAATGACGTAGGGG
>PARE01000016.1 GCA_002709525.1 Magnetovibrio sp. | reverse complement strand
TGATAATTATTGGGATCAGAGAATGGAAGCGCGGGGTTCTCGATCAACTCTGCACCGCAAAGTCGCAGCATATCTTTCTTTTCTTGACTTTGGGTTTCCGGAATAACGATGGTTGTTTTATAGCCACGGGCGTTAGCTACTAAAGCCAGCCCTATGCCGGTGTTACCGGCCGTACCCTCGACGATGTGCCCCCCCGGTCTCAAAGCACCGCGTTCCTCCGCGTCCTTGATAATGAACAGCGCAGCTCGGTCCTTAACAGAGGATCCGGGATTTAAGAATTCAGCCTTTCCAAGGATTTCACAACCCGTTTCGTCGGATAATTTATTCAAACGGATTAATGGCGTGTTGCCAACCGAACCGATAAAACCGTTACGAATATCCATGATTGATTTCCGGAAAAATTAAATGAAGAAGCTGGTGATTTTGTATAAATAGGCCGCCCAAACCGCCGGTTCAAGCGGCATCAAATCTAAGGCCTCCGCCGCCATTTATCGCGCAAACGTTCCCGATTATCACGAAACCACAGAACCGGGATGATAGTCATTGAGTTATGAATATGACCCATCTTTAAGGCATTGAAGGCCTCTTCGGGTGTCATGGTAAAAACTCGGATGTCTTCACCTTCTTCGGCCAAGCCATGGATCCCTCCCACATCAGATGCATCGACTCGACCACAGTATGAAAACATAGACTCCGATGACCCTCCGGGCGTCACCAGATAGTGAGAAATGAGTTCTAACTCATCGACCGTGCATCCAGCCTCCTCAACAGCTTCCCGACGAACCACGTCACCAGGATCCTCATCATCCTCGATAATGCCTGCGACAATCTCAATAAGCCACGGCGAGCCATCTTGTTTGAACCAGGGCGAGGATAGTGCCGCGTAGGCACCCGGACGGAACTGTTCTATAAATACTAACAAGTCCATGTCCGGATCATACATAAGGACAGACGCGGCATGACCACGTTCAAAAATCTCCCGACTGATCTCTGGCCCCATAGCGCCAACAAACTGCCGATGGCGCATATTGTATCGATCAATGCGAAAATAACCTTGATGAGTCGTTTCTTTCCGAATCAACTTAACGTCGGAAGCGCTTAATCGAGTTTTTTTATCCATTTAATATGTGTGCGGCGTTAGCTGGGGTTTGTCCAGGCAAACCCCGCAGGCTACAAGTCTCTCTCTTTGGATAATCAGGAGCCCACCTTATGTCTGAACCCGTCATCCTTTGCAATATAGACGCCCGTGGCGTTGCAAACGTCTCGATCAATCGCCCCGGTGTCAACAATGCTTACAATGGTGAAGTCATTGACGCTCTTTTAAATGGTGTCAAAAAATTGGGTGCCGATCCTAAGGTCAGGGTGATCGTACTTCGCGGAAAGGGACAACATTTCCAAGCCGGTGCCGACCTTAGATGGATCAATGAAGTCTCGGCACGCTCAGACGCTGACAATCTAGCTGTTTCAAAAAATACCACTGATGCAATTCGATTTCTGGATTTATGCCTCAAACCAACGATCGCATTGATACACGGTGCATGCGTGGGCGGTGGAACTGGGATCGCAGCAGCCTGCGATATTGTGATTGCTTCGGAGGACGCGTTTTTCTCAATCGCAGAAGTTCGCTGGGGTTTGCATGCGGGTCCTATTCTGCCGCAACTTGCAGCCGCCATGGGAACCCGTAACCTCCGTCGATATGCGATTACCGGTGAACACTTTGATGCGCGCACGGCGCAAACTCTAGGTTTGGTCCATGAAGTGTGTGCGACAGGCGAATTGGAAGCAGCCGCCGCACCCGTAATCGACACCATCTTGAAGAATGGACCTAACGCTATAGCGGACACCAAGAAAATCATTTTCGAGACCTCCAACCTGGAAATCGATGACAACCTAGCCCTTGAACTCGCATGCGATCACGCACGAAAGCGCCGCACGGAGGAAGCCGCGGAGGGACTGAGATCATTTACAGAAAAGCGCAACGCACAATGGTACTTAGGTTCATAAACTGAAGGCACAACATCGATGCATTAGACAAGTATTGAAGGCATTACCACGAGACATAGGCGTAATATCGGTCGAAATTGAGATTGTATTGCCACCAGCGGGCTAGGTAGTGTCCAGCCGCGTATATCGCGACTTGGCGGCTGCGAATAGAATATGAAAAGCCAAAACGCTCTCTGTTGGAGCATAAGGAAAAACATTTTCGTCAAGTATAACCGCCTATGATAAACTGCCTTTAAACCAAGCTTCGCCAAAACTTCTCCCTCTCTATCATTAAGAAATTAGGTAACTTAATGCCAGACAGTAACTCTCCCAACTCGACAACAGCGCCTACCCGTGAAATCGGAAATTGGATCGCGTCTTTCGATGGCAGCGAATTGGGCGCAATCCCAATCCGTTGGGCAAAACACTGCCTTCTAGACTGGCTTGGTGTAACCCTAGCCGGCACCAAGGACCCGTTAGTCGATATTCTCGTCGATGACGCAATCTTCTCAGGCGAGTCAGGGCAAGCACCCATTTTAGGTCGCGATACCCGCACCACGCAGAGCTTCGCCGCGATGATTAACGGTGCAGCCTCACACGCACTCGATTACGACGATGTTAACAAACGTCTACATGGACATCCAACCGTTCCCGTCTTACCAGCGCTCTTGGCTATAGCCGAGCAGAATGGGGCCTCAGGCCGAGACCTTCTAGAGGCCTTTTGTGTGGGTTATGAAGTGGAGTGCTTGATTGGCGAGATGATGGGGTTGGCCCACTATGATCATGGCTGGCATGCTACAGCAACCATCGGCACCTTTGGGGCAGCTGCGGGCGCGTCAAGACTGCTTGGATTGGATGCAAATCAAGCCTCGATGGCCATCGGAATTGCTGGCACCCAGGCCGCTGGCTTAAAATCGATGTTTGGAACCATGTGCAAACCCTTACATGCGGGCAAGGCTGCTATGAATGGACTCATGGCGGCTCGTTGGGCGGGCAGAGGCTTTACCAGCCGTAACGACGTCTTGGAATGTCTCCAAGGTTTCGGGCTAACTCAGTCGACCGAATTTACACCGTTATTAATCCGACCCGACGCAAAGGCCTTGTATGCTGTTGAACAGAACCTCTTTAAGTATCACGCAGCCTGTTATCTTATCCATTCTAGCATAGAGGCCGCCAATTCGCTTCGTGATAAATACGAGTTCACGCCTGCTGATATTGAAACAATTAATACTCACGTTGCTCCTGGCCACCAATCCGTATGCGATATTACAGAGCCCAAAACAGGCCTGGAGGTAAAGTTCTCTATACGTCACTGTATAGCAATGGCGCTTAGTGGTTTGGATACGAGCGACGACAATGCATATACGGACGAAATCGCCTCCCGGGACGATTTGAAAGCACTCAGGCGGAAGGTCGATGTAGATGCCACTGCGTTGAATAATCGATATGCTGCAAAGCTTTATATCAAGCTCATAAACGGTCTGGAACTCTCGACCACAGCAGATGTGGGTTTGCCAGCAACAGATTTGGACGCTCAGGAAGCTCGTCTGGTAGACAAGTTTACTCGTCTTGCAACTCCAGTAATCGGCCAGGGCCGTGCCGTGACTGCGGTCAAATTGGTCAGAGACCTGGAGAACCAGGATAACATCGTCACCCTTTTTAAGGCGGTTGAATAAGGCATTACCGCCAACTTGATAAACGCCATGTGATCGCTGAGTTCCTCAAAGAATAAGTAACTGATAGTTAATTACTGACAACGTTTCTTTGTGACGGTTGATCATTTTCAACACTATTAATGCAGGGTCTTAAATTCAAAGTCCCTGGCTGGAGAAACCTGTAACCAGAGGCCGTATGTAACACCATTGCCATTTTGGAAATGGAATAAATTTATATTTAGCTATAAATATTAAAAAAATTGTCTATTAACAGTGATCTGTAGAATTCTATTAAGACTGAGGATAAAGAAAGTTTCTTTTAGTGACAGTAGCTGAATTATCATGCTTCCAGCCAACTTCTTTTGTTTCTAAGCACTGCCGTTGTCGGTGGCATTAATATCCCTCGCTAGCGAGTAGGGCGAGCACAGAGGCCCTAAACCCAACGACCTAGATACTGCAAACCTATCGGGAACATTCCATAGCATCAATATGTGTGAAACTACGCCCAAATCATAGTATCAGCAGTGCTGTAATCGTCAGCAACGAATTCGACCTCACTCAGGCGGCTAGCTAAGACTTCATAAAAGTTATGCGTCTCGATAGCGTTTTGTAAGCGGGACTGCGGCACGTCTCATAACTGAGGCGAGTAGGTGAGGTGAGAGGTCGATCATGCTCGGGTAAATTCCATAATACTTGTATTGGTTGACCATGTTAACTTAGTAAAAATGACCTATGCTTCACATATAACAAATTATAAATCATGCTTTGCTTATGGCCCTTTCCATGCGTGAGAAAACTCTGCTCTAACGTCGTCGTTTCGAGCGAGACCCTGCTCTAAGAGTTTTGAGCGGATCAAGGTGAGATGCTCTCGGCCAAAAAGTTCAATTTGACGACCCGATAAAACATCGTGAAACACATAATGCGGCGTTCCTACAAACCCGCTGGCATTTGCCTCCTCCATGCAATCAGATAGCTCTTTTTCTCCCTGCCCTCCAGGTTCCACGAAAGTCTCATAACCATCCAGATTAGCCTTCAAGTCATTGAGTGTATTACGCATTTGATCGATTGACTCGATTTCAATATCTCTCCATCCGCTACCCCAGCCACGAAGGCAAACGCTCATCATAAAAGGGATCTCGAGCATCTGTTTTTTACTAAACAAAAATGTTCTGTGAGCCAGGCTTGCATCCAAAAGTCGGTAAGGACTCCTAAGAGGTAACCTCTGAAGTGCAGTGTATTGGCGAGCTGTTTTGTAGAACATTCGAGCCCGTCGATCGGCCTCAGCCGAGGGCGGGCGACGCTCATTATTCTCCAATGATTTACTGATACCCATACCAGTATAACTCAGCGTATAAGGTCTAAAATCGAGCCTGACTCTAAAGTCACGCGCCAATTCCAATGTTGGTCGAACAGCGATATATGCGTGTGGTGACTTCATGTCCAAATANACAGTGATAACCGCATCCGCCTCGAGGCTCATAATACGCTTCCAATCTTGTGCCTCCCTCATTACCCGATTAAAGGCCTGCGAGAGAGATTCGACCGGATCGCTGCCAGTTGGCGAAAGATTAGAATTCATTTTTCACTCACCTCGTACAAATCCAACTAATTTGAATAAGGAAAATAGCACTGCTTAACAAGGAACCACGTCAAGATGTCTGCCGTTTTTCATGAAATAAATTTTGAATTTCTGTCTAAGTGAAATCTCGCCTTAGAATTACATCCACCCACAGAATAATTCTCCACTTGCCCTGGATGGCGCCGTGAGAAACAGTGCCGCCATGAGAGATTCTGACTGTACATCGAACCCAATGGACGGCGGNTACGCGTGGTGCCGGCTCGGGATCGCACTAATTCTCAGTACAGTAGGCGGNATTTCTTTATGGTCTTCTGTTGTCGTTCTGCCAGCGATCGAGGCAGAGTTCGCCATCGACCGCGGTGACGCCTCGGTGCCCTACCTTGCAACCATGGCAGGATTCGCCCTGGGTGGCATCTTTATGGGCCGAATTTCAGATCGTTTCGGTGTCACGATACCTCTTTTGCTGGGAACAGTGATGCTTTGTATCGGTTATACTTTGGCCGCGCTGTCTCAAAGCCTGTGGCAATTCGTCGCTGTTCAGGCACTCCTGATTGGCATGTTGGGGGGGTCGGCATTTCTTGGCCCGCTAGTTGCTGATATAACTATGTGGTTTCAGCGTCGTCGCGGCATCGCCGTCGCTATCGTCGCNAGTGGTAACTACATCTCGGGTGCCGTATGGCCGCCCATTATGCAGTTTGCTATTGACGAATTTGGGTGGCGGCACGCCCACATCGGTATTGCAGTTGCCTGCGGTGTCGTCATGATCCCATTGGCCCTCCTTATGCGTCAGCCCTCACCNNNAGAGGATACGGCGCATGCGCGTGAAACCCAGATAGCGGCCCAAAATCTTCCTGTATCNNCGGGAACACTGCAATTACTTTTGGTTATCGCCGGCCTCGCATGCTGTATCGCTATGTCAATGCCGCAGGTCCATATCGTCGCCTACTGTGTGGACTTGGGCTTCGGTGCCCAACGTGGAGCGGAGATGCTGTCCTTGATGCTGGGCTTTGGTGTGGTAAGTCGGGTCGTGTCCGGCTTGATAGCCGATAAGATTGGTGGATTGGGAACTCTATTGCTGGGAACGGTGGCGCAATGCCTCGCCTTGCTTCTTTTTCTACCCTTTGACGGGCTTTATCAACTCTACCTAGTTTCCGCCTTCTTCGGATTGGCGCAGGGTGGAATTGTACCTAGCTACGCNCTGATAGTGCGCGATTACTTCCCAGCCCACGAAGCGGCAACACGGGTCAGTTTGGTACTAACGATGACGGTAGCTGGCATGGCTATTGGAGGTTGGGTGACTGGGGAAATTCAAGCCCAGACCGGTTCTTACGAAATGGCTTTTCTTAACGGCATCTTGTTCAATCTGGCAAATATGTCCATCGCCGGCTGGTTATTGATCAACCGCATGCGGGCACAGGGTAGCCTGGCCTAAGTGTTCAATCGTTCTGGCACGTCAGCGGCGAGCGGAATATTCACATTATGATCGCCGACAAAGCGCACACAGAAATGCGTGACGCCGGCATCGACAAAACTCTGCAACCGATAGCGGCGTTTCGGGACTCGGTATATCGTTGCAGGATGTTTCCGGGGGGTTATACATCGTCTTCGGCCTTACGGGGCAGGTCGATAACCCGGTCTGCATCCTTCTTCACATCGAAGACGTAACCTTTGCGGACTTCGATGTTGCGTAGCATGACGTTCAGAGCCGTCGCATCAAAGGGGTCGATGGTGATAGGCTCAGCATACTTATCGCAAAGGCTGTGTAGCATCTCGAGCTCATTCGGCATGAGCTGGTCTTNAAGGGTTTCCAACTCACCCAGAAGGCGCTTGACGTCGGCGTAATTGGTAAGATTGAACATAACTCAGTCATACACGACCAGGCCACGGCCCCTCAATGGAAGTTTCTTGAGCGAATACGCATGTCGGCCATGCCGTCTTTGGTCCCCGTGATGNCCAGCGTGGCGAATAGGGGNGTCAGATCCTCGANACGTTCNCTGATCACATGAATGACCCTGTCNTCCTTNTGGATTTCACCAGTGACACCCATCAACTGAGCACGCAAAACCGGACGTCGAAAATCCTCGAACACATGCGGCCAGACAATCGCGTTGGCGATNGCGGTCTCGTCCTCTAGGGTGACGAAAACCACACCCTTGGCGCTGCCCGGACGNTGGCGAGCCGTCACNAGGCCGGCGANGCGGACCCGGCGACCGTGGGGTAGGATCTTCAGGCAATCGCTGGTCCGATAACAGCGTTCAGCCANCTCGCCGCGTAACAGGGCTAAGGGATGTTCTTTCAANGATAAAGCCAGAACACTGTAGTCTTCAGCCACGTTTTCCCCCAGGGGAATCGNGGGAAGGNTCACNCTTGGTTCCTGNCGCGGGTCGNTCAGATTTTGAAAGAGAGGAAGCGGTGTATCGTCCAGGCCCTTGACGGCCCAAAGGGCCTGGCGCCGGTCGAACCCCAATGAGATGAAGGCATCGGCTCGAGCCAAACGCNCCAAAGCCACCTTCGATAAGTCCGTNCGCCGCCACAGGTCATNGATGCTCNGGAAACCGCNGTTTTCACGGACATTCGNCAGGGTCTGCACCTCCATTTCCTTAAGGCCTTTGACCTGGCGAAACCCAAGCCGCAGCGCCATNTGGCCACCGGGCAATGGCTCTAGCGTGCAGTCCCAATCACTGTCGTTGATGTCGACAGGACGGACCTGCACCCCGTGATCACGGGCGTCGCGAACCAGTTGCGCTGGGGCGTAGAAACCCATGGGCTGGCTNTTTAGCAAAGCGCAGGTGAAGGCCGCCGGATAATGACACTTCAGCCACGACGAGACGTAAACCAGAAGCGCGAAGCTGGCAGCGTGGCTTTCCGGGAAACCGTAGTCGGCAAAGCTCTCGATCTGCTTGAAACAACGTTCAGCAAAATCAAGTTCGTAGCCGTTGGCAAGCATGCCCAGAAGAAAGCGTTCCTGAAAGTGATGTATATCCCCAATGCGTCGAAAGGTCGACAGCGCCCGCCGCAGACCATCCGATTCTTCCGGCGTGAAGCCCGCCGCGACGATAGAAATCTTCATAGCTTGTTCCTGNAACAATGGAATGCCCATNGTTTTGCCGAGAACCTGNCGCAGTGCTGCGGAGGGGAAATCCACCGCTTCCTTGCCTTCACGGCGGCGGAGATACGGATGTACCATGTCGCCCTGGATTGGTCCCGGGCGGACAATAGCCACCTCAATCACCAGATCATAAAAGTTCCGNGGCTTCAGNCGCGGCAGCATACTCATCTGNGCCCGGCTCTCGACCTGGAAAACCCCAACAGAGTCAGCNTTGCACAGCATGTCGTANACNGCCGGATCCTCGGTCGGGATGTTGGCCAGACTTAGGAGTCGACCGTGGTGCGTATCCAGTAGCTTTAAGCACTTTTCGATGCAGGTNAGCATGCCGAGCGCCANGATATCTACTTTCAGGATACCCAATGCATCTAGATCGTTCTTGTCCCATTCGATAACCGTGCGGTTCTCCATGGCGGCGTTAGCAATGGGCACCATCTCCTCCAGAAGCCCGTGTGTTATCACCATGCCGCCCGTGTGCTGCGACAGGTGCCTTGGAAAACCACGCAGCAAGCCGGCTAGCGTNATGATTTGCTGCACCATTGNGTCTTGCGGGTCGAGACCAGCGTCGAAAATCTCTTTCACCCCCACATCTGCCCAGGACCGGCGCCAACCGGCCTCCTGCATGGCCATGATGCTGTCTTCCGAAACACCCAGGACCTTACCCACCTCGCGAATGGCGCTTTTCGTGCGATAAGTAGTAACGGTGGCGGTCATGCCCGCCCGATTACGACCGTATTTCTCATAGATGTATTGAATAACCTCCTCACGACGGCCGTTTTCGAAATCCACGTCAATGTCGGGGGGCTCGTCCCGTTCGGCACTGATGAAGCGTTCGAATANGAGNTCTAGATGNGCCGGATCAACGGCGGTAATACCCAAGCAAAAACAAACAGNCGAATTAGCTGCCGAGCCTCGNCCTTGGCAAAGAATACCNCGCGAGTTGGCGAATTCAACAATGTCATGGACGGTTAGGAAGTAGGGGGCGAAATTGAGTTCTCCAATNAGCTCTATCTCATGGTTGAGTTGATCNCAGATTTTCTCCGGGATACCATCCGGATAACGCGCTTCCGCGCCCTTCCAAGTAAGATCGACGAGATGCGCCTGCGGCGTCAAACCATTCGGTACCGGATCGACTGGATAATCGTAACGAAGTTCATCCAAACTGAAGGTACACGCTGTTGCCACCCGCAGAGTATTGGCGATCGCTTCGGGATAGTCCGCGAACAGGCGCAGCATCTCTCGGGGTGGCTTCAAATGACGTTCGCCGTTAGCATGCAGACGATAGCCGGCCTCATGGATGGTGCAGCCCTCACGGATGCAGCTCAACACATCTTGCATCGCGCGACGCTCCAAGTTATGAGCGTGTACGTCATTGGTCGCCAACATGGGCACACCCACTTCGGAAAGACGCTTCAGGCGCGGTCCGTCCCGACCGGAATATTGAATAGATGCAGTTATATAAACGTCACCGTTGAATTGATCTCTGAATTGCCAAAGCTGGCTCTCAAACACTGCATTCACTTCTTTGGGCGTCACCACACAGGCAACCTGGCCATTGCCAGCGGCGAACACCCCGTTCGAGTCCGTCAGATCAGCCTGGAAGATTTTGCACTCGCCCTTCGAGACACGGCGCTTGCCCAACGTCAGCAGTCGNGTGAGCCGTCCATAGGCATCTCGATCCGTGGGGTAAATCAGAATGTCTGGTCCGTCGACGACCTCCACATGACAACCCACGATCATCCGGATACCCGCCTGTTTGGCTGCTAGGTGCGCCTTGACCAATCCTGTGACGCTGTTGCGATCGGTGATAGCAAAGGCCACCAGGCCCAATGCAGCAGCCGTTACTGCTAGTTCCTCTGGGTGCGAAGCGCCGCGCAGAAAGCTAAAGTTAGACGAGATTTGAAGTTCGGCATAAGGAGGAGGGTCAGCGGGCATCAGGCAAAAAACCCATGCATATACCAATGCACGACCTTTTCCGGCCGATAAAGCCCCTCCCGAAAGACCCNGAACCGCGAACCGGTCTCATCCTCCAGGCGATAGTAATCGCGGGCTTCCATCTCGCCTGTGAACAGCTGACTCGGATCCTCGCGCCACCATTCCGGTGCAATCCGTTCCGGGCCATCGGCACAGACGATGCGATAAGGACGCTGGCGCCAACGGAATAGAACCGGGGGATGGTCTGGCACTGGGGNCATCACTTGGATAGGTTCTGGGGTGGGAAGCAAGCGCAGAGGACGCAATGCTAATGGACCACCGTCCAAGGCTTCATCAACCTTCGCCAGCGGCTCCGCCGCCGGCACCGATTTTGCCGCGTATTCCGGCAAATGCCTAGCCTGACGCTGCAGCCGAAGTACCCGAGACGGTCCCAACCGGTTGCTAAGGCGGTCGAGTAGGTAATCTAGGTTCGGATCTACCTGACCGTCGGATACATCCAGGGGCGCCTGGTCGGGATCNAGCCGGTCTGTCTTCTCGGCGGCCAGGATGGCCACCTCAATACCGTATTCCGGATCGAACCCGTCAAGTTTTTCCCGGAACAAGCGCGCTAAATGTGCCGGGTCACTTACTGGTCGTCCCGTGCCAACACGTAGCTCGGCCACTGTACCGTCTGTGCGAAAGCCCGTCAGAAGAACCGAGCGAGCGCCCTCGTGAGCCTCNGCCAACTGTGTGCAAAGCATTTCCAATAACTTGTCCAATACAGAGTCGATGCCGTTGCGGTGAGCGATCGGCTCAGCGAAGCTTAGCCGCGCCCGGCAAACAGGCACGGGTCGCCGCGGTGTGAACGTTTCCGGCCTCTGGCCTAGCGCCTGGTCTAGCCGATCCAGGACACCAGCCCCAAAACGTGCCGCCAGGGGCGCGCGGGCAACGCCACGAAGTTCTCCGATAGTGCGAAGCCCCATGCGGTGTAACCCNTCCACGGTGGCTGGCGCCAAGCGCAACGCGGCAACCGGCAGGGGAGCTAAGGCCTTCAGTTGATCGTCCGGTTTCACATGAGCGCGCCTCTCGCCACTAAACCGAGCTACTGCCCAGGCCACACCGGGTGTGTCGGCAACAGCCATACGGTTCGCATAGCCAAGCCGGTCCAGATAGGCCTGCAGGTCGTTCAAAAGCGCATCCTCGCCGCCGAACAGGTGTCCGCAACCGCTGATATCCAACCACAGCCCGGCGCACATGCCGGATGCGTCGCCTTCCGGTGCGACCCAGGGTGTGAAACGTCCACAGCTTTCGGCCAGCGCGTCGAGGGCCCGACGCTCAGCGATCGGATCGACTTCGCNGCTTTCCAGTCCGGGGACCAAGGCACGGGCATCCGCCAAAGCCAAGCCCGGACGCAGGTTCACCGCCGCCGCCGCTTCGTTGACCGCTAAGATGGTCCAACCACCACGCTCCGCACCGATCGTCACCAAAGGATTATNCGCTGGAGGCNTAANAGCATTTCGCCGAGCTGACTGTATCCGCAAACGCCGTAGCCGATCCGTCGCAAACCGATTAAGCCAGACGGAGACGACCCGGCGCGTCGAACGCCGCTTCGCTTCCTGTTTTGACCCCTTGTCCGCGCCTTGAGGAAGTTCCCGTGTTGTCGATGGCATACTCTTCCCATATTTTCATGTTTTGTTCTTTATGTGTTATCTCGTCACCTCCGATTGTCCCGTACCAATCCACCGGCCAACTACCGGCCATACCGCCTCGACAGCGGAGCAGTTCGAGCCACCAACGGCTCGGTCCTGGCCAAGGATCGCGCATCGCCACCGGCGCGGTGATAGCGCCAACGCGCCAATGGGTCATGCTGGTGCCTATGGAATGACCGGTTCCTCCATCTGGCATCACGCCGTTCAATAATAACGCAGTGGTACCGCCTGTCTCGGCGGCCAATTGTAAACGCCTAAGCACTGTGGGCGAGGGGGCCCTTGCCTCCCCCAGAACGGCGGACATNGCGCCGGACCGCAGGCCTTCCTCCATAGCCCATAGGAGGTCNTGCTCTTTGGCCACATTGANGATAATCAGATTTGCCGCCGTCAGTCCAAAACTCGATAATCCCGGCGCATATAGGTCATACCCTTGCCGGCACCACAACACAGGTCGCTTTGCTTGCGATATCTGTGTCGCGCGCCCTAAAAGGGCCGCAGCAAACCCAATCGCCGGGGTCAGGACTCCCGCACCGCTGATGGCATGAAGGGATGCCGGCGCCAATCCGCCCCANGGGAGATATCCGTCGATCTCGGGGACTCCCAGAGTCAGGGCGTCACCGGGCTTCGCCTTGGCTAAAGTGGGTCGTTCCAAACGGTCAATCTGGTGCTTGAGGGCTGACAAAACGTCGGGCGAAGTTAGCTGTTGCCGACCGACGGGGTCGGACATCATCATGGTTTTCCCTTTAAAATTTATTTATGTTCTTCTTATGTTCTATTTTGAGAAAAAGACTGTGTCAATGCTATTCTATCTATCTGTGTATGTAATCGTATCCATGGTTATCACTGAAACGCGCGCAGCAAACGGACAGGACCGAGTTATGAAGGGGGATCTAAATTTATAAACTTTACAGAATCAATGGAGAGCCGGCTAATAGGAACGGCCCAACGGCCTGAACCATTTTTATCAGCTTTTTCAACTCTATGCGGGCTTACGTGAAAAAGTTAGTATAAAAGTATTTAATTTCGGAACNGGTGTGGTTTCCTGAGTTTTGATTCTTTGGATTTCTTTGCTGGGCCCGGTCCAACGCCGAAGAAACGCCGATTATCAAAGCCAACCGGGTCAATGGCGGGCGGACAGCCGGTCATCAAATCCGTGAGCAGCCTTGCACTACCGCAGGCCATNGTCCAACCCAACGTCCCATGGCCGGTGTTGATATAAAGATTGTCAAGCCCAGAGCGTCCAATGATCGGCACACTATCCGGGGTCTGCGGACTAAGGCCAGCCCAATACTCGGCTCGGAATTTGTCCGCAGCGCCTGGAAATAAATCCAAGGCGCTGTCACGGATAAAGCCTACGCGGACATCGTCGATCAGAGTTTCGAAACCGCCGATTTCAGCCATGCCAGCAACGCAGATGTCCCCGTTTAGACGACTATAGACGTGTTTGCGCTCATCGTCGATGATACCCATGATCGGCGCTTTCGCCTCATCGGCGATGGGCATGGTCACAGAATAACCCTTAGCCGGTTGCATTGGGAGGGTAATATTCCCTGTCTTCGCGACGAGTGCCGAATAGCTACCGAGCGCAATTACGAAGGCATCCGCGCGAAACGGGCCCTTGGTGGTGCGGACATCAACGATCTTGAATTCACGTCGGGTGATCGACGAGATGGATGTGTCAAAGTAGAACNGCACGCCGATGGCCTCGCATTTTTTAGCAAGTGCAAGGCAGAAGGTATGGGCATTGCCCGTCTCGTCTAAGGGGCTGTGAAACGCGCCAGCCAACCCCTCTGCAGCATGCGCGAGCGCCGGTTCAAGTCTCAAACATTCGTCGCGCCCGATGGGCTCTCTTTTACAGCCGAGATCCGTAACTCGCCGGGCATGAAGACGGGCTCGCTCGAAAGCCTCAGGCGATCGAAAAATATGGAGGGTGCCGGCATTGCGCTGAGCATAGTTGATCCCCAACTCTTCACGCAGGGTTTGCAGTTGACCAAGGCTGTACATAGCAATGCGAAGCATGTGATTCGTATTCACGGCCCGGTTCTTTTCGGAGCAGTTTGCCAGGAACCGGACCGTCCATTCCCACAGGGGCGGGTCAAGGCGCAGGCGATATAGCAAGGGCGCATCACGCTGGCCAATCCAACCCAGCATGCGTTTCAGGTTTCCCGGAGATGCCCATGGATCCACATAACTTGGCGAGAGCTGACCACCATTGGCGAAGCTAGTCTCTTCGGCCGGGCCATCTCGGCGATCCACCACGGTCACCTCATGGCCGGCCTTGGCCAAGTAATAGGCCGTGGTCACGCCAATCAAGCCGGCACCACAAATCAAGGCGTGCATAGTTGCGGCCCAAAGGGAATTTTATGGCTATGAAAGGTCATTTCGACCCCTTATGCATAGGTCTATAATTAAAACTAAGCCTCCAAACCAAAAAGTTCCATGAAGGAAGTGATCGTATGCCCCTCTCGTCGTTGCTGCACGTTGATGAGATGTACCGCGCCGATGCCGGCGCCGTGGCCGCCGGGGTAACCAGCCTGGATCTCATGGAAAACGCAGGAATCGCAATCGCAACGGCCATTTCCACGCGTTGGACGCCCCGACCAATCGCCATTCTTTGTGGCCCCGGCAACAACGGCGGCGACGGGTTCGTTTTGGCACGCCTCCTGGCCGCCGACGGTTGGCCCGTACGTGTCGCTCTCTTGGGATCCACCGATAAGCTTAACGGCGATGCCAGGGCCAATGCAGATCGATGGAGCGGAATAGTTACCCCACTGTCGCTAGCCGCTCTCGAGGACGTAGAGTTGGTTGTCGACGCCATTTTCGGCGCCGGCCTGTCGCGCCCCATTGACGACGATCTTACCGAGCTGTTTGCCCATATCTCCACCTCAGTGATTGCCGTCGATATCCCAAGCGGCGTGCACGGAGATACAGGTACNGTTCTTGGGGCAGCCCTACCGGCCGACCTCACTGTCACATTTTGCCGGGCCAAACCTGGGCACTTTCTGTTACCGGGCCGAGAGTTGTGCGGGGAGCTTATTGTNGCCGACATTGGTATCCCCGACACGGTAATTAACGATATTGCGGGATCCACGTCGAGGAATGGACCGNCACTATGGCTATCAGACTTTCCGTTTCCGANTAGTGCNGCGCATAAGTACACGCGTGGGCATGCAGTTATTGCGGGTGGGCTCACAATGACCGGCGCTGCGCGGCTGGCGGCCAAGGCAGCACGCCGCATGGGCGCTGGGCTCCTTACCATCGCGACACCGCCCGAGGCTGCCGCCATTTACGCTGCGGATATGCCTGGCNACCTCGTCAGCACGGCACCATTTGGAGACATCTTGGCCGATCNGCGTAAGAACGCCGTTCTGGTGGGCCCCGGTGCCGAGGTNGGCGAAGANACCCGCGCGCGGGTTCTCGCCGCGCGCGCCGCTAACAAACCATCGGTGATTGACGCCGATGCNCTGACGGTCTTCACAGATGATCCCGATACCCTATTCCAGGTTATTGATGCTGGCTGCGTCCTGACCCCGCATGAGGGTGAGTTTGCCCGCTTGTTCGATCCAGAGGGCGACAAATTAACCCGGGCTCGCTGTGCCGCCGCNATCGCCGATGCNGTGATCTTGCTTAAGGGCCCCGACACGGTGATCGCAGCACCGGACGGTCGGGCCACTATCAACGACACCGGCACAGCGTATTTGGCCACTGGTGGCACTGGTGATGTCTTGGCCGGTATGATTATCGGGCTTCTAGCCCAAGGCATGCCCGCCTTCGAAGCGGCGGCAGCGGCTGCCTGGATCCACGGCCGCGCCGCAGAGCTATTTGGCCCAGGCTTGATNGCCGAGGATATCGCAGAACTTATACCTAAAGTGCTTTGTGAATTGATTACGGACAGTGTATGAGTGCNTTGGAGGAGCACGACTACAAAATAGGTAAAATGAGTATTCAAACGCACGGCCTTCTGGATCGCACGCTCCGTAACCTTCGCGCTGGTTGGCGCAGCATCGCCGGCACCAGTTACGACGCTGAAGCTGCATCGCACCGCCCGGATCTTCCAAACGAGGACCTGCCTGCAATCCGAGAACAAATCGCCGCTTGCCTGGAAGGCAAGGGGGGTGAGGTTTCGGCTAGATCACGCGCGGCCGCGCTTGGTCATGTCTACTTGGCGCTCGATCCTGAGGGCCGCCAGCGCTTCCTAAAACTTTTGAACGACGATTTCGGTCCAAATCAGGCCCAGGTAGAGACCGCCATCAGCGATTACCGGCGCGCCAAGGACGCTGCCGCACGCCAGAGTGCCGAGGGCTATATGCGCCGCGCACTTGAGCCTCCTCGATTGCGTTTGTTGCGCCAGTTCAATGACTTACCTGACGGTGTTAAGTTCTTGGTGGATATGCGTGGAGAACTGCTCAGCCTTGTACCTCATGATCCGTCACTGGAACTCTTCGAGCAGGACATGCGCCATCTCTTAAAATCTTGGTTCGACATTGGGTTTCTGGAACTCCGCCGGATCACCTGGGACACATCTTCGGCGGCATTGCTGGAGAAACTAATTGCTTACGAGGCCGTGCACGCTATCGAGAGCTGGGACGATTTGAAGAACCGCCTGGACTCAGACCGCCGGTGTTTCGCCTATTTCCATCCAAAAATGCCCGATGAACCGCTGATTTTTGTCGAGGTTGCACTTGTAAATGGGTTGGCTGGCAACGTTCAGACCCTGTTGGACGAAGACGCCCCAGTACAGGACCCAAAATCTGCTAATACGGCGATTTTTTACTCTATCTCTAACGCCCAAAAGGGGTTGGCCGGCATCAGCTTTGGGAATTTCCTGATTAAGCGTGTAGCGGCCCAGCTTTCCAATGAATTCCCAGGCCTAAAAACCTTCGCAACCCTGTCACCAATCCCCGGATTCATGAAATGGCTGAGCGAGGTAATCGCGGAGGATCAAACAAAGTTCCTAAAGCCAGCAGAACGCAAGGCTCTCAGCGCGGCAATAGAGCACACAAATACCGAGGGCACGCTAAAATCACTTTTGGCTGATAATCAGTGGGCTCAAGATGAGGGCATCATNGACGCCCTTAAAGGTCCACTGACCCGGCTTGCCGCAAATTACCTGGCCGAACAGAAAGGCCGCGATGGGAACCGGGCCCGCGATCCAGTGGCGCATTTCCATCTTTCAAACGGCGCTATAATTGAGCGTCTCAATTGGCTTGGCGACCAGTCCGANAACGGATTCACTCAGTCGGCGGGCCTCATGGTGAACTACCTTTACGACCTNGGCCGGATCGACGACAACCATGAGGCCTACACGGGGGCAGGACGGGTGACCGTATCGACGGACATTAAGGCACATCTCTAGAACGCAGAAAATTTGTTTCTTGGTTTAGGATAATACCTCATGCCGATAACTAAGTATCTGAATTCCCGCCTAGAACAGTGGTGATTAGACACCATCGTGCCATTTCAGCCGTCTCCTTTAACGACAGTTATATCTTGACGATTTATTGCCGATCGAGAGATCGTCCTCAATAATATCTGCACTCATCAGTGGGACATCAATGACGCAGAGGAAGCCCACACCTTGTTCGAGCAAGCCAAGATAGGTAAAGGCGTTTTCATGTCGTTCGATTGACGCCGATTAGTTTGTTTCACCGGGAAACCTGGAGTTGAATGAAACTCGAGACGCTTGCCTCACAATCGTGCGTTGTCGGATTATGTTAGTGGCATCCGTAACCAGTCCAGTTTGAGGATTTCATCTTGTCCCACATCGACACGCACGATAGTAGCAAGCATTTGAAAGATTTCGACGCTATCATCATCGGCGCCGGGTTCGCCGGCATGTACATGCTACATAAACTACGCNGCCAAGGTCTTCGTGTGCGCGTCTATGAACGCGGTGACGATGTCGGCGGTACCTGGTACTGGAATCGATATCCCGGGGCCCGTTGCGATTTGGAAAGCATGGATTATTCCTATTCATTCGACGAAGACCTTCAACAGGACTGGGATTGGAGGGAAAAATACGGCACTCAACCCGAACTGCTGAAGTACGCGCGTCACGTGGCCGACAGGTTCAAGCTCCGCAGCGACATTGTTTTTGAAACGAAAATCACGAGCGCGCGTTACAACATAGAAGCGCAAACGTGGGATATNATAACGGATCAAGNAGATACTNTATCGGCCGCACATTTAATCCTCGCCACGGGCAACTTNTCTTCGCCACAATTGCCGAAGATCAACGGAATTGATGGCTTCGCGGGGCGAACGCTGCATACCGGCGCTTGGCCCCATCAGCCAGTTTGTTTTAAAGGCCGTCGGGTTGGNGTCATAGGTACAGGCTCATCGGCTATTCAAGCGATTCCCGTGATTGCAGATCAGGCCGAGCATTTAACCGTNTTCCAACGAACCGCAAATTTCTCAATTCCAGCCCGCCACGGTGAGCTCAGTGCCCATGACAGTGCGGCTTACAAGGCACGCTACAAAGAGTACCGTGCAACAGCGAAGGAGACACCCTTCGGAATCGCCAAGTACGCAGCCCCGACACAGTCATGTTGGGATGTGAATGACACCGAACGCCAGAAGATTTACGAACGGGCCTGGGCCGAGGGCGGACAGGCATTGTTGTTCGCCTTCACAGATCTACTAACCGACATCAAGGCAAACGAAACCGCTGCTGAATTTGTGCGCAAACGCATCCGCGAAGCCGTCGAGGACCCCTCGACAGCCGAGCTCCTATGTCCGAATGATCACCCCATTGGCACCAAGCGGCTGTGCTTGGACAGCTCCTATTATGAGACCTATAATCGTCACAACGTTAGCCTAGTCGGCGTCAAAAACACCCCCATCAGCCATATAGACGCGGACGCCATCGTGGTCGGTGACGCCAGGTACGAAATCGATGACCTGGTTCTGGCCACCGGGTATGACGCCATGACTGGCGTGGCGCGCGACATGAACATCGTTGGAGAAGGGGGAATGGACCTTGCNGATCTCTGGGCCGATGGGCCGCAAACCTATCTTGGTCTCATGGTCGCCAACTTCCCTAATATGTACATGATNACTGGCCCGCAAAGCCCCGGCGTCAAAAGCCAGATGATCCTGTCGATAGAACACCATGTGGAGTTAATCGCCGCGATCATCGAGAGGGCGAGGAGCCACGGGAGCGCCGCCGTCCGCGTCGAGAAAGATGCTCAAGACGGGTGGGTCGAACATAACAACGATATCGCTAATGCCACGCTCTACACGGAGGCGGCGTCGTGGTACATGGGCTCTAATATTCCAGGTAAAGCACGAGTGTTCATGCCCTATGTGGGCGGCGTTAAACGCTATCGTGCTTACTGTGATGAAGTCATGAATGATGGATGGCGAGGCCTCAAGTTTTCGGCNTAAGCTNCAAGGAACTCGATCTCAACTATTTCAGANAAAGGACGGTTCGCAGTTATGGCTTTGGATCCACAATGTCGCGCCATGCTAGATGCGATTGCGGAGAACGGCTCGCCATTCGACCACGAAGACCCAGCGATGGCCCGTGAGATCATGGCCGCAACAACGCGTCCGGTTCCATATCCGGACGAACGCTTTGCCGACGTCCATGAGGGGCATCTAAATGGCCCAGAAGGCAACATCACCTTCAGGTATTACCGACCCAACGATACCCCCGAGACCCTCGCGCCATGCATCATCTATTATCACGGTGGCGGCATGGTGTTCGGGACTATTGACAGTCATGATCCGATCTGTCGCGCCATTGCTATTGCGGCAGATTGTGTGGTTATCTCCATCGATTATCGACTGGCGCCTGAAAATAAGTTCCCCTCTGCCGTGAACGATGCTTGGACAGCATACATTGAAATTCGCAATCAAACTGATAATTTCGGTGTTGATCCGAACCGCATCGTCGTGGGTGGAGACAGCGCCGNCGGCAACTTAGCCNCCGTCATTCCGCTGTTGGCGAAGGAGAGTGGGCTTTCTCAGCCGTGCCTGCAATGGTTAGTATTCCCCGTTACTGATTGGGCCAATACGAAAGACGCCCCAGCGGNCGGTTCTATCGAGCGGTTTGCGGAAGGCTATCTGCTAACCCGAGAGGGCATAGCCTGGATTCAAAGGGAGTACCTCAATTCAGACGCAGACCGGACCGATTGGCGAGCCTCACCGTTGCGGTATAAGGACCTATCCGGTCTCGCACCGGCCTTAATCCAAACCGCTGGCTTCGATCCGCTTAAAGACGAGGCTGACGCCTATGCGGCACGTCTCACTCGGGCGAATGTCAAAGTCAAATTGATCAACTATCCGGGCATGATCCACGGGTTTATGCGGGCCATCGGCGCTGTGGACGTAGCACAGTTGGCGATTGATGAGGCAGCGGTAGTATTGAAAAGGGCCTTTGGCTCCTCTTAATCCTGGGTCAAATAACATATTTCAAATCTCTATGTTCGTTCAAAATACCTTCCGGCCAGTCGGCTGACTGATGCGTGGAGAACGAGCGTAAAGACGGCAAGCACGATAAGGGCTGCGAACATCAAATCTGTCTTGGCACGGCCATTCGCGAGCAGCATAAGATATCCAAGCCCCTTTGAGGCACCAACCCATTCACCGATAATCGCGCCAATTGGTGCGTAAACAGCAGCGAGCCGCAAACCGGAGGCNAANCCCGGNANCGCGGCNGGAATGCGAATATGCCACATCACCCGCCAGCCCTTATCTCCCATGACCCGAGCTAAGCCGAGCCATTCAGGATTGGTCCGCATGAGTGCATCAAAGAACGAAGACGTGACCGGAAAATAGATAATAATCAGCGCCATAGCGATCTTAGAGCCAAGTCCGTAACCCAGCCACAAAGTCAGTATCGGAGCGAGGGCGAAGACCGGGATCGCCTGAGAAAACACCAGCATTGGCCGGACCAACGCCCGGGCGATCGGCGACGCAGCAAGTCCAATGGCCGACAGCCCGCCTAACACAGCGCCCAGAGCTAATCCGATAAGGACTTCCGTTATCGTGTAAAGCGCATGCTCAATAAGAAGCGCACGGCTCTCCCAGACCGTCTCGGCCACCAATACAGGGCCGGGCAGAATGAACTTGGGCCAACCGGTCACCATCACGAGCGCCTGCCAGATCGCTACCAGAAGGGCTGCAGACACCACCCCGGCAAGCCAGGTTTTCATGTAGATGGTTTTCCGAGAACGTTAAGCACAGACAACATGAGCTCGTACTTTCCCGACCTAGGCGCATCCCTAATTGATCCCTGAAAGGCAGGCGTTTTGGGCTGTGGCGAGGCTTCTGGCGAACAATCGAGCGTTACGAATCTCCCCAGGAAATAAATATTCTCGGGCCCTGAGATCATTGCCAGGAACTGCGCAGCCGGCGTGCCGTCCGCAAAGCTCAGTGCATGAGCGATTGCGGATGAGAGGGGTCGGATAAATTCATCAATGAAAGCGTAGTCTCTTTGCCGATATCCCTGAATTCTCCATTCATCCGAGGTACCTGTGGGAAGTGCCTGGATGGGCACCTGGCGGTTAGCGGCGACCCAGTCTGTAACGGACAGATCTCTCAGGTGTTCGCTTGCGCGCACGCGTCATCCTCCCTCAATCGTGCCAATAGCCCTGCCTGCACCCGCAGGACGTCATCAGCATCAAATCGGCGCGGCACGGCACCCTCGGGAGGCACCACATCATCAATTCCGTTCTCCGTCATAACCTTGATAAAATGGCCGAGACGCGCGGCCTCGGCTGGGTCGTGAGTGACGAGTAATACGGTTCGCCCAATAAGTACCTCGGCGGCTAGTTCCTGCATCTGGGCCCGGTTCCTTGCGTCTAGGGCGGAAAACGGCTCATCCAGCAAGACGATCGGTCGATCCTCCATAAGGGTTCGTGCAAGTGCAACCCGCTGACGCTGACCACCAGAGAGCTGAGCGGGTTTGCTCTCCACTTTTTCCAACAATCCGACACGGTTGAGCACTTCGGCCACACGATCGTCATCGCGTGCCTCGCCCCTAAGCAAAGCGCCCAGGCAGACGTTTTGCGCGACGCTAAGCCAAGGCAGGAGAAGATCACTTTGTGCCATCATGGCGATCCGACCGTCCGACTGTCCATCGCTAGCGCCAAGCTCCCCAACGAATTCAACCTCGTCACCAAGACCGGCAAATAATTTCAGTATAGTTGACTTCCCGACGCCACTCGAGCCAAGCAAGCAAGTCCATTGCCCCGCCGCGACCCTCAGGTCGATCTCGTCGAATACGGGCACCCCGCCAAAAGCAGCACTACCGCGACAATAGAGCGACGGGGCCGTGCTCACGGACGCATCCCCATATCCCAAAATCCAATTTCCAATCGGGTCGCCATATCGAAGTGTTGGCAAAGGCTTACCCATCTGGGGCTCTCGGTCGGTTTCGGGCCAAGGCGTTCAGCGATGGCTTGGTCGATCAACGCTCCGACCTCGGTGCACAACGATTGATACTCATCACAACTGTACGTATCTATCCAATCCTCGTAAGGCGTTACCTCATGGGTCTCCTTCAAAGTCCGGCCAATTTCCCCATAACCAAACACGCAAGGCGCCAGGGCAGCCATCAAGTCCAAAAAGTCACCAGAATAACCAGCCTCCAGAACATAACGGGTATAAGCCAGGTTTTCTGGTCGCTCCTCGGTGGCGAACAATTGCGCTTGGGAAATGCCCGCATCCGCGCACACCTTGATATGAAGCGCTATTTCCTCATTGATCAACGCGTTTACCGTAGCCGCGCAGAGCCGCATTTCCTCGACAGTTCTAGCCTTGGTGATTGCCAACGCCCAGGCCCGGGAAAAGTGGAAGAGGAAAACATAGTCCTGCGTCAAGTAATGTACGAAAGCAGCCTTCGGCAGGCTGCCGTCCGCCATCCCTCTTACAAACGCGTGGTTGGTGTAGGTACGCCAGTTGTCGCTAGTCGCATCTCGCCAGAGCTTGAAGGTCTCTCCGTAACTCATTGCGCACCCAAATCAACCGCCAGTTTCGAGACCGGTCGAATACCCTTGACCAGTTTTGCATCCGATAAAAATTGCTCGAACCGGGCATAACGACCTTCGTCCAGAGCCTCCGGACGGAGCGCAAGGCGCGGCAGGGTATCGCTCCAGGCCATCTCGTTTAGCTGATCGCGCAGTTCCTTTGAAGTGGAGGAAAAAATCTTCCAGCTCTCTTCGGGATGGTTGACAATGTATTGCGTTGCCAGCTCTGTGGCGCGCAAAAAACGGCGGATCTTGGCCTTGTCCATGAGCTCCGTGTTGGCGATATAAATCAGCTCGTCGTACGTCGGCACACCCTCCTCTTCAACGTAGAAGCAGCGTCCCGGAACCTGCTCGATTTCCATCTGATTGAGCTCGAAATTGCGATAAGCGCCGAGTACCGCGTCGACCTGTTTGGACATCAAAGATGGCGAGAGGGACCAATTCACGTTAACCAATTCTATATCGCTCATTACCAGTCCGTGCTTGCCCAGAATGGCTGTCAACAAAGCTTCTTCGACGCCGGCCACAGAGAATCCAACCTTCTTTCCTTTGAGATCGGAGATCTTTCTAATCGGCCCGTCCTTGAGCACCAGAAGGCAATTCAGCGGTGTCGACACCAAGGTCCCAACACGGATGAGCGGTAGCCCCTCCGCCACCTGCAGATGGATTTGCGGCTGATAGGAAATGGCCAAATCTGCTTTGCCGGCAGCTACAAGTTTCGGCGGATCAGACGGATCTGCTGGCGCGATCACCTCCACTTCGAGGCCTTGGTCGGCGAAAAAACCTTTTTCACGAGCGACGATGATTGGCGCGTGATCTGGATTAACAAACCAGTCGAGAAGAACGGTCATTTTATCGGCCGCAAAAACCGGCGTCGTTAGCAAAAAGCTCAGGACAAAGATAATTTGGCGTCTCATTGTATTCTCCGATTTAGTTGTTGTTAACACGCCAGGGTTCGAGTTTGGCACTCATCCCTCATGAAAACGGCCGCATTTTCTTTTGAGTTTTGGTAACACACAAGAAATTATCAATGATATTTGGCGTTATTTATCTGATGTGCTCTCTGGATGTCCCACATCCGTGCTTATGGGCATTGGCCGTGGGGTTACAAAAATTTACTAATCTGCGAGAGACAAGTGATCCACATCCCAACGTTTAATACAGACGGCCTGCCCGAAGCTATCCGCCATGCCAAAAATCGGATTGATGACGCCATGAAGGTGGTGGTCAAAAATGATGCGCCAATCGCGAATCAAGTCGCCGCCGAATAAGCAAGGTTATTGAATAGGCCGCCTCGAATTCAACGAATCCCACGCCTTCTTGTTGACCGGAAACTTTGGTAGCCTACCTTCCAGCGCTGCCGTAATTTGATCACATGCGGAATGAGCAAGGCGGCTCGTCGCTTCCGACGTGACGCCGGCCGTATGCGGGGTCATAACCGTGTTTGGGTGCCGCAACAGCCGGTGGCCATCGGGCAGAGGCTCTGGCGAAACCACGTCGAGGCCTGCCGCAGCTATATGACCGCTGTCCAGCGCGTCAGCTAAGGCATCGAGATCCAAAAGTGCACCCCGCGCTGCGTTAACAACTACAGCGCCATTCTGAAGCGCGGCCAGCTCATCCGAACCAATGATCATCTTAGTTTCATCCGTTAGCTCAGCGGTAAGGCAGAGCAAGCCGCACTCCTTCAGCATAGTGTGTAAATCGCCAAAAACTTCAACCCCAGCAGCATGTGCCAGACGTGGGTCAACGTAAGGGTCGTAGGCCAAAACCCGGCAGTTGAAGCCTAGCCGAAGTTTCTTTGCCAACTCAGCGCCGATGTAACCCAGTCCCACCAGCCCCACAGTCTTGCCCTCCAATTCGTAGATGCGCATCGCACTGCGAGTAGCCCACGCGCTGGCATCGCGGGTCGCCCGGTCACTCCAGATCAGCTGTTTCAGAGCCGCTAGCATCAGCATGATTGAGTGCTCCGCCACCGGCGTACGACCGAACCCTTGGTGATTAACCACCAAGATTCCTCGTTCTGTGGCCGCCGAGAGGTCAATATTGTCGGTTCCGAAGCCAGATGAGGATACCACCACAAGGTTGTCTCCTGCATCCATCAACTCCGCATCAACACGTTCCGGTGTCCGCACCCAAAGCGCATGAGCATCTTTAATGGCTGCGGCAACAGCCTGAGCATCCGGCATATCGATAATCTCTACCTCCGCACCGGTCGCGCGGAGTAGTTCGTGACCCGACGGATCATACATAGGCCGCCAGCAGACAATTTTATTCGCCATAGGAACACTTTCCAAAAAGGTGATGAAGCAAGGGGTGGTTAATTAGTTACGGTCAACGTTGCCGGCGTCCACTTTTGACGGCGTCGCGCCCGCTTACCGGCTTCGTCCTCGTTTCCGTAATCGGTTGGCTCGCCGGGACCAAACTGATCATGGTTATCCAACACGCTGGCCAGAACATTAGCAAAGGCAAGATCGCCATCCGGCATATAGGCTGATACATAAACACCGCACGAACGGCAAATCAGAAACTCGGTTGCCTTGGTGCCGAATTTATAACGGTTTAGATCGGCCTCGCGTTGTACGTTTAAATAAATGTGTCCTTCTGGATCGGAGAGCGCCCGTG
>PARE01000015.1 GCA_002709525.1 Magnetovibrio sp. | reverse complement strand
GACACTAACCGAGAGCGGCGTTCATGGCAAGCCCACCAAAGCGCTTTTTATGATGCCCTAATTTTGTTCGCAAAAGAGTATAAAAACCAATAAAAATAGAAACTTGTCGTAACTTCGGCCTTTGAGTAGTATAAATCTTGACAAAATAAGGGATCAGCGCTTCCAACTTAATAAATTAGTCATTTATTTTTAAAATAGTGGTTCAGGAAGCGACCTTGAGGGCATCGTAATCATAGGGTTGTCAATCAGAATGAAATTTACAGCATTCCGAGTGTTTTTGATGGTTTCGGCGCTTACGCTGCCGGAGTGCTCATTCACCGATGATGCGTTATGGCCGTCGCTGACTGGCGAAGATCCGGCCGGTGCCGCAACTCAGACGGCTGACGCCCAAAAGGCCGTAGCCTCTAATCAAACAGCGCAACAGCCGGCGGCCGCGACAGTAGCCAACTCCCAACCGCCACTTGGCACCGGTAATTTTGAGCCTTCCGGCGTGACCGCAGGCACATCCACGGGCACATTTGTTGGCAAAAAAGTTGTGGAACTTCGAGAAGAACTTCGCCGTCTGCAGAATAACATTTCGTCTCAAAATGGTGAACTTCAAAAACTCCGTGCGCAATTGGTTGGCAATTCGCAGCGCTACCATGGCACCATCGCAGCGGTGAACGCGCGCTTACAAGTAGGAACAACACCCGGCAACCCCATCCTAGTTCAACAGTTCAAAAGCGCGCAGTCCGACCTTGACCGGCTTTCACAAGATGTAGCGTCCATGAACGGACTACAGAATTCCATTTCGAATAGCGCCACCATGTCATCATTTTTAAATGAGTCAGCGAGGGCCTCTTTTTCCATCTCCGGGGCTATTGATGAAGATCATCGTCAACTCGCGATCCTGGAGGATGAGGTCAATCGAACGGATGTCCTCATCGACCGCCTTTTTAAAGAAGTCACTAACGACGTTCACCGCCAGACAAACTATGTTTCGACAGAGCGCGCCAACCTGAACCTCATGTCTGCCGGAATCAAGGCGGGGGAAATTTATGGCGGTAGCCTGCTCAACGTGGCCATGGCTGGATCCGGCGCCGGTGTGCAAGTCACGGCGGGCGTGCCTCTGAGTACTGCGGGTCGACGACCGCTGTTAGTTGTCCGTTTCGATCGGAATGAGGTTCCATATAAACAAGCTTTGTACAACGCTGTGAGCCGTGTCCTAGAGAAGAGGCCGGAAGCGGTGTTTGATTTGGTCGCGGTTGCACCGTCAGAAGGAGGGCAAGCACGAGTTGCTTTGAACTCCAATAAGTCCCGGCGCCATGCGGAAGGAGTGCTGCGCTCCCTGATTGAAATGGGGCTGCCATCGGCGCGGGTCGCCGTGTCAGCTAAAACTGCAGCGACCGCAAGGGTCAATGAAGTACATCTTTACCTCCGTTAAAAGCCCAACAGCCAAGAGATGTGAAGGCGCCCCCATGGCGCCGTCTTTTTATCCACAGAAAAATCGCGCCTAAGAATTGCGCGGCCAACGACATCTCAGGTAGAGGTACTGATCAATCGTAAGAAAGGAGGGAGCTCAGTTGGCCGCTTCCAATGAATACGTCCAGAGCCACCTCGTCACCTGGGCCGATGTGCACCGGGACTCGAAAATTCTAGTCCGAACGCTGCTAGACTTGAGGCCTTGGCAGGGTATGGTCGCGCTCACCCGCGGAGGCTTGGTGCCTGCGGCAATCGTTTCCCGTGAAATGGAAATACGTGTGGTTGATACCTTATGCGTCTCAACCTACGATGGACAGGATCGTGGTAAAGTCAGAATCCTTAAAATTCCGATCGCCGCGTCCGAGGCAAAAGGGGAGGGTTGGCTCCTAATCGACGATCTGGTCGACACCGGGTCGACTGCACAGGCAGCGCTAGAAATTCTTCCCAAGGCGCATTTCGCTACGGTCTATGCGAAACCCAAAGGACGCGCCTACGTCGACACCCACGTGCATGATGTCGCGCAAGACACTTGGGTATTCTTCCCATGGGACACGGAGCCCCAATATGTCCAACCTTTGGCCGGCGCTGTTGGGATTTGAAACCACCCCGAACTATTCTGACTAGCGCATCCCACCTCGGTTCAAGCCCTTATTTATATTTTTTTATCGTCGATCTTACTTAATCTGACTCCGTGGGCTAACAAGCCTTCTAACTTCAATGCGGGCAACATCTGAGAGTATTCCAAATTAACAGGTTACACCCACTCACCGCCGCCCCCCTTGCACCGTCTAAAAGAGGTGCCGATAATCAATGACGTGCAAAATAAGAATAGAGGAGCCCGTCAATGTCCGCGCCCGACATTTACGAAATCACCGCCGTCAAGTACGCCCATAACGAACGCGCTGCATCGGGCAGCTTCATACAATCTGACGACATTCATGACTCTGAGGCAGCCCTGGACTTTTTCGTCTGGGCATGTGTATCCGAGAACAGAACATTCGTCGTCGACACGGGCTATAATCAGGAGACCGCCCAACGCCGCGGTCGGACCTTGATCCGTTGTCCCGGCGAAGGCTTAAAGCTCATCGGGATTGACCCGACCAATGTAGAAGACGTGATCATAACTCACCTTCATTATGACCATGTGGGTAATTTTGACCTCTTTCCAAAAGCCACATACTACCTCCAAGATCGAGAGATGAATTACGCCACAGGACGGAACATGGCCCACCAGGTATTCTCTCATCCCTATGATGTGGACCACGTAATAGGCATGGTTCGCGAGGTCTATGCAGGACGCGTCAGCTTTATCGACGGGGACGCAGAACTAGCACCCGGCCTCAGCGTGCATCACATCGGCGGCCACACAGACGGGATGATGAGTGTTCGAGTCTGGACACAGCGAGGCTGGGTTGTATTGGCCTCAGATGCGCTACACCTCTACGCCAATATGGAAACAACGAACCCGTTTCCAATTGTCTACAACGTTGGCGACATGGTCAAAGGCTACCAAAGACTACATGAGTTGGCGGACTCACCGGCACACATTATTGCCGGACACGACCCGCGTGTGATGGAGGAATATCCGCCTGCTTCCAACGAACTAATGGGGATCGCCGTTCGTTTGGACTTTCCACCTAACTGACTGAGCCTGGGTGCAAAATCCAAGGAAACCCAGCCGCCATTCCCGCAAGCGTTCGGAACCTTGACCAAACCAATCTACCTGGTAGGCATCACGCTATTCTTTAAAGGCAAATTACACATCCAGGTTGTCGATCAAGCGAGCCTTGCCGAGCCAAGCCGCTGCCAATACTCGTCCGGGGGTCCCGGGACCGCGATACTGCTCTAGGGTGTTCGCGTCACGAACCGTGATGTAGTCAACTTGACGAAATCCAGATTCAATCAACCGTCGTTCTGCCGCATTGCAAAGGGGTATCGGATCGGCACCCTCAGCTGTCGCACGGGCAATGTCAGAAATAGCGGAAAAAAGCCTCCCGGCGTGGGGCCGCTCGGCCGCGCTTAGATAACGGTTGCGGGACGACATGGCCAAACCGTCATACTCACGAATCGTTGGCGCGCCAAGAATTACCGTGGGGATGTCCAAGTCCCTAGCCATACGGCGAATAACTTGAAGTTGCTGGTAGTCTTTTTCGCCGAACACGGCCACATCAGCCATAGCCTGGATCAATAGCTTGCTGACCACCGTTGACACGCCAGTCAAGTATTGCGGGCGGAATTTTCCCTCCAGCAAGCTGCTCAGGCCCTCCACATGAACCTTCGTGACGTGGCCGTTCGGATAAATCTCCTCAATCGGAGGCGCAAACAAAAGACTTGCGCCCGCCTCTCCAAACATCTGAAGGTCTTTATCTTCGTCTCGGGGGTAAGCGTCGAAATCTTCGTCGAGTGAAAACTGAGATGGGTTCACGAAGAGAGTTGCAATCACTTGGTCCGAGTGTTCGCCAGCAACTCGAATAAGTGACAAATGGCCAGCATGAACCCCGCCCATGGTTGGCACCAGCCCCACCGTAGCGCCGGTCCGACGCCAATCGGCAATCACGTTACGCATATCGTTAATAGACCGGACAACTCTCACAATACCGCTCCAGGTGTATCCATTGATTTCTCGAGGCTGGGCGGAGCGCTTTTGCAAAAATTCTCTAAAAAAGTAAATTTCGCTTCACGCCTGGCGGTACCGAAGTCAGTGTAATTTTCTACACCCTTCTGCGTGATGTCCACGAAGAGGGAGATCATGTTCTGAAACGATAAATTCTGGTTATTGCTGCAGAGCGACACGTTAGTGTCCATACTTACAAAATCCTTGTATCCGTTGATCTTGTTCCCAACGGACTCATCAAAGCCCTCGTTTCCATTCATGATCGCGCGGCCAAGGGTGACGTATACTCCGCCAGGCAAGTCTGCCGAACGCCCCCTATGTACGCACGAACATATGCCAACTAGCGGGTAACGTGCGTAATATTTTGCTGCCATAGCCACCACTTTAAGGCGTCTGAGAATGATCGCTGTGAACAAACGTTATTAAATTATTGTGCGGCGCACAATAATTTAATTATCACCACCGAGGGGTCACATTTGCCATCGCGCTTATAGACGAAGCCCTGGAACTCTATGAGAGACACCCCTGATTTCACTACTGTCCAAATGATATTATTTCAGGATGTCAAAGGCTTGATGTAAAATTACCGAGAGATGTAAAAACGGTCCACTTCTCCCGACACACTCGGTAACATGTTTATCATGTTATCCTATACAAAACGGCCCTGGGTCCTGTCAGGCGTGCTCTTAATGACCCTCGGAGCCTGCAACACCCCTCCTGCCGGGCCCGCTCGGATGGCCTCCCCAACAGATGGATATGCCAAAAACTATATGATCGCTGCCGCCCATCCCTTGGCGTCAAAAGCCGGTTTAGAGATGTTGCGCAGTGGCGGTAGCGCGGCCGACGCCGCCATTGCCGCCCAGATGGTCCTTAGTCTTGTGGAACCACAATCTTCGGGCATCGGCGGCGGCGCCTTTCTCCTTCATTACAACGCCAAGTCCGGTGTCACTGAGAGTTTTGACGGCCGCGAAACTGCTCCAAGGTCCGCGCACCCGAAAATGTTCTTGATGGCAAACGGAAAGCCAAAAAAATTTTTCGACGCTGTGGTTGGCGGATCTGCCATTGGGGTACCCGGACTCGTCCGCATGTTGGAGATGGTACACCAAGAACATGGGAACCTTCCGTGGGCGGACCTGTTTAGACCGGCGATCCGGATAGCAGAAAAAGGGTTCCCCGTGTCTTCACGGTTGGCAGGCCAACTATCGCGTGAAAAATACCTTAGGGAAACACCGGCCGCGCTTGGTTATTTTTATCATCCAAACGGCGCCAACAAACTGGCGGGAACGATACTCAAAAACCCCGCCTTTGCGGCAACGATGCGCCAGATTGCAAAAGGAGGCGCAGACGCTTTTTATACCGGCCCCATCGCCGAGTCTATCGTCCTTGCCGTGCGCGACGCAAAACGAAACAAAGGCGGCATGACCCTAATAGATTTAGCTAATTATCGCGCCGTGAAGCGTCGACCTGTATGTGCAAACTACCGGACTAAATTGGTCTGCGGAATGGGGCCGCCTTCTTCCGGTGGTTTGTCAACATTACAAATTCTCGGACTGCTTTCGGGTTTCAATATGAAAAATATCACCCCGGCCTCTCTTGAGGCCGTGCATCTATTAGGCGAAGCCGGGGCATTGGCCTTCGCCGATCGCAATGCCTACGTAGGCGACAGCGATTTCGTGAATGTGCCAACTAAAGAAATGATCGACGGCGGCTACTTAAAACGCCGTGCTAAAGAAATAAATATCCGTCGCGCTGGCGGTCGACGGAAGGCGGGCGAACCAGGTATACTGGGGGCCCGACGACTATCTCCTCACGAAGGGTACGAAGGTCTATCAACAACCCATCTGAGCGTAATCGACGCCAACGGCAACGCCGTATCCATGACTTCAAGTGTGGAGAACGCCTTCGGATCCCGGCAAATGGCAAGCGGCTTCATCCTAAACAATCAACTCACCGATTTCTCGTTCCGGCCAACCCAGAACGGTCATGACATCGCAAATCGGGTGACGGCGGGCAAGCGGCCGAGGAGTTCCATGTCGCCCACACTGGTCTTCAACGAGGACGGCTCTTTGATGATGGCGGTTGGTTCACCCGGCGGTTCGCGGATCATTGGCTACGTCGCCAAAACCCTAGTAGGAGTCATCGATTGGCGCTTGTCGATTCAGGAAGCCATCAACCTGCCAAACTTCTTGAGCCGTAATCGGGGTTTGGAAATCGAAAAGAATTCACGCCTAGAGGCACTCCGCCCCGATATGGAGGCGCTGGGGCATACGGTAAAGACCTTTAAGTTACACAGCGGATTGCAGGGTATTAGGGTGACGCCAAGAGGATTAGAGGGTGGCGCTGACAAGCGGCGTGAGGGGATCGCGCTCGGTGACTAACAATAGGAAGGCTGTAATGGACAGCAATAGACCTAATTTGGACATCCAGGCGAAGAATCTGATATACGTATCTAAACTCCAGCCCGGCGGCGTCAAGATGATTACGCAGACGATCAAGGATTGGGAACTTGATTAAGTGGTAAAGTTGGAGCAATGAACACACTTGATACATATGAGAGTAAATCGCAAAACGCCAGATCGGCGCGTTTGGCGCCAAGCACAGTCCGGTCAGATTAAAACCGAACAGGAACACTCTTTTCTGGAGTTTGTCTGTCCTCCTGAGATGTTTTCAAGATCCGGCGAATGACAGTCCCTGCGACCATCCGGCCGGTTCCCCTTCTCTCCGTAACGACTCTGTCTCTGGCAGCCTATGTGATTATTCCGCATCAGGATGGCTCCCCCATGGCCGTGGCGGCCATCGCCTTAACGGTGCTCACAATTGGCTTGATGGCTACCAACGCGCTACCGGAATTTATTTATGCCAGCCTGTTTTTTGCAATAGCGTTGATCTTTCAGATTGCACCCACCGAAGCCGTGTTCTCCGGTTTCCGATCCGGTGCCTTTTGGCTTGTTGCTGGAGGGGTTATTCTTGGTCTTGCCGCCGACACCACAGGACTTGGTAAAGTGGTGGCTCAGGTCTTTCTCTCTCGAATGGAAAATTCGCTGTCCTCCGCTTTGATTAGGCTCGCCATCGCCGCCACAGTGTTAGCCTTTCTGATCCCAGCCGCGATTGCACGGGTGATTATTCTTATCCCCATTGTTCAAGCTACGGCAGACGCTATGGGGTTCGTACCCGGAAGCCGCGGGCGGCGCGCCATGCTGTTGTGCGCGATCATGATCAGCGTCTTTGTTCCTATGGGTATTCTGCCGGCGAATTCCCCCAATGTGCTTCTAGCCGGATTAGCGGATAGTCTCTACGGCGTCACCCTAACCTACGGCCACTACTTGCTGATGAACTTCCCAATATCCGGATTGTTGAAAGGCGTTATAATCGTAGCAGTGATTCTCTATTGGTTTTCCGATCAAGCCTCCCTTGTCGAGACCGATCCCGTGGAACGGGCCCGTTTGTCACCGGAGGCAGGGCGTCTTACGGTCATAATCACCCTCACAGTGGGCATGTGGGCGACGGATGTAATCCATGGCATTCCCCCCGGCTTTGTAGCCGTGACAGCCGCCGTGGTCTGTTTGCTTCCGGGCATCGGCGTTTTGACCCCGCGCCAGATTGTTAAGCAAAAAAGCGGGTTCATCGCATTGTTGACCATCGCGACCATTGTCGGGCTGGGTGCAGTGCTCTCCGCGAGTGGTGCTGGTACCTTGATTGCCAACGTGCTCTTGGCGACCACCGACTTTGAGCCAACGCGACAGAGCTACACCTACAGTGTGTTCTCCGCGATCAATATCGTTATGATGATGCTGGGATCCATACCGGGAGCGATAGCTATCATAACGCCCTTTGCCGGTACAGTCGCGGGAACTGCCGAAATCCCTGTCAGTGCCGCGTTAATGATCGTCGTCAACGGGTATTCAACCATCTTCTTCCCTTATCAGGCTTCACCCATGCTGGCAGGCCTGCGCATCTCTAATGTTAGCTTCACAGACGGCACCAAGGTTACGTTTGTGGTGTCCTTGATAAGTATCTTGACGATCTTGCCGCTTACCTACGTGTGGTGGCGATGGCTGGGCGTCTTCGACTGAATCATCGACGAGCGACAACGAAAAGACGGCGAAAGGGATAGAGTGTCTTACCGTCGGATCGCGGGGGATACGAGGACGCTACATTCGCAGCGTACTGTTCATAAAACACGGCCGCTTCATCTTTGAGCGCGTCCAGCAGTGGCTTCAAAATTGACCCCTTGGTCCATTCGGCAACAGCGTTTTCTCCATCTAAAACCTGTAGATACTCGGTTTCCCAGATATCGATAGCGCTCACATAGGGCTTTAGAAGACCGTAATAATAATCAGGTGGATGGACTGGATTGTGAAGAAGGAGCGGTTCCAATTTTGCGCGATGCGGGCTTGTTGCTACAACTTCATGTATGATGGCGTGCGACGGCGCGTTCCAGTTACGCGGCAGTTGAAAAGCAAAGACACCGCCCTCTCGAACGTTAACGACTAAGCCTGGCAACAGAGTGTCGTGATCCTTAAGCCATTGAAAGACCGCGTTCGAGTATAAAACATCAGCCTTGGTATCGGGTGCCCAGTCGGTCAGATCGGCCTGAACCCATGTCTTGTTTGGGTGACGTTTTCGGGCCTGAACCAGCATGATTTCCGAGGCATCAACACCAATCACGTCTGCCGCCGGCCATCGCTGTTGGATAAACTCTGTAACATTGCCGGGACCGCATCCCAAATCATAGACGGTTTCAGGACTTTCCACGTCCAAATGCGCGAGCAAATCCAGAGCAGGGCGGATACGCGGGTCATGAAACTTTAGGTACTGATCCGGATCCCAGGTCGGGGCCAAAACAAATCTCCTCGGACATTTACAAGGCACATCCTAGCGGCGGCAAGCTGCCCACTCCATCTCTTAATGGGTGGATCAATTAGGAGGATGGCCCAACGGCAGACGGCCTCACTCAGACCACTACGAACTCCCCCGGGCTCGCTCAGAAGCGTGCCGATGCCAACGCGTTGCACCCTCAGCACGCTCCGTAAAATACAAGGCAGAACCCTATCCCACCAAAATCACAAAGGTTGTCATTGAAGCCAACGATTGCGTAAAAACTCTAGGCACGGCCCAGGCAGCTTGGTTTGAATCTCGTTCATCGTGTCCGGTTTCCCCTCTACCAGCGCTCCTATACGCCTATCCGAATTTGGAGAGAAACTTAACGATATTACGAGTACGATCGCTGAAAAGAGCGGGCATATAAAAACTGATTCCTGCCCTCTTGGATACTTCGCCCAATGTCGGATACGGCGCGATCATCGATGCCATGGCAGAAATTTTTAATTTCTCACTTATGGCAAGGACCCAAGGCTGGATCAAATCGCCGGCATGCGAACCAACAATCCCGCAACCCAAGATATGGCCCCTCGGCGTGACAATAGCCTTGATTAGGCCGTCCGTTACGCCCTCGGCCTGGGCTCGGTCATTCTCGTGGAACGACCAGCGTAAGACACGAAAATTCTCCCCAGCCTGCTTTGCGCTCTCTTCATTGAGACCCACTTGGGCCAGTTCAGGAGCCGTATAGGTCACGTGTGGAACGGCACTATAATCGACCTTAACTGGCAAGCGAAACAGAGCGTTCTTTATCACTACGCCAGCATGATAACTCGCAACATGGGTGAACATGGAACCTCCAGCCACATCCCCAATGGCAAATACCTTCTTATTAGTCGTGCGCAAGCGATCATCGACGATAATACCCTTCTCAGAATACTCTACACCGGCACCTTCCAGATCTAATTCGGCAACATTTGGCCGGCGCCCAGTAGCGACCAAAAGATGCGAACCGTCCACGGCCTCCTCACAACCCTCCTTTTCAATGACCACGCGGATACCGTCTGCATAGGGCTCAACTCGATTGATTTTCACATGTTCGCGAATATCCAAACCGTCCCTGAGAACCTGCTGGCGGATCACATCCACCAACTCCGCGTCGTCCTTGGGCATGATCGAAAGCATTTCAAGGACCGTCACTTCACAACCTAAGTCGCGATGCGCCTGGGCCAATTCGATCCCAACTGGGCCGCCGCCAATAACAATCAGATGCTGGGGTAATTTATCGCGATTGAATATCGTTTCGTTGGTCAGGTAAGGAACCTTATCGAGACCTGGTATAGGTGATACGAACACGGTCGACCCCGTCGACACTACGACACGTCGCGCCTTGATAAAAACACCATCAGCTCTCACTTCTTGACGACCAACAAATTTACCGGCGGCCTTAATTACCTTCACGCCAAGGCCTTCGAATCGCTCCTCGGAGTCTTGCGGTTGAATGGCTCCGATAATACCCCTCACTCGACCATAAACATCTTCTGACCGCGATTCAGGGCCCGTTGCAGTAATCCCAAAGCGATCAGCTTCGCGAACCGATTGCGCAGCATGTCCAGCTGCTAGTAAAGCTTTTGATGGGATGCAACCGTAGTTTAGACAATCTCCACCCATTTTATATTTTTCCAAAAGGACCGTTTTCGCCCCCATTTGAGCTGCAATGGCGGCAACGGACAGACCGCCAGAGCCTCCGCCAATGACACAGATATCGACGTTCATCGTTTCACTCATTTCGACACCGCTAAGCTTTTTAAGATCTGATCCGCCTGTAAATGACCGGTAACAAGGACATGATCGCCAAGGCAAAGATCGGGCCTAATATTTTAGGCTGGAATATAATTCCAAGATCCGGCGTACCACCAGCGTCGAACACCAAACCTAAGCCGTTCCCAACGCTGCAGAAAACCGCACTGCCAGGAATGATTCCGACGAATGTGCCAATCGCATACGTCCTCAGCGACACGCCAACGAAAGCAGGCACTAAATTCACTAACCAGAACGGGAACACCGGGATGAGCCGAAGGAACAATAGATAGCTCAGCGCGTTCTCGCGGAAACCCGCTTCAATACGATCACCAGCGCTGCCCATCTTGGCTCGGAAATAATCTGCTAGCGCATACCTCGCAATCAGAAAGATTGCAACTGCGCCAAGGGTCGCGGCAAACACGACGACCGCAATTGATAGAGCCGTACCGAACAAAAATCCGCCACCCAACGTCATCCAAGTGGCCCCGGGAAGGGAGAAAGCAACGACGACGACATAACCTATAATGAAAAGCGTAATCGCCAAAAACCGGTTATCGCTCGTCCAATGCAAAAGGGTCTCGCGATTTTCCCTCAAAGCATCAAATGTTAAGTACCGGTCCCAACCCAAGCTGGAAAAAATACATGCACCGGCGACAATAATGGCTACCGGCCAAAGGCGAGATACTGACAGCTTTCCTCTAGTAGAGGCGGCCTGAATGTCATTAGTGCATTCCACAGATCGTCTCTTGACCATTGTATGGCAATCCAACTTTATGACACTCGGGTTTTATCCTGTTTTCATGTTTGCTGAAAAGCAAATCAAATCACGTTTTTGTAAGCCATTCGAGAGCAAGATGAGAAATGAGAAGTTTGACTGCCGTGGGCGTTGACTTCGACCGATAGAGCCCTTATACACCGTGCAGATTTGATCGGAGTCGACCCGTGAAAAGAACTTATCAGCCGAGTAGATTAATCCGCAAGCGCCGCCATGGTTTCCGCTCTCGCATGGCCACAGTTGGTGGCCGCCGGGTTATTGCAAACCGTCGTAAAAAAGGACGTAAGCGCCTGTCCGCCTAATTTTGGAGGCCAGGCTTCTTGGTTCTGCTTGATGCCTACCGTTCAATCAAATTCCGTAACGATCACACGCTTGAAACGGCGCAGTGATTTTGTAAGCATAACACGTCGGGGCCAAAAATGGGCGACTCCCGGCCTCGTATTGCAGTCGCACCGAAGAAAGGGTGCCGAAACGACGTCGCGTGATGGCATCCGGGTTGGATTTACGGTAACCAAGAAAGTTGGGAACGCGGTGATACGAAATCGCGCTCGCCGGCGTCTAAAGGCTGTAGCCGGGGACATCATAGCCACGCATGGACAAGATCTTACCGATTATGTGTTGATCGGACGGGCGGGCACATTAAAACGTCCCTATGCCTTGCTGGTCTCGGATCTTAAAACAGCCATGCAGAGACTTAATGCATATAGGGCCTGACGGCGACCCCTTTGACTATTCAGGAAAAAACAATGTGGCAGCACATCGAGAGAGCGTTGAGGATCGTGTTCAAGGGCGTTATCCGTACCTATCAAATCCTACTTTCTCCAATTCTTGGAAATAACTGCCGTTTTCACCCAAATTGCTCAGCCTATGCTGTCGAAGCGATCAATCAACACGGTGCCATGGGGGGCGCATGGCTGGCAGCTAAACGGATCACGCGGTGCCACCCCTGGCACCCCGGCGGGTTCGACCCGGTGCCGTTTCCGGACAAACCCAAAAAAGTTCAAAATAAACCGATTACCCTGTCCTCGGGAGGCGTTGCCAGACGATGATTGATAATAAGAACCTTGTGCTGGCCATTGCGCTGTCGGTCGCGATCCTTTTTGGGTTTGAGCTTTACTTTAAAGAGACTCGGCCACCACTGCCACCGGAAGGCCAGCAAACTGAGCAGGCCATCGTTCCCGGCACACCCGCGCCGGCCCAGCCCGCCAAGCCGAGCGCGACGCCAGTCGCACCTAACGCGTCCTCGTTGCCCGCGGCTGCCGGTAGCGAGGCTCAGGCACCCTCTTCGTTCAGCGCACCCGGCTCACCAACCTCTTTGGCTCAAACCAACCGCAAAGCGATATTGGCCAACACCAAACGGATTCCCATCGATACGCCCCGACTACACGGTTCCATTTCCTTGACCGGCGGCCTTATCGATGACCTGACACTTGCCGATTACCGAGAGAATATCGAACCAGACAGCGCGGAGATCGTCCTACTCAACCCTCAGGGCATGACGGCCAGTTACTACACCCAGCATGGGTGGTCCGCTACCGGCACCGTAAAGGTTCCGCAGCCAAATACGGTTTGGCAGTCGAAAAGCACGCAGCTGACCCCAGAAAGCCCGGCGGTCCTGACCTGGAACAATGGCGAAGGATTGATGTTTAAACGCACCATCGCCGTGGATACGAACTATATGTTCACCGTCACCCAAGAGATTGTGAACAAGTCGAGCGTGGCCCAAACCTTCGCCTCCTACGGTCTTGTCTCTCGATGGACAACACCGGAAACCACCGACTTCTACATCCTTCACGAGGGGCTCTTGGGGGTTTTTGACGATACCTTGGTGGAGATCGACTACGACGATATCCAGTCAGACAAGCTGGTTCAGAAATCATCAACTGGAGGTTGGATCGGAATTACGGACAAGTACTGGCTTGCCGCACTGGTGCCTGATCAAAGCGGGCCGGTGAACGCACGGTTCATTCATAACAAAAAAGATGGCATCGATACCTACCAAGTGGATTTCGTCGGACCGCCGCAGACCGTTGCACCTGGCAACAGCATCCAAGCCTCAAGCCGCGTTTTTGCCGGCGCCAAAGAGGTTCGCCTCTTGGACGCTTATGAGGAACAGGTTGGCGTCAAACGTTTCGATCTGGCCATTGATTTTGGCTGGTTTTACTTCCTAACCAAACCCATTTTCTACGCCCTCCTATGGCTGAATGACCGCATCCTCAATCTGGGCCTGGCAATCCTGGTGCTAACCGTGGGCATCAAACTGGCGTTCTTCCCGCTCGCCAATAAATCCTACGTCTCAATGAGCAAGATGAAGATTCTACAGCCAAAAATGGTTCAGATTCGCGAGCGCTTTAGCGACGACAAAATGCGTATGAACCAGGAGATGATGGACCTTTACAAAAAGGAGAAGGTAAATCCAGCTTCCGGCTGTTTACCGATCCTGGTCCAGATCCCTGTGTTCTTCGCATTATATAAGGTTTTGTTCGTGACCATTGAGATGCGGCATGCACCATTCTATGGGTGGATCGAGGATCTCTCTGCACCCGACCCCACTTCGCTGTTCAATTTGTTTGGATTAATCACTTGGTCTCCGCCGGAGTTCCTTTTGATCGGCGTGTGGCCAATCCTGATGGGTCTGACCATGTTCTTACAGCAGAAACTAAATCCACAACCTGCGGATCCCGTTCAGGCGAAGATTTTCATGTTTTTACCGTTATTCTTCACCGTCCTTCTGGCCCGTTTCCCAGCCGGTCTGGTGATCTACTGGGCGTGGAATAACCTGCTCTCGATTTTACAACAATGGATCATCATGCGACGCATGGGCATGACCGGAAAAGAAGCTCTGCAATAGACGCACAACCAGGGAGGAGGGGCGGACATGGCGAATGCACCCGCGCACCCTAAGCATGACGCAGCGGCTCTTGAAGCCGGACGCCTCCTATTCGCACAAGCCTGCGATTTCATTATCGGATGCGCACGCCTGGATCAGGTTCCCAATACAGATTTTCCAGAGATCGCTTTCGCCGGCCGATCTAATGTTGGGAAGTCCAGCTTGATCAACACATTGGTTGGCCAAAAAGCCTTGGCCCGAACATCAAACACGCCAGGCCGTACTCAACAGATTAACTTTTTCAATCTCGGAAGTCAGCTGATGATCGCCGATCTTCCTGGGTACGGCTATGCTCGCGCGCCAAAGGCGCAGGTTCAGAAATGGACCCTCTTGGTTCAATCCTATCTTGTTGGGCGAGCAAACCTTAGGCGGATTCTGGTCCTCGTCGATGCCCGCCACGGTCTTAAAGACAATGACCGCAGCATTATGATGATCTTGGATAAGGCGGCTCAACCTTATCAAGTTGTCCTCACCAAGTCCGACAAAATTAAACCGCGCCCACTCACCGACTTGCAAGGGCGCATTGAGAAAGAAGCCGCACAGCACCCCGCCGCACATCCTAATGTCATGGTAACGAGCTCTCAAAAAGGTAGGGGTATCGCCGAGTTGCGTGCCGAGTTGACAGCTTTGACGAACTCCTGACGCTATTTGGTCATCTAATACCAGGCCGCTGGTATTGCCAGGTACTGATCGAAGGCAGCGAAGATAAGGCCCGAGTGCCACCTGGCGAGTTCATTGCCTGTCAATCGATACGGCCGTCCGCATCTCAGAGCTTTCGGCAAACAGCCGATAATTACTTATGGATCAGGACGGCTTGCACGATACGTCGGCGCGCGGCGACCCCACTAAGACCAACGCTTGACGTTAACTACCTCTTGTCACCTTGGCGGCCCGCGGCCAAGGGATTCTCCCACGTTGGTTCGGCATAGAAATTATGGGCCTGTAGGTCTTCAAGGTTCCGACTGGCCAACCGCTTGACAAAATCAAGGCTGAGAACGGCAAAATCCTTCGCGGAATGGATGCTGGGGAAATCATACTCCCCATCTATGCACCCGTTCCTCTGATGATTCATGGCCAGCCGAGTACCGGCGGTGAGATTATCCGTTCCCGGCGCGCCATCGGCTACTTTTGTAATACAGATAACAAGGTTTTGCCGAATTGTGACCCGGTAGGCCTCACTACTATTATTCACAATCGCCTACCTCCTGAAGCATCGACCAATCAGTACGGCGGTGATGACCACGGCAGTTTCCGAAGCAATACGGCTTATTATTCGAGCGTTTACATCCACACATATGGAACTCAGCACTGAGGGGCGCTGTGAACGCGATTGGCTCATATGACGAGCCTTTATGAGAACCATCACACCAGGGCTGTAACTTGCTGAGGCCACAGGAACACCAGAGGTATTCTCGACCCTGCTCGACCACAACAACGTAGGGCCCATTTTGCGGGCACGCGGGTCGTTTCATGAATTCTGCCTCATGCCACTCAGCTAGCGTCGACTCTACGAGATGTAATGTTTGACCTGTAGTCCTTGACCTCAGCCAACAGAAACTCGCGTAGTACATCGATCCGTTTGGAATGGCGGAGTTCTTCTGGATAGACGAAGTAGGCGTCGATACTTGGTCCGGTGATCTGCGGCAACAGTTCAACTAAGTTTGGCGCTTCCTCGCTCAAATAATAGGGCAACGCGGCAATCCCAAGACCACTGCACACGGCCCGATAGATACCGTAGACACTATTCACCCGCAACGCTGGTTCCCGTGGTTCGTCCTTTGGACGACCTTCATTAAGAAGCCAGTTTATATTCTCAACCGGAGCCTGGACGTCGTCTCCATAAACAATCAAGCGATGCGCATCGAGGTCCGCCGGTGTTGTCGGCGTACCATATTCCGCCAGATACTCGGACGACGCGAATATATGGTAGTGAATTGTCATTAACTTCCGCTGCACGAGATTTGGTTGCGTTTGCCGATCGAACCGGATGGCGACGTCCGCCTGACCTTGACTAAGATCGAGTTCCACGTTGTCCACCAGTAGAAGAGATACGGAGACATCCGGATACTGTTCCAAGAAGTGGTTCATGCGCGCGCTCAGCCAACCGGAACCGAATGTGATAGATGAGGTTATCCGCAAGGGCCCCTCCGGCTGCTCCCGATATTCATTGATTCGGCCAAGCGCAAGCGCCAATCGTGACGACATATCCTGAACAGCGACCTGAAGTTCGGCGCCAGGCTCCGTCAGAATAATTCCGCTGGCGTGGCGACGAAACAGCATCACTCCCAGCGCCGCCTCAAGCGCACCAATCTGTCTACTAACTGCCGACTGGGAGAGGTTAAGAACCTTGCCTGCGCCAGTGAAACTGCCTACCTCCGCAACAGTCGCAAACACGCGTAGTTGGTTCCAGTCCATTAGCGTGGCTCCTCATAGTCGACGACGGGAAATTGCCAATGCGTATTCGGCTTCTCATCAATAGCCACGGCTTTCCCATTCTCCAAAATATACCATTGCCGAACGTGATTACCTTCACCGGGCCAATCGGCAAACATAGCGGCGTGCCCGTCGCAAGGACTGCCGGTATTGAGTTTCACCTCACGCACTTCTACGTCCAGGAGCTCGACTGCATCCGGATAGCTCAATGAGGTGTCAAAAAAGACATCGGGCAGAACCTGTCTCAATCGGGGCATACCGTCTTTTTCTCCACACGGGGAATTAGCAAGCGTTCCGTCCCATTGAAGCCGGCAATGCGAGCCACATCAAGGCGCGCTGAAGAAAACTTTAAGGTTCTCCAGAGTCATTCCCGACGTTCAATCAGGCACCTTGCTAATTAGCATCCCGCGCAATACGGCCTCCTTCTTCTTAGCTAAAAGCCCAGTTTGCGAATTCATCAAGCGTCCCATGGGCGTAGCACAGGAATGGACCAACCGTTTGACAGGCACGTACGCAATGAACGCGCAGGAACCAAAAACATGGATATACCAGAGTGGGGTATGAATTCGATCGTAGGTGTCTGATCCGATCTCAAATAATCCGGCGAAAAGCACACCCACGAACGACGCAGCATTTGCGGTCACCCCATCTTCAGCAGCTATTCGCGCGCCCTCCAACAAGAAGCCGCTGACCACAACAAAAAATAGAAACGCCGCAGTCGGCGTATCGGAGAATTTCTGCTCCGCGGTTCCTTGGACTTTTAGACGCCATAACAATGCCAGCACGCACCCTATTAGCACCATTAACCCAGTGAAATCATAAGCGAAGTCAAAGGCCATTCGCAAAGGATGGCTCAGGTCCTCCCAGATATCATCAGCACCGAACGCCGGCAGCCCCTCGCGCACGAACACGGCGACAATCTCCACCGCAAACATGATCGAAAAGCCCCAAAATATGAGTGTGTGCTTAAACCAGCGGAACGCGCTGACATCAAATAATGAGCGATGTAAGATAACATCATCCACCAACACTTGCCGCATCCGCCCTGGGTCGCTGTCTGACCGTGAAATAAGTTGGCCAAACCGCTGCAGGGTGGGCAGATTTTTTTTGATTAACAATCTGTACAGACCGACGTCCAATACAATCACGCACGCCAAAACCACCGGCCCAAATAAGACCCATCTCAGTTCCATTCGCCCATGCAAGGTCTCGAAGACGAAATAACCCGAGAGTGCTGATACCCCCAGGATATAAAACCAGCCACCGAACACCAGGAGCCCCTTGTACGTGCTTGAGAGGGATGCGCTATCGAATTGTCTAGAAAGTAGGAAGATAGCAAACGTGCCGATGCCTAAAAGCAACGCGACAGTAGCCACCAATAGCAACCCATAACCCCACGCCTCATTCAAAGCGCCGAATGACCCGACAACGAACAACACACCGGCTGCCGCCATCGGAATGGCGCGACGCGGTTTCAAGAGGGCCTTTTGATTAATCGCCCTATCCATTTTCGAAATTTCCTAACTCGCTCCGGCCTCTGCGAGCTTTGCTTCCTCGCGTTCCGTGTCTATAGCCAATAAAGCCGCGTGGAGCTCGGGGTCACCACCCTTCATATTGGACAGGTTTGTAACACAGGCCTTAGCTTTTTCAACGCTTACCAGAGCGTCTATTCCGTAGGCGTCGGCGCCAATTTTGTCGCACCAACTTTGACTAATCGGCGCGCCGCCAACAAAAACCTTTACGTCTTCGCGTTTGCCTTCGGCGGTGATCCGCTTCAACGTTTCCCACTGCATGTTCATGGTTGTGGTCAAAAGAGCAGAAAATCCGACAATGACTGGATTGTGTTCATTGATGGCTTCTATAAACTCATCTGGCGTCACCGTCACACCAAGGTCGATTACCGAGAAGCCTGCAGCTTCCATCATCATGGCGACAATCTTCTTGCCGATATCATGCAGATCGCCCTGCACCGTACCAACAACAACCGTGCCCACATCTTCTGTCTTCTCGGCAACGATTAGCGGCTTCAACACTTCAAGGGCTGCGTGCATACACTTGGCTGACATCATTACTTCGGGCAGGAAATACTCATCCATCTTGAAGCGACGTCCCACCTCGGCGATGCCGGTAGCCATGGGGCCGGCGATCATGGTCCGCGCCGTACAATCTTTCTCCAAAGCTTCGTCGATCAATTCTTTGGTATCAAAATGCTCGCCCTCGATGATATTCCACTCGAGGACATGAAATAACTCCTTCACGTCGGCTGGCGCATCGCTCCAGCGATCAGTTTCACGGGTCGTCTCAATGTTTTTCTTGAGATCTTCAAGGTCGTGTTCAATTTCTGTTTCGATTTCCAAAGGCATTTTCTTCTCTCGCTAACCGATCAAGTGACGCCAAGCGCCGTAAAAGTTTCCTTCAGCGTTGCAGTTCTGGCAGATCGTCGCCGACATCAGCACCTTCAGGCGGTTGCTCCGGCAATGGATAAACACCGTATTCGTGCGCTTCGTCGATCATTGCAAGAGTGTTCTCTACCGGGACGTCGTGCTCCAAACGATGGGAGGAACTCAGCAGGTATCCGCCGCCCTTGCCAAGCTCCCAGATGCGCTGGCGAACTTCCTGGCGAACCTCCTCTTCCGTCCCCCAGGGCAAAGTTTCCTGGACGTCAATCCCACCGTAAAAAAACATTCGGTCGCCCAGCATTATTTTTTTCGATCGGGGGCCCGAATGCCTAGCGGCTTTTGGCTGCACCGGATCGAAACCGTCAACGCACTGTGAGCCTTCGGGTGTTGTGCCGCTCAGCAGGCCCTCCATGAACGAGGTGGGAATGGCACCGCAACTATGAAATTGGATCTTTCCGTTCGGATTTTTCTTGAGAAAATAATCCTTCGTCTCAGTAAAAGCTCGATGGTAATGCGGCATCAATTGGCGTTGGAACATTTTTAACGACAAAAACGAGGTTTTCTCACTTGCCAGATCTTCGGGGCTCATTCGGATCCAGTCGATATACTCACCACAAACGTCGATCATCGTTTTGTTGAACTCAATTTCTAGATCCGTGAGCTTAACCAGCAACTCTTCTAAAAATTCAGGCGATTCAATAAAATCAGAAAAGATCTTCGCATAGCCAACCATGTACTTTGCTTGTTCAAACAAGCCACCACGGCCAGCCTGCCCCATGAGCGCGAAAGGCGTCTCTTCTTGGACGTATTTGCAATAGGTCCTCATGTCCATGCCGGGGATGGGCGAATCATGGAAGCAGCCCTCATCGCGTGGATCAGGCCAAGGGAAGGACTTTAAAATCTCAATTCCCTCTTCCAAAGGCGCACTTGTCGCGTGCAGAAGAGGGTAGCCAACCATTTCCCAATAGCCACCATTCTCATGAGGTGTCCATTTACGAATAACCCCCCACTCGTCGCAATTTATGTATTCACCATCGGGGACATCGATATCCAGCTTAAAGGGAAACTCACCTTTGCGAATCTCACGAAAACCCGGCGAGCCCCCCGGGGGCGACATGGAAATACGAACAAAGTCCAGATCCAGTTTTTCGGCGAGATCCAACTCAAAGCTAACGTCAGCGGTCCACGTGGTAGAACCGGTACGGTAATTCATCGGGTTTTCATTGAGTTCCATACCTAAGCCACGGCGGAGATGTTGGTATCCCTCGACCGTGCCCCATAATGCCACTGGAACTCGATCAGGTTCACGCAGGTTCATTGCATCAAAAGTCCGCTTGCGCTGCGGTGACATAACCCGCTCAATAATAGCAGCCATCAAATCCCCCAACTTTTCTCTTATACTGCTGAGCTCCACTGCCCATCATGCAGATAGCGGATAGCATCAAAGATCAACGCTAGTCAAAATATCATATCATGCCAGTCTAGATACCAACTCATAACGATGTCGATATGCATTTCGGGCTAGTGTCATGCGTATAGCACATGGCCATGGAAACATTAGTCATCACCACCGGGGCCAAACTGTTGATGTGCACCAACCATCAGAGATGGGAACCCGCTCATATCAGAACCTCCCAATCGTTTTGCCGCCTTCTCTCGACCCTGGTTTGCCAGCTTGGCCATTGAGCCCGATTGGATTGCACCTGTCGGACAAATTTCCTCACAAGCACGTGGCATGTCTAAGGGCCGTTCCTTGCCTGGCGTCTGACAAAAATTACATTTTTCCATCTTACCTGCCGCTGCCGACAACTGCGGCGCATTGAAAGGGCAAGCCCACGCGCAGAACCCGCAGCCGATGCACTTGTTTTGATCAACAACGACGATACCATCCTCAGCTCGCTTCGTAATAGCGGTTACCGGACAAGCGTTTCGACACGGCGCATCTCCGCAATGCATGCATGCCATGGAGACATTCATGGCCTTGACGTCAGGAAACGTACCGGTCTCAATCTTCACGACTTCGCGCCAGCGTGGTCCCACATCAACTTCATTCCAGGTCTTGCAGGCGATTTCACAGGCGTGGCACTTCACGCAACGTTTGTGGTCAAAATAAAAGCCGTGCTGCATAATCGCCTCCCTTATCCAGCCGGACGAATGCGGATTTTGCATTCGTTGTAGCAGTTGGCGCCCGTGACCGGATTTGTGTACGTGTCCATCAAATTGTTCGAGTGCGCACCCTTGCCCTTGGCCGTCGATCCCATAGCCCAATGGCCAAAGCCGTGGCCGTGGCGAACACTGACACAACCGGGCACCAGCCCCTCGACCACCTTTGCAAGAATAGTGATGCTATCCTTAGGCGATTCAACAACCACGTAACTGTCGTCGACAATCCCGTATTTGGCAGCATCCGCACTATTGATCTCAACCCAGTTTTCCCCGCAGACCTCCATCAGCAAAGGGTTATTTTGGGTGACGATATTGCAGTGCATGGAGAGCTTGGAGTGGGTCAATTGCAGCGGGTATTCATCATCGGGGATGACACTACGCTGAACAAACTCTGGATAGGGATTAAAACCTGCTTTCTCGTAATCCGTGGAATAGATTTCTATCTTGCCCGACGGCGTAGGCAGGCCCTTGGGCACCCGGTTATACTCTATGGGGCCTGCCCAGAAGCCTTTTTGTTTGAGATCACTGAGGCTCATGGGCACGTCCTTCATCGCCACCTCACCCCAGTCCTCCCACTTTTCGTATGGGAAATGCTGACCCCAACCCATTTTTTCTGCGATACCTTTAACGATTTCGTAGGGCGGTTTCGATTCGCCAACCCTGTCCACGACGGGCTGGCAAAGAACCACTTCGGGCCCCAACCACATTCCTTGACGAATTTCCGCCTGCTCGTGGAATGAAGTTTCCGGAAGCACAATGTCGCATTCCAATGAAGTTTCCGACAAATAAAGCTCGCAGGAAACGGCCAACTCTAGATGCTTAAACATCTCAAGAACACGTTCCTTATTCGGATCGCTCATGACTGGATTTGTAGAATGGACGAAAAGACCCTTAATCGGATAGGGGGCCCCATTGATCACGGCATCCGGCAATTTCGAGTTGGGGAGATCCGGGGCCAATGGATACCCCATGGCAACGTGAAGGGGATCTTTTTCTGGCGTATGGATTGCGTCTTCCGGTATCTCCACCGGAGCGCCCAACGGCGCCCAATCCTTCAAATGAATATTCCCGGGCTTGTCGACCTCGCCACAGATAGCATCAAGTATATAACATGCCCGGCCCGCATCGTGACCGTTGGTGTAATAACCCGAACCCTTAAATATCGCCGACATGGCCGGCTTCGTCGTTGCGAACTCGCGCGCCAGCCGGGCAATCGTCTCGGCCTCAATGCCACAAATCTCTTCTGCCCATGCGGGTGTATAACCTTTTTCGTGGAGATGATCGCGGAAACCGGTAAAGCCTTCGCAGTACTTGGTGACAAACTCCTCATCATACAGCTTTTCATCGATGATCACTCGACACATCGCCAATGCCATAGAGCCGTCTGTGCCGGGCCGGATAGGAACCCATTCATCAGCTTTCTGTGCGGTCTCCGTGAAATTCGGATCAACAACCACCAATCGACAACCTTTCGACTGAGCTTCAATCAGGTCACGGCTTTCCCAAAGGCCCTGATTGGCCCCCAGGTTATTCATACCCCAAAGCATCACATACTTTGAATTGACGAAATCATGCATGGGGAACACATGACCGAACAGCGTGAGGCATGCGGATCGCCGATCCTGTTCACACCCGGATGTATGGGCGTACATATTAGGTGACCCGTAAAGGTCTTTTAGGAGATGATGATAGAACACCGTGTTCGGGTCATGATGACATGTCAGCGCAACTGCCTCCGGTCCCCATTCGTCGGCGATATGCTTGAGCTTATCGGCTATAAATTGAAAAGCTTCATCCCAAGAAATCTGTTTGAACTCGCCACGCTCGCCCTTGGGATTGGTACGAAGGAGCGGGTGGGTTAGGCGATCTGGGTCTTGGCTGACATACCAACTCGCCATTCCCTTGGCGCAGCGCGCGCCTATATTGTTGGGCGATTCCGGATTGCCTTTCTGATAGACGATCTTGCCATCGCGGACGAAGACCTCCGTCGGGCACTGCCAGGGGCAGGTGTAGCAAAAACTCTTGATGACCTCCGCGCCTTTTATCTCGGCAAGCTTGGTCCCTAGATCTCTCGACATCTCGTTCATAACGCGCCCTCCCGATCGGTTATGGTCGCCCGTGTGAGCGTTCTACATTTCGATATAATTAGAAATATAGAAATATCAACTTTTAATTATTATGACGACGGAAATAGATTAGACTGGACTTGTTCTCACCGCAACTTGCGGAGGCCCCAGAGATGCGCCATCGAGATGGGGGCGAGACGCTCACGCATGGAGGCCTCTCGTATCGGTAATCAGGCTTTCGGGTAGCGCCGGGCGATGAGGCGGTATATTCCACCGCCGATCAGCGCACCAACGATGGGCGCGACAATGTAGACGGTGAAGAAGCCGTTGCGCGGCCCGGGTATAGCAATCTCACCCCAACCAAGAAAATAGGCCACTAAACGAGGCCCAAAGTCGCGCGCCGGATTGAGCCCCGCCTGGGTCAGTGGCGCCACTACGGAAATAATGGCGGCCACGCCCAACCCGATTATCACTGCGCCCATGGCGGAGGGTGGTTTCGACGTGTTACGATCGTGTGTCACCGTGGCGACCAGGAAGGCCAACATAGCCGTGCCCACCATCTCTGCGATGAAAGCAGACTGCGGTGTGATGATCCGCCAAGCATCCTCTGCAGAGCCGAACACAGCTGGATTGGGGAAGTATTCGCCGAACATCATAGCGCTCAGTTCGCTGCCCGGGCCACCGCGCAATAGACCGTGCAGGCGCTCAAACTCAATAATCGCCTCGGAGAACATCCCGTACAACACGATCGAAGCCGTCGCCGCGCCAGCAACCTGGGCCACCCAATAGGGGACGACTCGGCGTAAGGGAAACTTGTCGTAGACGGCAGCGACGACCGTGATTGCGGGGTTGATATGCGCGCCGGACAGCGATGCTGCCGTGTAAATACCAAGGCTAACGCCAACCGCCCAAACCACCGCCACTTGCCACAATCCAGCTTGCGCGCCGGTGGCCACAGCCGCGTTAACCGACCCCACGCCAAAGAACACGAGCACGAAAGTCCCGAAGTATTCGCCAGCCATAGCCGACAACAAGCTGTTTTGGGGCGGGCCACTATTCTCTTCGGACGAAGGCGTCTCCTCGATGGGGTTCTCTCTCACTTCGCTCACTCGCCGTTCCTTCCCATCAATTTAGCCGGCACATTGCGTGCGGCCCGGATATAAACCTCTTCCAAGTCGATATCGTCAAAGACCGCTCCATCCAGATTTGACTGGGTGAAATCTGTTCTTTGGAATTGGGCTTTGGAAAAATCCGCGCTTCGCAGATCCGCGCCTGAGAACTGGGCTAACGACACCTTGGCGCCGCGAAAACCAGCCCTCTTCATACCCGCGGCATAGGCACGGACCCATCCCATATCCGCATCGGCAAAATTGGCACCATCAGCGCGGCTCCAGCTTAAATCCGCAAAGCCCATTTTGGCACCGCGAAAATCAGTATTCCTAAGTATGGCTTGGTTCAGCTTGGCATTAACCAGATTGGTTTTGGAAAGATCGGCGCCGCTGAAATCCGTGCCGCGAAGGACCGCCCCGCCAGGCCCTGGATGACCTTGTCCACGGCTGCCCAAGTCAGCCTCGGCAAAGTTCGCATCCACGAATACGGACTGACTTAGGTTCGCGGCTGATAAAACAGCTTTTTGAAAATTCGCTTCCGCGCCCCGTGCCTTCGACATATGGACGCCAGCCATCAGTGCGTTCGAGAAATCAGTCTTTGCCACCCACGCTACATCCAAGGTCGCCAACGTTAAATTAGCGTTCCGAAATACTGCTTCTGTCAGGTCAGCACGAGTCAGATCAGCACTCCCCAATTGCGCATTGGTGAAATCAGCCCCAACGGCGTTCACATCGCGGAGATAGGCCTCGCGAAGATCAGCTCCATTGAGGTCCGCGCCAGAGAGGTTCGCGCCAGTAAGATTTGCCCCTGCTAAATTGGCATTGGATAGATCTGCCCCCTGAAGATCCGCACCCCGAAGATCCGCACCGGGCACTGGTTTTAATTGCGCACGGACTGGCGAGGCCAGGTTGATTGCAACCAGCAAACCAAAGGCCACCAGCACGGACCGACGCCCGATCATTCCACAACATTCCTTGGCAAAAACGAAGCCATCTCAAATTCCGCAGGTTTGGCCCCCTTGCGGCGAATATCCGCCCATGCCCCTTTGTAGTAGGGTATGGTTGTCTTCGGGTCTACGTGATCGGTAACGAGATCGCCGGCCGCCCCCCGGGGCTGTCCAAAAAGCATAAACGCATGGTTGCGTTTGACCGAGTCCGAAGGATAAGCCATGGCTTCTACCGAGCCCATGTCGTTTGACACCTGCAGGACATCACCTGGCGCAATGCCCAACTCCGCCGCATCATCGGGATGCATCTCTAGCATGGGGACGGGATAACGCTCGCGATAAAAATCGATATGCCGGTGATGGTAGCTGGTCTGCCAGATATGGTTAACCCGGCCGTTGTTGATCCAGAACCGGTAGGTCTTCCGCTGGCGCTCAACCGCGGCCGCATATCCGGGCCAAGGCCGGGGCGCCGGTATGAAGCGAGCCTTACCTGACGGCGTCCCAAACCGGCCATCTTCAAATAGCCGGACCGTTCCCACCGGCACCCGGTTGACCAGTCTGACCGGTGTCTGAATGCCATTGTTCCCAAGATCACGAAGCAAATCATAGGTGATACCCGCATAACCCTCCATGGGGTCGTTGCCATCCCCCTTGTAGCTGTAACGCGCATCAATAAACACGTCCTCATCGCCGCGCCAATCAAAGTCGAGGAATTTATTCGCCATCAATGGATTGTTGTCGTCCTTATAAAGTTGGTTGAGACGACGAGCGAATTTACCCATGATGGCCCAGTCCGGCTCCGCTTCGCCAGGTGGATCCATGAACTTAGGATACAATCGCAGCCGCCGTTCGCCATTGATGGACGTAAGGTTCATCTCTCCCCATTGTGCTGCCGGTAAAACCATATGAGCATGGCGGGCCGTCGCCGTCATATAGAGGTCTTGGGCGAGAATGAACATGCCGCCCGCCTTTAAGGCCTCGACAATCGCCGCCACTCGCTCACCAATAGGTTTGTCCGCGGTCTCGGCGATCGCCCTCGAGACCGGAGCGCCGCGCTCAATTAAATTTGCTTCGACAGCTTCGGCACGCAACGTTGTCAAGACGGGATTACAACCGCCAACCCAGAAAACCTTGGCTTCACCGCGCCGAGCGGCCTCATCCACGTTCAGGGCCGGCCGACCACCAGGATAAGGAGGACGGACGTAGGCTTCCTGGTGCCCACCAAGCCGGCTAATCCCTGTTCCCGGTTTGCCCACATTCCCAGTCAGTAGTCCCAGATCGACGATAGACGCGATATTCTCATAATTTTTGACGCCCCAGATCAGACCCTTCTCGTAATGAAACAGTGTCCGGCGACGGGCGCTACCAGACTTGGGCTTGGCGATCCACTCTGCAGCTTTGTATATGTCAGCCTCCACAATGCCCGCCAACGCTGCAGCTTCGGAGACAACCGTCACCGCATCGCGGTCGGAGCCTAGTGAAGATCGCTGATAGGCTTCAAATGTCTGCCACTCTACTCGTTCTTTGATGAAAGCCACATCGTGCCAGCGACGTTCAAGAGCGGTGCGCGCAATCGCGTTCATAACCGCAATATCCGTGCCGGGCTCGATTTGCAAATGTAGAACATTTTCCTTGCCCGCCGCCGCTTCGGCGGTCGCCACCGAAATGGTCCGACGTGGGTCCATAATAATCATGCGGCCCGGCGCCACCTTCTCGCCGGGGAAGGTTGACCGCTTCAAATCCAGCGATTCCCCATTCAAATTTGGGATCATATGGTTCAGGAAATAGTTGGTTTGCGTCTCGTACGGGTTGGCGCCGACGATCAGAATTGTATCCGCAAGCTGTGCATCGATATACGCGTTGGTCAATGGCGCCAATCCGGCATCACCTGCCGCATGCACCTCGCTGTTGTAGGCGGGTCGGTTGTGAATGGACGCGGTACGGGTCCCGACGCCCTCAAAAAAGAAGCGCCCGACAGCCCAATTGTTCTCGAACCCGCCACCACCGCCGCCGTGGTCAAAAAACTTCATGCCGACGGCATCGGGGCCCCATCGGTCGATCACGGCCTTGATAACCCGCGCGCCTAAATCTACCGTCTCGTCCCATTCGGCATCGGCAAAACCACCATCTTTGCGAAGTTGCGGCATGCCGAGGCGCGCCTTGGTAACTCGATCCGGGGAATAGAGGGTCTGTGCCAGACCGCCACCGCGCACCGAGGCCAGTCCACTGTTAACGGAACAGGATTTGTCCGGAACGATCGCGACGTTGAACGCGCCCGCCTTGTCCTTCACCACCGCATGCATGTTGGGCGAAATCCAATCGCCATCCGGTCCCTGCTGCTCACGGAGGTCCACACCCATGGCGTTTTGATCCGGTCCGGGGCCACCGTCCTTTCCAACCGGCCACTTGTAAACCTGGTACCCACACCCAACAATGCAGAATTGGCATACGGTCTCAACGACCTGAGCATTGGGCGGTGGTAGGGGTGCGTTGCTCATACCCAAACCTCAGAGAATATTGGTGTGACGCCCGTAAATCAGGCCGTCCATCCCCACCGCACGAACCATCCCGCCCCTGACCTCAAGCTCGACCATGGGTAGCGATTGGCTTGCCTGTCCGATTATAAGACGCCCTTTCTTAGCTGGATCGAAGCTGCTCCAGTGACAGGGACAAACAAGCATTTGCCGCTCCGACAGAAAATCCACTGAGCAGCCCTTATGCGTGCACAACAAGGAATAGGCAACGATGTCTTTTCCTGGACCGACTCCGCCAGGCACTGCCTCCCTCAGACGCAATAGAACAGACGGCGCATTGGCATCTGGATATTCAAACGCAACCTCTGCCCCCGGCTCCAACGTGTCGAGCGCCGCCACATCGATGGCCGGATACTCCGTTGTCATGGAAGCGCTTGTTGGCGGCGCTACGCTGGCAACCGTTGCCGCTGCCAATCCAGCGGCTCCCGTCTTGATAAAGTCCCGTCGATTGACACCTCTCATGGCCACCTCCTCATGGTCCACCCCTGAATCTCAGGCCTCGCCCCAAAGAGGGTCGACACGATCGACACGTAATTCAAGGCGCAAGGGCCGTCGAACAAGCCCTCATGATTAAATTTCCATCGTCAGGCTGAAGCCGTCACCCTTTGGGTTCATGGAAAACTCACCGTCGACCACCGCGTAGGTCCATTTGGCCGTCTTCTTGACGCCGCCCAGGGGATACATGTGACAGCCTATCAAACCACAATCCGGATCCGTTGCTTTATAGTTAGCCAAATCCACCAACAGCTTATCGGGTGCCGATACGTTCATTAATTTTGCAACATTCCGCGCCTGCTTCTTCAGAAACATCATGGAGTTTCCAATACCGCAAGCCTTCGCGTAGTTGAGCAGCGTCTTGATGGTTGCCAGGCCCGGAACGCCAATGCGGATCGGCAAAGCATTTCCAGCGGCGCGTATGGCCTTGTCCCAGGCAATAATCGGTTCCGCTTCGAAACAGAACTGGGTGACGATATAGACATCGGCGCCACTTCGGTTGGCAAAATCATTTTTCCAGGTCAAAGCCGCGGCAATCGCCTCATCAGGCATGTCGGGGCTGCCCTCAGGGTGACCGGCGACACCAACCCTCTTGATCCCGTGTTTGTCCAGGAGGCCAGTTTCCAAAACCTGCATAGAATCGGAGAAGGCGCCGAGTGGTTGATCCACCGCGCCGGCGATTGTCAGAACCTCGTCAATATCCGCCTCCCCCCGCAACCGTCGCAAACCCTCGTCCAGGAACGCGGCGTCCGGAATACTGCGAGCAGCCAAGTGAGGAACAGGATTTAAGCCTTCCTTCTTGAGACGCGCCGCAATCGAAATGGTGTCTTCAAAATCAGATCCAGGGAGAAACGTAATAAAGACCGTTGTGCCCGGACGCAAAATCTCACGAAAATCGTCAACTTTAGCGGCCGAGAACGGCGTCGTCTCCGCCGTAAAATCAGCAAGAAAATCAATAATGTTCTGTTGTGGATCAATGAGATCCGATTTTTCCGCAACCATGTTCATCTTACAAACTCACTCACCAGGGCCGGCTGAACCGGCGGAAGAATTATAAATTTATCGTACCACATCACCCATCCCGCGCTGTACAGATTTGCATGCATAGGGCAAATGATGGGTCGAGCATTGCGCATGACGCGGCGTCACACTTTGTCAGTTCCCCCGCAAAATATTCCATATTGGTCATGCCCTAAAGGAAGGCTCGAATGTCTTGATGGCGGCGATGCACATATATTTTGATCCCCAACTCAGCTTCATCGGGCTCGTGTCGAGCGATAGCGTCGACCACGTCTTTGGTCATCTCTTCATGGGCCCGGGCAATCTCATGCCAGCCGCCAACCCTTTCGGAGATCATAAACCACAGACGCAGGTGCAAGTTAAACAACCGGGGGATGACCTCTGCCAAGTAAATGTTCTGAGCCGCCTGTGCCAAAACTGAGTAAAATTGGCGGTCGCAATCGACATAGCGATCAATGTCGTCGGCCTCGGTAGCTTCCACTAATGCAAGATGCAAAGCCGTCAAGTCACGCACCTCTTTTTCAGACGCACGGGTCGCGGCCAATCTTGCAGCCTTGCCCTCGATCAAGGATCGAAACTCATAAATATGCTGGGCATTGGNNGCATTGACCTCGGTGACGAACATNCCGCGGTTGGGAAGATGGACAACAAGNCCCTCTNCGGCGAGGCGTTGCAACGCCTCGCGAATNGGCGTNCGACCNATCCCCAANTCTGTAATCAGGACTTTATCAGCTAAGGGCTCNCCNGGNATCAGCTCCAATCTGATAATCTTGCGGACNAGAATTTGNTAGGCTTTCTCGGCCAGGGACCGCGGGTCCGGCTGATACTCCANGTTCACTGCCGCCGAGGTAATCATGCCACCGCTTTAGCGGCATCATAGAGCGCCCGAAAGCCGTTCTCAATGAGATCCCGATCCATGTCCGGGCCTATAAAAACCATGTGATGGTTATCGCGCGGTTCCGCATCAGTAATGTCCAGTTGCCCCATTGTAAATTGAATCAGGACCGGCTGGCTCTCGAGCCGCGTGTAACCTTTTACCCGCCATACATTGTCCGGGATGCTGGAGAAGAACTCCTCCATAGCAAGTCGTGGAGCGGAGCCCTCCGCGTCGAGGACAAAAGATTGAGCTGGCGCATGACGATGGTCATCGTGGTCGTGGTGATGATCGTGGTCGTGGTGATGATCATGGTCGTGGTGATGGTCGTGGTCGTGGTGATGGTCGTGGTCGTGGTGATGGTCGTGGTCGTGGTCGTGGTGATGATCGACTTCGATGCCACGGCTATNCNCATAATCGATCATTTTNCGGCTCGTCGCTCCAGCAATGATCTTATTTACGTCCAATTCACATTGTTCCGTGAACAACAATTCAGCCTTGTCGTTTAGTTCGACAATTGCTTCGCGAGCCGTCTCCAAATCGGCCGCCGTCGCGAGATCAACTTTGTTAAGAATCAATACATCGGCATTTTGTACCTGTGCCTCATAGAATGGACCAAGCATTTCNCGCAGGCGGGTGAACTTTGGAATGTCGATCACAGTCACCATGGGACCCATTTCGTAGCGGCCTCGCATAGTCTCGTCCGTAAACGTCTCGATCATCTCCTCTGGTTCGGCGACCCCCGTGGCTTCAATGACACAGACATCAATGTCTTCCTTGTCATTCAACTCCTCAATAGCGTTGATCAAAGACCCCTTCAAAGTGCAACACAGGCACCCAGACGTAAGTTCGATCATGTCCAGATCCCGGCCCTCTAGAATGGCACCGTCGATGCCTACGTCGCCAAATTCATTGACGATGACAGCCATCTTGCGGTCTCCCGCACCCTCCTGAAGAAGACGGCGGGCAAGGGTCGTCTTGCCAGATCCGAGAAACCCAAAAAGCATATTCACACGCATCTCAATCGCCTCCTGACACAGCTCCCTGAGGCGCAAGGTCAGTGGACCAGCCAACGGACGTTTCTGGCCCCAAGAAAGACATGGCCTCAACAAAAATATCCTGGAACTCCGGCCGAGCTGCTAGAGCCACGTGCTCCATTTGCTGCGACAACTCGAAGGCCCGGTTTCGTTCCGTCTCCGACAGCAACGCCATCTGCGCACCCATGAGCGCAGCGTTGCCGGAATAGGTAATCTTTTCTAGCGGCAGGTTGGGAATAAGCCGAATTTTTACCGCGCTCTCGGTATTGATATAGTTACCAAATCCGCCGCACATCATAACTTCCTCAAGAACTTCATCTGGAACGTCCATGACCTGCTGCAGCATGACAATCCCCGAATAGATAGCGCTCTTGGCCAATTGAACCTGGCGGATATCGGCCTGGGTCAGAGCGATNGGCTCTTCTTTGCCGGATTTATCCTCATCCACCAGAATGAACTCACATCCGTGAGGCGTATCGACGAGACGGTTACGCAATGTTTCGGGAAGATCCTCCCTATTCTTTCGGCGCAGTCGCCCAGACTTCTCCAAAACCTCNACAGTCGCCAGTTTCGCACAGGCGTCTATAAGACCTGAGCCGCAAATACCAATCGCCGGCGTGTCACCGATCACCGTGCAAGCGATATCATCATCAATAGCAATTTTCTCGATCGCGCCAAGCGCGCCACGCATGCCGTGGCGAATTTGCGCTCCTTCCAGCGCCGGGCCGGCAGGTGCGGAACAGACCATCAATCGATCCTTCGAACCCATTACCACTTCGCCATTGGTGCCAATGTCAACCAGAGTTCGAGTTTCTTCGCTGTCATAGATGCGGGTTGCCAAGACGCAGGCCATGGTGTCAGCACCCACAAAGCCGGCAACGATCGGCAGAAAGCAGACTTGCGCGTTCACGGCTCGCTTTAGTGGTAAATCTCGAGCGGGCAATGAGAGGGTATCGCGGATCACAGGCGCATAAGGCGCCAGACCTACGTAGGTGACGTCGACGCCTAGAATGATGTGATGCATACAGGTATTGCCGACAATAACGATCTTGTAGATGTGCGCAGCGTCGATCTCAGCCTGCTGACTGGCGTCTCGAATGAAATCATTAAGCGCGTTGAGGGCGCGGCCCCGGAGCGTTGCTAACTTCTTCTCATCGAATTGGGCATAGGCAATGCGTGACATCAAGTCCCCGCCATAAACCGCCTGAGGGTTGACGCCTCCGACATCAGCCAAAGTCTCACCAGTCTCGAGATTGATCAGAGTGCCAACGATACTCGTCGTACCTATATCGAAAGCCATGCCGTATTTGTGTTCCGACATGTCGCCAGCTTCTACATCAATAATCCGATCATTAAAGGTCGTTACCGTCATGTTGCCAGACTGAGCCCGGATTGCACCTGGCACCTTTCGGAGGACCTCCAAGGAGACATCACGGCTGACGTTGTCCGGGAGAACCGAGAGCATCTCCTCCCAATCCGAGGTTTGATGGTGCTCTTCGGTTGGTGTCGTTGCCTTGACCACGTATTTGTCAACGCCGCAATCAAGGGTCATTCTATCGTCGTCCGCGAGCGACTTGTCAGACGATAGGATTTGATGGCCCACTTCCGCCTTGGGCGGCAAGGCCATTACTTTGGTGTCGGCAATCACCTTAGTTTGGCACGCTAGCCGGAAGTTCTCACGAACCTCCTCGTGACCCAACTGGACCGTATCCTGAATGGTCGGCGGCGGCACCTCGCCGCTGATGATCTTGACCCGGCAGGTGCGGCATCGGCCACGCTCGCCACAAGTCGCCTCAATTTCGACGCCTGCCGTATGGCCGGCTTCAAGCAACGTCTTTCCACGGTCGATAGTCGTGGATCTCTCCTTCGAGTCTCCCTCCGGATCGACGAAAGTGATCGAGACTGTATCTGCCATCTATGCCCAGGCTTCTCGTGGTTCCTTGACCAGGTCGAGAGCAAGTCGGACAGCTTGCACTGCATCCACCCCCCAGCCATCAGCGCCGCATTGATCAGCCCAATCCTGCGTTGTCGGTGCGCCGCCAACCAAAATGTGAACCTTATCTCGATGTCCCGCCTTCTGAAATTCTTCGATAGTGACCTGCTGATAATAGACCGTCGTCGACAAAAGGGCCGAGAACCCAACCAAATCGGCCTTTTCCGCTTCGGCAACTTCAATGAATTTATCTGGATGCACGTCAGTGCCGAGGTTAATGACGTTAAAGCCGGCGTTTTCAAGCATGATCGTGACAATAGACTGTCCAATATCGTGCATGTCGCCTAATACAGTGCCCATAACAAAGGTCCCGACTGGCTTTTCCGCCATCGCCGCTAATAATGGTCGAATTAGCGCCAGGCCCGCCTTCATGGCGCGGGCCGTGATCAACATCTCGGGAATGAAAATGATCTGCTCCGTGAAACGATCGGCTTGTATGTTAAAGCCTGGGAAGAGGCCATCGTCTAAAATAACCCTTGGATCGATATCAGCGGCAATAGCTTCTTCGGTGCGGCTGTGAGCATATTCGTGATCGCCAGTCTCTACGGCGTCCCAGAGGGTCTGCCATTCCCAACCTTCTGGCGCGCGCTCTTCCCATCCTTCAGGGATCTTAAGTACTGGTTCGGACATGGATTATTATCTCCTTTTTTCTCAGATGGGATCAGTCTAACGGATAGCGGCCATATGTGCTGAAGTCGCGCTGCGCTTCGAGCATGGCGTAGATGTTTTGCACTGGCACGTCGGCCAGAACGTAGTGGGACGGTGAGAAGATATAGCCACCGCCTGTACCCAAATTCTTTATGGTGTCGTGAACGCCTTTGCGGATTTCTTCAACCTGACCGCGAGGCAGCAGATTTTGCACGTCAAAGCCGCCGACGAACGCAATATCATCACCATACTTCTTCTTTATTTCGACTTGCTCCTTGTTTCCCCCGGTCGGCTGCATGAGACCAGAGAGGTCAACGCCGAGCTCGACCATGTCACCAATGATTGGCGAATAATCGCCGCAGGAGTGGAGCTTAATGTATATGTCAGACCGCTCCTTGCGCCACGCATCAAACATGGACTTAAATCGGGGCTTTGCCAGTTCACGCCATTGGTCTGGTGAAATCATCATTGCCTGCTGGGCGCCAACATCATCGCCGACGCGGACCATATCGACGCCTTTCTTGATGATATTGCGGCCCAATTCCTTATAATATTCCGTCAAACCATCAAGGACGCCTGCAATCATCTCGGGTTTGTCGAACATCATTAAAAAGAAGTTCTGGGTGCCGACGATGTGGGCGTAAGCCGCCTCGATCAGGGTCGACGACATATCCACGATGATCCAGTAATCATCCCCATATTTTTCAATAATCTCGTCGATGGGATCGAGAATCGCGGGATCGGCCGGATCGGGCCAAGTGTAGTTCGCGAGGGACTCTTCAGACGTAATTGGATGGAAACTTGGAAAATTCTCGGGCACTACCTTTGCGGGCCCCCAGAATTCCTGGGTCTTGGCAAATTCAGCTTGTTCCTCCGCGTTGCGGCCCTGCAGGCCACTTTTCCCATAGCCAACGCCGAAGTGGTTGTACCAAGTTTCACCAATTTCGATGTGCCGGTGGGAGAAGTCGGCGTTGATACCGACCTGGTAAAGGACGATGTCGTTACCGAGCCTGAGCTCCAGGTCAGGGTTGTGGGCACGACCTGTGGAAGCATCTTCGATCCCGTAAACGCGGGCCAGCTTCTCTTTCGCTTCGTGTTTAAACCGATAGAACAAAGGCACACGGTCCACCGGTTCGTGCCGCAACACCCGCTCAACCCTCTCGCGTGGCTTCAACTCTTTCATATCGTCTTCCCTCCCTTTTGACCTAGCTTAAATGGAGAGCAAACAGCTCTCTGAGCCATGACCGGCCCCTAACTTCCGCGCTTAGCTCCAGTCTTGGCGCGGATATGCTTTAAGTATTTCATGGAATATTCGTCTTTACCGGTCAGTGCGTTCGCCGCAAACATGAAGTCCTGCAAACTCTCAGGATTGTTCATGATCGGGTCGATCATAACAGAATCGCAACCAGCTTGGATTGAGAGCGAGACGAACACATCGTTGATTAATTTGCGCTGCGGCAGGCCGAACGACACATTTGAATGACCTCCGAATAGGTGCACATCAGGAAACCGCTCCCGAAGAGTTTCGACCGCCTTTAAGTAATGCAAGCCAAAATCCGGCCCCGCACCAATGGGGAAAACTAGAGGATCCAAATAACGGTCCTCCATCGGGATGTCATCGACGTCCATCATTTCCATACAGGTGGTAAGATTTTCCACACGCTCCTCAGCGTTCTGGGGCATCCCCGAATTGCCACTGGCATTGGCGAAGAGCAGCGCATTATGCTCCTTCGCCATGGGCACTAGCTCCTGGCGACCATCTTCCAGATTAAATGAGTTGATCGCCGGCCGGTTCTTGGATCCATCGTGCGCTTCCAGGCCGGCATAGATGGTCTTGGAGTCAGACGAGTCGATTGCGACGATGCTATCTGTCACCTTCTGTGCCGTCTCCACTGTCCATTTGATCCACTCGAAACGTTCTTCCGGGAAAACAGACATCTCATCAACGCAAAGGTCGATGATATGCGCCCCATGTTTCTCCTGGTTCTTGATGGCCCAGGAAATGTAATTCATGTCTTTCTTGCGGAGGGCCTGGGCAATATGCGGGATCATAAAACTATTTCGTTCCGCCGGATCTTCGGGAATAATATCAGTGCAGTCCAATATCCGGTCGTTGCCGTCCAGGTCCGTATATTTGATCCCGGTCTTTCCATCTTCCTCGATGACACGAGGATTTGTCGCCTTGATCTTGCGGGTCGAGTTGAAATTCTCGCCAATAACAATTAATCCACCATCTTTTCCCAGCATCTTTTTTTCCTATTTTTTTGCCAAATCTATTTGTTCTAATTACTCTCTACACTCGGCCATCGGGACCGGTTGTTCGGCATGCTCCACCGCTCTAAAATCCCTGTACAGAGAATCAACTCCCTAATTCGTAATCTGGTTCCCAATTCATCGATTCCCCTTGACCAATCCGTATAGGCCAGAGCGCGACATCTTCGGCAGCATTGCGCAGCTCTCAAGCAATCGAACAGGCAAGTCGACGCCGTCAAAAACTTCAAAAAGCTGCCGCTGATCCTCAAGCGACCACATCTCCAGGCCACCATCCACTTTATAACTGTAGCCAGGCCCCATGCGCTGGGTTGGCCGGAGACCTTCAGGCTCAACCAATTCACTCAAATGACTGACGAAACTCCTGGTGGCCGACTCGATGCCAAGCCAGCCTGCGGTTTCCAGAAACAGCGCTTCAAGTGGCTCGAACTGGTCTTCTTCCATGCAGCCAATCACTTCATCATCCAGGCCTTTGCCGACAGTGATGATAACGACCACAACCTCGGCGGCACCGGAGAGATAGTGGGCGAAGGCGCGGTTTTCGAAGGCCAGTCCATTGGCCAACTTAATACCGTTTGCATCGCAATCGACAACGGGAACACGACGAAAGTAGACAATCGGTGTCATCAACGTGGCCGCTCGCTTAGATATGACTTCAGCTGTCTTCCGAATAACTGGCCGGACCGCACTCATATCTTTGTAGCCGTGAATGCGCAGAATCTTCAGAGGGTCTATAGACGGCGTTCCGGGTTCGAAAACTCCGACTTTTTCGATCTCTGGCAGAGCCTCAGCTATGGCCATGGCATGTTCCATCCGAACAAAATATCAAAAATATATTCTGTGTCAAATGATTGCTGCTCGTGCCAGTGGCGATCATCTGTGCTTAGTCGGACTTGGCCAACGCCTCATCACGAATTTCTGCGAAACGGGCCTCAATTTCATCGGCGATCTCCTGCACGACAGCGGCAGCGGAACCATCCTTTTCGGCTTTCGGTCCCTTGTTCCACTCCTCAATGTAAGCGTCCGTTCCAGCAAAATCCCTGCGCATCGCCGCTTCGTCTATAAGTGCTTGAAATTTATCACTTAATTGAACTTTTTCCACCCCGTCACTGTCTCTCGCCTCGACTAGAGACGGAATTTCCTGCCAAAATAGAATCTGGTAAGTGGCCATGTGTAATACCTCCTTCCTATACTCAGACGGAACCTTGAACGCTGTCCGCTCAACTACCTGAGGAAAATAGTGTCACGCTTTATTAGATGCGCTCAAATTTTATTCGTTTCCGCACCGTTCGATCGGGCCGAAGATGCACAATCCCTGTGTCCGGATCAAGAAATATATTATCTGAGTTCTTTGATTTCCAGTGAGTGTGCAGGGAATAACACATTTGTTTCAGAGCATTAGAGACTTTGCGCTGACACCTACATCATTGTAACAACATCGACGGTGGCATGCGTTTTATGCATGGGGTAATCAAGAATATCGATCGTATTCTGTTGAGTTGAAAATTCTGTAGCCCTAAGGTATTTATTAGTGTGAAGGAGAACATTATGGCTTTTCTTCGGTTTGCAGTTCCGGAATATGATTTTCGAGCCTTCAAGGATTTGAGCTGGACAGCACCTACCTTTCTCGGTGCAAATGAGATTGATGCGCGTATTAAAGGTCAGACGGACGGCGTTACCAGCGCCTATGGGTGCGCCGCTATTGAGGCGGATGCGGCGGTCTTTGAGAAGTTCGATGTGCGCGGAGAGCACGCTCACGCCGTCATGTGCGTAACGCCGTCCGTGGACGTGCATCTCCTCGGCCGTTCTTACGCATGGTGGAACCAGCGGGTGCTATTATTGGACTCCATTGATCCATCGAATATAAACGTAGTATTTGAATGGCGGACACCGCGCCCAATGAACACGCGATTGGGTCCGGATGATGGCGTCACAATTCCCGGCGGGATCTACTACGTTATCTCTTCACATATGTATGATGACCATTGGGTGGCAAATCGTACGATCACCGATAACGACTGGGACGGCGGCGAAGCGGCCGATGGTTTTAGGGTTCTCGGAGCATCGAAAGACGACGCCAACGAGTTCTGCGAGTGCAATTTGAGTTTCAGCTGGTCGAACTAGGTAGCGGATAAGGAGCACACAAGATGGCACGAATTCTTCCTGACAACCTTGTCCCTAATTTCTTGGATGCCTACGGGGTCACCGGCTTGGCCGACGACTGTTCCGCCGATCAATTGACGATCAAGATCTGGGACAAGTACGGTAAAAAGCCTGAGGAGGGTAAAGAGGAAGCAACCGGCTCATTCATAGCCGCTATTGTCCTCTGCGACGACTGCAGCAAAGGTGTGCAGTTGCATCGCGAAGAACTGGAAGCCGTTCACGAATAGCGCGGCTTAGGGCGCCTCAGTGCGGATGACCTCCAGCCGGCGCCGCTTCTGCAGCTTATACCATGTCATCAGGGCGAAGGCAGGCGCACCAACGGAAGCGCCTACCACGAATGGCATCTGCCATCCCAGCCAAACGACGGGCGCGAACAGATATAAAACGTCGTCGAAGTCAAACCCCGCAAAGCCCGGGTAAGCTTTTTCGCCAGTGTCCTTGTTCATCTGATCGATATATTCTGCGAAAATCTCAGCGGCAAACACGCCCAGTGCGCCCATGATCCCCATGACAATTGACCAATCTCCAAGGAAACTATGACGCAATCCAATTCCCGCGCCGAGGAAAAATAGGGAAGTCACCGCCACATCGCAAACCATATCGTACCTATGCCCCCAGGGGCTAGCCTTGCCGCTTACGCGGGCCAATTCTCCGTCGGCCCGGTCAAGGAAAGCGGAAAACAACCACAACCAACCACCCCAGATATCCAATAAGCGTTCGCCACCGGCAAAACACGCACACGCGGCGATGCCTGTGATCAACCGGACTGTAGTCAAGTGATTGGGAGTGATGGGCGTGTTGACCATTGGGAGGATGCACACGCGTGCGATTTTGTGGGTCCAGGAATCACCGACCATATTTTGGACTTTCGGGTAGAAGAATTGATGAAACAATCATGGGGTATCTGGGAGAGAAATTAAAGCCACGTGCTTTTCCGCACGCCACGCCTCTTCATTTATCAGCTGTTTATCCGCCTCTTCAGACTGATAGTCATAAAATACGGCCTCGACTTCCAGCTTTCGTCCCGTGGCAGGATGATTAACTATAAAACCAACGCCATCGAGTAATGGTCCGAGTGTGGGCCTCAGGCGGCATTCTCCCGTCCCCACAGAAACTTAAAGAATTCTCTGCCCTCGCGAAGCTGCCGCTTCATCACGTCCAGGTCTCGGAACATGTCTACGGTCAATTGAGCCATCTTGCCGGGGCGGAAGTAGAATTTCTTGTAGAAGACCTCGACAGCTTCGAAAATTTCATCTTTGGAAAGATGTGGATAGCTCAGCACGCTCTCTTGCGTGCCACTATCATTAACCAAGCCTGCCGTCACTTCCTCGGTTTGCAACCATCCGTTCTCGATGGCCTGATCGTAGAGAAATGTGCCAGGATAGGTCGCCGGCAGCGAAACCTGAATAGTCCGCGGATTGATCTCCTTAGCGTACGCAATAGTTTCCTGAATGGTATCCCGCGTTTCTCCGGGCAGGCCCATGATGAAGCAACCGTGAATGACAACACCCAGGTCATGGCAATCCTGTGTAAACCGGCGGGCAAAATCCAGCCTGACGCCCTTCTTCATATTATTTAGGATTTTCTGGTTACCTGACTCGTAACCCACCAACAACAGTCTAAGGCCGTTTTCTTTTAACACTTCCAAAGTCTTCCGTGGCACGTTGGCCTTCGCATTGCACGACCAGGTCACACCCAGCTTACCCAGCTCTTTGGCCAGTGCTTCGACGTGTTCAATATTGTCCGTCAACGTGTCGTCATCGAAGAAGAATTCCTTGACCTCGGGAAAGGCATCTCGGGCGTACTCGACTTCCTTAGCGATGTTCTCAACCGATCGGGTCCGGTAGTTATGCCCGCTGATGGTCTGCGGCCAAAGGCAATAAGTGCACCGCGATTTGCAGCCTCGGCCCGTGTAAATAGACATGTAGGGGTGCAGCATGTAACCGTTGTAATAGTTTTTCGGATCCAGAAACTTCTTGTAAATGGGCGTCACCCACGGAAGGGCATCCATATCATGAATCATGGCACGCGGGCCGGTGAACTTGATCTCATTTCGCTCGCGATAATAGAGACCCGTCACGTTAGCCAACGGCAGACCTTCGCAGACCTCCTTGACGGTAAAGTCAAATTCCTTATCACAAACAAAATCGATGTTCGAATTCTGGGTCAGCGTCTCTTTCCAGCGAACAACTACATGGGCGCCACAGAACCCGACCAACAAGTCCTCGTTAGCCTTCTTCAGAGCGTCGGCGACCTGGACGTCATTCTCGAAAGTCGGTGTCGAGGTATAGACAATCAGTATCTCATGTTTCTGCGCTTCAGGTATGAGCTGTTCGAGGGTGTAACCACCGGCTGGACCGTCGATTAGTGTACTGCCAGGCACCAACGCTGCCAACTGAGCGAGCCAGGTAGGATACCAAAACGATCGCACCTCACGCTTGCATTGGTAACGCGATCCAGCGCCACCATCGAAACCTTCGAAGGAAGGCGGGCTTAGGAACAGTGTTTTCCGGAAGGTTTGTGTCATTTTCTCACCTGAATTCATGATACGTCCTGAAGCGTGCTGTCCGCTCGGACTGTCAATACCTGCTCACGCCAATGAACTGTGGTGCCAAAATAGCTCGAAATACGGACACCAAGCGACAACAAATCTCGAAGTGGTATCAACCAGGGCGTTCTCTCTCCTTGACCTTTAATGGTCTCACATACACCAAGATGCAATGCCAAACGCAAAAGGGCCACAATAATAATGGGTAAGGCTATAAACCAACCGCTCACCCCACCGAATGACAACAAGACAGCCGCAGCCACGGATAAGAACAAACCCTCAGTGATTGTCGAGAGGGCATATGAGAGTGGCTTCACGTTCTTGATAGTCCGCGCCCATCGGACCTCATGGAGGAATAAAGCTCTAATACTGGGCTCATGTACAATATTTCTCACGAGGTAGGGAGCCAATGCGACTTTTTGGCCCTGTCGATGGACAAAGTTTCCTAGCATGTAGTCATCAGCCAAAATATTCGCCAGAGCACCAAAACCACCAATGTTTTCTATAGCGCCACGTCGCGCCGCCATCGTCGCGCCAAAACAGTAAGTAAGTTTATTTCGCAGCGCCGGGATCAATGCCGACGGGAAAAACCAATCATTTATAAACATGGCACCCAGGGTGGATGGCAGTCCACCGCGTGCACTTCCAGAATACAGGCACGTTGCGGCACTGACGCAGGGGTCGTCGAATGTAGCGGCAACAATTTGCAAATAGTCGCGCTCAACCCTCATGTCGCTATCAGCGATAACAAGAATGTCATGCTTTGCATGGTCAAGCATGTTCAAAAGATTGCTGATCTTTAAATTGCTACCGTGTATGCGTTCGTCGACCACCAATGAGATGTCGTGTTCCTGAAACTCGCCTATCAGCTCTTTGACTTTCAAAATGGCGGGATCCTTATCACTGCTAAGGCCGAATATAACTTGGAAATCCGGATAATCCTGATCACAGAACGATCTTAGATTTTCCAGAAGCTCGACTTCATCGCCGCATAACGGCTTCAAAACTGTCACGCCGGGACCCGCGGCCACGTGCTGCGGGGCACGTTCATGAATTCGGCGGAACTGCCACACGCCAAAAATCGCCGTTATCAGATAGGCCGCAGGCAAAATCGTTAGGAACAATCCGGATATTGTGTAAGCGTTCATCATTCGTTGAAGTTTATCTTCAAAAGATCGGTAGCTTTTCGTAGGGAGCGCATGTTAAGTCCGACCCCTTCACATCCATAATCAATCTTACTGATCAATTATTTAACCTTAATTAAAAACACTCAATCCTGCGCACTGTCGGTGCCCGCACGGGCACGAAATAGCGCGCGACCCTCAGCATGTTGCCAGAAAACAAGGCCAGGGACATCAATGATCAACTCGCGGATGCGAATGGCAAGAGATATGGCCAAGGCCATTGGCGCGGAAATACCGACCAGAGATCCAAGAACTACGAAGGCCCCTTCCTGAATGCCGTAGCTGTTGGGCACGACAAAGGCAGCATCGCTAAGGGTACTCGACAGGCTCTTAAGCATAACGGCCTCGACAATCGATATTGGAAACCCAAGCAAATACGCCGCCAACCAAACTTCTCCAGATTGCACGATTAGCGCGATCATGCGCCAAGTGGAGGCCGCGATCAATTGTCCAATCCGGCCGTAAACTTGGCAGACAGTAGCATCAACGGCCTCAGCCTTGTTGACCCATCCGCCAACTATGTCCAACTTTGTCACCTTGTGAGCTGACCGCGCGACAAATCCGAAAATGCCCGCTTTCTGGGCAAAAACAAACCCGAAGACCCCCGAAGCCAAGACAGAAATGCCGATCATCCCCGAAATTACTAACTCGCTATCCAACGCAGTGACCGCTAGCAAGCTGACGCCGATAACGCCCCAGACGATCACCGTCATTACCTGGACGGTCTTGTCAACTATTACGGATGCGGCTGCGTGGGTAGCATCAATCCCCCAAAGAATGAGCATGCGGGCCTTGATCACCTCGCCGCCAATGGACGCCACGGGCAGCAATGTGTTCACTGCACGCCCCATCCATTGGGCGTAAAAAGCCTGAAAAAAGCTGGGTGCATGTTCCTGGGCGAAAAGGAGCTGCCAGCATCGCGCGTTCATCAAGACCGTCGGAAACCAGATGGCGGGGACCCACAGCAATGACCAGCCCGTCGACACTAACAGGTCAAAAATGTTGGCAACGCCCTCGTATACCACAAGCCCGGTCAGAATCACCAAGCCAACGACTAGTCCAATGTAAGAAGCAATCTTCAAGGTGGACCCCTCTCCGAGCACCCCGCCGCGGGCGCATTAGAGATGTTTTAGGATGCGATTGGTGGCATGGCCAACAGGAAATGCCGCCGGACAACGCTTGCCTCAGACCGGGCAGCCGTCTAAATCCCATTTTGTATCACACCAAAAGGGAAACTCTTAACCTTGTCCAACTTGTCATCACCTGATGGGTCTTTCACCTTGCAGCCGCCAGAACAACTCTTTCCGCTAACCAGGCACCTATCCTATCGACTAACGCCGATCATTTATCGTCTGCCTATATCGCCGAACCAAGTCACGGCTTTGTCCATGGTGGCTGGGCTAGTTGGCGCATGGTGCTTCTCGCTAGGAATTCCACGTTGGGAAATCATGGGCGCTCTCCTTTTGGTGGCCTGCTACACCTTGGACAATTGCGACGGAGAAATTGCCCGGCTCAAAGGCCTATCCTCAGAGTGGGGAGCGCACTTCGACGACTTAGTCGATTGGCTTGTCGACAGCGCCTTTTTCATCGGATTGGGGTACGGAACCTGGCAAGCTGCGAATGAGATTTATTGGTTCTGGTTTGGCTTAGCCGCGGCAACAGGCGCAACCATAGATTACATTATCGACTTAATCATGCACGCCCGTGCAAAGAAAAACCCAAAATCAAAGAGCCGAGAAAAACAGGCCACCGAAGCTCGTAAACCCAAAGATTTGACCGACCGACTAATACATATTTTTCACAAATTAAGCCGCGCGGACTTTTGCTTCATCGTATTTGGGCTCTCTGTGTTCGAAACAACTTGGGTGCTCTTGCCGCTCGCCGCTATAGGCGCACAGTTGTATTGGATGACCGATCTGTTAAGAAAAAGGTAGGTTTAATCGTCCAGGGTTGACCCTGCAGGCAAGAACACTGCTTAAATTGCCAGGATGTCGTTCCGGTCATGGGAACGTCCTATCTGTGAAAATCCTTATATAATCGGGCTAGTTGATCAGACTGTATCAATAGTCTTACACCGCAGCGCGAGATCAAACTATCCCAAAACGGCTGTGCTTCAACGAGTACCAGAAATTCCAAACCCGCCACAGCTCGAATCTCTCGTGACCAATTATTTTGGAGAGGGATAATTACATATCACGACAAGCAAAACGCAAGGTGCCGTAGAGTATTATTCATTTTTTTGCGTTCTGGAACCGTTTACGATGGCTTGCAATATTAACCGACCCGTAACACCATTTAAGAGAGGCCGTCAACATGGTTGAACTCACCACCGCCCAACTGGACCTTCGGGAGCGTATTCATGATTTAGCCGAGCGCAAAATTGCTCCGCGTGCTGCTGAAGTCGACCGGACCGAGGAATATCCCTGGGACAATGTGGAGGCCTTGACCAAAGCCGGCTTCATGGGGATGACCATTCCGACCAGATACGGAGGAAAGGGCGCAAGCTATTTGGACACGGTCCTCCTGGTCGAGGAAATGGCCAAAGTCTGCGGAGTCACTGGGCGTATTTCTGTTGAAGGTAATATGGGCGCCATTGGTGCCATTATGCGTTACGGCTCGGAAGAGCAAAAAAAGATGGCCGCGGAACTGGTACTAGCTGGAGACAAGCCAGCAATCTGTATCACCGAGCCTGATGCCGGGAGCGCCGCCACGCAAATGTCAACCCGCGCCGACAAGAACGGTAACGGATACGTTTTAAACGGCAAAAAACACTGGATTACGGGTGGTGGTGTTTCACGCTTGCACCTAATCTTCGCGCGGGTGTTTGACGATGGCGAGGAATTAGGAATTGGTGGTTTTTTAGCTATCCGCGAAGAAACCCAAGGCTTAATCATTGGCAAGCGCGAACCGGCCATGGGCCTTCGCGGAATCCCCGAGACAGAAATAATTATGAAGAACATGTTCGTTGAGGCCGATAGGATGATCGTACCCCCAGAGGGCATTCGCCGCGGCTTTGCCGGCCTGATGAACGCCTACAACTCGCAACGCGTCGGTGCAGCTGCAGTGGCTCTGGGTATTGCCGAAGGAGCTTACGGACAGGCCTTGGATTATTCTCAGGAGCGCGAGCAATTCGGTAGGCCAATCTGCGAATTTCAAGGCCTTCACTGGATGTTGGCGGACATGTCAATTCAGATGAGTGCCGCCCAAGCCCTTGTCTATGGGGCGGCGAAAAGTGCCGAAACAACTGATTCAGGGTTCCCTGATCCGTTAATGGCGGCCCAAGCCAAGGTATTTACCGCCGATGCCGCTATCAAAGTTGCTAATGATGCCCTGCAGGTTTTTGGCGCCATGGGGTATTCTCGCAACCTCCCATTGGAACGCATGGCCCGCGATGCACGCATGTTCACCATCGGCGGCGGCACCGCCCAAGTTTTGCGTACTCTAGTGGCAACGAAAATTCTTAACCGGAAGTTGCCGCAAACGCGCGACGGCTATGCAAAACCGGCCAACCGTGAGCTAACCCCCTACAAAGATGCCGCCGAATGACCCGCGCTGCCGATATTATCGCCCAAAAGCTTTATGAAGCGGGGTCCCGACACGCCTTCGGTATTCCGGGCGGCGAAGTTCTAACCATGATTGATGCTCTGGAAGACGCAGGACTATCCTTTCAGTTGGTTAAGCATGAGAACAACGGCGGGTTCATGGCCGAGGGAACGTACCACGCGACGGGAGCACCTGGCATCTTGCTGGCGACCGTTGGGCCGGGCGTAGTCAATGCCATCAACGTCATCACCAACGCCTGGCAGGATCAGGTGCCAATGATTTTCCTTACCGGCTGCATTGACGCCGCGGAGGCCCAATGCTTCACCCATCAAGTATTCGATCATACCAAGGTCCTGACCCCTGTGACCAAGGCGAGTTTTACAGTTGCTGAGGGCGCGGTAGAGACGACTATTGAGAAAGCTCTGGCCATTGCCTTGGAGGGCCGGCCGGGACCTGTACATCTTGACCTCCCCATATCCACGGCTAAGGCGACGGAAACCGTTGACCGTCCGGCACCCCGTTCAAAACCCGCACCCATGGCACCTGCGCCGGGTCCGGACTGGGATGCCGCCTGCCAGGCGCTTAGCGATGCGGAACGGCCCTTAATCATTGCGGGCGTCGACGTGCTTCATCACCATGCCTCGGACTGCGTCGCCGATATGGCGCGGCGTTTTTCCATCCCCATTTTGACCACCTATAAAGCCAAAGGCGTCCTTCCCGAAGACCATCCTTTAGCCCTTGGGGGCCAAGGTCTTTCCCCAAAAGCGTTCAGCATTATTAAACCGCTGATTGACCAGGCGGATGCGATTATACTTGCCGGTTACGACCCCATTGAGATGCGTTCGGAATGGTGCGCCCCCTGGGACCTTAGCGAAGATGGCCCCACCGTGATTGAGTTTTCCGCTACTGCAAACCGACATTTTGTGCATCACGCTAGTCACAGTTTCATTGGTGATGTTGGCGCGGGCATTCTCGCGCTTACCAAAAAGGTGTCACGCAACGGTTCTTGGCCTGGTGGCGAACCAGCAAAAATACGCGCTGCTCTCATGAGTGCCTTTCCCCGCAACGAGGCATGGGGACCCGCCGCAGTCATCGATGTTTGTCGAAACGTGCTACCTCGCGAAACTGTGGCCGCCGTCGATACGGGGGCGCATCGGATCCTGCTTGCCCAACAATGGCAATGTTACGGCCCGCGAACCTTATTGCAGTCCACAGCGCTCTGCACTATGGGCACAGCCGTACCACTAGCGGCGGGTCACAAGTTGGCCGCTCCAGAAACACCGGTCATAGCGTTTTCCGGTGATGCGGGTATGGAGATGATCCTCGGTGAACTGGCAACATTACGGGACTCGAACCTGAAGTTCCCTATTGTTGTCTTCGTAGACGAATCACTAGCATTGATCGAATTAAAACAACGGCGAGACGGGATGAAAAATCGAGGTGTAGACTTCGGCGAGACAGATTTTGCCGCCGCATCAATTGCTTTGGGCGGGAGAGGGGTAACGGTAGAATCGCGAGATGATCTCCAGGTCGCCCTCGAGGAAGCCATGAGTGCAGATGTATTTTCACTCATTGCCTGTCCAATTGGTAGAAAAGCCTATGACGGAAGGTTTTAGTTGCTTATTTTTATAATACGATTTGGCTCGCGCCGCTCCTTTACAGCGGCCGTTAGACGATAATACCGTCATCTATCCTGCATATGGGGTATTTCAGGATCTCCAATGCAGCAACAGCGTTCTCGACAAAACATAGCACGGTGATTCCGATTTTATCGTATAACCAATCCACATCATCTAACGTAATTCGGCTGTCCGCATTAGCCATCGTTTCCTAGAGAACCTTATATAGTTGGTCAGCCTCGAAGCAGGTAATGACTTATTCCATGTTGTATTTTTTACAGAAGCGGGTTCTTAATAGCGTTCCAGTATTGTTGTATGAAGCTATTATCGGATCCTCTCCCGCTCCACAATGCAGCCGAATAGAAGACTTCTTGGTTGTTCAAGAGGCACTCGCATTACATATATAAGCGGTTATCCCGAACCCAAAGGCAGGAGAATTTGCCATGGCAAAAGTCACAAGGTCGGATGCGGAATGGCGCGCACAACTATCGTCGGAAGCGTACAAGGTTTGCCGGCAAAAAGGGACTGAACGCGCTTTCACCGGTGAGTACGACAAGTGCTACAAACCAGGGACCTATGTCTGTGTGTGTTGTGGAAACCCGCTGTTTTCATCGGAAGCCAAATTTGACTCTGGTACAGGGTGGCCAAGTTTTCATTCAACCATCGACGAAGATGCGGTTCGCGAAGAAGAAGATATTAGCCTGTACATGCGACGGACGGAGACGTTATGCGCGATTTGCGACGCCCATCTCGGTCATGTGTTCCCCGATGGACCCGCTCCAACAGGTTTGAGGTATTGTATGAACTCCGTGGCATTAAAACTGGTGCCGCCGGACGATAAAACCGACTAGGTAGATATATAAAGAGGCATCAAGATGTCCGCTCCAAACCGTCCGCCCATAGAAGGTCTTCGTGTTATTGATGCGTCTACCGTCATTGCCGGACCGACCGTAGGAATGCTGCTGGGTGATTTTGGTGCCGATGTCATTAAGGTAGAGCACCCTCAAGGAGACCCTCTCCGAGAAACTGGCTACCAGAAGGATGGCTTCGGTCTCTGGTTTAAGATGGCAAACCGAAACAAGCGTGGCATCACGTTAAATTTCAACACGGCGCGCGGTCAGGAACTTTTCAAAACCTTAATTCTTTCGGCCGATGTAGTCATCGAAAATTTCCGCACTGGAACGATGGAGAAATGGGGGTTGGGCTGGGAGGATTTAAGCAATATCAATCCGAAACTCATAATGGTCCGAGTGACAGGATTTGGGCAAACCGGGCCTTACAGGAACCGCCCGGGTTTTGGCACAATTGCGGAAGCCTTCAGCGGCTTTGCGTCAGTGACCGGCGAAGCAGATGGCCCTCCAACTTTGCCAAATTTTGGCTTGGCGGATGGTGTTGCTGCCGCCTATGGCACCTTCGCAACGATGTTCGCGCTTTATCACCGCGACGCGAAAGGCGGTAATGGTCAGTACATAGATCTCAGCATTTACGAGCCATTGTTCCAGGTCCTGGGCCCACAGCCGCTTCAGTTCGACCAGTTGGGCATTATCCAAAAGCGATGGGGTAACCGGTCAAAAAACAACGCACCAAGAAACACCTATCGGACACGGGACGGTCATTGGGTTGCGCTCTCCACAAATACCCCCTCAATCGTCAACCGTGTTATGACGTTGTGTGGCGGAAAGAAAGTGTCGGAAGACCCACGCTTCCAGACACCGCAAGATCGCGTCGCCCATATCGAAGAGATTGACGGAATTGTCGCCGCATGGATCGGTCGGCACGATCTTCAGGTCGTGCTTGAGCAGTTTGAAAAAGTTGAGGCTGCAATCGGTCCAGCTTACGATATTGGACAGATTTTTCAGGACCCTCAATATCAAGCCCGAGCCGATATCATCGAGGTCTTGGATGAGGATCTCGGTCCAATAAAAATGACCAACGCTTTCCCGTTTATGTCAGAAACACCCGCAGAGATCCGCCATGCCGGGCCACGAAAAGGCCAGCACAATCATGACATTCTGGTCGGAGAATTGGGGCTCAGCGAACATGAGTTGGTCGAACTTGAAAAAGACAATGTGATCTAGCTAGCCAGAGGCAAATCGCCGTTTAAAATATGCTCGAGATAGCTTTGAACGGAATCGAATAGTTGACCATTAACGATTCTGTGCCCGGATTTGTAGCGCCAAGGCTAGCATTGGATGAGTGCGAAAACGATATTCCTAACCTTGATCGATCGTCGAAGCGGTAAGCTGCCTCGAGTCTGGAGCGAAACTCAAGCGCGTGGCCAAGATCTAGGTCTGAGGTTTTTCCCCGCCACCACGTCGGGACAAAACTGGGAGTTACGACCCACCGCCGTCCAAAATACACATCAATAAGAACACCCGCACCGAGGAAAGTCATGCCATTGGAGACGCCAGCGGCGTGGACAAATGGTTTGAACCACCAGAACTTCTTGTCTGAACGATACTCCATGCTGAACTCGGCGCCTTGGTCTTTCTGGCGATTCAAGTCGAACCATCCTGCCGATAAGGTCAAATAATCCGGATCATCAGCGTCCGCCGACGGCGCCAGAAGTATTGCCACGCTCAAGAGCGTTGCAACAAATCCTAACTTGATGCTCATGTCTTCCTCCCTTGGAGGACGGCATTCATATGCGAATTGAACTTACTACACAAGCATACCAACAGTGGTTTAAAATCGGCCCTTATCGCGAAAGGTGTTTGTGGCTTCGACCAGCGCACGTCTAATCCCAGGTTCCATGGCGGAATGTCCAGCATCATCCACCACATTGAGAACCGCATTTTCAGATGCGAAGGCTAATTCGTTAGCGGAGATCATCGGGCAAATCATATCGTAGCGCCCTTGAATAATCATCGTTGGGATATTGGCAATCCTATCGAGGTTGACGAGAATTTCGTTCTCTTCGAGGAAGATACGATTGATAAAATAATGAGCCTCCAATCGCGCCAGGGCGAGGGGTGCGGAACCGCTCCCAACGGCGGGGCTAATCGGCTTGTGCCGAAGGGTCGAGCATTGCGTCTCATAGTGGTTCCAAGCGACGGCAGCCGGGCCGTGAATCTTTGGATCGTTGTCGATCAAACGGCGATAATAGGCGGAGGCAATATCACCTCGCTCGCTTCCCGGAAGGAATTCAACAAACCGCTGCCAAGCCTCTGGATAGACGTTGCGGATGCCGTGAAGGAACCAATCGAGCTCCTTTTCGCGTCCCAAGAATACGCCGCGGAGGATAATCCCAAGACATCGCTCAGGATGCGTTTCGGCGTAGACCAACGCGAGTGTTGCCCCCCAAGAACCACCGAACACAAGCCACATGTCAATGCCCAATAGCTCGCGCAGTGTTTCGATATCACTCACAAGGTGGTCAGTGGTGTTGTCGACGATATTGGCATAAGGCGTAGACCGTCCAGCGCCCCGCTGATCAAACAAAATAATCCGGTAATGTGCCGGGTCAAAGAAACGACGATGGTTTGGCGTCGTTCCGGCACCGGGGCCACCATGGAGAAAAACCACCGGTTGACCTTGCGGATTGCCAGATTGTTCCCAATACAGGGAATGGCCACTGCCAACTGGGAGCTTGCCGTGGTCGAATGGTTCGACCCTAGGATAAAGATCGCCATCTTCCGTTCGATTTGTTTCGTAAGCAGCCATCTTTCCAACCGACAGTTACAGAGCACCATCTACAACGTAGCTTAGAATCTTCACAACCTGATCCGGCGTTTCGGTCACAGCTAACGCAGCGCCATCCACCTCCTTAAGCGGGTGCGTGAGACCGGGATCATGGAGGGTGATCAAAGGTTTACCCAAGGCGCTCGCAAAACCGGCATCAAATGCCGCGTTCCATTGCCGGTACTTATCGCCAAACCGAACCACGACAACGTCGGAGCGCTCTATCATTGTCCGCGTCCGAATCGCATTGACTTTGGCGCCTTTGTGATCTTTCCAGAAGTTTTGATCTTCTTCGCCTAGGATCTTCACGCCACAATCGTCGCTGGCGCCGTGATCCGTTACGGGGGACAGAAAAGCAATAGGTAGTCCTGCTTTCTCTGTCCCAGTCTCAATTTGTTCGCGCCAGTCCGAGTGAATCTCGCCAGATAGATAGACCGTCAACCCCATTGAATCCATCGCTGACCCCCTAATATCGTTTTACCATTTTTTACCGATGCAATCCGGCCACAATATCTAAATAGTCTGGATCATCGGCTTCAATGAACCCGTGGCGGATCAGGAAATCTATAATTACCAGGGCGGAGTTGAATTTGAAATCCTCTGTGTCACTCAATCTCTGCATAACTTTCTCAATATCCCAAAGCATGAATTCTGCAACTTCTCCATCTTGGTTAATGGGTTCGAAATAATCAGGTACGTAGAGATCAAAGTTGAACAAGACATCGTTGCGGAGGCCTTCTGGGCGGATGGTGGTATAACTCAAGGTTCCAACTGGTTTCGCCATTTTGGCAAGCGCGGGGGGAATTCCGGCTTCTTCGCCACATTCCTTAATCAGATTGTCGCGTAATGACATCCCGACGGGCTGTCCGCCGCCGACGATCTGGTCAAGCTTCCCCGGACCGGTCGGCTTGGTCAAGCTTCGGCGGGCAATCCACATGTGCGTGCGCCCATCCTTTTTCAACCATCCGTTCATATGCACCCCGTAACCCGGAACACCGAACAGGGGCACCGCCGCACGCTCCATCTCAAACAGTGGTGGGGCATTGAAAGCTGGGCCTGCGGGGTAGGGTTCATCACGCCAACCCGGGATGAGGCCCTCCAAGCGCAATTCATTCAATACATGAGCCATGGCTTGCGTCCGCTCTTCGTAATTTCGAAGATTCGCCGTCAACGCGACAGACGAGTCATCAATTTCGAAGACATCGCTATACTTGGCTATGTATTGCACAAACTCGCTGTCGATCCGGCCAATTTCCAGCCCCGTTGTACAGAACGGTAGGTAGGAACCCCGGTCATCATTCTGACATGCCCGAACGCGATCAAGAAGGCTCATGCGGATGCAATCTCAACTGGCTTGCTAACTTACATAGGTACCCACCGAACCGAGCACCAGCAACTCTACAAAATACACTAAACAGTTCATTAGCCGTGTTCGCGTAGCCCAGGGTTTTGATGCTCACATGTTAATTCAGGCCTCAGACCACTGAGGCATTGTAGTGAGAATAAAAACCATCGGAGATAAAACAGATAGCCGGCAATACCTTATTCACAATATGGGAGCAGACCTTCTCAAGAAGTACCCTAAAGACGTAGTTTATATATCTTGGTAGGCCTGGCTGACAGAAAAAAGTTTTAGAGTCATTGAAGAGGGCAGACCAGACGACGAGCCCTCTGAAATCAGAGGGCTCTTCTGATCTAGAAAAGCCCCGCAGTCGCCACGTGCGACAGATGTTGAAAGATATTAAGCGGCGCGGCGTACCCGTTTTCCGTCCTTTGGGTTTTTTACGTAAGCGCGACGACAATGCTCTTCACAATAAGGTTTGCCCGGCACGATAGGAGCACCGCAAAAAGTCAACTCTTCTGTTCCTGGATCGCCTTCTGGCCATGAGCACATACCCGGACGCAGAGCCGCCAAACCAATAATCTCGGCCGGTTTTGGTTTCTGCTTGATTGGAGAGCCACGTTTCGGCAATCCTAGTCTATGCACTTTGCCCACAACGGCGTTTTTGGTCACCCCAAGGCGATTTCCAATCTCGCTAGTGGATAGGCCTTCGTTCCAGAGGGCAATCAACGCGCTTACGCGTTTCGGTGTCCATTCTTCACTCATTTTTGTTTTTATTCGCCTCTTGGTGTGGGTTCCCAAATACAACCACCCTGTGCGAACATGTCCTCCTTATTTGATTAATTGAGACCTATCAGAGCATTGGATTAACTTCATGCTACATCAATATGTTGAGTACACGTACCATAACTATACAATATATTGGGTTAATATCAATATGTTGAGTGGCACCAGATGTGGATAACCCGTTTTTTTCTTGGGCATTTTCCTATTCCCCTGATATTTTGCACTGCAGCATGCAGGCAACACCTGAAGATAACGTGTGGAGAGCAAAATCGTGACTAAACCTGATAGCCAAACCCTGAACGCGTGGAAATCCTCGGCGGGGAAAGAGCTTAGCGGACAAACCGTCGAAGACTTGGTTTGGCAGACACCGGAGGGAATCGCTGTAAAGCCGCTGTACACGGCGGACGATCTGGAGGGGCTTGAAAATATCAACACACTCCCAGGCTTTGCGCCGTTCATGCGCGGGCCACGGGCGACTATGTATGCCAACCGGCCCTGGACTATTCGCCAATACGCAGGATATTCAACAGCTGAGGAGTCGAATAAATTCTACCGAGACAACCTCGCCGCTGGTCAGAAAGGCTTGTCGGTCGCCTTCGATTTAGCCACTCACCGCGGGTATGACAGCGACCATCCACGCGTGATTGGGGATGTAGGGAAAGCAGGAGTTGCTATCGACAGCGTGGAGGACATGAAAATTCTTTTCGACGGTATCCCTCTGGATGAGATGAGCGTATCCATGACTATGAATGGAGCCGTTTTACCAGTTTTGGCGGGCTACATTGTTGCTGCTGAGGAACAAGGTGTCTCGCAGGAACAGCTTTCGGGGACCATTCAAAACGACATTCTCAAAGAATTCATGGTCCGTAACACCTATATCTATCCGCCCAAACCCAGCATGCGGATTATTGCCGACATTATAAGTCATACAGCAGAATTCATGCCTCGTTTCAATTCTATCTCCATTTCCGGCTACCATATGCAGGAAGCTGGCGCGACGGCCGTGCAGGAACTAGCGTTCACACTCGCGGATGGACTGGAGTATGTCCGCGCGGCAGTGGACAAGGGTCTTGAAGTCGACGCTTTCGCACCACGGCTCAGCTTCTTTTTCGCCATCGGTATGAATTTTTTCATGGAGATCGCGAAGCTACGCGCAGCCCGCCTTCTTTGGTTCGAATTCATGAAGCAGTTCACCCCCCGAAACCCCAAGTCATCCATGTTACGCACCCACTGCCAGACCTCGGGCGTGTCGTTGACAGCGGATGATCCTTACAACAACGTCGTGCGGACAACCATTGAGTGCATGGCAGCCGTTTTGGGCGGCACCCAAAGCCTGCACACAAACGCCTTCGATGAAGCCATCGCATTGCCAACCCCGTTCTCAGCCAGAATCGCGCGGAACACGCAACTGATAGTCGCCGAAGAGACTGGTATTCCGAACGTAATCGATCCCATAGGAGGAAGCTATTATATCGAATCTTTGACCAATTCCCTGGCGAACGAGGCGCGTAAGTTNATCAATGAGGTGGAAGGCATAGGTGGGATGACCAAGGCCGTTGTGGCGGGCATGCCGAAACAGAGAATTGAGGAGTCGGCAGCCCGCAAGCAGGCGCGCGTCGATCGCGGTGAAGAAGTTGTTGTTGGGGTCAACAAGTACCGTACCGAGAACGAGGACAAAATTGACATTCTGGAAATTGATAACGCCGAGGTGCGAGAGAACCAGGTTCGCCGTCTAGAGAAAATCCGAGCGGAACGCGATGATGTGGCCTGTCAGGCCGCACTGGATATGCTCACCAGTGCCGCAGAAACGGGAGACGGTAACCTCTTAGCCCTGTCCATTGAAGCAACTCGGGCTCGCGCAAGCGTCGGCGAAATTTCCGATGCCTTGGAAAAAGTCTATACCCGTCATCGCGCTCAGATTAAATCTATTTCCGGNGTCTANAGCTCAGCCTATGACGGTGACAAGGATTTCGANAAAATTTGCGCCAGTGTTGATGCCTTCGCAAAACAAGAAGGGCGGCGGCCGCGTATGCTGGTAGTTAAGATGGGCCAGGATGGTCACGACCGAGGCGCTAAGGTAATTGCTACGGCCTTCGCCGATATCGGGTTCGATGTCGACTTGGGCCCNTTNTTCCAGACTCCCGAGGAAGCTGCNCGAGAAGCTATCGAAAATGATGTCCACGTAATCGGAGTCTCCAGTCAAGCCGCCGGTCACAAGACANTGGTGCCTGCGTTGATTGAANACCTNCGACGTCAGGGTGCCGACGACATTTTAGTGATTTGTGGCGGCGTCATACCGACCCAGGACCATGACTTCCTATTTAAGAAGGGCGTATCGGCTGTTTATGGCCCGGGAACCAATATCCCGTCTGCAGCCGCGGAGATCATGGATATCGTCCGCGGACATCGGTCGGCGGCCGAATAATGCAGCCAACGCCGGAGGAACCGATGGTTAGGAGAGTCGTGTCATTGTCTTGTTGACCTCCCTAACCTTACAAAGATCGCAAATTAATGATCGACAGTGTGAAGTGAACTCCGCAGGTCATTTAGCCAGCTATTAACCTCACCTTCCTCGCACGTTTCACCTGCTCACGGCCTTGATTTCGGTCCTGATTCCTGTTGTCGTAATCCGCGATAGGGAGGTTTATGAAATGGCAAAACCCGAACCTGATAATGCTGTCACATTCGTGGACGGCCAATGGCACGACGGCAGCCCCGCGGTAATTAAACCTCGAGATCACGGCTTCTGGCTAGCCTCTAATGTGTTTGACGGCGCTCGTTCGATTATTGGCCGTTTACCAGACCTTGATTTGCATTGTCAGCGTCTAATCAAGTCTGCGGAAGTGATGGGAATGACCCCGACGTTCACAGCAGAGGAGATTGCATCTCTCGCTGGCGAAGGAGTAAAAAAATTTCCAGCGGGAACTGAACTTTACATCTGCCCGATGTTCTATCCAGACGGCGGTTTTATTGTTCCGGATTCGGCCTCAACACAATTTCTTATGCATATTTCCATTTCTCCACTGCCCGCGCCGGATGGCTTTTCCGCTTGTCAAACGCAATTTCGCCGGCCCGCTCAGGAAATGGCGCCGACNGAAGCTAAAGCNTCATGNCTTTACCCCAATGTCGCTCGNGGCCTACGTGAAGCGAANGCNAAAGGGTTCGATACGGCTGTTGTTTTAGATCCAAACGNNAATGTAGCGGAATTTTCTTACACCAATCTTTTTATGGTCAAAGATGGTGTCATTCATACACCAGAAGTCAACGGCACGTTTCTCAACGGCATNACCCGTCAACGCATCATCCAACTACTCCGCCAAGGAGGACATGAAGTACTGGAACGAATAATCACTTACGAAGAGTTGCTCGATGCGGACGAGCTTTTCGGAACAGGCAACTACGCGAAGATCTTACCATGCACTCGCATTGAAGTTCTAGAGCTACAGCCCGGGCCCATCTACACCCGGGCGCGAGAACTGTATTTCGAGTTTGCCAGGGACTGCGGCTAATCGCTNAGACCGAGAGATCCTCTCTAGCAAGNACCCGATCTAGNAGGTCTTTTGTCTCNTCTATACCGNAGAGCGCAATGAAGGACCCCATGCGCGGCCCCTGCTCCTGCCCGAGAAGAACCTCGTAGAGGCAGCCGAACCAATTCCTCAAATTTTCATAGTCATGGCGTTTACCAATTTCATAAACCTTGGTTTGGATATCCTCNGCCGTCGTTCCCGGCGCCAATCGATCCAAAGCCCCTCGCAGGTCTTGGATTGCGGCGTATTCAGTGGCGTTCGCCATGCGGTACTTTTTATTCGGCTTGATAAAATCTTGATAGTAGTTGATGGCGCAGCTCACCAAGCCATCAAGAATTGGTGCACTCTTCGCCGAAGCATCAGGCCGATAGCGGGAAATGAAATGCCAGAGCACCTTCTTNTCCTCAGTGTGGCAAACACTGGCGAGGTTCAAAAGAATATTAAAGCTCAAATGCGCATCCTCATGAGGTGGCTCACCCCGGTGAATGTGCCAAACTGGATTTTCAATCTGTTTTTGAAGATCCTGGTTCGGCAGATTGGAAAGATGCTGCAAGTACTCATCTACATTCTTTGGAATGACGTCGAAATAGAGACGCTTTGCCGTCTTCGGTTTTTGGAACATGAACTGTGACAAACTCTCTGGCGGAGCATANCGGAGCCACTCTTCGACAGACAGNCCATTGCCAATCGATTTAGAAATTTTCTCGCCCTTCTCATCCAAAAAGAGCTCATATGTNAAGCCNACAGGCGGATGACCGCTAAGGATGCGGCAAATCTGACCGGACAGCTTGACAGAATCGATTAGATCCTTTCCCGACATTTCNTAATCCACGTCCAATGCAGCCCACCGCATAGCCCAATCGNCCTTCCATTGAAGCTTGCAATGACCGCCGGTAACTNGCGTTTCTATATGCTTCCCGTCATTACGCACGTAGACGATAGTACCTGCTCCCTCATCACGTTCTACGACAGGGACTTGAAGTACGATGCCAGTGTCCGGACAGACAGGCAGGAACGGGCTATAGGTAGCGCGACGCTCGGCACCCAGTGTCGGCAGGATGACGTTAGTGATTTCATCGTAATTTTTAAGGACATCCATTAACGTTTTATCGAATTGACCTTTCTTGTAGCAATCTGTGGCACTAACAAACTCATAATCGAACCCAAAATCATCCAGGAAGACCTGTAGCCGGGCATTGTTGTGATGACCAAAGCTCTCATGCGTGCCAAACGGGTCGGGAATAGTAGTTAGAGGTTTACCTAAATGTTGAGCAATCATGTCGCGGTTGGGGACGTTGTCGGGGACCTTCCNCAATCCATCCATGTCGTCGGAAAAGGCGAACAAACGTGTCGGCAAGTCTGACAAGGTCGCAAACGCNTGNCGTACCATGGATGTCCGGGNCACTTCACCNAATGTACCGATGTGCGGCAGGCCGGACGGACCGTAGCCAGTCTCGAACAGNACATATCCTTTGGCCGGCACCTTTTGGCCAACNCGCTTTAACAGCGCCTTCGCCTCTTGNAANGGCCANGCNTTNGCATTTTCNGCAAACGCCCGNAANTCACTCATATCCAAAGATCCAACATTCATTCNNGCGCCGCGGGAAACTACGCAGNCCNGNGGGCNACGTCAACCGGGAGGAACGACATAAAGTTACGCATCTATTCCCAGATCGGTTTTCCACTTCCCGGCAAACCATAGCTCTCCCATTTTCGCGTCACCTCGGCGATAATTTCATCGCTCATGGCAATCTTCTGGCCCCATTCTCTATCCGTTTCGGGAGCTACCTTAGTTGTCGCGTCGATCCCCATTTTACTGCCCAGACCTGATACTGGCGACGCAAAATCAAGATAGTCGATGGGTGTATTCTCAATCATAGTTACGTCACGCGCCGGATCCACGTGTGTCGAGATTGCCCAGATCACATCCGTCCAATTCCGTGCATCAATAGTGTCATCCACGACAATGACAAACTTTGTATACATAAATTGCCGTAAGTACGACCAAACCCCCATCATTACCCGTTTTGCATGTCCGGCGTAGGCCTTCTTCATGGACACTACCGCTACGCGGTAAGAGCAGGCCTCCGGCGGTAGCCAAAAATCAACCACTTCGGGAAATTGTTGTGTAAAAAGAGGTACAAACACGTCATTAAGGGCCTCACCCAAGATAGAGGGCTCATCGGGAGGTCGACCCGTATAAGTGGACAAATAAATAGGGTGACGTCGCATGGTCACAGCTGAGATGGTAAAGACAGGAAATGGCTCAACAGCATTATAAAAACCTGTATGATCACCGTAAGGTCCCTCATCTTTGTATGACCCCAACGACACGTGACCTTCGATAACGATCTCGGCAGCCGCCGGCACCTTTAACGGTACGCTTACGCAATCCACGAGCTCCACCTTCTTGCCGCGTAACAAACCCGCAAATTGATACTCGGATAGGGTATCCGGGATCGGCGTTACTGCTGCCAGAATGGTTCCCGGATCGGACCCAATGACCGCAGCGGCGGGAAGAGGATCAGGCCTGCGTTCCTTCCAGCGCGAATATTGCTGCGCGCCACCACGATGTTTCAGCCAACGCATTATAGTTGTATTAGGCCCCGTCACCTGCATGCGATAGATGCCCAGATTGAAGGCATCTCGTCGGTCCGCGCCATCTGAATTCGGGCCCTGGGTAACCACAAGAGGCCAAGTAATGAGAGGCCCCGGCTCGCCCGGCCAGCAGGTTTGGATGGGCAAATCACCTAGATTGATGTCGTCTCCAAGCAAAATCACTTCTTGGCACGGTGCGCTGGACACCAAATTTGGCTTCATCGCCATCACGGTCTTCAATAGCGGCATCATTGCAAAGGCCTCTTTCCAGCTGCCCGGCGGTTCCGGTTGCCGCAAAAACGCGAGGGTTTCTCCGATTTCGCGCAAACCACTAGGATTGCGATTCATCCCCTTAGCAACACGCTCAACTGTCCCGAACAAGTTGACCAATACGGGCATATTGTAGGGACTACCGTCCAAGTGAACCGGGTTTTCAAAAAGGACTGCCGGTCCACCTTCAGCGATCAGCCGCGTCTGTATTTCCGTCATCTCTAGAATGGGTGACACCGGCGTCGAAACGCGAACCAATTGACCCTGCGGTTCAAGGCCGTTCTCGATAAAATCCCTTAGAGAGTCGTAGGGCATGATGGCATCCCACTTTCGTTTTGGTTATTGGATGCATCCACCAAAATCGGCGTCAAGCAATTCCCAATTGATCCCGTTGTCAATCAACAGGAACAAAGATACGCTTGAATCAGTGGTTTACAATAAGAGTGGAGCTTCGGCCATGTTTTAGAAAAAGGTGAAGCGGGTAAGAAGAAAATATTTCAAAAGTATTTTCAGCCATCTAAGCGTCTCGCTCGCTTTTTTCGTTCCGGTCGCAGACCTCGATTTTATCGCGCTACGAAAAGAGTAAGACGACAAAGTTGATACCATGACAGATACTTCTTCCAATCCATTTCAACGGCTCATCGAGATTGGGATTGCCTTGTCCGCGGAACGTGACACCAATCGATTGATGGAGCGCATTCTTTTGGAGGCCAAAGACATATGCAAGGCCGATGGCGGCACGCTGTTCCTTCGCACCGAAGACGACGCTCTAAAATTTGAGATCATGCGGAACGACTCACTCGATATTGCGCTGGGTGGAACAACCGGAAAGGAAATTACGTTCCCCCCACTGCGCATTTATGATCTAGAAACGGGCGAAGAAAACCGTAAAAACGTGGCTACTTGGGTCGCAATTTCCGGCATATCTGTGAACATTCCCGACGCCTATGAAGCGGAGGATTTCGACTTTACAGGCACAAAGAAATTTGACGAAGGCATGGGATATCGTTCCAAATCATTCCTCACCGTGCCCATGAAGAATAGCCAAGATGAAATTATTGGCGTGCTAGAGCTGCTGAACGCTCAAGGAACCAGACCTGGAGAAGTGATTTCCTTCAGCACCGAAATACAGCCTTTGATTGAGGCTCTGGCCTCGCAGGCGGCCGTTGCCCTTGATAATCAGCAGCTCCTAAAATCCGAGAAGCGGTTGCTCGACTCAATTATCGAGTTGATCGCATCCGCCATTGACGCCAAGTCTCCCTACACGGGTGGGCATTGCCAACGCGTACCTGAATTGACAAAAATGCTGGCCCGTGCCGCCTGCGAAGCAACTGATGGGCCATTTGCTGACTTTAATTTGACCGAAGATCAGATGTACGAACTGCATATCGGGGCCTGGCTGCATGATTGCGGAAAGGTCACAACGCCAGAATATGTTGTCGACAAAGCCACTAAATTGGAAACGATCTATGACCGCATCCACGAGGTCCGGATGCGGTTCGAGGTAGCCAAGAGAGAAGCCACTATAGATTGCCTGGAGGCGATTATCGAGGGCGGTGACCCAGATCTATTGAATGCTGATTTGGTTGAACGCCTGTCCAAACTGGATGACGACTTCAGCTTTATCGCCGAGTGCAACATGGGCGGAGAGTTCATGGCGCCCGAACGGATCCAACGCCTTCAAGAGATCGCCAAAATTCAGTGGACTCAAACACTCAGCGACAGGATTGGCATTTCGTACGAGGAACAGAAACGCAAAGACCGAGCCCCAGAACCGGAATTGCCAATAATCCAGAGCCTTCTATCGGACCGAGATGACCACATTATCTACCGCGATACAGAAGAACCCACGGCATCCGGCGACAATCCATATGGTTTCAAGCTCGATGTGCCCAAACACAAATTTAACCTCGGTGAGGTCTACAATCTCTCCATTGGCCGCGGCACGCTGACTGAGGAGGAGCGTTTTAAGATCAACGATCATATCGTCCAGACGATTATCATGCTGGAACAGTTGCCATTTCCAAAACACCTCGCCCGCGTGCCTGAGTACGCAGGCGGTCACCATGAAAAGATGGACGGCACAGGTTATCCGAAGAAGCTTAATCGCAAAGATATGTCAATCCCAGCCAGAATCATGGCGATCGCCGATATCTTCGAAGCGCTGACCGCTGCCGATCGCCCATACAAGCCGGCAAAGCCCCTAAGTGCGTGCGTAAAAATTATGTCCTCCATGAGTGAGGATGCCCACATCGACGACGAGCTATTCAAACTGTTCCTTACATCAGGTATTTATAAGGAATATGCAGATCGTTTCTTGGATCCATCACAGATTGATGAGGTAGATATTTCCGAGTTCGTCGAAGTCGCTGATACCGGCAAAGACTGAATTTCATGAACGATAACCCACTAGTCCGGGCAAAGACCTACCCCTACCCTATTCCGTCAGAGTCGTTCATCTTCACAAATGGCCGTCCCTTAAATTTTGGGCCAAAAGACATATCGTCGGATCTATCGTATCGAACGCCTGTCCTGGCAGTAGGCTCAAACCAGTCTCCCGAGCAGCTAGCACGAAAATTCCCAGGCGCGGATTGGGGCCCGATCCCCGTCATATGCGTTCGACTACGTAACTTCGACTCAGTCTATTCCCCGCACATAACCGCGTATGGCGCGATCCCCGCCACGCTTCAAGTTTCCCTTGGTGTCGAGGTCACCTTGTTCATCACCTGGCTTGACGCACGCCAATTGGTTCGCATGCACAAAACAGAGTTGTCCAGTGCAAACTATAGGTTTGGCAAATTGAACACTATCGATCTGGAGGTGGAGCTAGGCCCTTCCCTGGAAGCCGTCTACATGTACACATCCACACATGGTACGCTTAGCGATTCCGGCGGCCCCATCCCTGTCTCGGAGATCTTTGCTAGAGGTCGGTCCCGCTTGGGCCTCAATCAAGTCGGCGTTCAGCGCTATGTTCGTGACCTGTTAGCCCCCACAATGGAATTGGATACCTTCATCTCCGAATCGATTGCCGATCCAGAAATCCGTCGGCGTCGCTCCGATCAACTTAAAGTATACGCGCAACCCTTCATGTCACCCTCACTCACGAAGGTCCAGATTTAGCTCTCGACGGCAGGCCCAGCCAAGACAATGCCGGCTAACACGATCAGTCCAAAATCTCGGTTGGAATTGAAGAAGCGATGACAGGATTTTGGATTATCTAAGTCGACAGCTCGGACCTGCCATAGAAGGTGAGCAATGCCCGCCCCCACGCCTGCAAAGTAGGGCCACGCAAGTTCCGCTAACCATCCAGACACGCCAAGAAACGCAACAGCTATCATATAGAAGGCAATCAACCACTTTGGTGTTTCGTCCCCAAACTTAAGAGCTGTCGACTTTACACCCACTAACAAATCATCTGCCTTGTCCTGGTGTGCGTAGATTGTGTCATAACCGAGGGTCCAGAAAATCCCTGCCACATAAAGCCACAGCGCAGGTGCTTGGATTTCGCCAGTTACCGCACTCCAGCCTACAAGTGCCCCCCAATTGAATGTCAGACCCAGAATAGCCTGCGGCCAATAAGTAAAACGTTTCATGAAAGGGTAAACGACTATAAGCGCCAGCGACGCAAAGCCAAGATAGACGGTATACGCATTGAACTGCAGGAGCACCAAAAAACCTAAGCCGCACAGCAACCCAATGAACAGAAGCGCCTGCGGCACGCTGACCTGCCCGCTTGCAATGGGCCGAGTGGCCGTGCGCGCGACCATGCTATCAAAATTCCGGTCAGCCAAATCATTCACGACACAACCCGCACCCCGCATCACCAGAGCACCAACACCAAATAAAGTCATGAACCACAAACTAGGCGCACCTTCAGAGGCCATTGCCGTGCTCCACCAACATGGGATCAACAAAAGCCAGGTGCCAATTGGCCGGTCAATTCGGGCCAGTCGCAAGTAAGGACGCCAAGGCGTGGGCGCCCACCTATCGACCCAGTTTTCAGTGGCGATATCACTTGCTGTGGGTGTTACCATATCGTTCATGCGGCAAATATAATCTGGCGCTCCATAAATCACCACCTCTTGCCCAGAGAGCACCAAGCCCTAATATGATTTGATGAGTAGGAAAACGCCGCGTCTTTTTGTCGACCAGCCCGCGTTCGCTGGACGCTACCTATCATTTACCCGTGATCATGCCCATTACTTACTTGATGTCATGCGTTTGAAAAGCGGTGATAAAGTGCTCGTCTTTAATGGCCGGGACGGAGAATGGCATGTTGAATTGACGGAAACGGGACGTCGGAAAGCGCTCGGTAAATTCATTCAACAGACCCGACCGCAGCCTGCGTTCACTGGACCTGATCTCTGCTTCGCGCCAGTAAAAAAGACTGGTACATACTTTATCGTCGAAAAAGCAACTGAGCTGGGCGTCAGGTCATTGCGTCCAATCACGACGGAGTTCACAGATAGGACACAGGTAAAGGTAGACCGGCTCCGTGCGAACGCAATTGAGGCCGCAGAGCAATGCGGCCGTATCGATGTTCCAGATGTCCATGAGCTCCTATCCCTAAGATCGATCGTTGACAATTGGCCAGCCAGCCAAACCATGCTCGTTGCGGATGAGACAGGAAATGGAGATGCCCCCCTCAGTGTCATTCTGACGATGGATAGTTCTGGACTACCACCAACATTTGTAATTGGCCCGCAAGGAGGTTTCTCTGAAACTGAGCTTGTTTTCCTGCGTGCCTTGCCGTTTGTTACGACTGTCGACCTCGGACCTCGTATTTTGCGCGCAGAAACAGCCGCGGTCGCGGTGTTATCATGCTGGCAGGCCGCCCGCGGGGATTGGATTTAACAGTAGGCCCCTTGGGACCCAGGACATAGAGGTGCACGATGCCAGAAGACCAGGCAATGCCTAAGCCGATCATCGAAGACAAATCAGAGCTCACCGGTTTTTTAGAGACCGGTTGCAAGCCGATCGAGGCCTGGCGGATCGGCACCGAGCACGAAAAGTTTCCATACCGCTTGGATAACCTTAAACCATTGCCCTATCAGGGCGAGGTGGGTATTCGCACGGTCCTCGAGGGGTTCATCAAGTTTGGTTGGGAACCGGTCCTCGAGCACGGAAAGCCCATCGCCATGACCAAAAAGGGTGGAGGCTCCATATCCTTGGAGCCGGCCGGGCAATTGGAGCTCTCTGGCGCACCCCTGAACACCATTCATGAAACTTGCGGAGAGGTGACTAGTCACCTCCAACAATGTCGAGCCATAGCAAGCGAACTGGGCATAGGGTTTCTGGGGCTCGGCTTTCATCCCAAATGGCCGAATGATGAGATGCCCTGGATGCCCAAGGGACGCTACAAGATTATGCGTGAGTACATGCCAAAAGTCGGCGGGCACGGCTTAGAAATGATGAAATCGAGCTGCACGGTGCAAGTGAACCTCGATTTCGAGAGCGAAGCGGATATGGTAAAAAAATTCCGAGTCTCCCTCGCACTGCAGCCGATAGCTACTGCACTGTTCGCCAATTCCCCTTTCAAGAATGGTGCGCCAACTGGCTACCTCGCCTACCGCAGCTTCGTATGGACAGACGTCGATGCCGACCGCCAGGGCATGCTGCCATTCGTCTTCGAAGATGGATTTGGTTTTGAACGGTATGTCGATTATGTCCTAGATGTTCCCATGTATTTTGTATATCGCGACGGTGAATACATTAATGCGTCGGGCCAATCATTTCGCGATTTCCTTGAGGGCGCACTTCCAGCACTGCCCGGTGAGAAGCCAACCATCAAAGATTGGGAGGATCACATGAGCACTGCCTTCCCGGAGGTTCGCCTGAAGACTTTTCTTGAAATGCGTGGGGCCGACGGTGGCCCATGGGCACGGCTTTGCGCCTTGCCAGCCCTGTGGGTAGGGCTTTTATATGATCCGCAGGCTCTTAATGATGCCTGGGAGTTGGTCAAGGATTGGACAGCGGAGGAGCGACAGCACCTCCGAGATGAAGTGCCAAGAACGGCACTAGGCACGATGTTTCGTAATCAGACCGTCAAAGAAATCGCCCTCGATGTACTCTGCATCGCACATGCTGGTCTTCATCGTCGGGCGAAGTGCGACAGTGTTGGGCTAGATGAAACGCATTTTCTGCGTCCTTTATTTCAAATTGCCGAATCCGGCATCACGCCCGCTGAGGAACTGCTTCGTGCCTATGAACGCCGCTGGCAAGGCTCGGTTGATCCTGTCTTCAAAGAATACGCCTACTGATCCGTGAAATTTTTCCGCTTGGTCGTGAAAGTTTAAACCATATTTTGATATAGCATTTATCTCCTCCAAATTGAGGTGGAATGATGGAGCCTAAGGTGATTGCCCTAAAGGGTGACTTCGCCGCTGAAATATCCGGTGTCAACCTGAATACCGCCCTAACCAATCATCAATTTGAGACCATTCACGTGGCTGTTGATTCTCATGGTGTCGCTGTATTCCAAAATCAATTCATCAAAGACGATGCACTGATCGCCTTTGCCGAGAGATTTGGTTCCTTGGAAACACCGTTGGCCCGCGATCAATACGGCGGCATCGATAGACGGATCACCATGCTTTCGAACGTCAAAGAAGACGGCGAAGTCATGGCTGTCGAAGATAAGCACGCAATCTTCATGAAGGGAAATCTTCTCTGGCACTCGGACAGCTCATATAAACCCGTTCCGTGTACGTACTCCATTTTGGCTGCTCACGANGTCCCAACATCAGGTGGTGAAACGGAGTTTGCCGATGCCCGCGCATGNTATGANGANTGGAANGGCCCCTTTGGCGAAACNGANAAGCATGAGTTGGAGGATCTCATTTGTGAGCACTCCATAATCTATTCGCGNTCACTNATTTCGGGAGACATTTTCTCTGAGGAAGAAAAACAGACTTTCACTCCACCACATCAACCCCTGGTACGCAAACATCCGCGCACGGGCCGCAAAGTATACTACGTAGGTAGTCATTGCTCTCATATTGTCGGTTGGCCTAAAGAGAAAGGCCGAGCACTCGTGCGAGAACTAACAGGTTTTTGCGTTCGCCCGGAACATGTGTATTCCCACCAATGGCGCCCTGGTGACGTTGTAATCTGGGATAATCGTTCGGTTCTTCATCGGGGACGGACATACGACCCTAGCGCTCGACGCGTCATGCACAGGGCAACCATCGCCGGTGACGGTCCGCTCCTGCCCAGAAACACTGTCTGAACTAATTGACGCCTAAGAAAAATAGGTTCGTCAGATCAAGCTGGTCGACATCTGTAAAGCATTGCGGTGTCCATCTCCTGAACAACTTCGTCGCGCTGGTTAATTATTTGACGCTGCATCTTTACCACGCCTTTGTCACCGCTGCTGGTCCGTCGGGTCTCAGCCACCGCTTGTGCCATGCGGATTGTATCGCCCGCCATTACCGGTCTTAGAAGCTTCCAATTCTCGATACCTAGGAGCGCGAGCAATGTGCCATCATTAATGCCGCTGGCATACTGCAACCCACCTGAAATCCCATAGACCATGGGGCCATGGGCAATGACGTCACCAAATTGAGTGGTCTTGGCATATTCGATATTGGAATGCACTTCGTTGAAGTCGCCGGTCAAGCAGCAGAAGTTGACGATGTCCGTATGAGTAATGGTCCGCGAGGGCGTTACCAGAATCATACCCACCTCGAAGTCTTCAAAATACATGCCGCGAACGTGACGCTCGATGTTGGCTAGATCGCTCATCAGCGTTACCTCTCTTCTCTGCCTAGGATCATTGTGCAATGGGACGACAAGATGCCACCCTCGTTGTGGACCAACGCCACATCATGACTCGCGACCTGGCGTTTACCCTCCTGGCCCCGCAACTGACGCACAGCCTCAATTATACCAAACAGCCCACCAGCGGCACCCGCATGGGCGTGGGACAACATGCCGCCGTGAGTATTGATGGGCAACTGCCCATCGATTCTTGTGTTGCCAGCCTCAACCATTGCCCCGGCACCACCGCGTTCGCAAAGGCCTAGTTCTTCCATTTCAATCATGGGAACCACAGAAAAACAGTCATAAAGCTCAGCGAAATCCATATCCGTTGGCCCGAGCCCAGCCATGTTGTAGGCACGGCGTCCCGACTCCAAGGCGCCAAACTCCGTCAGGCTGTCGGAGCACATAAGATGTTCGTGTGTGTGGTATTCGCCGATTCCGTGGAGATAGACAGGATCGCTTTTCAAGTCTTTTGCTCGCTCCGCCGAGGTAACGATATAGGCACCGCCAGCATCAGAGATCAGGCAGCAATCGAGGATGTTCAGCGGCTCCGCAATAGGTTTTGAATTTATTACTTCTTCCACGGTAATGGGCTTGGTCATATGTGCGTTTGGATGGAGGACCGCATGGTCACGCGTCGTCACAGCCATCTGTGCCAACTGTTCTCGCGTGGTCCCGTACTCGTGCATGTGTCGGCGGGTAATCATCGCGTAGAAGCTGGGAATAGAAGCCCCATAGGGTTGTTCGTAATAAGGATGCCCGACTGCTGCCAACGCCGCCACGGCCTGATCCCGGGTCTGCCCGGTCGCCCGATTCTCACCCGCGCAACACAAGATAACTTCAGCCTGCCCTGAAACAATGGCTTCCGCCGCATGCTTCAGCATCACTGCAGGCGATGCGCCGCCAACGACCATGGATGCGTTGAAAGTAGGTTTTAGACCCAAGTATTCACACATGACGCTGCCAAGCATAAAATAGGGCTCCGTCATCGAATAGGCTGTCAGCAGCCCGTCGATTTCGGAAGGCTTCAATCCTGTCTCTCCTAGTGCCCTCTTGGCAGCCTGGGCATTGAGGCCGAGACCGGTCATGTGCGGTATCTTGCCGATCTCCGACTCTCCCACGCCGACTATGGCCACACGATTACGGAGGCTCGTATCGGTCATGGTCCACCTCCCGCCCCAGCCAACCGGAACTGAGGTAACTTGGCTTCGCCACGATCCTCAAAACATACTTCCACCTTACTGCCGATTGCCACCTGGTAGGCACCATCACCAACAATATTTGTTATCATGCGCGGCCCTTCATCCAGATCGATGAGAGCCACTACGTAGGGGCAATCCTCGCGAAAAGCAGGCAGTGGCGCACGGTGGACAATGGAAAAGCTGTGAACCGTTCCAGTGCCGGCAGCGTCGGTCCAAGTCCGGTTTTCTGACCAACATTTGGGACAGACATGTCGCGGCATGAATTCTACATGGCCGCAATCAGCACATTGTTGCAAAACTAGACGACCCTCTTTGGCCGCGGCCCAATAGGCTTTGGAGTCCGCATTTACGAAGGGCTCAGGGAGCAATCCCACCATCAATCCTCCTTCGCTAGGTGATTGTGCCAATACTCGCGGTCGCTAGCCGCTGGGAAATTCGCGTCGGCCTTCGATTTAACCGCCCTAAAACCTTCTTGAGAGGCTTCCGTCCGAAATGCCAACGGCTGGCCAAAGGACTCGAACGCCAGCCCCATCCCACCCCCAACGGCATAGCCATTCACACCCATGACGATGGATTTCGGCGTTTGGTTCATCTGCGTTAGAAAACGCGACATATGCCGGAAGCGATTGTGAGTCGAGTGGGAATCATTAACTTCGACAAGGTCTCGAAGACTCCGCCTGCGCAGAAGGATTGACCTGGACCGGTGATGTAAAGGGCCCGGACAGTGTGGTCGCCGGCTCCCTGATGGATTGCATTGGCTAGTCCATAACGCATAGCCGGCGACAAGGAATTGCGCATTTCGTCGTTGGCAAATCTAATGACTAAAACATGGCCATCTTTTTCAATATTTATATTTTTGTCGCTCATGCTTCTATCTCCACTTACGATGCAGACGCGAACGTCCATTGTCGGCCTCCGTCAGCGACCAATTCCGCACCAGTCACGTAATCGCCCGCCGGCGAACAAAGAAACGCCACAGCTCCGGCGATGTCCTCGACGCGCCCAAAACGCCTCAAGGCGACACGCGACGTCATTAACTCTTCCTGGCCCGTCTTGACGTAAAGCTTGTCGACCCCAACGGTCCCAGCAATAGGTCCCGGTGAAACGCTATTCACTAATATTCCATCCGGCGCCCACTCAACCGCCAACGCATTGGTCAACGATTGGATGCCGGCTTTTGCCGCCCCCGCATGGGCCGCTTGCGGCCAGCCGCTCCGTCCTAAAGTCGTGGTTATAGAAATAATCCGCGCGTGCTCTGACTCCTTCAAATGCGGATAGGCCGCCTTACAACAAAAGAAGGTACCATTAAGATCAATGTCGATGACGGTTTTCCAGCCATTCGGCGACAACTCCGCCGTTGGGCAATTAAAGTTACCAGCCGCGTTATTGATCAAGATGTCGATACCGCCAAACCGTTTGGCACATTGCCCGATCGCGGCTTCTACCTGTTGGTAATCACGGACGTCCACGGTCATGAAGTCGGCGGTTACACCATTCGCATCCAGCTCCTGGACCGCTGTCCTCAGCTTCTCAGGGTTCCGGCTTGCAATGAAAATCCTGGCACCAAGTCCACCCAAAATATCGCAGATACCACGCCCAATGCCGCTGCCACCACCGGTAATGAAAACGGTCCGATCGTCCATGAGGCCCGTTTTAAAAACTTCCAACGCAGAACTCATCTCGCCCCCATCGTCCTAATGTTCATTGCCGACATCCAAGATCACCTTCCCGATGACATGCCCCATGCGGATGGCGTCAAGAGCTTCTGAATATCTATCCAATGGCACCACCTTGCTCACATGAGGATCGATCACGCCCTTGAGGTAGAACCCAAACAAAGCGGCTTGCGCCGCGGCAGTCCTCTCCGGCTGGCGATCCCGGTAGTCAGAAACCTGGAGCCCCGTCGCGGAAATATTTTTGACCAAGAGATAGTTAGCCCTGATTTGTGGGAAATCACCGGAGGCAAATCCTACGACAACCAACCGGCCACGCCACGCCAATGCCCGGAGCGCTGCCTCACAGGCTTCACCACCAACAGGATCTATGACTACGTCGACGCCCTTCCCATCAGTCACACTAAGAACAGCCTCACGCAAGCTGTTGCGAATGTTTTCCGTAGATAAATCAACCCCATAGTCCGCCCCTAAGCCCTCGGCGTTGCGCACGTGCTCCGAACCTCTGACGCCGGCAATTACCGTCGCGGCGCCTAGCGCCTTGGCCAACTGCATGCTGGCGACACCAATACCGCCCTTAGCCCCTAGTACAAGAACTGAATCACCTGGCTGCAGATACGCGCGGTCAGTCAACGCAAAATAGGCCGTCAGATAAACCAGGCCCATGGCTGCGGCCTTTGAATATGAAATTTCATCCGGTATTAAATGGCATTGATCAGCACGAGCCACCAACTTTTCCGCATATGCACCATATTCAACACAGGCTAGGACGCGGTCGCCGGGTTTTAATCCATTGACACTCTCGCCCACCTGCTCAACAACCCCGGCTGCTGCCTTGCCCGGCGAAAACGGAAGGGGTGGCTTAATCTGATACGTGCCCTCGATCACCATAATGTCGGGAAAATTCACGTCCGCTACCTTGACGATGACAATAACATCGTTCGGGCCAGGAACAGGGTCGGGCAAGTCTTTGATAAGCGCCGAGTTGAAAGCCCCATATTTCTCTACAACAACGGCTTTCATGATGCCCCCTATTCCGCGGACCATCTCTGCTTGGCAACAGTTGCCCGCCGCCCAGGCGCGAANGCGGATGTGCCATAGACGTTAAACAGCGCGTTGGTAACGTCGAAATGGCGAGCAAGACCACCACGCTCCAGGCGCTCGATCGGGCCGTCCGCATACCCAAGACCAAGCCGGCACGTAAGGTCCAGATCGTCTGCTGACGCCAAACCNTCATCTAGAAAGGTGAGAGCGGCGTTGTATTTGGGTCGAACCAGCCTATCGATGATGCGCCCGGCTTGATCGGCAGAGACGGCAACCTCTATGCCCGCCGCTTCGAACATAGCCGAAGCCGCAGTGATAGCCCCGTCGTCCGTCATGGGCTGGCGCACCAGCTCGATGATATTTGAGGGTGGATCTTCACCATTCCTGTAACGTGCAAAACCAAGCGCATTGGAGCCCTCCCGGCCCACATTTTCCCCTGTGTGTTTACCAAGGCATTCCGTTCCCAATTCCACCAGAACCGCCATCTTCTCTGCATCTGCCTCAAACGGTGTCCCCAAGTGCAAAACAATNTCACCTTCCGATGACGCCCNTTCAAGAAAGGGATCACCCTCAGGGAAGGACCAGCTCTCGCCTNGTTTTTTGATTACATAATCCATNGCATNANCCACCNAAAATCGCATCATCATCATAAGNGTAGAACCCTCGTCCGGTTTTTCGGCCGAGATGCCCAGCCGCCACCATGCGCCGGAGCAACGGCGGGGCCGAGGACCGCGGATCCAGANTTGTGGGATAGAAGGCCTCACAAAGCCGCAACTGCGTATCGAGGCCAACAAGATCTAATAGTTCGAGAGGGCCCATCTTGTAATTAAGCCCAACTTTGATGGCCTTATCGATATCTGATGGTGAGGCAACACCGGCTTCAACGGCACGGATTGCATCATTGTTGAATGGCACCAAAAGAGCATTGAGAATAAAGCCTGGCTTATCCTGTGTTCTTACAGGTCGCTGACCAGCANCCTCAGTCCAGGCCCATGCCGCGGCAAAGGTCTCATCCGATGTATTCACACCGGGGGACATCTCAATCAATTTCACAAGTTGGGCGGGCAAGCAAAAGTGCATGCCGACAACTCGGTCCGGACGTTCGCATCCAGCGGCAATTTCAGTGATCGATAATGTCGAGGTGTTAGAGGCGAACAAGGCTTGCGGTTTACATATACCGTCCAAGGTACCCAGCAGATCACGCTTCACGCTTAAGTCCTCGAATACTGCTTCGATCACCAAGTCACAGTCAGCTAAGCAATTGATATCCGTGCTCGCCGACAAACGCTCTAAAGTCGCGCCTAAGTCCTCAGCGGCCATCTTTCCCCGGTCGACGGACTTACAAAAGAACACTTCCGTTTGCTCTCTGGCACGACCCAATCCATCCTCCGACTTATCAAAACAGACGGTTTCGAACCCCGACCGAGCCGCGACAATTGCGATGCCGGCACCCATCGTACCGGCTGCGCCGCAAACGCCTACTTTCTTGATATCTGTCCTCATTTGGTCCGAAAACTCCTTCCAATGAGTTGGCGGTGCACTTGGTTAGTACCTTCCCAGATTTGAGTGATCTTGGCGTCTCGCATCAGACGTTCGACTCGGTATTCGGCGATATAACCGTAACCCCCATGCATCTGGACAGCCTCAGTTGTCATTCGCATNGCAAGGTCAGATGCCCGCATTTTTGCAATTGATGCNTCTTGTCCANAGTCCGCTTCACCGGCAGAGATAAGAGCCGCGACATAATCAATCCATGTCTCGACCATCGCTAATTCGCTCGCAAGATCGGCAATAAGAAACTGGTTGCCCTGGAAATCTATTATCTTGCGGCCCGATTGCTCTCGCTCGTTTGTATAAGAAATCATGTCGATGAACGCGGCCCGTGCAATACCCAAAGCATGGGCAGCAACAGATGGGCGCGACTTGTTGAGCGAAGAGAGCAGAATCTGTAAGCCGTCTCCCGGCTTGCCAAGCAGATTGGCGCGCGGCACCCGGCACTCGTCAAGAGTCAGTGATACTGTTGGCGCTGCCCGGTGGCCCATTTTTTCTTCCTTGGGGCCTGCCTTAAAACCTGTCGCGCCTCTCTCCAGGATCAATGCGGTGATCGCCTGGCGTGGATCCTCGATCTCGCTCCATTTGCCAAACAGGAGAATTAATTCAGCCCTGTCTCCNTTNGAAATAAAAGTCTTCGAGCCATCNATGATGATGTCATCCCCATCGGGAGTGAACCTTGTCTTCATGCCAGTCGCGTCTGAACCGGCTGANGACTCGGTGATCGCNAGCGATCCCAAACCGCCTTCGGCGATACGCGGCAAAAGGCGNAGTTTTTGCTCCTCGGCACCGAAGTCTATCAGCGGCTTCATACCGTGAAAGTTGGTCGCGTAGATGATCCCTGTGGACGCACAAGCCGTGGAGATGATCGAAACACACTCCAAATACAANCGATAAGACATCAACGCGCCNCCATAGATCTCGGGTACGAAGATGGCGTTCATGCCAAGTTCGTTGAGGGCCGCCATNCTGTCTTCGGGATAGTCTCGGGACTGGTCATAGCCNGCNGCGGCCGGTGCTATGATCTCNTCAGCAACGCGCGTTACCTGGTCGAGGACCAAACGCTCCTCTTCAGTCCATTGACGTTTTGCGCTCAAACGGTCCAAGAAGGTCATTAGTGGTTCATCCCTTGACCGCCATCGATGTATATTGTCTCACCGGTGAGGAATGGAATTTCCTCGCATATCAGCGCCGCAACGAGTCGGGCGACGTCCTCTGGCTTGCCGGGCCCACCGGTGGGCACACGCCCNGCCAACCACTTCTGTATTTTTTCGCGGCCTAAGTAGTCCGCNTTCAAATCCGTCTCNATATAACCAGGCGCAACGTCAATCACACCAATGCCATCTTGTGCCCATTCTACGGCCATGCAACGCGTCATCGCCGCTACGGCAGCTTTCGACGCACAATAAGGCAGGTTATGCGGCACTCCCATTTTATCAAAGAAAGACCCGATGTTGACGATCTTGCCGCCATGGCCTTTGAGAAAAGGATAGGCCTCCCTGGAGGCGATCATCACCGCCTTGGCATTCAGGTTCATTACCTGGTCATATTGATCGGTGCTGAGCTCGGCGATGGGACTGCCAATATACAGACCAGCGTTATTAACCAACCCGGCGATGCCGCGCTCGGCGCCAATCGCACCGATCTGCTTGCGAACTTGCTCCTCGTCCGTCATATCACAAATGAGGGACTCGCCGACAACGGCTTTTCCAGTCCGTGANAAGCCAACAACTGANAGCCCCCGTTTNTCCAACTCGACCGCTATNGCCGCGCCTATCCCCTTGGAGGCGCCAGTGANAATCACGCACGGATCAACCATCTTTGAATACGGCCTTTCGCTTCTCTTCAAATGCCGCCATCCCCTCGCGGCAATCTTCCGTNGTGAACGCCAGCAAATTGAGATCGCGCTCGATCTTCAGACCCGCGTCGATTGGATTATCCAGCGCCGTCATCACCGCTTCACGAGCGTATTCGAGAATCGGAAGGCTGTAGCAAGTAATCGTTTTGGCGAATTCGAGGACACCCATCATGCCATCACCCTCGATTATCTTTTGAACGAGGCCTATCCGTTCTGCTTCCTCTGCATCCACCGTGCGCCCGCTCATGATAATTTCCAAGGCCCGGCCTTCACCCACCAGTCGCGGGAGCCGCTGGGTTCCACCATAGCCAGGAATGATCCCAAGTTTGATCTCCGGCAAGCCAACTTTTGCGTTCGACGTCGCTACCCGGAAAGTGCAGGCCAATGCCAACTCAAGGCCGCCACCGAAGGCGTACCCGTTTATAAGGGCAATAGACGGGATACGAAGCGAATCCANTTTCGCAAACGTCGNCTGCCCTTTGCCCATAGCGACCCGCATAGAATTTGTGTTCTGCTCCCTAAGCTCCTTGATGTCGGCTCCGGCACAAAATGCCTTGTCGCCGGCGCCGGTGAATATGATTGCCCGGGCATCAGTAGACGTGGCTTCGTCAATGGCATCCCCAATTTCCTCGACGATCTCAAAGGACAAAGCGTTTAAAGCCTGGGGCCGATTTAAAGTTATCACGGCAGCATCGCCGTTTCGGGTCAATTCGACGGACATTAGACGGTTCCTTCCTTACGCTCATAGCGGATGGGATCTGGAGAGAGATCTCCCCGTTTCACCATCTCTACCAGGTCGCGCTTCAATATCTTGCCGCTGGCCGTCAGCGGGAAGTCATCAACCTGGATAAAGTATTCGGGCATATCGTATTTGGAGAGCCCTTCCGCAGCTAGGTGGTCGAGCATAGCTTCACCTGCAATATCACCAATTAATGCAAGGCAAACCTTCTCCCCCAACCGCTCATCGGCAATGGGAAAAGCGGCGGCTTTTTTCACGTCGGGATGACGCATGGTCAGAGCCTCAATATGAGACGGGTAGATGTTATAACCACCTCGGATGATAACGTCCTTAAGACGCCCCTCGACGACAAGATTTCCGGATGCATCAAAAAATCCAAGATCACCAGACAAAAACCAGCCATCGCGGTTAAAGCTCTCCTGGGTAGCTATCTGATTTGCAAAATAGCCGAGCGTGAGACAGGCCCCCTTCCCGCCAATTTGCCCAACCGTGCCAGGAGGAACCTCGACATCCGCGTTTTCCANATCAAAAATACGGGTCTGATAGGCGAACCCGCCGCGCCCGCAAGTGTTGATTATCGTATCTGTGTCGTCATCCGGGTGNGTGTATTGATGGGATGAGTTTTCGGTCATGCCATACACGTTTTGCGGCTTGATACCTTGGTCGACGAAGGTGGCAGCAACTGACGGCGGAATNGGTGAGCCCGCCATATANAAGGTTTGNACCGACCCAAGCCGCGCAATACCAGTGTTACGTTGTTGTGCCAGAAGGTCCATGGCGTGAATTGGTACGCCCATGATATAAGTGGCCTTCGTATCAATGATCCAATCAAGGCGGCGCACTCCGGTGGGTGGATCATCAGTAATCAACTCGCCGCCAAAGATCAGCCACTGGGCAACACCGACCCAAGCGATGTGATGGGAGAGTGGGCTCAACGAAAGGAGCTTAGTCTCCATGTTCATTCCCCAGTCACGCACCATGTCCCGGGCGTTCGCCATAAGCGTATTAGCCGAGTGCATAACGCATTTAGGCGAACCAGTGGTCCCAGATGTAAAAGCCAAGTATCCGACTGCGTCTGGATCGTCAACTGGCAAGGTATCGGGAACTAGGCCTGGGCTGGGCAGTTGCTCTAAGTTGTAAACAGCCTTGAGAAACGGCAACCCTGACAGCATGGCATTAAGGTCTTGATCAGTGCGGTCTGCCCCCCATCCGTCCTCTGTCACAAACGCGGCGGCCTCCAATTGGCNCAAAAGATGGGTAATCTCCCTGCANGTATGGGTCCGATGTAGCGATGGATTACAAGCGAAGCCCTCGCGCGAGCAAGCGAGGAAAACCAAAATCACTTCCAGGCGGTTCGATGCCCATAGAGATACCCGGTCACCAGTGATTAGGCCCTTCCCCCTAAAGTCGGTCGCGATGGCATCAACCCTCACCGCCAACTCGTGCCACGTTAATTGCGCCCGCCCATCCCGTAAAGCGACGGCATTAGGGCGCGCCTCCGCATGTCGCATCATAAGTCCATAGAAGGTCTCGTCCGTCCACAGTCCTTGATCGTAATAGGCTTTGGCGTCCTTTGGGTTATGTAGTGTAAGGAAAGGCCGCATACTTGATTAGCGCCCAAAGGTCGATGGGTCTGGATCGCGTTTCTCATGGAACGCCGCGCTAAGCTCCTTCGACTCAGTCGTATTGAGGTAGCCCCGCAGCAGCAAATCGTGAGCCATGCGCGATAGCCCAGCGACACCGCCATGGCGTGCCGCGAACGCCGTTTTGATAGAGGCCAGGGCAAAAGCNCCCCGATTAGCAACTTCCAACGCGAACGCACGAGTTTCTTCGGCCAGCCTCTCATCGGGGACAACCCGATTAATCAACCCCATATCCATGGCTTCTTGGGCAGAAATCTTTGGATTACACATCCAGATTTCCTTTGCACGCTTCTTGCCAACGAGGTCCTCTAAATACCAAGTACCGTAGCCCGCATCAAAAGACCCCATCATCGGCCCAACCTGCCGGAAAATAGCGCTTTCTTTGGCGATGGTAAGATCACACATGACCTGCAAAACATTGCCTCCACCGACCGCAAAACCATTTATGCTAGCAATCACTGGTTTTTGGAACCGGTCGATAGCATCATACATTTCCAAGGTTGGCAGAACACCTGCGTAAAGATTGGTATCCTCCATCCCATCCTTCTGCCCACCGATGCAGAAGAAACGGTCGCCGGCGCCGGTTATAACCAGTACTCGGGTCCGTGTTTCGCGTCGCATATCATTGATACAGTCCCGTATTTCATGACACATGATCTCGTTGAACATGTTAGCGTTATCTGGCCGGTTAAGCGTAATTGTGCCAACGGGTCCGTTTTCCTCGTAAATAATGGTTTCAAAACCCACTCGTTCGTCTCCTAAAATGAAATCAATTTGGTGAAACTAAAACTCCCAACCGACTGTAATGCCAAGTATTACAGAAGTATCTCATTCACATCCCGCTCCAGTAACGGCAGCGGCACGGCTGTTTGATGTATACACGGAGCAGTCAGCAAGCACATGGCACACTTCGATATCTCCAATGATGCCTCCTACAAAACATGGACGTCAGCTTTAATAGCATAGACCTAATCGCTACTCCTGAAGACGATTTGATCAACCAGATCCTCTGCGCCAGGATACAGCATGCAATGGTCATGTTCTCCAATCAACGGTTACCTCTTGTGCAGCACCCAGCATCTGCCCAACGGTCCGAGGCGCTCTAGCGGCCCACCATCACAGATTGTCCTCACCGCCAGTGTCCGGCTTTGCTGGCACTCTCCAACCGAGGGCCTAATGACATAGCTAAATCAGTTATGAACTGTTCCACCTTATGGGCTCGACCCTTCAATGGATGATAATATCTTCAAACGGCGCTGACACTATTGTTGCGGACATACTTGCCGCCCGCGAGGCCTTATCCAAATACGAAGAGCTAGCTATAAGGTATCCAAGCCATACATTCCTCCTAGCATCGCTGCGGTCTGTTGTTAGAAGCCGTGGTCCGCCCGCCAAAAAAACGGCGAGAATGGCCTTTCGTAATCTGGTCTATTGCCAAACAAAATCAGAATCCGGATATCGCGCTATTTCGAAGGCTTTACAAATTTGATTAAATCGGCGCGCTTCGCAGAATTATGGCCAACCCAAGAATTACGGTCGTGCCACCGACAACAACCTGAAGCCCACGGTTCACCCATGTCAATGCGAAGGCTGAATAGCTAAGGGGTATCGCGATAAAAACCGACAGCGCTGCCATGCCAAGAACCGACCCGAACCCAAACATCGCTATATACATCATCCCCGTAACCGGGTCGTTCACGGTAGCCGTGGTCAGTACGAGCAGAACTGCTGACCCCGCCAATCCTTGCATCATACCCACCAACAGGGTTTTCAGGGGCACGCCACCTGGATGAGCATGATTGTGCTCTGACGAGGCGTGGTCTTCGCGCTCATCACGATGGGAGTGCGCGTGGAGATGCTGCACGCCGTTTGCATGGCGGTGTGTGTGAAAGTGAACGCGGTCTCGCCATAACCGGTAAAAAAGATGACTGCCCAGCCCCACGAGCAATAATCCGACGCAAAGCTCCAAAATGGTCGACAAAGCCTCTTCAATCGCCTGGTCCAAAAACAGGGCAGCGCCGGCGAACATCATAAGCGTGATCGTATGACCAACCCCCCAAACGGCACCATGGCGGACAATTCGGCTGACGGAACTTTGCCTAACGGCGATGCTCGCGACGGCCGCGATATGGTCTGCTTCCAGGGCATGTTGCATCCCAATAAACAAACCTAGGAGAAGAATTGAAACCATGGATAGGTTCTTCTTTTGTAATGTTTCCGTTAGTTAAGCTATCGGGTGGAGGTCTTCAATCACTTGATTGAAAATAGTCTATCTGTTGGAGGTCGCGGCCTTGACTGACAGTCAATCAAGGCCGTTGTAAAGCAGTCAATAAAACCCGTAGCACCCAACATTTGGCATGGGTGTTCCTGCTCCAAGACGAAATGGCAACGCATGCAGCGCCTACTCCTCAGAAGTTGAACTAATTAGCTCTAATTTTTCAGAACATAGTAAACGACGCTGTCGATCATATGACTATCCCTCGGTTTGAAGATTCATCAGCTGCTCTTTCTGAGGGCGGCTAGCAATGTATCGAGGTTATGCTCAAACATTCTTTCGTAGCTGGTCGCCGGACCTCCGCGTTCGGAGAGCGCATCGGAAAATAACCGCCCACCAATCTTGATACCGGTTTCCCGCGAGATCTGCCGAATCAGAACCGGGCTGGTAATGTTCTCCACGAATAGGGCTCCAGCACCCACTTTTTTCAGATGTTTGATCAGCTTGGCTAGGGCCTTGGCGGAGGGTTCGGCATCCGTATCGATTCCAACCGGCGCCAGAAAGTTCAAGTCATAGGATTTTGCTAGGTAACCGAAGGCGTCATGGGCAGTAACCACCGTCCGAGAACCTTTTGGGAGTTTCTTCAGCTCAGCTATGGCGCGATTGTGCAGTGCCATGAGCCTCGCCGAATAGGCCTTGGCGTTCGCCTTATAGACCGCGGCGTTTTTCGGGTCAGCAATGGACAGGCCGTCGGCGATATTAGCCACGTAGACGACGCCATTGGGGAGCGCGTTCCATGCGTGCGGGTCGATCTCACCTTCCACCCTCAAAGGTGAGATCCCTTTGGTCGCTGCAAACACCTTAGCCTTAGTGCCCGACGTCTTGATTAGGGTGTCGGACCACGTCTCAAAGCCCAAGCCATTAACGAAGATCAGATTAGCATTGGCCACCGCTTTAGCGTCGTTCGTGCTCGGCGTATAGACGTGGGCATCTGCATCGGGACCAACTATCGTAGTCACGCTGGCCAAACTACCTGCCACCTGACGCACCATGTCACCAAGGATAGAAAAACTGGCAACGATTTTCAGCTGGTCCTGAGCTGTTGCCGGCAGGGAAGTCAGCGCCAGCCAGGCAATCAATGCATATCCAAAAAGTCTTTTCATGGATCTTTTCTCCTTATCTTGTTTAGTTAATTTGAGTCACCTTCAGAGCGACTTTCTTCACCTGCAGGACTTAGCCGCGCGGTGGCATTAAAGCCCTGTGGCGCTAGTGTTAAGCTGATGAGAAAAAACACCGCCGCCACCAAGATGATTGCCGGACCGGACGGCACATCCGGGAGATAAAACGAGACTATCAGGCCAATCCAACAACTCAGCAACGCGAACACAAAGGTCATCAGCAGATAACTGGTGATCGTCGATGCCCAGTAGCGCGCGGCGGTGGCTGGCAGGATCATCAGTCCCACCGCCATCAATGTGCCTAGTGCCTTAAAGGCGCCCAGAAGATTGAGTACCACCAAAAACATAAACCAGTGGGCTGCAAATCCTGAATATTTCGTCTGGCTTTCATGGAAGAAAGGATCGATAGTATTGGCGATCAAGGGCCTCAGGATAAGGGCAAAGCTAACTAAGGTAATCGTCGTGGTAGCCCCGATTAGCACCAGGGTCTCATTATCAATGCCGAGGATAGAGCCAAACAGAAAACTTTTCAAAGGAACGGCCGAACCTGCAGCCGACAGGATGAAAATACCAAGCGCCAGCGCGATCAGGTAGAGCGACGCGAGGCTTGCGTCCTCTCTGATAATGGTCATGCGCGCAAGCAAACTGGTCAACGCTGCGACAGCAATCCCCGCTATCAGGCCTCCGGCGACCATCGAAGACACTGATAGGCCCACGACGGCGAAGGCTATAACAATGCCCGGTACAATGGCGTGTGCCATGGCTTCGCCGGCCAACGATAGACGCCGCAACACCAAGAACGCTCCCACTGGCGCGATCGCAAAGCTCATGACGGTCGTCGCAACCAAGGCGCGAACCATGAAGGCATACTCAAACCACTCA
>PARE01000014.1 GCA_002709525.1 Magnetovibrio sp. | reverse complement strand
AAGTCGTGGATCGCGTGTAAGGGGGCCAAAATCCCCTTCATGGTTTCGCTCAAGGAGTTGTTGCTCGGCTTTGATCACAAAAAATGGTATCGCCACCCGATGGTGGAATCTGTTTTGCTGAGAGGATTGACGCGCCTGCTGGCTGCTCGCGAAAACTTACATCTGAATGCCAATACGTGCCGGCACCCTTGCGTCCCTTCGGCTTTCCGTCACCGTCGACCTGGTTGGAGACGCGATAGATTTCGGGGTGGTCCGGGTGCATGTAGATGCTGACTGTGTCCTGTAAGGGTTTCTCATCTGGATTGCCGAACAGGGGACCGAAGTGCTGAGCGAAGGCGATGTGGCGATCGGTGGCAAGATCCTGATCTCGAACCACTGCCAATCCACCGGCATCGATCCAGGCCTGACGCACAGCCAGTGCCACATTGTCGCCGCCCGCCGAGATATTAGCGCCCAAAATCTCAGTCCCAAAATGCGGGGATAAGGGTTTGATTGTGAGGTCCAAAGTGATCTCCCTATCGCTACGTTCTGGTTTCATAGCGCGTGGGAACTTCATGCGGAACGGAGGGCTATTTCATTATTTAAACAGATATTTGATTTATTGAGAGTATCGGCCGGTTCGCGTCTTTTTGTGTCTCTGCAATCTTCTTAAAATCCGGCGAAGGCCTTTCACTGGAATAAACATGGCCAAATGACTGGTGCTGAGTTTCATCAGCGACTGACAAACCGGGTCAGGTCGAGGTAATCTCCCGAATTGTCAAGGGCGGCGGTAACTGGTTCGTGAGCCGGATGGTGCATATGGCGGAAAAATTTCCAGGCAGTGCTTGAATTTTCCTGCCTGCTTACTCATTGAGTGCCCTCGCTCGGTTCCAATTTCCTTGGCGCGCTGTCGATGCAGGCGGGACATCCACACATGCTCATTTCAACCGCTTCCCATGGTCACCTAGGGACTGTTAGGAAAACCTGTGATACGAGAGGTTTGCTTGCACGAGTCCTAGACCGGCGTTTCGTTTGTTGAAAGCATCTAGCATTTCCTTTTGACAGCTCCTAATCGGCTTTCTAAACCGGGCGGGTACAGCGGTTTTAAGATTGATTCGGGAGGCAAGCCGTGGATCTTTCATACGATGCAGAACAACAAGCATTTCGTGAAGAAGTACGCGCCTTCATGCAGGAAATGGCACCGGCGGACATTGCTGAGAAGGCCCATACGGGTCAACGCTATGATAAGGAAGATCTGAAGCGATGGCACGGCATTCTCTATGACAAAGGTTGGATCGCACCCAAGTGGTCGAAGGGAAATGGAGGGGCTGGTCTAGATCCTATTCAGGTGCACATCCTGGACGAAGAAGCCTTCGCCGCCGGCATGCCGCGACTGCAGGCCTTCGGTCTCAGTATGGTTGGCCCCGTGATTATCCATTTTGGCGATGATTATCAGAAATCCCGTTTCCTGCCGAAGATATTGTCTGGGGAGGAATTCTGGTGCCAGGGCTTTTCAGAGCCAGGCAGCGGTTCGGACCTGGCTTCGTTGAAGACCCGCGCCGAGCGCGACGGCACCAAGTATATCATCAACGGCCAGAAAACTTGGACTACCCAGGCGCACATCGCCGATTGGATGTTCTGCCTTGTNCGNACGAACTGGGATGCAAAGCAGCAGGAGGGNATTTCTTTCCTGTTAATCGACATGACTAGTCCCGGCGTGGAGGTGCGNCCTATCATCACGATGGANGGGGAGCATGCGGTNAATGAGGTTTTCCTGGATAATGTCGAAGTACCTGTGGAGAACCTGGTNGGCGAAGAAAANAAAGGCTGGGACTATGCCAAGTTNCTTTTGTCAAACGAACGCACGGGTATTGCCGGTGTAGGTCAATCTAAGGCGGAGTTCGCGCGCTTAAAGACCATTGCCGGAACGGAGAAGCGTCGAGGTGTTCCGCTGAGTGAGGATCCGTTGTTCAAGATGAAGCTGGCGGAGCTCGAATTGAAGCTCCGCGCCCTGGAGATCACCAATCTCCGCATGTTGATAGAAGAAAAGGCGAAGGGCGCACCGGGACCAATTTCATCGATCTTAAAAATCGTTGGTTCGGAGGTGCAGCAAGGTATTGCAACCCTGACCATGGAAGCCGTGGGTAGCTACGCCGCGCCGTACCTGCCGGAAAGCCTGGAGGACTCTTGGAACGGCGAGCCCATCGGACCTGATTACGCAGCCCATGCTGTACCTTACTATTTCTTCCGGCGTAAAGCGTCCATCTACGGCGGATCGAACGAGATCCAGCGTAACATCATCTCCAAACATTTGCTGGGTCTATAGGAGCCGACCATGGATTTCGCATTTACCGAGGAACAGAAACTTATGGCAGATAGTCTGCGCAAGGCTTATGAGAGCGACTACGACTTCGACAAGCGCCGTGCGGTTTTGGACGATACNGCAACCTTCCACAGCCCAACTATGTGGCAGACCCTAGCTGATAATGGGTTCATTGGCCTGTTGGCTCCGGAAGATGTTGGCGGCTTTGATGGCGGCGGTGCGGAGGTCATGGCCGTGGCCACTGAAATGGCGCGCCACTTAGCCTTGGAACCGTTCCTGGGAACGTCCGTCATGGGTGTGCGACTTCTCGTCAGCTTTGGCACGGATGCACAAAAACATAACATCTTACCTCAANTACTCNCCGGCGATGCNAACATCGCCGTTGCTCTNTATGAGCCCGGTCAGCGTTATGACGTNGCACCCCAGGCCACGACTGCGAAGATGGATGGTGATGGGTTCGTCCTCAACGGCGCGAAGGCCGTTGTGGTTAGCGGCGACAGTGCGCGTTGGATTGCTATTGGCGCCAAGCTGGAAAATATCGGCTCGGCTGTTTTCATGGTGGATGCCTACGCCGATGGTGTGAGCAGCAAACCTTACCGTCTGGTTGATGGACGCGGCGCGGCCGACGTGGAATTATCTAATGTCCGTGTCGATGCCGATGCCCGTATGGTCGCGGATGATGCGGAATCCGCTTTGGCAGAGATTGAGGACTGGGCCGTCACCGCATCGTTGGCGGAAACCCTGGGCGCCATGGAGATGGCCCGTGACCTGACCAACGAATACCTGCAGACGCGCGAACAATTTGGTCGGCCTATCGGTAAGTTCCAGGTTCTTCAACACAGTATGGCGAAGGTGCTCAGTGACGTGGAGTTTTCCCGCTCTATGGTGTTCTGGGCAGCGTCAGAAGTGACCAATCCGGTCGCCCCAGCGCGCCGCCGAGCCGTATCTGGCGCCAAGGCCTATGTCGATAATGCGGCGCGCAATATCGCGGAACGCTGCGTGCAAATGCATGGTGGCGTANGGGTCACGGATGAATACGCGCTGACCCACTATGTGAAGCGCCTTACCCTTGGACAGATCCTGTTCGGCGATAGGGACGAACATCTGCTGCGGTATACAGGGGTCGACGCCTAATTTATTTAGGCACCGTTTCGAAAAGTATGTCTTGGCGGCTCGAGGGAGGAATTGTTACTCCCTGAGCAAGTCAAACACCCGAAATTGGTTGAGGTTCGCAGATAGGAGACCCATGCTTTGCCTCAAGTCCNAGATCAGATANCGCCCTGGTCCTTCAGGATGGCGATGGCCGCTGCATCATAACCTGCCGACGCCAAAACCTCGTCAACGTGNTCACCGAGGCGTGGTGGCGGCGCGGGCGTGGCCAATTTGGTTCTGGAAAATTCGATAGGGTTGGCAATAGTTCTCACCACACCCGCCGTTTTGTGATCCATCGCCCAGATCATGCCGCGCGTTTTAAGGGTCTCGCTCTCGCAGATTTCATCGACTGTTGCAATGGCGCCACACGGCACGCCCACCGCATCCAGAACTTCGATCCATTCGGCTCGGGTCTTGGTTNTCANAACCTCGGTNATCAACGGNATGATCTCNTCGCGATTTCGGACCCGGTCCGGCGCNGCNGCGTANTTNGGATGGTCTTTCCANTCGGGCNTNCCCGCCGCGTCGCAGAATTTTTGCCAAAGCGAATCATTGGCTACGGCTACGTTCAGCCAACCGTCGCTGNCCTGNAAGGTNTCNTANGGCACGATGGACGGGTGTGCATTGCCGCGNCGTTTCGGCGCNATTCCCGTGGCGTAATAGTTGCCGGCTTGATAGGTCAGTAAAGAGGCCAGGGCCTCCAGCATGGAGACCTTTACGTGTTGGCCCTTTCCGCTGGCGTGACGCGCGTTAAGGGCGGCCAAGATCCCCTGACTAAGCATCATACCGGCGACCATGTCGGCGATGGAGGTGCCCATTTTNGTGGGCGGGCCATCNGGATCGCCNGTAATATCCATAATTCCNGATTCGCCCTGGATAACCAGGTCATAGCCTGGCCGTTCAGCACCGGGACCTGTATCACCAAAACCGGAGATCGATCCGTAAATGATGCCAGGGTTGCGCGCCGCTACGTCTTCATATCCGAAGCCTAGGCGCGCTGCCGCGCCGGGCCGGAAGTTCTCGACGATAACGTCCGTGCTCTCCACAAGTTTCCAGAGGACCTCTTTCGCCGCGTCTTGCTTCATGTCCAAGGTCAGGCTCTTCTTGTTACGATTGACCGATAGGAAGTAAGCTGATTCTTCACCCTGATAGGGTGGTGCAAAGGCACGCGTATCGTCGCCCGTGCCGGGGCGTTCAATCTTGATCACCTCGGCGCCCATGTCGCCTAGCATCATTGAGCAGAAAGGGCCGGACAAGACGCGAGTTAGATCAATTACACGAAGACCCGCCAGTGGGCCGGTATTGGTCAGATCGTCAGGTAAGGACATCAGCTAGCTCCTTGAAGTTTGCAACAATGATGTCCGGCTGCTGCGGCTCCTGGCCGAACGGCCGCTTGCGCCGGTCGATGAACGCAGTACGCATCCCAAAAGCCTTGGCGCCGATGCAATCGAAGGGATGGTTGGCGACGAACAGAATAGAAGTCCGCTCCTCATCAAGGATTTCCTCGGCTTTGGCATAACTTTTCCAATGTGGTTTGAAGTAGCCGGCCTCCTGGACGGATATGGTTTCATCGAACTGGAACCCGATGTGTGGTTTTGCCGCTTCCAGCATGTCTCTGTCGCCGTTAGACAGGATCGCCAGCTTGAAGCCCTTTTTGCGTAATCGCTCCAGGGCTTCAATCACATCAGGGAAAGGTTTAAGGGTTTCGATCTGGCTGACCAGAAAAGCCACCTCATCCTGAGTATAGGCGATCCCGGCCCGGTCCATCACGTGTGAAACGGCCCTGTGTCCGACCTGGCGATAGGGAGTGTGGCCTCGGTCACACAGCGCGCCGATCATAGAATTTTCAAAATGGGTGCGTCGCCACCAGGTGACGAACTGGTGCGCCTCTCCTGCCCAGCCTTTGTTTTCTAGGAACGGCCTCGCCTTCTCGGTCAGGTCCTTTTGCATATCGACAACAGTGCCATATTGGTCGAAGGTTATGACCTTAATATCGCGCTTGAGAATTTCCGCCTTTTCCATGTAAGACTCTTCCAACTGTCTAATCGGTATCTATCAGCACCATGACGAAGCATGAACTATCGGTCTAACAGATAAACTATACAGAACCATCGATTTGACAAAGATTCATATCAAGGTCCTAAAATGTCCTATTCCGCGAGCGCAAAATCCACCTTGCAGCATGATAACGAGCGAACGCGCGTGACACTTTGGGAGTTCGCGCCCGGTGATGCCACTGGGTGGCACCGCCACCAACTGGATTATGTTATTGTTCCCCTCACGACCGGGAAACTAAAGCTATTGGGGTCGGATGGCGTTGAAAATGAGGCGGATCTTACCGCCGGCGTTTCTTATTTCCGTGAAGCTGGCGTCGAACATGATGTGATAAATGCCAACGACTTCGCCTTCGCCTTCCTTGAGGTCGAATTTAAGTAGCCTGCGGCTAGCCTGAACGAAACCGGCGAATACACGAAATGCGACAGGAAAGCTAGCCTCACGCATGAGCAAGGAGCACCGAAGATGAGCGGCGAGATAATTAATACCTGTGACATGCCGGCGACTAGGCTGGTGGAGCTCTATGAATTGAAGACCGTCTCGCCGGTAGAGGCAGTAAACGAGGCGTTAGCACGCATTGCTAATATAGACGGTGACGTCAACGCCTACTGCCTAGTAGATGAGGAGGCAGCGCTGGCTGCCGCCAAAATGTCCGAGAGCCGTTGGATGAAGAGCGAGCCACAAGGCCTTGCCGATGGCGTACCCCTTAGCGTCAAAGACATCGTGTTGACCAAGGGGCATACAGTACGGCGGGGCTCAAGGACGACACCGGAAAATGAACCGGACCGATTTGACTGTCCTGCCGTTGGCCGGTTACGCGAACACGGCGCGGTTATTATCGGCCGAACTACGACGCCCGAGTATGGTTGGAAAGGGCTTTGCGATAGTCCACTTACGGGCATCACTCGAAACCCCTGGGACACGTCTAAGACTCCTGGTGGTTCGTCTGGGGGCGCAGCGGTGTCGGCGGCCCTGGGCATGGCACACTTGAACATTGGCACAGACGGTGGCGGCTCTGTGCGTATTCCGGCAGCCTTTACGGGCGTGTTTGGCTTCAAGGCGACCTTCGGCCGGGTGCCGGTTTTTCCGCCCAGCGCCATGGGGACCCTATCGCACGTCGGTCCTCTCACTCGGACGGTGGAGGATGCAGCGATGATTATGAATATCATAACCCAACCCGACTCCCGAGATTGGTCGGCATTGCCCCATGTTTCGTTGGATTACCGCACAGGACTGGATCTGGGTATGCGAAATTTGAGCATCGCTTTTAGCCCAACCCTGGGTTACGCGAAGGTAGCCCCAGAGGTTGCAAGTATCGTCGCGGACGCGGTTAAGGTTCTAGAAGCACAGGGTGCCGTGATCGACGAGGTGGATCCAGACTTCGACGATCCCAAAGAAATATTCAGCGCGCACTGGGATTTGGGTGCCGCGCGGCTGGTGGAAAAGGTGCCCCAGGAGAGGCGCATTGAGATGGATCCGGGCCTACTTCGTATAGCAGAGCGCGGTTGGAAGCTCACTCTTGCCCAGCATGCTGACGCCGTTGATGCCCGTGTCGAACTAGGGCATAAGATGAACCTGTTCCATGAAACGTATGATCTTTTGGTGACGCCAGCCATGCCAATACCCGCCTTTACGGCCGGGCAAGATTTGGCAGACCAGGATAGTCAGAACGATTGGATGGACTGGTCCCCATTCACCTATCCTTTTAATCTCACGGGCCAGCCTGCCTGTGTCGTCCCTTGCGGGTTCACCGCATTGGGCTTGCCCGTGGGACTGCAAATCGTCGGGGCGCGCTACGCAGATCCATTGGTGTTGCGGGCCGCCAGCGCCTTTGAAGAAGTCCATCCCTTCCAAATGCCGGAAGCTGCGAATGTAACCCATTAAGAGAACGGTAAGTGAAATGCTCGTGTTTGGTAGGTTGTAGGGGGCCTGTTAACGTTCATTTATGTTGTATGGGAAGTCATCTACAGAAGCTCAGGTCACTAGCCACGTGGTTGAGGTTAATCATAAAAACTACATCCTGTCGGGATATGTGGGTGCTGCGCCGGTGCGCGGGTTCTATTTGGAAGGCAACGAAGTCAACGATAATGGTCTGCCCCAAGGTTTCCTGGTGGAGCAGCCGCCAGGTGCTGTGACAAACCCGCATTTCCATGAGACGAATCAGTTTCAGGTGATCGTCAAAGGCGACGGCATGTTTGGGAAAAAGCCGATCATCCCGCTCTCCATCCAATATGCGAACGCCCATACCCCCTACGGGCCAATCGTGTCCGGGGAAAACGGTGTAACTTATTTTACGCTCCGCGCTAGTTGGGATCCGGGGGCTAAGTACATGCCGGCGGCCCGCGACAAGCTAGTCAAAGGGAATCAACGCTCTAAACTGGTTGCTGGGCTGCCAATTGATACGTTGGAAAGCCGCGCCGCTCGAAAGGTACCGATGACCGATACGATTATCGCTGAGGAGACGGATCGTCTCGCTGTCTGGCGTTTATGCTTGGGGCCCGAACAGACAACAGTAGCTCCAGATCCGGCCGGCTCGGGCGGGCAGTACATCGTTGTCTCAGAGGGTTGCCTGATTCATCGGGGGGAATATTTTCCGTACCTTTCGGTCCTTTTTGTCACTGAGGATGAACCGGCACTTCGGATCGCCGCCGGAGCGGAAGGGCTCGATTTGCTCGTCCTTCAGTTTCCAAAACGGAGGCCTTGGCCGTGCATGGATTGATGAGTGATGCGGACGTTATTCAGCGCGTCTTTGACCACATCGATAACAATACCACTGATCTGGCCGATCGGGTCTGGCACGAGCCCGTGACAAGCTACCTGTCTGACAAAAATTTCGCCGATGAGCTAGAGTTATTCCGCCGCCTACCTACCGTGTTCTGCCCGTCGGCCGCCCTGCCCGAAACGGGGTCCTATGTGGCTCGCACCGCCGCTGGTGTGCCCATCGTCGCAGTGCGTGGCGATGACGGCCGGGTTCGCGCCTTCTATAACGCATGCCGACACCGAGGCATGATGGTCGCCGAGGGCATGGGCAAGGTGGGTGCTTTTGTCTGTCGTTATCACGCCTGGGCGTATGGTCTGGACGGCCGACTGAAGAACGTCCCTGGCGATCAGGGGTTTCCCGATCTTAATCGGGACGCTCACAACCTTATTTCTGTTAGGGCAGATGAGCGCGGCGGACTGGTGTTTGTAACTCAGAAAGAACCCCTCTCAGAGGGTGCCATGGCCGCTGTACCGGACCTTCTCAGTCCTGACCAGGAATTGTTCGACTTCGTTCAGATGCACGATCCGGCGAATTGGAAGCTCGTAGTGGAATCAGCCATGGAGGGCTATCANATTAAGGCCCTGCACCCAAAATCTTTCTATCCCTNCGGTTTTGANAACCTNAACGTAGTNGAAACCTATGGGCCCAATTCACGCNTCGTATTTCCGTTNCGCCGCGTCGAAAAGTTGCGCGATATTGCNCCNGAGGACCGGCGCCCGGATGGTATGCTCACCTACGTTTANCACTTATTTCCAAACGCACGTGTTTCCATGTTGTCGAGTCATCATCAGCTGATCATCATTGAGCCCGAAGCCCCTGACCGGGTGCGCTGGGATTTTTTTCGCCTGACGCCCCCGGCCCGAGATGGCAAGCCTGTAGACAAAGCGGGAATCTCAAAGGATGCGGACTTTGTCAAGGAGACGGGTCTAGTCGAGGACCGCGAAGCGGCCTGTTCCATCCAGGCTGGCTTGGCGACGGCGGCCAACACGCACTTCACCTTTGGGCGTTACGAAAAATCAGCCGTACATTTCCACGAACATTTAGATGCCAATTTGGCCCAGCTCCGCCAGGGTGCGTTTGAAGATAGCCGCTCGGAGAGGTAGATCCAGCGCTCTGCGCTACGAGGATGTCGCTGAACCCTCTGATAGCGGGTGATTATCCTAAACTAGCCGAGGCCGAGGGCTAAAATTGGCTATTAACCAAAGACATTGTGGAAAATCCTCTCTCGATTTTGGGTCTCGCCGCCGCCGCAAACTTCTTCCGAGGCTTTTGCACGATGGTCCGAATCGTTTTGCATGGGTTGCTACGGGTCATTTAAATTGAGCCATGGCGGACCCAAAGGGTCCAAATGTTGTTTCTATCCAATCGCCCTTGGCGATGTCATACTGGCGGGTGAAGGATCCTGACATGACCAGGGTCCCGGCTTCTAATCGCCGGCCGAACTCTGCGAGCTTGCCGGCCAGCCAACGGATAGACTCCAAGGGCGTGCCCAAGACTTCCGCACCGGTCGCGTGTTCTTGTTCGATGCCGTTTATGGAAACCACCGCTTCGACCCCGGCCAAGTTTAAGTCTCCCTGAAAAGGGGTGAAGGTACCAGTCACGTAGGCGTGCTGTTGGGCGTTGCCTGCTATGGCTAGCGGAAAGTCTGTGCTAAGAGCACTGCGCCGCTCGATGATCTCGAGCGCTGGGGCGATGCTCTCCACGGCATGCGCCGCATCGGCCAACGAAACATCCGTGCCTTCCAGCGCTTTTCCAACGCGCAAGCAAAGCTCGTTCTCAAAACCCGGTCTGTGAAGGGTATCGAAATCGAATGTTGCTGGCGCCGGCCGCTGCCCTGACACCAGCAGGTGACCAAGGCAGGGTTCGTGTACGTCTTGCTGGCGTTGCATGGCTATGGATGTCAACCCAACCTTCCAGCCGGCAAGCGCTTCTCCGTTCGCCTCTCGCAGTGTCAGCAGTTCGAACTGAACCGCATAAGCGTCATCGGTAGCGATTGCGCCGCTCAGGGTTTTGGGAAATGAGGCGTTAGCATCGAAGGCTGCGTGGAGTTTGCGCGCGGCATTATTAGGGCTGAGGGACATATCTACCTGTGACCTGTGTACTATGATTAAAGTGCTATTTTCGTAATATATCAGACCTTAGGCACCTCTTTCACGCTGTTGATTTAGAATAATATGCGCAAAGGGGCTTTCGCTCCAGGGTACGAGGCCGTAACCTTTCTATCGCCTGTTATGGCCAGTCCAAGCACTCTCCATTTTGTTAACTCATCGCTGTATTCTGTCCATGGCTCCTCCGCTGCTCTTGTTGACTGACATTCACCTGACCTTTGGCGGCACGCCGCTGCTCGAGGGGGCGGAGATGAGTGTATCTGCGGGCGAACGCTTATGCTTGGTGGGGCGGAACGGATCGGGCAAATCGACCCTTTTGAGGATAGCAGCGGCACAGATGGATCCTGATGCGGGCGAGCGGTTCTTACAGCCAGGAACTACCGTGCGCTATCTGCCGCAGGAGCCGGATTTGTCGGTGTTCGCCACGGTCTGGGATTATATTGCCGATGGTCTAACTCCGGGTGAAGATCCACACATTGGTCGGCGGGCCTTGTCGAAGCTAGGCCTCTCGGGTGATGAGGCTACGGGTCACTTGTCGGGGGGTGAGATTAGGCGTGCGGCATTGGTCCGCGCCCTTGCGCCGGCGCCGGACATACTTTTGTTAGATGAACCCACCAATCATCTGGACCTGCCGGCGATAGAATGGTTAGAGATGGAACTGCGCACAAACCGTGCGGCAGTGGTGCTAATCTCTCACGATCGGCGTTTTCTGGAAACTCTGTCGAAAGCCACGGTTTGGATTGACCGTGGCGCGTGCCGACGCCTAAACAAGGGCTTTGCTCATTTTGAAGAATGGCGGGACGGTCTCCTTGAGGATGAAGAGGTTCGGCGTCACAAGATGGACCGTAAGATCGTTCGTGAAACTCGCTGGCTGAACCGGGGTGTTACAGCCCGGCGGAAGCGAAACATGGGCCGACTTCGTGCGCTAAATCAGCTACGCGAGGATCGGCGTAACTTGCGCCACGAGGCGGGCACGGTGGAAATGACGGCACTGGAAAGCCGCCGGTCGGGAAAGCGAGTGATTGAAGCCAAGGATATTACCAAATCCTATGGCCGTAATGTAGTCGTTAAGGACTTCTCCACTCGCATCCTTCGTGGTGACCGAATTGGGATTGTTGGCCCTAACGGTGCGGGTAAAACCACGCTACTGAAAATACTGACGGGGGCCGGTGCACCCGATGCGGGCACAGTGGATCTGGGTGTTAACGTCGACTTGGTGACCTTGGACCAGAAACGCGAAAGCTTGGAAGGAACAACGCGTCTGGCAGATGCCCTGACTGGCGAGAGTGGAGATAGTGTGATCGTTGGGGGGCAGCAAAAGCACGTCATGAGCTACATGCAGGATTTCTTATTTACCCCTGAGCAGGCGCGCACCCAGATCAGTGCGCTTTCCGGCGGCGAGCGCGGTAGGCTTATGCTGGCTCGTGCATTCACTCGGCCATCAAATATCCTGGTTCTGGATGAGCCGACAAACGACCTCGACCTTGAGACTCTTGATCTACTGCAAGAGTTGCTGGCCAACTACGAGGGCACGGTCATCTTGGTTAGTCACGACAGGGATTTCCTTGACCGTGTGGCGACGTCAGTGATTGTGTCGGAAGGGGCTGGCCGCTGGGTCGAGTACGCGGGCGGGTATACCGACATGCTGACGCAGCGCAGCAACATAACCGCGCCCGAAACGGCGAAGGCATCAAGACATAGAGTTGGAGCGGCCAAAGATAAAAAGATGCCAATTACCAAAACGAAGCTCTCTTTCAAGGAACAGTTCGCCTTGGAGACCTTGCCCAGTGATATCGAAAAACTGAAGGCTACGATCGACGATTGTCAGACAATCTTGGCACAAGACAACTTATTTAATCGTGATCCGGGCCAATTCCAAGCAGCAGCCGATCGGCTGTGCCAAGCAGAGGCAGAATTATTGGTGGCGGAGGATCGTTGGTTAGAGCTCGAGATATTGCGCGATGAAATGGAAGGGAATTGATCGTGCGAGACCTGCTCCCATCATAGTTGTCTTGGACATAGGAGGACGGTCGTGGAGGAAGACTGGAAACAAGAGCTTGATGAACTGAGACGCCGTCAGGCTGATGTGCGCGAAATGGGCGGAGAGGAACGGATCCAGCGCCAACATGACGGCGGACGCCTGACAGTGCGCGAACGCATTTTTGCTATGGCTGATCGCGGTACATTCCACGAGCTTGGCACTGTTGCGGGCAATGCGGAATACGATGCCAATGGCGATTTGGTGAAACTAAATGCGTCGAATAACGTTATGGGTAGGGCCAAGGTCGATGGGCGTCCGATTGTTATATCTGGAGATGACTTCACCCAGCGTGGCGGGTCCGCCGACGCGACCATCAAGGAAAAGGCCGCCTACCCCGAGGAAATGGCCCGAGACTTGCGCGTCCCGATAATACGGCTGATCGAGGGGTCGGGTGGCGGGGGCTCTGTGAAGACCATAGAGACTACGGGCCGACCTAACTTACCGGGCGGCATCGGTACCAAGTATGATATGATGCTTCTTAACATGGGATATATTCCTTGCGTGGCCCTCGGGCTGGGATCTGTTGCCGGGCTGGGTGCGGCGAAGTTGGCGGCTAGCCATTACTCGGTGATGGTTAAGGAGACTTCGGCCGTCGTCGTAGCCGGTCCGCCGGTGGTCTCCGGTTTGGGTGAGGATTTATCCAAGCAGGAGTTGGGTGGCTGGCGCGTTCAGTTGGCCGCTGGGGCGGTCGACGACGCAGTCGACATGGAAGAACAGGCTTTCCAAAAAGCACGGATGTTCCTGTCATACCTTCCGTCTTCTATCGACGAGTTGGCGGACCGATCGCTTGCCAACGATCCTGTAGGCCGGCGGGAGGAGAGCCTTTTCTCTATCGTACCTAGGGATCCCAAGCAGGTTTACCAAATGCGCCGGATCATTAACGCCGTTGTTGACCGAGGTTCATTTTTCGAGATGGGAGCTCTGTTTGGCCGCCCCATCATTACTGGCTTCGCCCGCATGGATGGTTGGCCCATAGCTTTAATGGCTTCTGATCCATTCTTTTCGGGCGGGGCTTGGACGACGGACGCCTGTGAAAAACTCATTAGGTTCGTCGATATGGCACAAACCTTTCACTTGCCGATCGTTTACCTAGCCGATTGCCCCGGCTTCGCCGTCGGCCTAGAAGCAGAGAAAACCCGGACCATCCGCGCCGGCGTGCGTGCTATGGCGGCGATCAGCCAGACCACCGTGCCCTGGTGCTCGATTATCGTGCGTAATGCGTTTGGTATTGCCGGCGGGGCACACCGGCCGGCGGGACGTTATTCGATGAGATATGCTTGGCTGTCGGGGGCCTGGGGCTCGCTGCCGCTGGCTGGTGGGATCGAGGCCGCCTACAGGGCTGAGCTTGATGCCGCCGAAGACCCCGAGGTAAAATTGGCGGAGATTGAGGAGCGACTAAATAGATTGCGATCTCCGTTTCGCACGGCGGAGACCTTTGCAGTGGAGGAGATTATTGATCCTCGGGAAACGCGACCGTTGTTATGTGAGTTCGCCAATCTGGCGGCGAAGCGACGGGAAGTTGGACCGTCGTCTTTTGGGATGCGACCCTAAGGCCACATGCCGTTATCAAAACACTTCGGATCGGTTTGGAAATGGTCGGGTAAGCCGCGTTTTAGTCCATCACTCCCGATGATAAGGATGGCCGGACAAAATCGCCTGTACCCGGTAAAGCTGTTCGGCCAACATGACCCGGACCATCATGTGTGGCCAGGTCTGGGGCCCCAGGGATAATTTGAGATTGGCGCGATGCAGAACCGCTTGATCATGCCCATTCGCACCGCCGATCATGAACGCGGCTGACCGCACCCCGTTGTCTCGCCAACGGCCCAATGTCTCAGCAAGGGCTCGACTTGAGAGCGCCTTGCCAATGCCATCCAGGACGATGATCCGCGCACCGTTGGGCACCGCATCAAGAAGCAACTGACCTTCACGGCGTTTCAGTTCTGCGTCGCTAAGACGCCTCTTCTCCTCAACTTCCTTTAGTTGAAGTGTTGGTTGAATGCGTTTTTTGTAAAGTTCATACAAGGCCTTTTCTGGGCCCGGTTTCCAGCGACCCACGGCTACGATAAAATTTTGCATCCCGTTCTCTAGCATCCGTGGGTCGTAAATATCATACGCCAGCGCTCTGGGCTTCAGTGATAACTGTGCTCCTCGTGTTCTTCCAAATCTTCTCTAGATTATAGAACAACCGGACTTCCGGACGGAATAGGTGCACAATGAGATCACCGGCATCGATCAACACCCAGTCGCATTGTTTCAAACCCTCAACGGCAATGCCCTTGAGACCTATACCTTTCATGCGGCGTTGGATATGATCGGCCATTGCACCCACGTGACGCTGCGAAGTACCAGAGGCAATAACCATATAATCGGCAATAGCCGTCTTGCCGGATAACTCGACCACGACGATGTTCTCGGCCTTGTCGTCATCGAGGGATGATTCCACTAACTGCAGAAGATCTCCAGCCAGGGGGGTCCGTTTCGATTGGGCTATGGGAACGCTCCTATCATTTGTTGCCCTTGCCTTGAGGCTCGCGCCCAGGGTTATTAGTGACGAGCCCTAATCTTTGTAGCGGATACTGGATTGAGTGGTCGTTTGAACAGCACCCACGCCGGAGTCCGCCGGGTCGCCAAGCTACCCGCACGGTATGGTTTTACGCGGTACTTGGCGAAACGCTGAGCCGCTTTTGACTTCTCAGCTCGCAAAGAATAGGTGGGACGTGCGAAAACCGCAACGGGAACCGTGTGAAATATCCGGGACCAGTCCCGCCATCGGTGGATTTGACACAGGTTGTCGGCGCCCATGAGCCAAACGAACCGTGCTTCTGGATACCCATCCGTTAAGGCTACCAGCGTCTCTGCGGTGAAGTTTGTGTTCAACTCTGCCTCAATGTCGGTCACCTGAATGGGGTGATCGGCGGCAACGTTCCGGGCGCTGTGGAGGCGCTTCGCGAGGGGCATCATGCCGTCTTCTGACTTCAGCGGATTTTGGGGCGTCACCAACCACCATACTTCGTCAAGTTCTAGGAGAGAGATAGCAAGCAGACTGATTTCAAGGTGACCCTCGTGGGCCGGATTGAAGGAGCCGCCGAGAAGGCCAATGCGCTGCCCCACACTCAACCCGGTAGGCACATGCCAGGCGCCAACTTCGGACGAGTGCAGGAAACGCTTACCGGGTGTGAGGGTTTTCAAGGGTCGCAGGCTACGGACGGCATTGTCCGCTGCCGCGGACCACGTACTTCATAGATGTAAGCTGCTCCAGCCCGACCGGGCCGCGGGCGTGTAATTTTCCCGTTGAGATCCCAATCTCTGCGCCCATGCCAAATTCGCCACCATCAGCAAACTGGGTCGATGTGTTAACCATAACAATGGCACTGTCCACTTCGTTAAGAAAAGTCTCCGCCGTGGCCGAGTTCTCCGTGATGATCGCCTCCGTGTGATTAGACCCATGTTCGGCGATATGCTCGATGGCCGCAGGTAGGCCGTCTACGGTGCGCACTGAAATGATGGAGTCCAGATATTCTGTGGTCCAGTCTTCGTCCGAGGCTGGCACAATTCGCTGATCAGCCTCTTGCGTGCGGGCATCCCCACGGACCTCGCAACCGGCCTCCGTCAGCTTGTCTACGATACGACTCAGCTGGGCGCGCGCGGCGCGGTCGATCAACAAGGTCTCAGTAGCTCCGCAAATTCCCGTGCGCCGCATCTTGGCGTTCAGGACGATGTTTCCTGCCATCTCAGGATCAGCGTCTGCCGTCACATAGGTATGGCATATGCCTTCTAGGTGTTTGAAGAGGGGAACGCGGCTTTCCGCTGAGATCCGTTCGACGAGCGACTTGCCACCTCGCGGCACGATCACGTCAATGTGGTCGACCATAGTGAGCATCTCACCCACGGCTGCGCGATCGCGAGTGGGAACCCGTTGAATGGCTGCGGTCGGTAGGCCAGCCTCACGGAGGCCTTCGGCTAGGCAATCCAGGATGGCGCCCGATGAATGGAAACTCTCTGAGCCGCCGCGAAGGATCGCCGCGTTACCTGCCTTCAGGCATAGCGCGCCTGCGTCCGCTGTCACGTTGGGCCGGCTCTCATAGATTACGCCAATTACACCCAATGGTGTGCGCCGGCGTTCGATCTTCAAGCCGTTTGGACGTTCCCAGGCATCCGTGATTACGCCTATCGGATCGGGCAGAGCGATAATATCGGTCAAGCCTTTTGCGATGGCCGCAATGCGCTTCTCATCCAGGCTCAACCGGTCAAGCATGGCCCTGGTTAGGCCTTTCTCCTGGCCGAAAGCCATGTCCTTAGCGTTTTCCGACATAATCCGGTTCTGGTTACAGCGAATCGCTTTGGCGGCGCCTAATAAGGCCGCGTTCTTCGACTTTGTGGATGCCGTGGTCAACTGGCGCGCGGCTTCATTGGCAACGTTGCCGATGCCATGCATGAGTTCAACAATGTTAGATTTATTGGTCATGTCCGTTACCTCAGCTCAGGACTAGATCGTCGCGGTGCACTATTTCATCTTGTCCACGGTAGCCGAGGATGCCCTCGATTTCACTGGTTTTGTTGCCCAAGATGCGGCGGGCGTCGTTCGCCGAGTAG
>PARE01000013.1 GCA_002709525.1 Magnetovibrio sp. | reverse complement strand
ATTCCCAGTCAGCATGCCCCCTTCGGAAGTCTTAAAGTTTTTTTAGGGTCCGAGCCAGCTGGTCCAATACTGTGTACGCATAATATTTTCCCGCGCTCAACCCTTAAACTTCTCCGCTGACCGCACCGCGCCCGAACTGAGCAAGGACAAAGTTACGGACATCAGGCACTTGGTTGGAATAATCGGGTAATTATGTTATAACATTAGCTTATTGAAGGACACGTCGACACTTTGGATTAAGTCGTGAGTTTAAAACAAGTGCTGTCGGTAGTCGCAATATTTACAAAAATATTAAAATGTTATAACATAACGCTTCGATACTTAGAAATAGCGCTTCCTAAATTTATTTCAACAGATAACAAAGTTTGATGAACTCCCTACTCCGCAAAATCTGAACATGAATCTGTCAACATTCGAAAAATAAATTTTGCTGGGTGTTGAGCCCAAACTAACGAGGTGAATATCCGTTGACTTCCCGTACAGAAATGTTCCAGCTGCCTCTATTGGGGGCAAGCTCCCGGTTGGCCGGGGGGGTATGCATTGTGGCAATCTTATGGGTTGGTTTTTTTTGGGCAACAGCAACACAAGGCCCCTTGTGAACACAGCCTTATCCCTGCAGAAACTTACGCTGGGCTACGATCGGTTACCGGCCGTGCGTGATCTGGAAGCCGATATCCCTCAGGGAAGTCTAACAGCTATATTCGGCCCCAATGGCGCCGGAAAATCGACATTGCTGAAGGGCATGGCTGGAACGCTCTCGCCATTAAATGGCCAATTGGCGTTAGGCACGCTAAAACGTGAAGACATAGCCTATCTTCCACAACAATCGGACATCGACCGAGCGTTCCCAATTTCGGTGTTAGAGCTCGTGGCCATGGGGTTATGGCGTGAAATTGGTTCATTCGGCTGGCTCGGTCGGGAACGGCGTTCTCGCATTGAACGCGCAATTTCTGCTGTAGGCCTAACCGGAATGGAGGCCCGACTTATAGGTTCGTTGTCCGGCGGTCAGATGCAACGTGCTCTGTTTGCAAGACTTCTTTTGCAGGATGTCCAGCTGTATTTGCTGGACGAGCCATTCACAGCGATCGACGCTCGCACGATGTCCGATCTGATTGAAGTCATTCACCGTTGGCACGGTGAGGGTCGTACGGTTATGGCCGTGCTCCATGATCAGGAAACGGTGCGTGCGCATTTTCCTGATACACTTTTGCTGGCTCGCGAGTTGATTGCTTACGGGCCAACGGAGCGCGTATTAACCGCAAAAAATCAGTTCCGCGCTCGTCAGATGTGCGAAGCATGCGAGGGGTCTCCTCATGACTGTGGAAAGGACGTAGCGTGATCTGGGAAGCCCTCATCCTGCCGTTTGCTGATTTCGGCTTCATGCGTAGAGCGCTGCTCGGTTGCATTGCGATCTCCGTTGGCGCAACGCCTGTAGGGGTATTTTTGATGCTGCGACGTATGAGCCTGACTGGAGACGCAATGGCTCATGCGATCCTGCCTGGTGCGGCAATCGGATATCTGATCGCTGGGCTGTCGCTGGGTGCAATGACCATAGGGGGGTTGGTCGCGGGTATAGCGGTGGCGCTGCTATCTGGCCTAGTCACCCGGGTTACCGCGCTCCGCGAGGACGCAAGCCTTGCTGCTTTCTATTTAATCTCGTTGGCGCTTGGCGTTTTGATCGTCTCGACCCGTGGGAGCAATGTAGATCTGATGCACGTGCTCTTCGGCACCGTTCTGGCTCTCGATGATACGGCATTGATCCTTCTTTGCACCATTGCCAGCCTCTCGGTGCTGACCCTTGCTGTCATGTTTCGACCGCTTATCTTAGAATGTGCTGATCCGCAATTTCTCCGCTCTGTAAGCGGTATTAGTGCCATGACCCACTTCGTGTTCTTAGCCCTAGTGGTGTTGAACTTGGTCGGTGGATTTCACGCTTTAGGCACTTTGATGGCCGTGGGCATCATGATTTTGCCTGCTGCTGCGGCCCGTTTTTTCGCCGCAAATATCAATGGTCTCGTTATTGTCGCAGCACTGGTTGCCGTCCTTTCGAGTTTCTGCGGTTTGCTGCTTTCTTACCATTTTAGTCTGCCATCTGGTCCTGCGATTATTCTTATGGCCGGCATCTTCTACGGACTGGGGCTGGTCTTTGGGCCGGTTGGTGGTCTTGTTTCGCGAGCGCTACGGCGTCCACAAATTCAATATTAAAAGGAGAAATAAATTGCGCCCAATCACTTTTTTGAAACCCGTTGTCGCAGGATTTGCGTTGATGCTAGCTGCGTCAAGTTTTGTTCACGCGAAAGACCCTATTCCTGTTGTCTCGACCTTCTCGATCCTAGGCGATTTGGTCAAACAGGTAGGAGGTAATCACATCGCTCTGACAACGCTTGTTGGCCACGACGGAGATGCGCACGTCTACAAGCCGACGCCGGCTGATGCCCGCGCCGTTAGTGCGGCTAAAGTATTGTTTGTGAACGGTCTCGAGTTCGAAGGTTGGATTGATCGCCTGGTTGACGCGTCGGACTTCCGTGGCTCCCGCATTGTTGCGACTGAGGGTATTGCAGCAATACCCTTTGAAGAGGCGGACGAGCATGGCAATGACAGCCACAAAGACGATGATCACGCGAAACACAAAGATGATGATCATGACAAGCACAAAAGCGAGGGAGGCCACGAATTTGAATGGGCGGGTGTTTTTGAACTTTCCCCTGGAACCTACAAGTGGTCGTTCGCAAAAGTTGATGGAAAATACGCAGACCCTGGAATGAAAATGGTCATTCTCAAGTCCGATGGTATTGAAACCGCAGAAGAAAAAGCCGAAGGACTTCTGAAATCTGAAGACTTAGTTTCTAGAGATCACAATGACGTGCTGGTTGCTCAAGACAAAGCATATGCGCTGAATTTTGACGCTACGAAAGATATGACGGTCTTCTCGGTTAACATTGATAAAGCGGGCAAATATGCATTTTTTACCGGTCACATGCCATTTGAGTTTGAAGCCAATGAACACTTCTTCAAAAATGTTACAGGCAAAGATGTTGAGCCGGTAGAGCAAGAGCCGGAAGCAGGCCACCACCACCATCACGGTGCCTTCGATCCACATGCCTGGCAAAGTGCGGAGAATGTCGTTACGTACATAACCAATATCGCTGCCGCACTGGTCAAGGCCGATCCGGCGAACACAACCGCATACATAAAGAATCGCGATGCCTATGTCGCCAAACTGAGGGCCTTAGATGCCGATATTATGGCACGTATGAACGCGCTCCCTGAGAATAAGCGGACCGTGGTTACCTCGCATGACGCGTTTGGTTATTTTGCCAAACGCTATGGCTTGAAATTTGAGGCTCCACAAGGAATGAGCACCGAAAGTGAGGCGTCCGCCAAGGATGTCGCGACGCTAATCAATCAAATCCGTAAGGAGAAAATCTCAGCCGTATTCGTTGAGACAATTACTGACAACCGCCTCATGGAGCAGATTAGTCGTGAAACAGGCGCTAAGATCGGGGGAACGCTCTACTCAGATGCCCTCTCCGGCCCTAAGGGGCCGGCGTCTACGTATCTGGACATGATGCGCCATAACGCGTTGGCAATCTCAAAATCACTGGGCTCCTAAGTCCTTATTTTAGGCATGCTGAAGGGGACGCCAAGTTGGCGCCCCCTTTGTCGTTTTCACTATCCCGTTTAAGACAATGATGACCTATTTCCAAATAAATGACGTATAGTTACTAAGTAGTATCGATAGCTAATGGAGATAGACCATGCTGTATGCATTTTCAGACTTAGACAATGAGCGTCTGCGGAAAGTTCAAAACGTTGAAAAAGAAACTGGACTCAAACTTCTGGCATTAAATGCCGTAGATGTGGAGCCTGCGACAATCCAGGATGATGCACTAAAGGATATTCAGGCTCTTGAGAGAGATTTGGGCATGACGGTAGTTGCCGTAAGCTAAACAACGACCAAGTACGGGCCTCAATTTTGGTAAAATCGTAGAGTGAACATTGTGCTGGCTCTCAGCATTTTTGACTTCTTAGGCGCACGCTCGTCTCTGACTTTGATCGGCGCCCGTAAAATCTGTGAGCTAAAATCGTTGGACAAAGCTACCAACGCTTAAATGCGTACCCCGCTAATTGACTCTCCGAATTGCTAACAGCTTAGGCAGTACTTCGATAAAGCCACGTTTGTTTATTTTTTTGGATCGGTCTGATTTGACGACCCGATTTTCTTAATTTCTAAGTGCCTATCTCATTGGAAATATTTTTTAACACATCTGTCTTGGTGATATCAGCGATAGACTTATGAATTCGCCAATCCCGGCGACTTCCGTCTATATCATGTACCGAAATCAAAGTCTCAATCGGTGGACAATCAGGTTCATGGCAAGCAAGTTGTGCGACAGTGACGAGGTCGCTGTCATTAAGGCCAAGTCCTTCAATTACCCATGCCTTCACAGAGCCCGCGCGACCGGGCACCTTTCGACTATTGAAAAGATCCATTATCCAGCACCTTCCGATAGCTTGCACCAAAGAACACGGCCTGACTCCTCACCAGCCAGAAGCCATCCTGCAGGGGAAATTGCTAGGGCTGAGACCGCTGACCCGCTTGATCCTTTAATCACCATACTAGTAGGCTCCGATGTGATTTGTTCGGCGAGCACTGCCCCGTCGGCAAAACCGGCAAAAACGCCCGGAACACCCGGAAAACCGGCAACGGTCGTACAAAGTTGTTTGCCACCGTAGGCGCAGGTTTGAGGTGCGCGTCCCATTGGACCGTCCTTACCGTCAAAGGGCCAGCATATTGCCTCGTTGGCGCCAGAGGTTGCGAGAAACGGTTCGTCACCAACCCAGGCAAAACTCTTTACCTTTGCAGGGTAACCAGACATGCGCATATCTGCCTTATCGCGAATGCGCCACCCGTGGAGGGCATTTTCTTGCATTGCTGTGACAAGAAACTTTCCGTTTGGACTGAAGGCCAGCGCTCCATGCGAGCCCTTCCAAATTAATCTTTTAGCTTTCCATCCACGTTTTCGGCGTTCCCAAACCGTAACTCCGCCGTAGTGTGAAACTGCAAGCCGTGTGGCATCAGTGTTGAAGGCAAGACCACCTACCGTACTCGGATGTTCAAAAGATTTGGGATCCGTATCTTCCGTTCCCCAAAGATAAGCAACACCTCCCGATGAACATGCGCGCCACTCAGGGCCTGCTGCTACGCTATCCACCCAGCGTGTGCCAAAACTAGTAATCTCTTCAATGCCACCCTTAGTTGAGACGCGAAGGAAACGCCCATCGTCACCTCCTGTGAGAACATAATTGGTTTCGTAATCAGATGCGAGGCAGAGTATTGCTCCATGGTGGGCATGCACTGTTAACGGCGGCTTTTCGGGGGGGAAGAACCGCAAAGTTCCATCGCCAAATCCCGCTGCAACATATTCGCCTGCCAACACGGCGCCGGTGGCGGGTGAACCGGCATCAAGGTTGACCCCTTTGCGTTGCAGGACAGACTCCTCAAAGTAGCCACGCCGGATGCGCTGAGGTGTTGGAGGTATTAGGTCGCTCGGCACGCCGCAAATCCGTTTTCCAGATCCATGGTATCGAGATTGCGTCCAATGAAAACTATCCGAGAGGTGCGCTTGCCCTCGGGCCAAGGGCCCAGTGGGGCACCGTCCATTAACATATGAACGCCTTGAAAGACGAACCTATCATTATCGTCTTTGAAATCTAAGATCCCCTTAGACCTCAAAATGTCTACACCACGGGTTTGAATTAGATCCCCGAACCAGGCTTGAAATTTCTTTGAGTCGAGTGGCTCATCCGATACTAAGCAAAGGCTTTTGATATCGTCATCGTGTTCGTGGTCGTGGTCAGAAGTTAAAAAGTCAGGCTCAACTTCCAACACCCGGTCAAGACTAAAAGTATTCAGCCCGATAACCTCATCCAGCGACGTGCCGCAGTGTTCAGTTCGGATAATTTTTGCATAGGGATTAATGTGGCGAATTCTATCTTCGATTTTTTCAAGCTGGTCTGAGCTTACCAAATCAGTCTTATTCAGAAGCAGAACATCAGCGAAGGCGACTTGCTCTTCTGCTTCGTGATGCTCGCCTAATTGTCCTTCTAGATGGACAGCGTCGGCCACGGTCACAATCGCGTCTAAACGAGTTCGATCGGCAACGTCCTGGTCGACAAAAAAAGTTTGCGCAACCGGCGCTGGATCAGCAAGCCCAGTTGTCTCGACGATAATGGAGTCGAATTTATCGCCACGCTTCATGAGGCCACCGAGGATCCGGATCAAATCGCCGCGCACAGTGCAGCAGATACAGCCATTGTTCATTTCAAAAACTTCTTCATCGGCATCCACGACGAGTTCGTTATCGATACCTTCCTCGCCAAATTCATTGACGATTACCGCGTAGCGTTTTCCGTGTTGCTCAGTGAGAATCCGATTGAGGAGGGTCGTTTTTCCCGCGCCGAGAAAGCCCGTTAGCACTGTGACTGGGATTTGTGATATTTCGTTCATGATCATTCTCTTTCAAGACTGGTCTGTTTCGGCCTATGCCTCTGAAATAACGATCTTTTTTATCAGTTCGTGCTAGGCGATGGCATTGTTCGAGTAACAAAGGACTAGTAGTTGTGTACGGGATTGCATCTCAAATTGATTACATAATTCATAGTGTTATAACATAACAATTGTTAATTAAAATATTGATAAATATCATAATTTGAAAGCCTAAATTCGGTTATCCTCTCGCAAGAGCCCTTTTGCGTCGAAACGATTTATCGTCAACGATGTGCTCGAAAGTAATTTAGAGACTCCCAGATGAAACGATCCAAAAGCCCATGCATAAATGTCTGTGAATTTTCGGGGCCAAATGGCTGGTGTTTAGGTTGTGGGCGGACCCGGCGCGAGTGCGACAAATGGAAAAAAATGAAACCCTACGAAAGACACAGCCTCCACAAACAGTTGGTGAAACGAATGGCTGAAATTCGAGGGTGATGCTCATGACTTGAAAATAAGTGGATCTATTTCCCCGCTATACTGCTTGGCCGAGCCGCCAATGCTCTGCACGACCAAAGAAATCATGTCGATCTCGAACCATCAGAACATGCAGGACGTCGAAACTTACGTCGCAAAGGTCAGAAAAGAGATGCTCGCTGAAGGTGTCAGACAGCGCCTGGAAGACCAGAATGAGGATCAAAGCTAGAACAAAAGTGACAACCCTTTCGATCCATAAGTGACAACCCTTCTATTTCCCCAATAAAATCAATANACTTAGAAGAGNNGTGGCGACCCCTACGGGATTCGAACCCGTGTTGCCTGCGTGAAAGGCAGGTGTCCTAGACCTGACTAGACGAAGGGGTCACTTACGCGGTGTAGGTACAGATTGATGGGGAAGAAATCAAGGTCAAAAAACATCAAATTCTTCCGAAAACTTCGATAACTCATCTTTCCACATCGGTTTGCGCTTTCTAGAATTCGCTATTAGTCATGGCCCGCTCNAACATTTGAAACGAAAGGTCTTCACATGCTGCAAGGCAAGGCACTTATCGCCCAGGGTGGCGGCCCAACCGCCGTCATTAATCAATCGCTCGTCGGCGCCGTTCAGGAAGCCCGTCGGCATGGAGCCGAGGGGATTTATGGGGCCATGCATGGCGTCAGCGGTATCGTTAGCGAAGACTTCGTNGATCTATCCCAAGAGACGGACGCCAACCTAGAACTTGTGGCCCAAACACCTTGTTCAGCATTGGGCTCGACCCGGGACAAACCAGATGTCGCCTACTGTCAGGAAATCTTCAAAGTACTGCAAGCACATGGCATCGGTACTTTNTTCTATATCGGCGGAAACGACTCTTCAGATACACTAAGGATCCTCTCAGATGAGGCGCAAGCTGCTGACTATGCGCTCCGGTGCGTACATATCCCAAAAACTATCGACAACGATTTGATGATCAACGACCATACGCCGGGTTACCCATCAGCGGCAAAGTTCGTGGCGTCCGCCTTTGCTGGCGTGAACCTGGATAACCGTGCATTGCCTGGGGTGTATGTTGGCGTTGTAATGGGCCGTCATGCCGGCTTCTTGACTGCCGCCGCCGCCCTCGCTCGCCGCTATTCGGATGACGGTCCGCACCTCATCTACCTGCCAGAGCGGAACTTTGACGTTAACGCCTTNACCACNGACGTTAAGGCCACCTACGATAAGCATGGTCGCTGCGTAATAGCTGTATCAGAAGGCATTCACGACAGTGACGGAACCCCCATTCTTGCGAAATTGAGCGCCAACCTGGAAAAGGATGCACACGGCAACGTGCAACTCTCCGGCACAGGTGCACTGGCTGATTTGTTGACCAGCTCTATCAAGGCNAACACAGACATTAAACGTGTCCGTGGAGATACATTTGGGTATCTGCAACGCTCTTTCCTTGGATGTGTCTCAGAGGTCGATCAGCGCGAAGCCCGCGAAGTGGGAATTCGTGCCGTTCAGTATGCCGCCTCCGCGAGGCGGGATGGTACTGTGACTATTCACCGTATCGGCGACTATGCCGTCGATTATCAGCTCAGCGCACTTTCNGACGTGGCCGCNAAAACCAAAGTCATGGACGATTCTCTGATCGCCGCCAGCGCTACGGATATCACACCCGCATTCATCGATTACGCCGGGCCGCTGGTCGGCCCCATGGACAGCCCTACTCGATTGCGTGCACCGTCTCTCAACAAGATTCTGGTATAGTCAAATGAACGCCCACCTATCTCCTATGATTTGTAAAATTGTGGGTGACTCGATTTGTGAGCACCGTCATTACAGATCGATATAATCCAACTGAACACTAGCCTCTCCGAACATGGTCTCGGAAATTCGGCTCTGTGTTGCCCAAGGTTCCTTGGANTTATCCGGGANNGGGCAAACGACCCGGCTAATTCCCGCTTGGATAATCAGCACCGCACATCGTGCACAGGGTGGCAAAGGAGTGACATAGAGTGTACATCCCTCGGCCGCGGGACCGGCAAACAACAACGCATTAGCCTCCGCATGGACGACCATTTCGTACTTGATCTCGCGGGTCTCTAGGCGGTCTTCCGAATCCTCGACGCCTGCTGGAAATCCATTGAAACCCATGGAAACNACCCGCTTGGTATTAGCNTTTGCGATCACCGCACCAACTTGTGTTGAAGGATCTTTGGACCAACTGGCAACAAAATTCGCCAAATCCATGAAGCGACCGTCCCATTTATCGAGCATGTCTTCCCCCTCTCCAGACTAGTAACCCGGGAGACATTACCATACCGCAGCCGCGTCATCGACAAAGAGCTGTGGCGAAACCCTGCCCTGCCAAGAGTTGGCCCGCAGTCGTCCCGCCACATGCAAAGGCCGTCCCTGCGNCTTGAGGAGGAGCTGGCCGAGCGGGCGGTTTACAGCACGAAAGCATATCCCCTTCAAACGACTTCCATCCCTGCTTTCAAAACTGCAGCGCACATGATCGCCACCGACTATATCGGCAAAACTCACTCGTGCCGAAGGTATCACAAACCTTGGCTCCGAATTGCCGCTGCCAAAGGGAGCCAGGCGCTCTAGGGCCTCGATTAATTCTAGATTAGCGCCACCTGAGGTCAGGGCTCCGTCCAGGTAAAGGCTCGGCACAACATAAGCTTCCGCAACGCGGGAAGCTACGCGCTCATCAAGAAATTCACGGAATGCGGGCAAATTCGCTTTGGTTACCGTGAATCCTGCTGCCATGCGGTGTCCACCGCCCCGGTTCAACAATCCAGCCTGACGGGCGGCGATCACGTACGCGCCCAGATCGACCCCCGTCACGGAACGTCCCGAGCCGGTGCCCAAACCTTCGTTTTCATTCATAGAAATGACGCAAGCCGGTCGATTAAAGCGCTCTTTTAAACGGCTGGCGACTATACCGATTACGCCAGGGTGCCAGTTCTTTCCAACCGCGAAAACGGCGGCGCCCGGAGGATTTCTCTCCAAACCTTCCAGGGCCTCCGCGAAAACCTGAGTCTCAATATTCTGACGCTCTTGGTTAAAAGTGTTAAGATCCTTAGCTAGATCCACCGCTTCATCCTCAGCTGCCGTAGTCAACAGGCGTGCACCCAGGTCAGCCGCTCCGACGCGTCCTCCAGCGTTGACCCGCGGCCCAAAAACGAAACCAAGGTGGTAGGCAGCAGGCGCTTCCGATATAGCGGCGATATTGGCGAGTGCCCGGAGGCCAGGATTACTGCGTCGCTGGATAACCTTCAGGCCCTGCGTAACCAAGGCCCTGTTCAGACCTCGAAGCGGCACCACATCACAAACAGTCCCCAAAGCCACAAGGTCTAACCATTGCGTAAGATCGGGTTCAGTGCGATCCACATACCAGCCTNCCCGNCGCAATTCTCGATTCACCGCGACCACCAAAAGGAACGCTACGCCTACGGCNGCCAAATGTCCCTCGCCACTGTCGTCATCCAGTCGATTTGGGTTGACTACAGCTATGGCCGCCGGCAGGTTTGCCTCCGCTGTGTGATGATCAACGACAATTACGTCCAATCCGACGTCTCGCGCTGCCGCCAGAGGCTCATGTGCCGCCGTGCCGCAATCCACTGTCAACACCACGGACGCTCCCTCTCTGGCTAACTTCAACAACGCCTGCGTGTTTGGTCCGTATCCTTCGCGTAGACGATCAGGAATATAGATCCGACAACGTCCACCGACATGTTCGATAAATCGATTCAGCAGCGCGGAAGAAGTGGCGCCATCCACGTCGTAGTCTCCGAATACNGNGATGCCCTCACCGTGCATGATAGCTCCCGCGACACGCTCNGCAGCTGTNTCCATGTCTTGCAGACGGCTTGGATTGGGTAACAGATCNCGCAAGGTGGGGGNNAGAAAGGCGCCNGCCGTNTCCGCATNTATGCCACGCGCGGCCAGGGCTCGCGCCACAACATCAGGCAGACAATGACGCTGGACTAAAGTCAGCGCCTGTCGGTCGTCGTATTCGCGCAGCAGCCAACGTTTTCCCTCGGCGGATTCGGCCACACCGAGGTAGGGATCCGTAGCCGAAACGGGATCAGTCTTTGCGNCTCCTTCGGAAGTCATGATGTCCTTCGATATAGCGGAACGTCCCGGTTCGCGAACGCATGACCATGGAGTGGGTCACCGCGCTTTCAGGCGCCAGCCGCACACCNTTCAGNATCGGTCCGTGGGTAATGCCTGTGGCCGCCAGGGTCACGTGACCNCCGGCCATTTCTTCAAGTNTCAATTTCTTATCTGGNTCCTCNATCCCAGCGTTGCGNGCCTTNGCCCCGTCATCAGCGTTNCGAATCACNAGCCGGCCCTGCATGGCNCCCCCAAGCGCCCTCANAGCGGCGGCGGCCAANACCCCTTGCGGCGCACCGCCGATACCAATGTANACGTCNACNGGACTGTTAGCCAACCCCGGCGCAACCGCCCCATTTACATCACCATCCATTATCAATTGAATCCGCGCGCCAGTTTCACGAATAGCGGTAACCAATTGACTATGACGAGGCCGATCCAGCAGACAAACTTGTAGATCCGAAACAGCTACGCCCATACTCGCTGCCACCGCGTTCAAGTTTTCCNCGGGCGACTTGTCCAGATCAATAGCCTCCGGTGCAACGTCGGGCCCGACAGCGATTTTATCCATATAAATTTCGGGAACCGGCAGAAAGCCTCCCTCTTCGGCCATGGCTAACACAGATAGGGCATTGTATCCACCGCGGGCGACGATGCTGGGTCCTTCAATTGCAACTAGTGCGATATCCGCTCTCGGTCCGATCTCGGTTCCAACTCTCTGTCCGACGGAGAGTTTACCATCGTTTGCGTCGCTTTCGCCGATGCGAACGGTACCATCCACTTGAAATTTCTCAATGGCACGGTGCATTGCAGAAACGGCGGCTTGATCGGCCGCCCGTTCATCTCCGCTGCCAAGAAACCGCGCGGCTGCGATAGCCGCAGCTTCAGTCGCGCGAACAGCTTCGAGGGCAAGGTTTCGATCTGGAGCAATATCGTCAGACATAATGCATGTTGGCCCGAACGACGCCCATTGCCAACCGTCTAGGCAAAGGTCTCCATCCGGATCATCCGAGGAGCCTCAACAACCGTGTCTAGAGAGGCCATGGCGTCCAGTGTGTTAACCACGTCAACCTCTAAAGACTCGTGAAGCGTCATCACAACAGATACGGGCTCACCCGGCGCCCGGCCGCGCTGCAGGACGGACTCCATGGAGACTTCGTGGTCACGCAGAATAGCCGCGATCTCGGCGAACACGCCGGGCTCGTCAACGACTGTCAATCGCACATAATAAGCCCCTCGATGGCGCCCCATATCTACAGTCTGTGCAGGCTTCAGGTTGCGTGCCGGTATGCCATACACAGGCACCGGGTTGCCGCAGGCAATATCTAAAATGTCAGCGACTACAGCGGATGCAGTAGGACCGGCGCCCGCGCCGCGACCCTCGTAAATGGTCGTATCGACAAAATTACCGTCCACAGCGATTCCGTTAAAAACGCCGCTAACGTGATTAATAGGCGCAGACTCGGGCACCATGCATGGGTGCACACGTTGCTCGAAGCCATCGGCCGTGCGAGCCGCCACTCCAAGAAGTTTGATGCCAAAACCCAATTCGCGGGCAAATTCTATATCGATAGGTGAGATATGACGAATACCCTCGACATGGACTCCATCAAAATCCACGACCGTGCCAAACGCCACGCTGGCCAATATGGCGAGCTTGTGAGCGGCGTCAATCCCATCGATGTCAAAGCTAGGATCAGCTTCAGCGTAGCCGAGCGCCTGAGCTTCATCAAGCGCATCCAAAAAATCGCGTCCTGACTGTTCCATGTCCGAAAGAATGTAATTGCAGGTCCCATTAAGGATACCATAAACACGGTCAATCCGATTTGCGATAAGGCCCTCGCGAAGGGCCTTGATGATCGGAACGCCTCCAGCCACGGCGGCCTCAAAGGCCAAATTTACCCCAGCCTCCTCAGCCATATTCGCCAGAGATGTCCCGTGGGTCGCAATAAGCGCCTTGTTCGCCGTCACCACGTGCTTGCCGTTTGCTAGTGCCGCTTCGGTCAGTTCCCTCGCGATGCCATCCGATCCGCCGATTAATTCAACCACAATATCCACATGGTCGCAAAATGCCATATCTACAGCATTGTCAAACCATTCATAATCGTCGAGAGCGACGCCTCTGTCCCGAGCCCGATCGCGCGCTGCCACGGCCTTGACGGTGAGTGGGCGAGGCACTTTTTTTGCAAACATTTCAGCATGCGAAGAGAGAACCTCGAGAGTACCGACCCCGACCGTGCCCAGACCGGCAATCCCAATCCGCAGCGACTTGGTCATGTGTTAGCGGCCTTAGCCAGGGTGGGTGACGAGAGGGACTTCTTCACGCCACTCATAAGCGCTTTGATGGAACGGATGCCCTGACGGGTGCGATGGATGTTCTCGCAAAGAGCAATGCGGACGAATCCCTCGCCATGCTCACCGAANCCTATACCAGGTGACACCGCTACNTGGGCNTCACGGAGCAGCAGTTTCGAAAATTCCAGCGAACCTATGTCTANGTANGGCGGCGGTACTGGGGCCCAAGCGAACATAGTNGCGTTCGGNGCAGGAATGTGCCAACCCGCATTGGCTAATCCTTCGACTAGCACATCGCGACGCTCCTTATACAAGGTCCGCATCTCGTCGACGCAGTCCTGCGGCCCATTCAAAGCCGCCGCTGCTGCTACCTGGATCGGAGTGAAGGCGCCATAATCCAAATAGGACTTCACCCGCGTCAACGCGCTAATCAATCTCCGATTCCCAGCCGCGAACCCAATCCGCCATCCGGGCATGGAGTAGGTCTTACTCATAGAAGTGAATTCCACGGCAATTTGCCAGGCGCGTGGAATTTGAAGAATTGACGGCGGTGGTGCAATGTCGAAATAAACTTCAGAATACGCTAAATCTGACAGGATAAAGATGCCATGGAAGTGACAGAAATCGACTACCTGAGCATAGAAATTAAGATCGACGACACGGGCTGTCGGGTTGTTCGGATAGTTGAGCACCAGGGCGGTCGGTTTCGGCACGCTGTGCTGGACCGCACGCTCTAGCGCGGCCATAAAATTACCGTCCGGTTGGACGGGAATGTTGCGAACTGCGGCGCCAGCGATAATAAAGCCAAACTGGTGGATAGGATAACTCGGATTTGGGACAAGGATCACGTCACCGGGCGTCGTGATAGCCGATGACAGGTTGGCCAGACCTTCTTTTGACCCCAGGGTCACGATAGCTTCAGTCTCCGGGTCGACCTCAACCCCAAAACGGCGTCCATAATAAGCGGAAATCGCTTTGCGAAGTCCCGAGATTCCGCGGGAATTCGAATAGCGATGTGCCTTGGGGTTTTCGACCGTCTCCTTGAGCTTCTCGATAATATGCGGGGGTGGTGGCTGATCAGGGTTCCCCATGCCAAAATCGATGATGTCCTCGCCAGCGGCACGGGCTTCAGCCTTCATAGCGTTGACCTCTGCAAAGACATAGGGTGGCAAACGCCTAATCTTATGAAATTTCTGGTCCATTACCGCTCGATCTCTATCCTGATTACGCCTATGAAATGCCAGATGGTTCCGGACTGCTCAAGCATGTTCCATCAGCGAGAAGAGAATATGCCGATCGATCATAACGAGATTATGACTGCTGCGGGTCAATCCGACGTGGAAAAAGAACGTCCATCAACACTGACAATATCCAAATTCATGATTTGATTATCATCCACATCAGCCAAGCAATTTACATTAATTGTGTAAGCATCAGGGTCGATACGCGGACGATGGAATGGATAAATTCCGCAGATGTTGCAGAAATAGTGGCGCGCAGTTGACGTATTGAACTGGTACAGCTTCAGCGCATCGGCGCCTTCAATAAGACGAAACTGCGTCGCTGGTACCCGGTGCATTAGCGCATTGCGCCTCCGACATATAGAACAATTACATATCGCTGCGCTGTTAAGATTTGTGTCGATCTCGAATACGACTTTTCCGCAATGGCAAGCGCCACGATAGGTGCGCATCGCCTCTAGCTCTCGAGGTAAATTTCCGCCCGCCGATTGCCCGCCTCGCCGGTTGGCATAAACTCGAAGTAGACAGGTTGCGCGTCCGAAATCGCGTCGACCACCAACTCTTCTTTATTCACACCAAGACGTATCAACTCCCGAGCAACTGCGTCGGCGCGGTCAACCGAAACCTTAAAGTTCACCATTTTGTGGCGAACCGGGTCAGATGACTTTGTTCGACTGCTGGCGTGCCCAATGATATGGATGCGCCCACCCCGCTCCTTCTTCAATTGCAAGGCGTTGGCAATGATTTGGCGATCGCGCTTCGTCAGCGCGGACGAGCCGTTTTGGAAATGGATAGTCGCCACCTTCACGGCGTTGGAGTCTAAAGTTCGAGCAGGGCGGGCAATATGGATCAGCGGATTGGCTACTACGGGTGATGCTTCGGCTCTGGCGGGGATCGGAGCCGGCGTACCCATTTGGCCAGAGCTGATGCCGGTAGAACTCACAATCACTGTCTTGAAGGTATCCGACACGCTTACACCGGCCGCAGATGTCAGTAATTGGACAGTGGGTTGGCCTGCACGCGCCCGAATTTCATTCAACCGTTTTTGGAGTCGGGCCTCAGAGGCCTTTTGATCATCTGTCGAGGGTAAGGACACATTCGTCGTCTTACCCGCAGACGGCGGCGACAAAGTTGCTTGCTCCATAGTCACGGCCGGTGCCGGTGTAGCAGGCGGAGCAGGCTGTTGTTCCGCGACACGTGGCTCTGGCGGAGGCGCGGCAGCCAATCGGCTAGAAGGTTCACCCTGCCGAGCAATAGCTGGTGCATACTTTCGGCCTTCAGTGTCAGCTACAAGCCCCCCTCGCTTACGCGCCTCGAAGTAATCACGCTGCTGATCCACAACGGCAATCTTTGGGAATTCCTTGTTGGCGCCCGGAGGCGCCGTACCGCGGTCCTTCTCAAGCTTATTCTTAACTTGCTGCTTGGCGGAAGAGCCATCTTTTTCTTCACTTCCGGTAAAGAAATCAACCGAGCTATTATACCACTCTACTGGGTCAACGGCGTCCGGAAGCTGAGAGCAAGCGTTGAGTAAAGACATGACAAAGGTGACAGCAATAACATGTCCGCCAATGGTCAATAATTTGTTGTCCGCCATTGATTTCATCCCCATTTCCAGCCGTTGCGTTTGAATGTATTGATACATTCTTTTCGCACTTGCAGCAAAAACTCTGAAATATCAGAGTACATTCGAATAGTTAACCGATCGCAAACCAAGTCGCTAAAAATAATTAAGTCGAGTGCCGAGGCAACGATTCATGACTAATCTTAAAGGATTGGATGATGATCGATCAACCTCACGCGACGCAGAACATGCCTGATCTGGCGGAGTTGTCGAGAGCCTTAGCCAGTATCTCGGTGTGACCGCAGTGCACTCTGGCGGCTTCCATGCACCACCACTTGGAGTCCAACGCTCTACCGGAAGCTGATCCACGAAATATTGGCAAAGCCCTCATACTTCCCATATGTCAGATAATGGCGAATCCCGCCCACATGGTCAAATCGCATATCGGTCTTTGGTAGGGTTATCTGACGCTGTGGACCAATTTTTCGCAACGTATACTTGGCCAAAACACAGCACCCATCATTGAACAGGTGGCCGACGACAGTCGCTTCCAAGACGATTCTTGGACCGAAAACCAAATCCTTGATTTCCTCAAGCAATCCTATTTGCTCACGTCGCGGTGGGTTCAATCCTACGTGAGCGAGATCGAAGGCCTGGACAAAGATACAGTCCGCAAGGTGGATTTCTATGGTCGTCAATACGTCGCCGCACTTTCGCTCAGCAATCTCGCCATGACCAATCCTGAGGTCCTTCGGACGACATTGGAAACAGGCGGCGAGAACCTCTTCAAAGGCATCGAGAATCTCTTCCGAGACCTGGAGGAAGGCGACGGAAAGATGAATATCCAGATGGTTGACTCGGAAGCCTTTGAGGTCGGCATTGATGTTGCCGCTGCACCGGACACCAATATCATTATGATGACCGTCGATTGATCTATTGTCTATTAAGCGGCTTTAGTACATGACGGTTCAATAGCTGCCAGAAAATCCGTTACGGAGCAAAGCCGCGGCAAGGTCTCCAACTGTAAAAGCATCTCATAAAGTGGGCGCGTCGCCTCCGCCGAAAGTTGCCGCTGCGTGCAATCGGCGAACTTTGCAAACAAGGCCACCTTTTCCATCGGACGGTTCGGCCCCCGGAGTACGTCGTCGCCAGAACGGTGAGATAATTCCCGCCCATCGTTCAATATGATTTTCACTTCGGCGGCGTAGGTGTCCATATCAGGATCATCCATTTCCGGATGGACGCACGCCGAGATTTTCGCCATGAGATCACGTGCATCACGATCGTCATACGCCGCGCCCTCAAAGTCTCCTAAGCGCACCGCGCCGTCGATTAAGGCGCGTGCAACGACATATTGTATGCTGAATTTGGCGCCAAGGCCGCTGATGGGGTGAGGATTGTCCGTATGCGGCAGTCGCTTTGGATCCGTAAGGATATCAATCTTGGCTATATCCGCCAAATTCGGCGCATAGTCATGGTGCAAAGCCAGAGCGCAATCGATGGCTCCGTGGGTTGAGCCGCAGCACGGATAGGCTTTCAAACTCGGCCCGGGGTGGGTGACATTCCAAGGTGTTCCCCAGTCGTCGAAAATCTTCGATGCATCGTAGGCACCTGCGCCATTAAACACCTCAAAAAACCCTTGCGCGTGCTCAAATGCAGCCTCATTAGCGGTAAACCCGTCCCGTGCCATCAATACGGCCATCACGCCGTTACGCAGCGAGTGCCCTATGTGCAGTGGCTTGGTCATGGTCCCAAAGTTAGCTTTTACTCCAGATGCCAAAGATACCGCCAGCGCCAGAGCCTGAGTTGTCTGATCCTCGTTAAGTTTCAGTAGCCGAGCGCCCACTGCAACGGTTCCAAATATGCCTAACGTCGCCGTCGGGTGCCATCCCTTGGCGTAATGGTGATAATGCACACCAAGGCCAATTTGGGTCTCCGTCTCAAATCCGAGAACATAGGCCGCTATGGCGTCTTCGCCACTGGTGTCTTCCATATCGGCTAGGGCGAACATAGCCGGCACCAACGGTACAGAGGGGTGGCCCCCGATCTGGTTATTGACATCGTCGTAGTCCAATGCGTGTGACGCAATGCCGTTGACCAAAACCGCATCTAGCACAGAGGTCCGTCGCGAGAAGCCAAACAAAAGGGCCGGGCCATCGGTATCGGCAATTCCAGGCGTTGCAGCCGTAATGGCGGTACACGGCTCAGAGGCGCCGGCAATGGTAACACCGACCGTGTCTAGAATTCCGATTTTCGCCCAAGTTACGGCTTCAGCGGGCAAATCCTTGAACGTTGGGGTCAGTATGCGCTCGGCCAGTTGGCGGGCAACAGTCATGAGAACTCTCCGTTGTTAAAAGGAATTTGCCTAATGATCACTCTCTAGTTGACGAGCAATCCAACAGCGTTTGCAAACCGCAGTCAATTTACTCGTATTTCAAGCCAGCATGGCCATGCGCCAACTTGTAATTGCCACTCGGTTGCGCACAATTCCAGCAAATGCCAAGTAAACTCATTCCGTCCTAACGCGTAGGCTGAAAAGGCTGCACAGACCAATTCTTTGAACCACTGCAACGCGCAGATGGACGACTTTTCAATCCTAACTCAAAGCGAGGACTCGAACGCTTAAACCAACCCATTTCAAGCGGCTAGCTAAAAACAATCCGCATAATTTCAATTTCCAGACGACCATTACTTGGCGAAATCATAGGCTTCCTATAATTCAAATCGAGGCAGGTAGATTTCGACATTTCAAAATATAATTTAATATCAGACATTCAGAATACTAAATTCAAATCTTGAAGTAATTTTCGTGCAGCGGAATGCGGGTCAAGGCGGCGCGACGTTAAATCGTCAAACATTGTTCTCAGGCTTGCCTCACGCTCTTGCTCTACGCGGCCACGAACCATGTTTTCAGCAATCTTAAGGACCCTCATTTCGGCAATTTCATGTTGCCGGCGTTCACGTTCTCCAGAATTCGACAAATGGATGCCGTGACTATCTATGGCGGAGCCAAGACCCCTCACTCCCTCACCCGTCTCGGCGCTGGTGCAGATAACTGGCACAGACCAGGACCCCTGATCACGACGACCAAGACCCAACCCCAGCATAGCATTCAAATCGCTGGCCGTCTTGTTGGCGTCAGGCCGATCCGCTTTAGAAACTACGTGGATATCGGCGATTTCCAGAACGCCGGCCTTGATGGCCTGAACATCATCGCCAAGTCCCGGGGCGGAAACCACCACCACCGTGTGCGCCGCTCTCGCGATATCAACCTCGTCTTGACCAACGCCGACCGTTTCGATCAATACTAGGTCAAATCCGGCGGCATCAAGAATGTCCACGGTATCAAGACTGGCGCTGGCCAACCCGCCCAAGTTGCCGCGCGTTGCGAGGGAACGAACGAAAACTCCCTTGTCCGTGGCTAAATCGGTCATCCGGATACGATCCCCCAGGATCGCACCGCCGGAGAAAGGGCTGGACGGATCGACAGCCACAATGCCAACCTTGCGGCCGGATTTGCGAACCGCTCGAGTAAGCGCCCCCACCAGTGTTGACTTGCCGCTGCCCGGCGAACCTGTAAGGCCTACAACATGTGCTCGCCCGGCGCGCCGATAAATTTCGCCCAAAGCATCACGAACCGGCCTCTGTGCCCCCTCGGCCAGCGACATCATTCGGGCGATGGCGCGAATTTCTCCGGCATAAACCCCTTCGAGAAGCCCCTTCATACCCCTCCACTGAGACACACACTATTCCTCCGCACGTTTTTGGACCGGCAGTGCCATGACATCGCTAGCGAGATCTCTGAGATCTAACCCTTCAGCCCTATATTCTCTCCCAAGTTCAGAATACCCAGGCGAAATACGGTTCAGCATCGCCTGATGTGCATCCTTGACTATGCTGACAAATCGGGCCGGCGAACCCGCCCAGAATTCGCCAGCTGGAATACGCTTGCCTGGCGGCAACAGAGAGCCCGCTGCTAAAAAGGCACCAGGTTCCACAACGCATCCATCCATGACTGTCGCCTGCATGCCGATCATACAATGATCCTCCAGGGTGCAGGCGTGAATAAGACACAGGTGACCAACGGTTACTCCCTTGCCGATATAGGTTCCGAAACTGTTACGAGCGACGTGAATCACCGTACCATCTTGGATATTAGTGTCTTCGCCAATCCGGATCTCGTGAATATCCCCGCGCACCACACAGTTATACCAGATGCTGGCCCGCGAGCCGATTTCCACATCGCCAATCACCACCGCAGTCGATGCGATGAATGCGTCATCTGCAATGCAAGGCTTGTGGCCTCGGATACTTAGGATTTGCTGCTGCATGCTCCTCCTTACACTCCGACGTCCAACCATCGGCGCAAGGCGGCGGAGACGACGTCGGGTTTCTCCAAAGTTGTAAGATGCCCGCTGTCCTCGACAATTACTAATTCCGCTCCTTCTATGTTGTCAGCCATGGCCTCGTGTAGCTGCACGGGCGTCGTCAAATCTTGACGGCCACACAATACAAGAGTGGGACAAGATATTGACGCCAGTGTCGGTGAACTATCCCGGCGGTTCATAATCGCGGTCAATTGCCGCTCATAGGCCACCAATCCGACATTCCGCGCGGACCCCGCCACTTCGGCAACCAATGCCTCATCCTTCAGATGTTGTGGATGTAACCACATATCCATATGATCCGAAATCAAAGCTTCTAAGCCGTGTGTCTTTGCCTTGGCAATCCACGCTAGACGCTCGCTCCGCCGCGACGGCGCATCAGCCTCATGAGACGTGTCCAGTAAGGCTAGTCGATCTACGCGGTCCGGTGCCTGAGGCATGATTTCAAAGGCGCAGTAGCCGCCCATAGACAGTCCGGCCAATGCGAATTTGGCCGGCGCTTCATCAAGAACCCGCGCCGCCATTCCGGCCATAGTGTTGTCCTCGTTCATTACCAAGACGTTACATTCAGCCACGTCGGCCAATTCAACAACCTGATGTTTCCAAAGGGCGTTGTCACACAAAAGGCCAGGCAATAAGACCAACGGGACTCTTCCAGACATTCTAGAGCTCCTAACGTGTCTATGGGGATGGACGGTACCGATGTATAGCGTATTGGCAAGGATTCATAATAACCCGTCCGATAACCTTCTAAATCGTTGACAGAGGACAACAAAACCCTACTATCCATCAACCTTTGGCATGAACAGTAACATGATGTTCGGCCGATCACATCGACGGGTACACCCGGCTTACATGATTTTCTCCGATCTCGGTCTTAGTGAAGACCTTTTAAATGCCGTCACCGATGCCGGCTACATCGAACCCACGCCCATTCAAGCGGAAGCGATTCCCTATGTCCTGATGGGTCGCGATATCCTAGGCTGTGCCCAAACTGGTACTGGAAAAACCGCCTCTTTCACATTGCCCATGATCGACATCTTGGCGCAAGGCCGATCCAAGGCGCGTATGCCAAGGTCGCTCATACTCGAGCCCACCCGTGAACTAGCGGCGCAAGTAGCTGAGAATTTTGATATTTACGGCAAGAATCACCGCCTCACGAAAGCGTTGTTGATAGGAGGTGAGTCTTTAGACGAGCAAGCGAAAGTCATCAACAAAGGTGTCGACGTGCTGATTGCCACGCCCGGGCGGCTTATCGACATGTTTGAACGCGGGTTATTGCTTCTTAACGACGTGAAGGTATTCGTAATTGACGAGTCGGACCGCATGCTTGATATGGGTTTCATCCCAGACGTCGAGCGAATTGCTTCCATGCTTCCGCCCCTGCGCACTACACTTTTATTCTCGGCGACCATGCCAAAGGAAATTAAGAAACTAGCCGAAAAATTTCTCATGAATCCCAAAGAAGTTACAGTTGCGCCGCCGTCAACGACCGCAGACACCATCACTCAGGGACTGCTGGTCTTAGGTCCCCCAAACGACCGCCGTCCTGGTGCCGAACAAAAGATGAAGCGCAACGCGCTTCGCGAATTGATCAAACGTGAGGCCCCACGCAATGCCTTGATTTTCTGCAACCGTAAACGCGACGTGGACATCGTGCATCGGTCCCTAAACCGCCACGGCCTTGAAGCAGCGCGCCTGCACGGCGATATGTCACAGCCTATGCGCATGGAAACCTTGACCAAGTTCAAAACCGGCGATATGCGTTACCTAGTGTGTTCCGATGTGGCTGCCCGGGGCATTGACATCCCAGAAATGAGCCACGTTTTCAATTTCGATGTCCCTACTCACGCAGAAGATTACGTCCATCGAATCGGACGAACTGGCCGGGCCGGACGCGAGGGCCACGCCATCACCATAGCCGTCTCGGCGGATGCTAAGTACATCGATGCTATTGAACGAATCACCCACACACCCATTCCTCGTATTAAACTGGAAGGCGAAAAAGGCGGTGAACTGGATACAACGAAAGAGAAGCCAAAGCGCCAGCGCAATCGTCGGCAAACCAAGTCAAATAGGGCCCCGACCGAAGCCAAAGTCCTAACTGAGAATGACGAATCGCTCGGCGCCGTGCCAGCGGTTGAGCAGTCCTCCGACGAGCGAGGTCGCTCGCGCCAGCGGAAGGAAGCCCATAAAGACGAGTTGCTCGAGGTGAATGAAGTTCCGGTTAGGGGACTCGGCGATCACGTGCCAGCCTTTATGCTGCGCGAAGTAGAATTGAGCTAACGCTCACTCGAGTCTAAAGCCCGCAAGGCCACATTAACAATATCCGCCAATGTTTGACGGTCCGGGTTTGCCTTGCCAATGACCATGATGCCGTTGACTGTCCCATTAAGAAACCGCGCCAATTTGCGGGGGTCGTATTCCGCCAAAATATCGCCCTCTGCCTGGGCCCGTCGCACAAGGCACTCGAAGGTATCTTCCATCAAAGACAAACCGCTACGGCAAAGGTCAGCCGCATCCGGGTCATCCGGACCGACTTCCACAGCGCTGTTATTCAGGAGACATCCACGGCGACCTTCAGGCTCGAGGATGCGGTCTACAGCACGGCTAAGAATCGAGCGGATCACCTGGCGGGCCGGCGTCGGAAGTTCTATGGCCGACCGTACACGAGCAGTGACGTGATCTCGGTAGAATTCTATCGCCTCCAGAAAGATGGCGTGTTTATCTCCAAAGGTGCCATAAAGGCTACTTTTCGATAGGCTCATAGCGGCAGTGAGGTCTGCAACGCTGGTCGCCGTATAACCTTTTGTCCAAAACACCTGCATAGCCCGTTCAAGGGCGGCTTGTCGATCGAACGCAAGAGGTCGTGCCAATCACCCCTCCTTAAATTCTAATCCGAGCAATTGTGTTAACATATTATGGACCAAACAGTCCTAAAATAAATTATAATCAGATCAAACCTGCCAACGGCGATGACGGGTCCGCGAACTTCTTGCGCGGCATGCGACCCGCCAAGTATGCGTTCCGGCCGGCTTTGACCGCATGCTTCATAGCTCTCGCCATGAGGATCGGGTCCTGAGCCTCGGCTACAGCGGCGTTCATTAACACTCCGTCGCATCCCAATTCCATAGCAATTGCTGCATCCGATGCTGTACCTACACCCGCATCTAAAATCACAGGTACTTCTGTTTGCTCAACGATTATGCGGATATTTAACGGGTTCTGAATTCCAAGACCGGAACCAATGGGCGCACCCAGAGGCATAATCGCGACAGCACCGGAGTCCTCCAAGCGTTTACACATAATCGGATCATCCGTGCAATATACCATTACCTTAAAGCCTTCCTTAGTTAGGATTTTTGTCGCCTCCAAGGTTTCAACGATCTGCGGGTAGAGCGTTTTCTGCTCGCCCAAAATTTCTAGTTTTACCAAATCCCAACCACCAGCCTCGCGCGCGAGCCGTAAGGTCCGCAACGCATCCTCAGTAGTGAAACAGCCTGCCGTATTCGGTAGGTACGTATATTTCTTAGGATCTAAGTGATCCATCAGCACTGGCTGGTCTGGATCGCAGATATTCACGCGCCGAACTGCGACTGTGATTATATCGACGCCTGCAGCTTCCGCGGCTAGGCGATTGATTTCATAATTCTTATACTTGCCCGTACCTATAATGAGCCGTGAATGAAAGGTGCGGCCGGCGATCAACAATGGGTCATCCATGTCGGCATCCGAGCCGATATTAGCAGCGTTGTCGGGCGCACCACCACCAATGAAATGAACAATTTCAAGCTTGTCCCCATCATTGAGACATATTCTGGCATAGCTGGACTTTGGCACAATTTCTAGATTTCGCTCCACCGCAACTTTTTGCCCTTCGATGCCGATTCGGCTCAACAGCTGCTCTACGGTCAACGGTGCGACGAAATTGCGCTCTTCGCCGTTAATGGTCAATCGCATGGCGGGTGTCCTCTTTTGCCATAAATTCCAGCCGTTTCAGGGGTTTGGCTTTGTGATTATGAGCCCCTCTGTCGGCAGGTTCAACACCCAGAGTCAGAGGAACTGGACCTTACTGGGCCCCCCGGCATGATAGAAATATAAATTACGGCCAAACTACTAGGGATGGTCATGAAAGTCGCCAGACAAACGACCGGTAAACAATAAGGACGCCCGACCTCCATGGCGAAAAATTCAAAGCAGACGATTGAGTCCGATCTTATCCGTGAATTAGCTAGATTGTTGGACGAGACCGGATTAAGCGAAATCGAATACGGTACCGACAGTCTAAGCATCCGTGTTGCAAAACAAACAGTCGCCTCAACCATGAGCACCACTCCTGCTGCGGCAGCAGGCTCGATCACCGCGCCGACGCAAGACACAGCCGCCGCCAGTGAAGCCTCTTACGCTGACCATCCGGGCGCAGTAAAATCTCCGATGGTTGGCGTCGTCTATACATCACCCGATCCCAACTCGGCGCCGTTTGTGCAAATCGGCGATCAAATAACCGAAGGTCAAACCCTATTCCTCATCGAGGCCATGAAAGTCTTCAACCCCATTGTCGCGCCTAAGACTGGTAAGGTGGCGCGGATTCTTGTGGACACCGAAACACCCGTCGAATTCGGAGAACCATTGGCGGTGATCGAGTAACTGGCTAGCAATGATCGAAAAAGTTCTCATCGCCAATCGAGGGGAAATCGCGCTTCGTATTCTGCGCGCCTGTCGTGAAATGGGAATCCAAAGTGTTGCCGTGCACTCCACGGCGGATGCAGACGCCATGCACGTGCGTCTGGCAGATGAAAGTATCTGCATCGGCCCGCCGGCAGTGCGTGAGAGCTATCTCAACCCGCATGCAATTATATCCGCGGCAACCATCTCGAACGCTGACGCTATCCATCCGGGTTATGGCTTTCTCTCTGAGAACTCGGACTTCGCTGCTATGGTCGAGGAGCATGCAATCACTTTCATAGGCCCCTCGCCCGATCATATCCGCCTGATGGGTGATAAAATTGCGGCAAAGAAGGCCATTGCAGACGCGGGTATCCCTGTTGTCCCCGGCTCCGATGGCGAAGTCACCAGTCTCAGAGAAGCTCAAGAAACCGCCGAGAGGATAGGCTATCCGATCCTAATTAAGGCGTCTGCCGGTGGTGGCGGGCGCGGTATGAAGGTAGCAGAGGACTCGGCCGGCTTGGAAGAGGCTTATCTGTTCTCTCGCACTGAGGCCGAACAGGCTTTTGGCAACGGCGCCGTCTACATGGAAAAGTTCTTAGGTCATCCTCGCCACATCGAGGTTCAGGTTTTGGCGGACAGCCATGGCAACGTCGTTCACTTGGGCGAACGTGATTGTTCTCTGCAGCGACGTCATCAGAAGGTTCTGGAAGAGGCTCCCTCGCCCGCCCTCAACAGAACGCAAAGCGATGCGATCGGAGAGACAGTGACCCACGCCATGAGAGCTATTGGTTACAAAAGTGCCGGCACGATTGAGTTTCTTTTCGAGGATGGTGAATTTTACTTTATTGAGATGAACACGCGGCTGCAGGTAGAACATCCAGTCACAGAAATGATCTGCGGGGTAGACCTTGTTCGCGAGATGATCCGCGTAGCAAGCGGTGCTCCTTTGGGCTTCAAGCAATCCGATATCCGGTTCCACGGCCACGCCATGGAGTGTCGGATCAACGCCGAAGACCCCTGGAGCTTCAATCCGTCACCCGGCCAGATCGGCGATTATCATGCCCCTGGAGGCCTAGGCGTGCGCGTGGACTCTGGTATTTACTCGGGATACGCCGTTCCGCCATATTACGACAGCATGATAGCCAAACTAATTGTGCATGGCACCAATAGGAACGAATGTTTGATGCGCTTGCGACGCGCCCTTGGAGAATTTGTGATCGACGGCATTTCGACATCCATCCCGTTGCACCAAGCTCTAATGAGGGCGCCCGACTTTATGAACGGCGACTATGATATACACTGGTTGGAAGCTTTCGTTGGCGAACCGCAAGGAGAAACATGAGCCGTCACGACACGGATCTTAACCTCACCCCCGAATTGCTTCTCCGAGCTTACGCAGCGGGCATCTTTCCCATGGCAGATACCCGCGATACAAGCCAAGTGTACTGGGTCGACCCAAAACACCGCGGCGTCCTGCCAATTGTCGACTTCCATGTGCCGCGGCGATTACGGCGAACAGTACGGAACAGTAACTTCGAAATCACCTGCAACACAGATTTCGCTGAGGTCGTAGCAATGTGTGCCCAAGCAACCAAGAGTCGCGGGGACACTTGGATTAACCCTTCCATCGAAGTTGCAGTCAATGAGTTGAGCAACATGGGTTTCGCCCACAGCGTCGAGTGCAGACAAGACGGGGAATTGGTCGGTGGCCTATATGGGATCTCCCTCGGGGCGGCGTTTTTTGGCGAGAGCATGTTCTCGCGCAAGAGGGATGCCAGCAAGGTGGCATTGGTTCATCTGGTGGCGCGTCTGAATTTCGGTGGCTATCGGCTCTTGGATACGCAGTTTATCACTGATCATCTGGCGCAGTTCGGCGCTGTCGAAATTCCCGCTCGGGATTACCTGATTAAGCTCGAAGATGCATTGAAGTATCAGGCGACCTTCCCAGCTTTCGCCAAAGGTACCCAATGGGATCAATGCTTAGCTAAAACGCTCTCAAATTAGATATATAGTGTTTTGTTATTGTTGATAAATTTTAATATTATTGGATTTTAGTTAACTATTTTATCGGCCGCATTGAGAACTCGAAGCCATTTCTCCCCATGGCCTTAACTCGATACATCGCCTCATCAGCACAAGCCAGAAGGATCGATGCCGTGTCCGCATCCTCTGGATACATTGCAATGCCTATACTGGCGCCCACCTCGCATTTCTCCCGCCCCACCTCGATTGGAGCGGTCAGCGTGTCGATCATTTCCTGGGCGATCTGAGCCGCGTTCTCATTCTCACCAACGTCATCCAGAATCACAACAAACTCATCGCCGCCGACCCGCGCCACGGTGTCACTCGCGCGGACCCTATTGAGAAGCCGCGTCGCCACCGATTTGAGGACAATGTCTCCCACCTCATGCCCAAACTTGTCGTTGATGGACTTGAACTTGTCCAGGTCAATGAACATTAACGCCAGTCGTGATTTACGGCGGTCAGTTACAATTAGAGCTTGATTTAGTCGATCGTCGAACAAGTGCCGATTAGGCAGCCCTGTCAGCGCATCGTGATGGGCAAGAAACTCGATTTGCTTGAGCTGCTGTTTACGAACCGTAATGTCGCGCATAACACCTATGTACTTGCGCCGACCATCACCCTCATCGATTTCTGATATGGTTATTTCAACAGGAAACGTGGTTCCATCCGCTCGGGCCGCTTCCGCCTCGCACAATCCACCAATAACGTTCGCCTCTCCGGTGGTAAAATGCCGAGCTACCGCATCATCAACGTTAGCCCGCTCATCAGCCTTCATAAAAACTTTGATATTCTGCCCCACGGCTGACTGTTTCGAGATTCCAAACATCTTTAACGCTGCAGGGTTTATGTCTTCGATCGTTCCAATCTCGTCGATTGTGATAATGCCCTCGGTAATCGTCTCAAGTATTCTTGCCATCCGCGCCTCATGATGAAGCGTCTGTTCGAACGCCTTGACGTATCGGCTAACGTCGTTGCACTCGATCATATACACTGGATCGCCTTGAGCCCCCCCGCAATCCAATTGGAAAACCCGCATATTGACGTCAATCCAAGTACCGTCGAGGGACTGAAGCTTGAGCAGGGTGCCCTCATCATTTCGGGCGAACTTGTCTAAACCCTTGGCGAACAAATGGCTGGCATCTTGGTCGAACAAATCAATGACCGGACGCCCAATGAGGTTGTCAGTGTTTTTGGCTCGCAGGATGCGCATACCTCGAGTATTCACATACTCTATGGTCCCACAGCGACAAAAGCAGATCAGGTTTGAACTGTTGTCAAGCAGCTCACGTTCAAATCCCGCGCGGCCCATAAATTCCGGTAATGCGCGTCCATCGGGATTTTGCTGGGAAACCGCCGGCGTTTGTCCATCATTCATATCGGTGCCATCAGTCATTGTCGAGCCTACTCGATGCCAGCCACGCTTTACATCATGGGCACTTTATCATTGACCACTTGCCTACCGCCATGCCCGACATGTGGTCAATGCAGATTTAGCGCAGGGATGCCAGGCGTGTATGGCTGCAACCTCAGCGAGACGTCTGCATCCTCAACAGAATCCTCGCAGTCTAGGACCCAGATGTCATAGACCGGATGCTCCAAGGCATTTAAGGCAGGACTAGAAGCGAACATCCAGCCACGAAACAAGGAAACCGCCGGCTCACCTCGCCGCGCCTGCCAAATGTCGATGAAGGCTGCGCTTTCGGGAGTCTCCTCAGGCGGTCGTTTGTCGCAATAACGCACAATGATCTCTAGTGTGCCAAACCGGACGGTGGCGCCAATCGGTGCCGAGAGGGTAGAAACCCGCGCGGTAACCTTGTCAAGCCCCTGCAAAACGGCTACCCGATGGGGAGATGCCGCAGCGGATGCTACCCCAAAGAAAACGATGGTCAGACCAACTACGTACAAAGCTCTGAAGATCAATAGTCGGCTGTGCACCCGCGCTCAGCCTCCCTTTCCGCCCGTCGCCAAGAAGATAATCTCGCCCACTTGATCCTCAAGTGATCGGAAATCCTTGGTTTTTATAATCGTATGGTTGGGGGCAATAGTTTCTTTGGCCTGTCCAGGCTCCAGGCGGATATACTTCCCTCCGACTATGCCCTCACTGCCAATGGCGGCGGCGGTGTCCACGGGCAATTTCACATCAGCCGCAATCGACATTTTGACCACCGCATCATATGTTTCGCGATCAAGTTGCGCTGAAATAACGGTTCCTACTTTGATACCGTTGATCCGCACATCGCTGCCTGCGGTCAATCCGCCGATCTTGAAGAAATTCGCACTGACTTCGTAACCGCCCGTCGTCTTAACCTGGGCCGTGCCATAAGCGAAGAAAATGAAAATGCCGGCCATCGACAGAACGATGGCACCCAATATCGTCTCAACAGCGTTACGTGCCACGTTCATTTACTCCTATTCGGCTCATGTTCACTGAGGTGGCTTGGCGTCTTCTCCGCGTGCCACGTGACCTTCAGAAATTATAAGGTCTAGCAGATCGCTTACCACAACGGCATCTTGGGTAAAATTCAGTTCTCCGCCGGACTTTAGCAGAGCCTCCTCGGCACCGGGTTCCAGCACGACGAATTTTGACCCAAATAGGCCATCAGTCTGGATGGCAACGGACGTATCCGTCGGCAAAGGTATGGACTTGTCGATCGTAAAAGTTACAACCGCGCTATACTTGTCGTCGAGAGACATGGCGGATACATAACCAATTCGTATGCCACCAAGGCGAACCTCGCTGCCCTCGCCCAAGCCATCGACCTTGTTAAATTTGGCGCGAATAACCAAGTCATCATCTGCTCCCGCCTCGGAGATTTGATAGCGGGTGTTCATGCCGACCATCGTGCCAAAAACTAAGGCGACGGTAGCTGCACCAATAATGATCTCACGAATTTCTTGTCTCATAGCTTGGACAGTTTAACGTCTCAGCGAATCGATTGCCACACGGGCGAATACCTCATTCAGGTGACCACGCATCGTAATCTCCCGTCGCACGTGCACGAGCACTATCCTGCGAAGAGTGCCCCGCGGGCCTGTAAGCTGCTCCGGTTCCTGTCATATTGGGTGCGTGTTCACGCTGCCAGGGCTTCATCTCAGTCGATAGGTGTGTCAGTGGTTCATCAACCGTATGATGCAGCCAAGCATGCCATTCGGGCGGAATCATAGAGGCTTCATCGGACCCTTTAAACAAGCACCACCGCTTCTCACGACCCCAGCGGGTCTTTTGGTTGGACCGATAATAACTATTGCCAAATTCGTCGGTGCCGACAAGTTTGCCTTTTATCCAAGTATGGAGAATCGTCCCAAGTTTCATAGCCGATACCCATTTAAAACTGGCGTCGAGAAATCCGATTAGAATATGGCATTACTCTAGTTGATCGTCCAGCACTGAACCAGCTCACTCAGAGAAAATGGGTGTCTTGCTGCGCAATAAATAGCGCCATCCTAGAAATGCTTGAGATGGTTCGGGGCCATATTATCAAAATCAAATTCTAAAGAAATATCGAGACCTGAATTGCCTCCATTTTTTACTGTTTATTTTTCCGATTCGGGCTCCGAGATCCGACGATTCGCAATAAGTGGATATATCCACAAGATTTACACCAAATAAAGTAGTTTGGTGCAGATACAAAATCTAGATGTTGTATTTTACTATTGCGGGTCAAAATTCGATACGCTACATTTTGCTGCAGTTGCACCTGGGCACGCACGACATCTGGTAACTCCCTTGCCGAGAGATAGGGAAAATAAAGTCCAGAGTTGGGCAAAGTGAAAGAGCCGCTCAATAAGGTTGCAGCCGGGGCGCCGAGTAAGGTTCCAAAACAAGTTTATAACCCAAGACCTAATCGTGGGGGCACAATGCGGATAACGCGACATTTCACGGAACAAACTGAGTCTGCCTATGCGGCTTTCGAATTTCGCAATGCTTCCAGTGAGATCCGGAACCCAGACGGCTCCGTCGTCTTCAAACTGGAGGAAATTGAAGTTCCCGCCTCTTGGTCGCAGGTTGCCTGCGATGTTTTGGCACAGAAGTATTTTCGCAAGGCTGGTGTACCAAACCGGCTGAAAAGGGTAGAAGAGAACGACGTGCCATCTTGGCTATGGCGCAGCGAACCAGATGACGAGGCATTATCCGAACTGCCCGAGCACGATCGATTCGGTGGAGAGACCAGCGCAAAGCAGGTTTTTGATCGCTTAGCTGGAACCTGGACATATTGGGGCTGGAAGGGCGGCTATTTCGACGGTGAAGAAGACGCCCAACACTTTTTTGACGAAATGCGTTACATGCTGTGTGCTCAGTTCGCCGCCCCGAACTCGCCGCAATGGTTCAATACAGGATTACATTGGGCTTATGGAATTGATGGCCCGGCTCAGGGACATCACTACGTTGACTTCCAAACAGGGCAACTGGTGCGTTCTGAATCCGCCTACGAACACCCGCAGCCCCATGCCTGCTTTATCCAGAGTGTTTCCGATGACTTGGTGAACGATGGCGGCATCATGGACCTCTGGACCCGCGAAGCGCGTCTATTCAAGTATGGATCGGGCACCGGGTCCAATTTTTCAAAAATTCGCGGTGACGGCGAACCGTTGTCGGGCGGTGGAAAATCCTCCGGTTTGATGAGTTTCCTGAAAATTGGTGACCGCGCCGCCGGCGCCATAAAGTCCGGCGGCACAACGCGCCGCGCGGCAAAGATGGTGGTTGTCGATGTCGACCATCCAGATATTGATGATTTCATCAATTGGAAGGTGATAGAAGAGCAGAAAGTCGCGTCACTAGTTGCCGGCTCGCAGATGATCTCAAAGCATTTGAACAACGTCATGTCAGCTTGCCATGACGACGGGGTAGATCCCAAACATCGCCACGATGTCAAAAAGAACAAGAGCCTGAAGAAGGCGGTGATCGCCGCGCGCAAATCCACCATCCCAGAAAACTACATCAATCGGGTCATCGAGTTCGCCCGGCAGGGATTCACAGAAATGGAATTCCCGACTTACAACACAGACTGGGACTCGGAGGCCTATCTGACCGTTTCAGGCCAAAACTCCAACAACTCCATCAGGGTTACCAACGAGTTTCTAAAAAAAGTTCTTGATGATGGAGATTGGGATCTTGTTCGTCGTAAGGACGGTGAAATTTCAAGGACTATCAAGGCAAAAGACTTGTGGAGCGATATAGGATATTCCGCATGGGCGTGCGCTGACCCTGGTATTCAATACGATACGACGATCAATGAATGGCACACTTGTGCCAACACGGACCGAATTAATGCGTCGAACCCGTGCTCTGAATACATGTTCCTGGATGACACAGCCTGCAACTTGGCATCACTGAATTTGTTCATGTTCCGCCAGGACGACAATTCTTTTGATGTCAAAGGCTTCGAGTATGCCGTTCGGTTATGGACGATGACCTTAGAGATCGCCGTGCTCATGGCGCAGTTCCCTTCAGCGCGAATCGCAGAACTGTCCTACGAGTTCCGGACACTGGGACTCGGTTTTGCCAACATAGGCGGCTATCTCATGGCGGCGGGTTATAGTTATGACTCGATTGCAGGCCGCGCTATTTGTGGCGCTATTTCAGCACTCATGACTGGTACCTGCTATGCTACGTCGGCGGAAATGGCTGAAGAATTAGGACCATTCCCCGGCTTCGAGGCAAACCGCGACCCCATGCTCAAAGTTATGCGCAACCACCGCCGTGCGGCGCAGGGCGCGGTCGACGGTTACGAAAAAATCTCCGTTCTTCCAGTGCCATTAAAAGCCGAAGAAAACCCGGATACCAACTTGGCCACGGCGGCGGTTCGCGCCTGGGACAGGGCTCTCGACGGCGGCGAAGCTTATGGCTATCGCAACGCGCAGGTGTCTGTAATCGCGCCCACAGGGACTATCGGTCTCGTGATGGACTGTGATACCACGGGCATCGAACCTGACTTTGCCCTAGTGAAATTTAAAAAGCTCGCTGGCGGTGGCTACTTCAAGATTATCAACCGCATGGTCCCGGTCGCGCTGCGTAACATGGGCTATAGCGAAGATAAAATTGAGGCGATGATCAATTACGCGATTGGACATGGTTCCTTAAAGGAGGCGCCCGGTATCAATCACAAGGCCCTGGCCACAAGAGGTTTTGGCGAGGATGACATCGCCTCGGTCGAAAATGCTCTTCGCGAGGCCTTCGATATCAAATTCGTGTTCAACAAGTGGACCTTGGGGGAGAAGTTTTGCAAAGAAACTCTCGGTTTCTCCGATGAGCAACTGGAAAACATAAGCTTCGATATGTTGGCCGCGCTTGGATTTTCGAAGGCGGAAATCGACGCGGCAAACACGCATGTTTGTGGCGCTATGACCCTTGAGGGTGCCCCAAATTTGGCCGATAAACACCTCCCGGTGTTCGACTGTGCCAATCCCTGCGGACGAATCGGTAAACGGTTCCTCTCCGTCGATAGCCACATTCGCATGATGGCCGCCTCCCAACCGTTCATTTCCGGCGCGATTTCCAAAACTATCAACATGCCCAACACAGCGACCGTAAAGGACTGTATGGAAGCTTACATGCTTTCATGGCGCCTTGGGATCAAAGCCAACGCGCTGTACCGCGACGGCTCGAAACTGTCCCAGCCACTCTCAGCTGCTCTAGTTGATGAAGGGGAGCTAGCCGAGGAATTGGAAGAAGCGATCTCAGATGCTCCAACCGCGGTCCGCGCGGAGATTGTTGCGGAACGCATCGTTGAACGGTTCATTGCTGAGCGGGTTCGTCCGCCACATCGCCGAAAGGGCTACACCCAGAAGGCCACCGTCGGAGGACACAAGGTGTACTTGCGAACCGGCGAGTACGAGGACGGCCGGCTCTCAGAAATCTTCATCGATATGCATAAGGAGGGCGCAGCCTTCCGTTCGTTGATGAACAACTTCGCTATCGCCATTTCCATAGGCCTCCAGTACGGGGTTCCGTTGGAAGAATACGTGGAGGCCTTCACCTTCACCCGCTTCGACCCGTCAGGCACCGTGACCGGCAACGATACCATCAAGATGGCAACATCCATCCTAGACTATATATTCCGAGAGCTGGCGGTCTCCTACCTAGGCCGTAACGACTTAGCGCATGTTGAACCGCAGGACTTGCTGCCGGACGCGATGGGTGAGGGCGCCGAAGAAGGCAACCTTCCATCCTCCGCGGGCGACGCTATGGAAGCGGTCCAGAAGGTTGCAAGCCGCGGGTATCTAAGAAAGCTTCTAGTTATCGATGGCGCAAAGGCTGGTTCCACAAAAAAGACCGAGATCACAACCGAAACGGTTGCTGAGCCGTTACCTCAGGCGGTTGGTGCGCAAGTGACACCGCGAGAGGAAATTTCACATTCTATGAAAGCAATTTCCACGGAAGTCATGGAAAAAGTAGACAACCAGATGGATCAAGTCCGGGAAGCTCGAATGAAGGGTTACGAGGGCGATCCATGCGGTGAGTGCGGAAACTTCACTCTAGTACGCAACGGAACATGTATGAAATGTAACACCTGCGGAGCGACGAGCGGATGTTCTTGAATTAAAGGGTATAGGTATCCTCCCTGGGAAACTCAGGGCGATTGTTGGGGACCCTCCTCAGCATCGCCCTTTTTTTTGACGAAACTAATTTTTCACACGTCAGTTCGGTTAACGCCGAAATTTCAAATGCTATTGTAATTCAATAATATCCAAGCCATGCTTTGAAAATATGGATAATGAATAGAGCAGAATCCTGTTCTTATACGTATCAGTAGCATTAATATTGTGACCGAAACCTAACTTGGCCCTGAGAAGATATGGAAGAACATAATAACGCACGGATCTACATAGTCGACGATGACAGCCTTTCTGCAAAGGTTATGTCATCATTGCTAAGCGAGTCCGGGCATACTGTAGAGTCGACCTCAGATGCCGCATCCGCATTTGATAAGATTCTTGACTCCAGACCGGATTGCATCATCTGTGAAATGATGATGCCTGAAGTGGATGGGTTGAACCTGTGCAAACGAATCCGCGAAACACCCGATTTGGCTGGCATACGGTTTATCATGGTATCGGCAAAAGCCTATGAGTTTGACCAAAAGCGCGCTTTCGAATTCGGTGCCGATGGTTACATCCGAAAACCACTTAATACAGAGACATTCGGAGATCTGGTCAACCGTATTCTAGACGATCATATAGATATGAAATTCTGGGGCGTGCGCGGTACGCTGCCCGTCCCTGGTGACCAAACGCTTAAGTATGGAGGCAATACCTCATGCGTCACACTTGAGTTTCCTCGCGAACAGTTCTTCATTTTCGACGGCGGCAGCGGTATCAAGAACCTCGGCGACTCCTTGATGGCAGAGAAGCGAAGCCGAATTCGCGCACGCATTTTCATCTCGCATCCTCATTGGGATCACATCAACGCAATCCCTTTCTTCACCCCGCTTTATGTGCCCGGAAATGAGTTCGAGATACTTGGGGCGAATCAAGGTGATACCACCATGCGTGAGCTAATCTCAGCGCAAATGGAAGGGGTGTATTTCCCCATCACCTTGAGCGAATTTGGCTCACGGGTTTATTTTCGCGACCTCGAAGAGGAAAGCCTCGAGATCGACGGTATAGGGGTAGAAACCAAACTTCTAAGCCACCCCGGGAAATGCCTCGGATACCGAATTAACTACAATGGCCGATCCATTTGCTACATCACCGACAATGAGATGTTCAAGGAAACCAGTGAATTTTACTTCCCGCATTATGAGAAGAAGCTGGCAGACTTCTGCCATGGTGCTGACGCCCTGATTACGGACACCACTTACACCGATGAAGAATACGAGACTAAGGTCGGATGGGGGCATTCATGCATATCGAAAGTGGTGCAGCTTGCAGACGATGCCGAGGTCAAGACGCTGTATCTATTCCATCATGACCCAGACCAGTCGGATGCTGACATTGATAACAAGCACGAGTTGGCCGCGAAGATGCTTATAGAACGCAAGTCGTCGGTCAAACTAAAAACGCCTAAAGAGGGCGATCTCTTTAAAATTTAATCCCAGCGACTCGAATTAGGGAGGTCGAGTGATGGCAGGTTTAGTCGAGGGTCGCCTTACTGAACAGGGTATAATACTTCCTGGCGCGGCCTCGCCGGCCGCAAACTACGTCTCCTATACGGTTGCCGGGAAGATTGTCTTCGTCTCTGGCCAGATCACAATGCTGGATAACAAACTCCAGTTCGTGGGCCGCCTCGGTGATGACATGGATGTCGATACGGGCTATCAGGCAGCCCGTCTTTGTGGCCTAAATCTGCTTGCCCAGTTAAAATCAGCCTGCGGCGGTGACTTGGATCGAGTGAGGCAGGTGGTCAAACTTGGTGGCTTCGTTAATTCGACGCCCGAATTCACCGACCAGCCTAAGGTGATCAATGGCGCCTCTGATCTCATGGTCTCTGTCTTCGGCGAGCCCATTGGACAGCACGCCCGCTTTGCAGTCGGCGCCCCCTCCCTTCCCCTCGGCGTCGCCGTGGAAGTAGACGGAATCTTTGAGATCAATTAACAGCGTCAACCATCGCCCGCAAGGCGCAGGAACATCTACTCGGCAGGGGTCCACTTAAACAAATCAAATTGTAAAGTCTAATCTCGACCAATGATATCGAAGTCTTCGGTATTATGCAGCATGGCTTTGCTCAAGGTGGGCACAGACCCTCTATTTACCGGCGTGCCTGTGTAACATTTGGCAAAAATTTTCCTGTTAGGTCACTTTTTCGCGCTGAATGGATTGCCAAATGTGTCCCTAGCCCTCATGTCTAGATTATGCCCGATGGTCTCGAAGCTATAACTGTCCGCGTTGTTTCATCCCTGGCCGATATCGACGCCAGCGCCTGGAACGCCTGCGCCGGAAACGACAACCCATTTGTAAACTACAGTTTCCTCTCGGCACTTGAAGATAGCGGTTCAGCCACTGGTGAGACGGGTTGGGCCTGCCAGCACCTTATTATCGAAGACGGCGACGACGGGTACCTGGGTGTTGCTCCTGTCTACGTGAAAAGCCATTCCTACGGCGAATACGTCTTCGATTGGGGCTGGGCCGATGCTTATGAGCGTGCTGGCGGCCATTACTTCCCAAAACTTCTCTGCGGCGTCCCGTTCACACCGGTGACAGGTCCCCGTCTCATGGTCGCGCCTAACGCCAGAGATCACGAGAAAGAGATCCGCGAGGCACTCTGTGCCGCTATGGTCCAGATCGCCAACCGACTAGAACTATCGTCAATCCATATCAATTTTCCAACTAAGCCGGAATGGGACCTGATCGGCGAAATGGGTTTCTTACTTCGCCAAGGTCAGCAGTTTCATTGGGAGAATAATGGGTATTCCACGTTCGACGACTTCCTAGCCAGCCTGTCGTCGCGCAAACGCAAGAACATCAGAAAAGAACGAGCTAACGTGACAAGTACGGGCCTGAACATTCGCGCACTTGCAGGCGACGAGATCACCGAAAGACACTGGGACGCATTTTATGAGTTCTACCGCAACACATCAGANCGGAAATGGGGTTCGGCGTATTTGAANCGTCGTTTCTTCTCCATGCTCGGCGAGNGATGCAAGGANANCGTCGTCCTTGTCTANGCNGAGGCTGACGGCCTTCCCGTCGCTGGTGCGCTTAACNTCGCAGGGTCTGANACCTTATTCGGCCGAAACTGGGGCTGCGCAGCCCAGTTTAAGTTTCTTCACTTCGAGGCATGTTATTACCAGGCCATGGATTACGCCATCGCCAACGGGCTGAAGCGCGTCGAGGCCGGTGCCCAGGGACCACACAAGATTCAACGCGGATACCTTCCATCTGCGACCTACAGTGCGCATTGGATCGCCGAAAAGAGATTTCGCAACGCAGTGGCGCAGTTCTTGGAAGAAGAACGCCAGGGCGTTGAATATGAAATGGAATTGAACGCCGAACATTCACCGTTTCGCAAGGAAGATGGAGATTAGATCGACTCAACATGAAGTCCGAAGCCGATTTATCCAGTCATATCGCACAGCTCATGTTCGACCAAGCTCATACGCTCATATTGGCGAGTACCGCGCAATGCATCCATGGAGCGCCCCCAAGCCCTCAAGCCATGAGATAATTTTGGAATTCCGCTTCTGTAAGTGACTCTCCCTTAACCTTTTGGCACTAACCTACACAAATTAGGATGGTGATTGAGATGCGATTTTTCATGGCACTTCTGTGCACTCTTGTAGTACATGCGCTAGCAGGCGCGGCTACTGTCCAGGCTCAACGCTGCACTAGCGTAATCCAAGAAGACGGCTCAGAATACATCGTCAACACCTGCAGTACCTGCCGCAAGGTCAATATCCGCCGCAAACGGCGCAGCATAGCGATGCCGGTCATGCGGACTTACAATATACAACCTCGATCAAAATTTCCTACCTCCTTTAAGGGTATAGGTCGGTCACGGATAACTAGCGAAATTCTCTGCGAAGGCGGCCAGGGCGCAGGCATCAACATCATGAAGCCGAAAGCTCGACAGACCACGCAAAAAAAATGTGTAGCACTTAAAACCTCTGTCACTGGCGTCGTGATCCTAGTCAACAGCTGCAATAGCTGCCGCGGCGTCGCGGTAGAACGTTACGCCACTAACGGCAAGTCAATGGGCCGACAAGCCTATAAAATAAACCCACTCTCCGTCATTCAAGTTCAATCTAAAGGCTCAGCCCAAGTGGGCTATCTGGCCGACGTCCCCTGCCCGTCCTAAGCTGGGTCGACATAAGGGCGGTTCATATTATCAAAGCGTCGCAAATCTGATTGATTAGATAAAAGCATCCACTTTCTTAGAGTTTCGAAAGGACGATTTAATACGTTAATCTGCCTCGCCAACGGCCAGTAAGTCGAGAATGAGGCAAAACAATAGCTATGACTATGTCCCACCAAGCCACATTGCTAAGACGTGTAAATTATCAGCTTTAAAGCTGACTAAAACCGGCGGCTCGCGCCGATTGGCATTATCGCATTCGCAGTTTTGGATCCAACAAATCGCGAAGGGCATCGCCAAAGATGTTGAAGCCGAATACGGCGAGGCTAATGGCAACACCGGGCCAAATCGCAAGCCACGGGGCGCTCTCGGCAAACTCCTCGGCCCCCCCCTGCAGCATCAAGCCCCACGACGGGGTCGGCTCCTGCAGGCCCAAGCCCAAATAACTGAGGGACGCTTCCAGTAGGATCGCATCACCGATATAAAAGGTTAGAATGATCAAATAAGGCGCCATAACGTTGGGTACCATATGCCGCAGCACAATGCGCGCATCGCTGAAGCCCATGGCTCGTGCCGCATCCACGTAAGGAATCTCACGGATGGCCAGAGCATTTGAACGCACCACCCGTGCACAGAGTGAGATTTTGACAATCACGATGGCTAGGATCACGTTCTGCAGACCCGTGCCCAGCATAGCAACGATAGCGAGCGCCAAAATCACCAAGGGGAAAGCCAACATCACATCTATGACCCGCTGCACGCAGAGATCGAACCAGCCGCCGTAATAGGCGCTGGCGACGCCAAGGATCAAGCCTATGCTGGCCCCCAGGAACCCTGCTGTTACCCCAACGAATAACGCTGTCCTCGCGCCGTAAGCCAACCGCGACCAGATGTCGCGTCCGAACTGGTCAGTGCCGAAAATGTACTCGCTACCCGGAGCGATGAACATGTGGTCAAAATTAGCTTCCTCGGGATCGTAGAAAGAGATGAAGTCGGCGAAAACCGCGCACAAAACCAGGAAAATAATCGTGACCGCGCCAGTCGCACCCAAGGGCTGCCGGCGGATCAAGCTAACAAAACGCTCTCCAAGAGGGCGTTTCTCGACAAGCTGATCAAAAAAACCTTGATCAGCGGCACTATCGCGAACTTCACTCATCGGGCCTACCTATTGTTTAGTTTTTCCTGGAGTTATTGGGCGGCGGCTTGAATAAAAATGCACCTACGTCAGACCATTAAATTGGTCCGGGTCAAGGGGCTGTTGTCGTACATGCCTGTTAGACTACTCTAGCCTATTCCACAAGTTCGGGCACCATGTCATTAAGATTACGTCTCGCTGACGATTTACTCTTCTTGCGTTTGGTCGCAAATTTGGTGCCTTCCGGATACTTGAAAACGGGTTTTCCACCTTCAACATCGACTATCACAACGCCACCTTTGGCTAATTTTCCAAACAGAAGCTCTTCAGCCAGCGGCTTTTTGATGTGTTCCTGTATCACCCGGCCCAGCGGGCGGGCTCCAAATTTTTGATCGTATCCCTTCTTGGCTAGCCACTCCTGCGCGTTTTCAGTGAGTTCAATCATCACGTTGCGGTCGTCCAACTGAAATTCAAGTTCCATGATGAACTTATCAACAACCTTAGATACCACTTCTGGCGGCAGCGCTGCGAACCCAATAACTGAATCAAGGCGGTTGCGAAATTCCGGCGTAAACAGCTTTTCTATGGCTTCAGCATCATCGCCGATACGCTGCTCACGTTCGAAACCCATGGGTGGTTTTGCCATGTCGGCGGCGCCCGCATTGGTAGTCATAATCAGAATAACATTACGGAAATCGACGCTCTTTCCGTTGTGGTCAGTGAGCTTACCGTGATCCATGACCTGGAGGAGAATATTGAATAAGTCTGGATGTGCCTTTTCGATTTCATCCAATAGCAATACCGAATGGGGCTGGTGATCGACGGCATCGGTCAACAAACCGCCCTGATCAAAACCAACGTAGCCTGGTGGCGCGCCAATCAGTCTTGAGATGGAGTGCCGCTCCATATACTCAGACATATCAAAGCGGACCAGTTCTACGCCCATTACATGGGCGAGTTGGCGAGCCACCTCAGTCTTACCAACGCCCGTGGGCCCAGAGAACAAGTAAGAGCCAACCGGCTTTTCTGGCTCGCGTAGGCCGGCTCGAGCCAATTTAATAGCGCTTGATATTGCCTCGATTGCACTGTCCTGACCGAACACCACGGTCTTCAGGTCGCGTTCCAAGTTGGCCAGCGCCTTCCGATCGTCTGTCGAGACCGATTTCGGCGGAATACGAGCAATCTTTGCTACCACCTGCTCCACATCCCTAACAGTTACTGTTTTCTTGCGTTTGCTTTTTGGCAATAGCATGCGCGAGGCGCCAACCTCATCGATTACATCCAATGCCTTGTCCGGCAGCTTGCGGTCATTAATATAACGCGCGGCCAACTCCACCGCTGTCTTCAGTGCTTCCGCCGTGTATCGGACGTGATGGTGCTTTTCGAAGTAGGGCTTCAGACCCTTCAAGATCTTTATTGTGTCCGCGATAGATGGCTCATATACATCAATCTTTTGGAAGCGGCGAACCAGGGCACGATCCTTTTCAAAGTAATTTCGGTACTCTTTATAAGTGGTAGAGCCCATGCACTTGAGCGTGCCGCCCTGAAGTGCAGGCTTGAGAATGTTCGATGCGTCCATCGAACCGCCAGACGTTGCGCCGGCACCAATCACCGTATGGATCTCATCGATGAACAAGACTGCACCGTCAGTGTTTTCAAGCTCGGTCATGACTGCCTTTAAACGTTCCTCGAAGTCACCCCGGTAGCGAGTGCCCGCCAGCAACGCACCCATGTCAACGGCGAAGATAGTGCAATTCTCGAGGACCTCGGGCACCTCTCCGTCGACGATACGCCTCGCGAGGCCCTCCGCAATGGCGGTCTTGCCGACGCCTGGATCACCCACATAGAGCGGATTGTTCTTGTTGCGACGGCATAGAATCTGGATCGTGCGATCAATCTCTTCCGTGCGGCCAATTAACGGGTCGATACGGCCTTCGTTAGCCTTATGGTTGAGATTAACACAATAGGTGTCTAGCGCTTCTTGACCTTTCTCCACTATCTTTTCTTCGGCTACCTCCTCCTCGGTACCATAAACTACGCGGCTTTCAATCTGGCCCGGGATCTTGGCGATGCCGTGGGAGATATAGTTAACTGCGTCCAGGCGCGACATGTCTTGAATTTGTAGGAAGTAGACCGCGTGTGACTCGCGTTCGGAAAATAGGGCCACCAAAACATTAGCCCCGGTGACTTCTTCACGGCCCGAAGATTGCACGTGTATTACGGCCCGCTGAATGACCCGCTGAAATCCAGCCGTCGGCTTCGGTTCAGTGGCTTGCTCGGTCCGCATATCGTCCAGATCTTCATCTAGAAACTCAACCAGTTCTGACGTCAGGCGAGCCAGATCTATTCCGCAAGCCTTCATAACGGCTATAGCATCCTGATCATCGGTAAGTGATAGGAGCAGATGTTCCAAGGTCGCGTATTCTTGGCTACGTTCGGTAGCGTGAGCTAGCGCTCGATGCAGGGATTGTTCAAGATTTCGCGACAGCATGCTTATTCGTCTCCGTCATCATCACCATCCTTTTCAATAGTGCACTGCAGGGGGTGTTGGTTCTCGCTAGCCAGATCCATCACCTGGTTAACTTTCGTTTCAGCTACCTCGTAGGTATAGACGCCGCAGATCCCAACACCACGTTGATGCACATGCAGCATGATTTGCCTGGCTTTCTCGTTGGGCATGGCGAAAAATCTCTGCAGAACATACACAACAAACTCCATCGGCGTGTAGTCGTCGTTTAGCATTAAGACCTTGTACATCGACGGCTTTTTCGTCTGTGTCCGTGTCCGTGTTTTAACCGCGACCCCTGTGTCTCCGTAATCATCAATACGGCTTGGCGTGTTTGGTGGATTGTTTGGTTCAGTCATCTCATTCCACTGTTTTCCGGTACAGGCACGACTGTGCTGCAAAAAAGTATGATAACATAATATGGGATGTTTGGCCTCCGACGAAAGGCCTGAAACCAATAAATTAACCTTTGCTATCGGCACTAAAAGCGGTTGGTAGGTTGTCCTGCAGCAGCCTCGGGAGTAATATCTTGAGCCTATAACTGCTTTCCAGAGAGTCTGCGCATGCCTCTCGGTAACCTGATTTATCTTGCCCAACAAGACATTCAAAATTTAGGCCTCACGTTCAGTGACCTAATCGATGCTATCCAGTCTATGTGCGAGGCCCACGAGGTGGGCCAGGTTTGGACCGCGCCTAAAAGCTCGATCAAGCCCGACGACGACTGTTTCTTTATGTCCACCCTGGCTTCTGTCAATCCTCCGGGCTATATGGCCGTGAAGTCGCTCGGCCTGAGTAACAGGAACGCTGAGCATGGCCTGGAGTCCATTGGCTCTCTTATTACGCTGTTCGATGCAGCTTCCGGGCATCCAGTCGCGGTCATGGACGGCGACTGGATAACCGCGTATCGCACGGCAGCTCTTAGCGCGCTTGCTGCTCGGTTCATGGCTAATCCCCAATCCCAAGTCATCGCCTTCATTGGTTGCGGCGTGCAGGCGCGCAGCCACCTAGATATCCTCGCCGAAATCTATCCACTGAGGGAGATCCGCGCCCTGGGTCGAGGTCAGAAGAATCTTGATGCCCTTCTAGCTCGGGCGTCGGCGCATGGTCTGGGCGCCACGGTGGCTGATGATGGAAGGGCGGCAATTGCCGATGCGGACCTGGTGATCACTTCGGTACCTGACCAAATAGGCATGAAGCCTTTTATAGATGCCCGCGATTTAAAGCCGGGCGCTTTCGTGGCCATGGTTGACCTAGCCCGGAGTTGGTTTCCCGACAGCCTGGGGGCCATCCACCGCATAATCATCGATGACCGGGCCCAAGAATCGATCATGTCAAAGCCAATGGTCGAACCAACCCTGGTGGCCGGCGATCTTCAGGATTTAGTGTCGGGCCGCGTAACCGGCAGAATCTGTGCGAAAGAGTGCACCGCTTTTGCCTTTCGCGGTATGGCCATAGGTGACCTAGCACTGGCCAGTCTTGTTTTCGACGTAGCGCGTGCCAAAGGTTTTGGCTACGAATTGCCACGCTAAACTCATGTTACCGCCCAGACAGATCCAAGGTCGCGGGAATGAACAACTCCTTTGCGTCCAGACGTCTGGGAGATAGATGCTGTTCATGAGAATACCGACACAGGGCCTCGAGATCAGCAACATTCTCCGCAAATCCATAAGGCCAATAGTCGTTCCCCATCAATGCTCGAGTCGCCTCCCATTCCGCAGCCACCCACGGCAGGTGAAGTCTGTTAGCTGAGGCAGTTGCCGTTTTCTCGAGGCAGTCCATAGCGATACGCCGGGCCGCGACGAACGCCTCAAACACGTTAACGGCCAATTCCGGGTTCGCGTCCACAAGATGGCGGCGAATACCAATCACATGCATGATAGGAAATACACCAGCGCGTGCAAAATAGGCCCGTTCTTCCGCGGCCGGGTCGGCAAATAAGCGACGGATCCGCGGGTCCCCTGCTGTGAATGCCTGCGGGGTCATAGGCGAGATCATGGCATCGAGCGCGCCGGCCAGCATGAGATCGTTCAGGTTTTCGTTATCACCAATCGGTCGCACATCTAAGTGATCGGGCAAGACCAACCGCAAGCGTTCACTGCGCCCAGCCTTGTTGGTACCGCCGGTGCGCGTTTTAAAAGTTCGGCAATCGACCTCGTAGTCGTCCTGCAGGATGCCCCGGGCCCAAAGTGCCATAGTCATCTGGTATTCTGGCACGCCGATCACCCGACCCTCCAGATCTTTCGGCGTAGCTATTCCCGCATCGGCACGCGCATAAATCCCGCTGTGCCGAAAGGCTCGCGAGACGAACACAGGGACGGCCGCGTACTCGCAATGCCCCTGAGACACCTGCATTACGTAGCTGCTGGCTGATAATTCACAGATATCAAAGGAGGCTTCTGAAAAGGCTTTCGCGAAAATGTCCGTGGGATAGATGACATTGGGCTGGAGTTGAACACCGTCAATGGCCACTCTTCCGTCTATCAACGGTTTACAACGGTCATAATCCCAGCAGGCGAGGCTTAGGTTTTGCATCGTCGAATTATCCTCCCAATCCTGGTATGGACTTTGAACCAGCCTCGACAATGAGGCAACTAGACCTTCGCGATCGCCACACCTCCTTATCGCCAATTATTAAAATTAACCTTTTTTTTATTGGGAGACCGTTAAAAGCTTTTGTCTTGATAGCGAGAGTCATTAAAAGGCGGGGATATGTCAGCAATTAGATTTGGCCGCGATACGTGTGGCTTCGTGTTATAAAAAGCGCTATGATGAACTGTATGAATTCCTCTTCGAGCATTAGATGCGCATTTCGGCGTGTTTTTAACACTCGCATAATCACCCGCTCAGGTTTTGCAGCCCTTATACTGATTACATCGGTCCTCATTGCCACCTCTAACGCTACTGCCAAATATGCGTCCATTGTCGTTAATGCAAAGACCGGTGAAATTGTCCACGGCACAAATGTAGACACTCGGAATTACCCAGCATCGCTGACCAAGATAATGACCCTGTTCATGGTTTTCGAGGCCTTGGACGCGAAAAAATGGACCCTGCGCAAGCGCTTGAAGGTGTCTCATCGCGCCGCCCGGCAGCCGGCATCCAAACTCGGCCTGCGCGCGGGACAGACCATTAGTGTCGAGGACGCCGTTTTAGCCCTGGTGACAAAATCCGCTAACGACGTAGCCGTCGTAGTTGCCGAGAACATGCACAAGACGGAACGGAAGTTCGCCCTCGCAGCCACAGCTTTAGCTCGTAAGATCGGCATGACCCGAACCACATTCCGCAATGCCTCAGGCTTACCGCATCGCGGGCAACTCAGCACGGCGCGAGACATAGCCCGCTTGGCTCAGGTTCTGATTCATCGACACGGTAAGTTTTATCACTACTTTTCACGCACACAGTTTAGCTATGACGGGCGCAAGCACCGAAACCACAACAAGCTGCTCGCTTCCTACGAGGGTGCTGACGGAATTAAGACCGGTTATATCCGTGCGTCGGGGTTTAACCTAGCCGCATCGGCGAAGCGACAGGATACCCGTGTCATCGGCGTGATTTTTGGTGGCAACAGTTCCAAACACCGCAACAAGCTAATGACCCGGCTCTTGAACAAGGGCTTCCGCATTATTGATAGCTCCAATAGACCGCAAATCGCGGAGACAAAAGAAAAATTAGAGCGCAAACCGACAAAGACTACCAAGATTATAAAGAGGTCATCGAAAACACAATGGGGTGTCCAAGTCGGAGCCTATAATCGCTATGCGCAAGCGCGCGAGTCGGCGCAAATCGCTATGGACTTAGCCACCAATCACCTAGCCGCTGGCGTAATTAAAGTCGTGCCGTTGACAACGCGGCGCGGACGCACTTTGTATCGCTCGCGTATTCATGGCCTGGGTAAACGCACGGCCTATGCCGCGTGTCGCATCTTGGAGAGGAAAAACCGCCCCTGCATGGAATTACGCGTTAAAGACGGCTTGGAATTCGCCTCAGTGGCTCCGCGCTAGTTTCCTTGTCGATCATAGCTTTCTAGAATTCCGGTGGCTGGATCCCACTCTCGCGGAGTTGCGCCGAGAGGGTCTCCTTCATTCGCGCCAAACCTGCCTCATTCTTTGACTCGCACCGCGCCACTAAAACAGCTTGCGTGTTTGAGGCTCTCAATAGCCACCAACCATCGTCGTGTTCCACGCGCACCCCGCCAATGTCGTTGATCGTGTAACCGTCTCCACCCCGCAGCCGCTCTTTGATTTCGTCTATGATTCCAAACTTCCGCTCTTCAGCACAATCGAAGCGGATTTCTGGCGTATTGACGTATGCCGGCAACGAATTGCGAATGTCCGCCAGACTCTCCGTGCCTTCATGCAGAATAGATAATAGGCGCACGGCCGCGTATACTGCGTCGTCGTAACCATAGTAGCCGTGCTTGAAGAAAATATGCGCGCTCATCTCCCCTGCCAATGGAGCACCAGTCTCTGCCAGTTTGGTTTTCAGGTGCGAATGTCCAGTCATCCATAGCAGCGGATCACCGCCAAGGCGCGTGATCTCGTCTTGAAACAATTGACTAGCCTTGATGTCGCAGATGATTGTCGCGCCCGGCATCTCGGCCAAGACGGGTCGGGCCAGGATAACCAGGATCTGATCCCCCCAGAGCACCCGTTCCTGTCCATCAATAACCCCAATTCGATCCCCGTCGCCATCGAACGCCAGACCCAGGTCGCATCCATGTTCTGCAACGGCTGCTTTCAACTGATACAGATTGGCTTCTTCTGTGGGGTCCGGATGGTGGTTGGGAAACCGGCCGTCGATATCACCGTTGATGATCACATGTCGCCCCGGCAGCCGCGCGACTAGGGCCGTCACCACCTCGCCAGCGGCACCATTTCCCGGGTCCCAGGCCACACTCAAATCCTTATCACCGGAAAAATCTTGCATTAAACGGTCCACATAAGCGTCGAACACTTGTGCATCGACGATCTCGCCATTGCCCTCGATGTAGTCACTCGCACTGATCCGCGCACCGAGGGCCTGAATGTCGGGACCATAAAAGGCCCGGCCAAGCATGGTCATCTTTATCCCGTTATAGTCAGGCGGGTTATGCGAACCAGTTACCATTAGCGCCGCATCTGTTCCTAGGTACTCGGCAGCAAAATAACACATGGGGCTGGGTCCACGTCCGACCCGAAAAACACGGACACCAGCTTGGACAAGGCCCTCAGTCACCGCCGCTTCCAAGGCAGGCGAGCTCAGGCGCCCGTCGCAACCAACTACGACGCTCTCACCGCCTTCAACACGTAGCTGTGAACCGAAGGCCCGGCCAATAGCACGGAACTCCACCTCGCCAATGTTTTCGCCAATGGTGCCGCGGATATCGTATTCGCGGAGAATTGTTGGACTGAGCTGCATCGCTAAGATCATAAACCATCCACACGGGCGCGGCCCACGGATACATAGGTAAATCCCGCTGAGGACATGCTCTCGGGGTCATATATATTTCGAAGATCAATCATGACTGGGGCTTTAAGAAGACTTTTGACCCGCTCTAGGTCAAGGGCTCGAAACTGATTCCATTCGCTAATAATACCAACCGCGTCAGCATCACGCATGGCGTCATAAGCATCCGCGCACCAAGTGATATCCGCCATCATGGTCTCGGCTTCCTCCATCCCCTCCGGGTCAAAGGCCCGGATAGTGGCACCAGCGTCTTGCAGACTGGCAACAATGTCCAAGCTGGGCGAGTCGCGCATATCATCGGTGTTTGGTTTAAATGTTACGCCTAGGATCGCGATGATCTTGCCATCGACGCCTCCACAGGCTTCAATGATTTTGTCGGCCATGCGGGACTTGCGCTTGGAATTTATGTCGACGACCGTCTCCACGATCCGCAAGGGCCGCTCCATATCAACTGCCGTTTTAACCAACGCCAAAGTATCTTTAGGGAAACACGAGCCGCCGTAACCCGGTCACGCATGCAAGAACTTGCGGCCAATACGGCCGTCCAGACCAATCCCCCGGGCTACATCCTGAACGTCAGCATCGACTACTTCACAGAGATCTGCAATCTCATTGATAAAGGTGATCTTTGTTGCCAAGAATGTGTTAGCGGCGTACTTGATCAGTTCCGACGTCTGGCATGACGTAAACACGATGGGGGTTTCGGTCAGGTAGAGGGGACGATAAAGGCTCCGCATGACGTCCTGCGCCCGTTCAATCTTAGTGCCGATGACGACGCGATCAGGGCGCATAAAGTCTTCAATAGCTGAGCCTTCGCGCAAAAACTCCGGATTGGAAACCACATCCACATCGGCATCGGGCCGTGTTTCGAAAATAATCTTCTCCACTTCCCGTCCGGTGCCTACGGGCACGGTGGATTTGGTAACTACTACCGTATAGCCGTCAACGGCCTTGGCAATCTCCTTGGCGGCGGCGAAAACATATGAAAGGTCGGCGTGTCCATCACCTCGCCGGCTGGGCGTGCCAACGGCGATAAACACCGCATCGGCGTCCGCTACGGCCTTTACCAGGTTCGTAGTGAAAGACAGGCGCCCCGCCTCGACGTTCTTCGCAACTAGATCTTCTAGACCCGGCTCGTAGATGGGCATCTTGCCGGCTTCCAATGTGGCAATCTTGGAGTCATCTTTATCGACACAAGTTACGTCGACGCCAAATTCGGAGAAACAGGCGCCAGATACCAATCCAACATATCCGGTACCGATCATCGCGACACGCATTACAGCAAATCTCCTTGGATCAAACGAAAGCCGCCTAAAGGACGGATTGAATCACCTCACGGACATCGTCGTTCAGTTCGTCCCGGGAGAGCGCAAATGCGACGTTGGCAGCGACAAAACCGATTTTGGTGCCGCAGTCAAACCGTCGACCATCAAACCGGACGCCATGAAATTCTGTGTCACCAATGGTTCTTGCCATGGCATCTGTCAGCTGTATCTCACCGCCCGCGCCTTCTTCGTGCTTATCCAGGTGGTCGAACACTTCTGGTTGGAGAATGTAGCGGCCAATGATTGATAAGGTCGATGGAGCCTCTTCTGGGGCAGGCTTTTCAACCAAGCCGCGAGCCTTGGCTAGGCGGCCATTATCGGTCTCTACATCCAGGATACCGTAGCGGTCCGTGTGTTCTCGGGGAACATCCTCAACCGCGACCAGGTTCCCGCCCGTCTCCCGGTAGGCATTGACCATTTGTTTCAGGCAACCGGGCGCGGCCAAAATCAGATCATCGGGCAAAACCACGGCAAAAGGCTCTCCGGCGATGAACTGGCGCGCACACCAAACGGCATGTCCTAGGCCACGCGGACGACGTTGGCGGGTGTAAGACAGACGCCCCGGATCCGGGGTCATGCGCTCCATCGCCTCCAACTCAGTTAGCTTTCCGCGTTCTAACAAAATCGCCTCTAACTCGTAGGCGTGGTCGAAATGGTCCTCCATAAGATTTTTACCGCGCCCAGTGACCAGAACGAATTCCTCAATCCCGGCCTCCATAGCCTCTTCAAGAGCGTATTGAATTAATGGCTTGTCAACGATCGGCAGCATCTCCTTGGGCAAAACCTTAGTCGCCGGCAGAAATCGCGTTCCCAGTCCGGCCACCGGAAATACGGCCTTGCGGACGGGTTGAACCATGATGACCTCTTGATGCGCCGAAGCGTGCGCGTTAATACACAGAAAACCCTCATGAAGAGGGCGACATCTTTGTGCCACAGGCTGTCGGGCATCGCAATAAGTCGATTTGTCACTCGCGATAGAACAAAATTTTATAGCTTCGAGGCCTGCCAATGGGGGTCAGGTTCATCAGGCTGGCTATTCAAGCCGGCGCCCGTGATCCCTTGGATAGCACAAAACTCATCCCGTTCAGACGTGTCGCCGCTGATCCCGATGGCACCGAGAGTATAATGGTCGTCGTCTAGTACTAGGACGCCACCCGGTACCGGCACGAAACGTCCTTCCGATGCATCGGTGAGAGCCGCAATAAACCCTTGGCGGGCCGATAGACGGTCACGCAGCAGGCGACTGGACGCCCCCATGCCAAGAGCTCCCCAGGCCTTGCCCATCGCGATTTGTGGCCGAAGGATCCCGGAGCCATCTTCGCGTTTAAAAGCAATAAGATGCCCTCCATTATCCAGAATGGCCACTGACATGGGTTCCATATCATGGTCACGCGCTGTCAAAAGTGCCCCGTTTATGATCACTTCGGCTTGCACGAGAGGTAATATGGAGCGGGCCTTCCAGAGCTGACGTTCAACCATACTTCACGTTCCCTTTCATACCAGCGCACTGATATTGAAATTATCTTAGGAGATTAATAAAGCGTTAAAACAACTACCAGCTTACATCACAAAGATGTATTTCCAGCCTTCAAGAAGGCGATATCCAGGTTCAGCTTTTCGCCTTGTCACAAGCGGTGAGCACGGTGGTCGAAGACATCATCATCGGTCTCGTGATGATTTAGTACCGTTGGGCCGCTCCGGTTGCGCACCAGCCAAGGCACGATGGTCGGAAACAGTCCAATGAAAATGCGGCCTGGTAAATGGGAGAAGGGTGCGGTCACTCGGCCTCATAACGCCATCGGCCCAAGGGCTATGAGGGTTAGCACTCAAGGCCTTATGCAAAATCGTCGCTTTCGCCCGTTGCTTCTCGTCGCGGAAATAGACATGGGCGCGGTAGCCCTGAATGGTACTCATATCAGGCATTTTAGTCTCCCAACAACACGTCCTTCGCCTGATTGATCTGAGCCGCCAAGAAATCGGAGCCGCCATGGTCCGGGTGCATACCGCTGATCAGACGTCGATGCGCATCTTTGACATCAGTAGCCGAGGCATCTTCCGCAAGCCCGAGGACCTGCAGTGCCTGCGCGCGGTCCATAACGCCTAGAGGCGCCGTGCTACCGCCAGTTTCGGATGCACTCTCCTCACCCTCGCGCCAGTCTGGGTAAGTCCGGTCAAGGTAGGCTGCGACCACGCGGCCCGATTCTGGATCCTCGCAATCGCATTGCTTCCACAGTCTGACCAAGTCGGCGATTTCCATGTCGTCTAGATGGCGACCCTTATAGGGACCGTCAATAACCTTGCCGCTCATAACTCCGGTTTCATGGTCAAGCCACATGCGCAAAAAACGGGTTTCCAGATCAGATGAGCCGCCAGTTCCAGCCGCGCTCGCTCCAGTCCCGTGGGCCTGGCGCATGCGGGCGAAAGTTTTTGCCGCTCGGGCCACAGCGCGCAGGCGAAAAAACCATGGCAATAACGCCGGTAGCGCCGCCAGCGCCCAAACCAGTCGGCCGTTAGCGATAAAGAAAACGACGATAAAGACTACTGTCCCCACTAGCACCCATTTGAGAACTCTCATCAGGGTCTTGGTGTCGGCAGTAGCATACCAGCGTCCGGCCAGCAAGATACCAGCCAACAATGCGACGCCGAGAATGAAGGCTGGGAACATGATTAGGAGTCCTGATTGTCAGGCCGTATCTGCTCGGCCAGAAGGCGGACGTCGCCACCCTTCCTAGCAGCCATGTCCTCAAGAGCCCCACGCCCGCCCGCTGCATAGACAGCGACGGCGCTCAACAATTGGCGTAGCACGTCCGGAGAATTGGCGTCAAATTGACAGTATCCGCCACCGGAAAGTTTCGCCACTTGCTGGAAGGCATATCCGGCTAGTGGATTATCGCCTTCGTGAAACATGAACGCGGGGAGACCAAGCATCCCTAACTCACCAGCCGTCTGGCCGACAACGTCCACGTCTTCTTCGAAGGCGTCGCCCACGAAAACCAGTGCATCAACCTTATGCTTACGCGCTTCGTTGCGAGCGTGCTTCAGGAGCTTATGCAATTGAGTTTCGCCCGCTAAGCAGGTCACCGAAGTCATTAGTTTCGAGAGGGACCGAGGGTCCGACGTCCAGGGGCTAACTTTGAACTCGTGAAAACCACGGTAAAACGCCAACTGCACTCCCAATCCGCCTATGTCAGCAGTGACATTAAACATCTCTGCCTGGGTTTGGGCAGCACGATCCCACATAGGCTGCCGGCTTGACGTAGCATCCATGCCGAACAAAAGCCGCCCGCAGCCACGGGACGACCTCCTCTCTGGCCGAGGCGCAGCAGCCACTCGACGCAGGAAATTATCGACCTCAGTTATCGATGAAGACTTGCGGGGTANCCCNTTACTCTTGCTCATAGCTNCGGCATTGCCATTATNTGCACATTCANNAGNGTGAAATAGTGTCGTATGGTGATTGTCGCCACCTCAGTTAATCCAANCCAACGATGCTGTCTGGCGGGGGCGGCAAACCCAACGCGTTNACGATGGTCAACACNTCCTGGCGCGCCGCGTGGTGCGATGTGCTCAACGATTGCGGGCCGGCGACATCCTTCAAATCCATTATGGTCAGACCCACCAGAAAAAGTTCACGAAAGATTACCCGTTCCCCAAACCCAGGAATAATACGAAACCGGATACGATGCGCCAATTCGCGGATCAGGCGTTCCATCTCGCGCTTGTTGTGAGCATCCAAGCTGCTCAGTCGGTTGCGCATAACGATCCAGTCGATTGTTCCACCGTCGCGGTCGGCGCGCTTTTTCTTTTGGTCCCAGATCATCTCTGCATAGTGGCTGGGACCCTTGATATCCATTTTTGCACCATCCACGTGGGCCAGAACATCGAAATCTACTAAGCTATCGTTGATAGGTGTAACAAGGGTATCTGCATAGGAGTGCGCGATGCGCGACAATGATCCGGCGCTGCCCGGTGTGTCGATAAGCACCACGTCGTGGTTAATCAACGCCCCCTCGATCAACAGACAAAGCTTTTCGCACTCGGACTGCCGCTCCGCCGCACTGGCCGCCTCGGAAGGTTCTTCGACCCGATAGTGATCGGGCATTTCTACATCTGTTCCCGAAACTTGGACGAAACGTTCTCGGTTCGCGATGTATCGGCTGAGCGTGCCTTGGCGGGCATCCACATCAATACTGGCAACGTTGCGCCCTTGTTGCAGGAGCGCGACAATCATGTGCATCGTCGTGGTAGATTTTCCACTACCGCCTTTTTCGTTACCTATGACGACCACGTGGGCACCTTTCGAATTGGGTCCATTGTCGGAGGCTTTTTTCCCGCCCAAGCCCAGCATCGTCTTATCCCGCCTTTACCCAAACTGAGGTATCATGGAATACGCCACCGCCAAGCGGTTGCGGCCTATCGGCGCTGATCAACACATTGATGCCGAGGCCCTCTTCAAAATATTCCGATGGCCAAATCCCCTCAACCACCACGACGTCCCTCTGCAAACCGTCAAAGATTTTCACAGGCAACACAACGCTGCCGAGGTCGTTGCCCAACCGCACGCGGTCCCCATCGCTTAACCCAAGACGCTTGCAGGCATCCGGATGGATGAGAACTTCTGGCCCAACCTCTCTCACCCGCGACGACGGCATCTCCGTGAATGACGTGTTTAGGAACCGGCGCGCGGGCGGTGCAATCAAGCGAAATGGTTTAGCCTCTGATGCTTCGTCCGTGATTGCAGCATGATCTGGCAACCTGGGCAGCAGGTCATTATCAGCGCTGATCGCCGACCAATCTGCAGCGAAATGGAATTTGCCATCGGGATGACCAAACCCATTCAGAAAATGGGCGTCTTCGAAACACTTCGCAAAATCGATCCACCGTTGATCGGCCGCTTTCTCAAAACCCGGCAGCCCCGACGCCTTTAGGCTAGCGTCGATGAGCTCAACGCCTGACATCGAGAAGGCTGGATGGTTTGAGCCCAGGCGCTGACCAAGAGCATTTATCACATCAGAGTTGGACCAGCACTCCTCATATGGCTCAATGATGGCGCGGTGCACCTGCAGGTAAACGTGCCCTCCGCCTCGGTAAAAGTCCTCATGTTCGACAAACATGGTCGCCGGCAGGACGATGTCGGCGAACTTCGCGGTCTCAGTCATAAATTGCTCGTGTACGCACAGAAACAGGTCGTTACGAGCCAGTCCATCCCGCACGGAGCGGGTGTCCGGAGCCACATCGGCCGGATTTACGTTCTGCACAAACATGGCCGTCACTGGTGCTCCTCCCATCAAAGCATCCACATCCCGAGCTAAAATCGGGCCTAATCGGCACATATCAAGGGCTCGGATTGACATGTCAGCAACGTCGGTAGCCATAATAAGGCTCTGGTCTATCCCTGCGTACAAATCGGCATTGGTATGCATGCCGCCGCCACCTAGGTGACGCCAAGAGCCGGTGATCGCCGGCAGACAGCTTACTGCGTGCATGTTGGCTGAGCCGTTACGACTCCGCGCGAACCCGTAGCCCGCTCGGATGTAGCTGCGTTTCGTCGTGCCGTAAAGCTGCGCGAAAGCCTCTATCACTTCAACCGGCACTCCGGTGATTGCCGAGGCCCACTGGGGATCGCGCACATGCAAGTGTGCCTCAAGTTCTTCGGGTACATCCGTGAATTCGCGCATATAATCCCAGTCGGCAAAACCATCCCTGAATAGGACATGCATGACCGAGCAAGCCAGTGCTCCGTCGGTACCGGGGCGCACGGCTATGAACATATCAGCCATCTCGGCCGTCGGCGTGCGGTACGCGTCCACAACGACTAGTTTCGCGCCACGCTGTTTCCGAGCACGCGAAATGTGGGTCATGACATTGACCTGGGTTGACACGGGGTTGCCGCCCCAGACTACAATCAAATCCGATTCAGCGATCTCGCGTGGGTCCGAACCCCATATGGCACCACACCCCGCACGCCATCCATTTCGGGCCAGAGGCACGCAAATTGTAGAGTCCTGGCGCGAAAATTTCATGGCATTGCGCAGACGCTCGATGCTGGAACGTTGCAGCAATCCCATTGTACCAGCAAAATCGTAAGGCCAGACCGTCTCCGACCCGTAGCGCTCAGACGCCTGTTTCAGGTTATGGACCACCTCATCCAAGGCTTCGCCCCAGGAAATCCGGGAAAACTTCCCTTCCCCCTTGGCACCGGTACGCTTAAGAGGAAAGCCTAACCGGTCCGGATGATGCACCCGTTCCCTATAATTGGACACCTTCGCACAAATCACGCCACATGTGTAATCATTGTCTCGTGCCCCGCGCACCTTGCCGATAGTGTGGTCATTTAGACGCTGCACTTCGAGCGCACAGGTGCTTGGACAGTCGTGGGGGCAGGCAGTCGAGACAAAAGGCGCGTTCATCTGTGTGGTTCCCAAAGTTGAATTTTGAATCTAGCCGCCCACGTCAATGCCGACAAGTTTTCGTCACGCGCGGTTGCCGAAGCGGCAATCATCTGAAATTATTTCCGAATGACTATCGAACGTCTTGCCGTTTCTTGGCAATTGTCGGACACCCATGGCTGGGGCATTTTCGGCCTTAACCTGGTCCAAAATCTGATGCGCATCGGTCACATCAGACCATTAATTCTCAGCGAACCAAATCTTCTGAATGTTCCCGAAGAAGAGATTGACGAACTACGCCCCTTAATCGCTGAAATGCGGCAGATCATGGCGGCCATTAAAAAAAAGGGTCAACCAGTCCAAAGCGCCCAAGTTGCTATTTTGCATGCACTCGGGCTTGACTTTCAACACTTGGAAATTTCGGATCTAGTCCGTGGCGCGCGCAACATCGGTTTTACGTTCTTCGAACGCGGTGATTTTAGCACCGTCGCCTTGGACCGCGCCAATGCCTATGACCGTATCCTCGCCGGATCCTCATGGAATCGGGACTATGGAAGGGCCGCTGGAATCCGCGACATAGAGTTCGTTTCCCAAGGTGTCAACACGTCCATATTCCATCCGAGCAAAGGCAGCGACATCTACCGCAACCGTTTCACTATATTTTCCGGTGGCAAACTGGAATTGCGCAAGGGTCAGGACCTAGTCGTAACCGCCTTTAAAATATTCCATGACCACCACCCCGACTCTCTATTGGTTACATCATGGCATAACGGTTGGCCCGAAAGTGCGATGGACATATCCGCCTCGATCCATGTGAAAGCCGCACCCATGGTCGATGCAGAGGGAAATTTGATGATCACCCAATGGGCCGTGGACAACGGCGTTCCCTTCAACGCCTTTATCGATTTAGGGTGGCTACCAAACCGGGCCGTGCCCGCCGTACTTTGGGACATGGACGTGGCGGTCTTTCCCAATCGCTGCGAAGGTGGCACCAATCTGGTCGCCATGGAGGCGATGGCTTGCGGAGTGCCATGCATTCTATCCGCCAATACGGGGCACCTGGATATCATCACTGACGACAATTGCTTCGCCCTGGGCGACCAACGCCCCGTAACTGACCCGAATAGTCGCACATCCATGTGGCGCGAAAGCCAAGTGGAACAGATCGTAGAACAGTTAGAAAAAATCTACACGGATCGGGCAGTTGCCCAGCAGCGAAGTGAGGTCGGCGCTGCCTTCATCAGTAATCTGTCTTGGCAGAACCAAACGGCAGTTTTAATCGACGCCGTGAGCGATTTACTTTAACCCTGTTATTAGCCTTCTGATTTTAAAGGATTGGTAATACAGACTGATGTATTTCTCAATCCATGGTTTGTGTTTTGCGCATGTCACAAAGCGAGCGGCCCTTGGCCCGCGCCGTTATAGCTACGGTCCTGACGGCATGGGCGTCCTCCGTCCCGGTGCATGCACAACAAGAAATTCGACTAATCGCGCCGGAACCGAACGAGGGTTTTTCGCGAATTCAGGGTAGGGAAAATACGGCCCCGCCACCGCCACCGCCGCCCAGTGAAGAGATTCTGATGGACATGCGCGAGGAAATGCGCAAGTTCGTCATCTCGATTGCGCAGATTGGCCGTCAGTACCGCTCAGATTTTCGGATCATTGCCCGCGGCGGCCTCGATCTCCTGGTGAAGCGCGACGATGTGGATGAAGAAAAGACCTCACCAGCACGAACATATTTGCGTGCCTTGGACGGCGTGATCGCCGAGGGTATGTTCTTCACGGAACGACGGCCGGGTAAGCCACCACCGCCGGAGCGCCAAGCCGAAATGCTTGGTTTGGCAGACTATGCAAAGAAGAATGGGGTGCGGGTGTTCACCCTCGACTATGGAAATGACAGCAAATTTGTTGATAAGGCCCACGCCGAGGCGCAAAAGCGAGATTTTGTATCTCTTGTCAGCAGCCGGCCGTTATTGGAGACCTCATCACTGCCCACCTATCCCAGACGCCCGTTCGGGGAAAATCCAGAGAGTATCTTGTCCCTTGGCCAGGTCCGCAATTTTATCGCCGTGACCAATTCCATTCCTTATGGCCGTCAGGATAACTTCGCCCTGACCTTGCACGGTACCAACTACGATATGGTCATTGTCGACGTGTTCCATGGCCGACAACCTTTGAGCCAAAAAGCCGTGGAAACTCTTAAATATAAAAAAGTCGGGGCTAAACGTTTGGTTGTGGCGCGAATGGATATCGGCTCGGCGGCCAGCTACATGTATTATTGGAAAAACAGCTGGGCTGAGGGTTCGCCTCCATTCATTAACGCCCCGCATCGGGGCGACCCAGACCGTTATCATGTAGAGTACTGGCAGCCTGGGTGGAAAAACTTAATCGCTGGCGATACCAATTCCTATCTTTACGGAATCATTCGTCAAGGGTTCGACGGCGTCCTCATAGATGGTCTGGATGCCTACAAATTCTTCGAAGGTGGCAGCGAAGAGGATGAGGCAGAACAATAAACTGCTCGGTTAACGCGTTTGGCAAAAGACTGTTATGTTCAAGATATGCATGTGGCGGGATCCTCGAAATGGCTCGCCTTTGGCCATACAGCCCTCGTAATTAAAAAATTTTAACCCTTTGGTGGACCCAACAACTGCGCCAGAAAAAAAGTCGCTCCAAATTTCGACTTGGGGGTAACGTCTTCCGCAGTATAGTGATAGTTCACGACTATCGAGCCCAACTAACGTAATATCTACTGAGCTCACAGATCGCATATTAAGTACACGTGGGAAGATCATAAAATCCCTGCAATTCACAAAACCATAATGAACCTGCTGACCCAAATGGCCCTTAACCGTTTTAATTCAATCAGAACAATACCAGTCGGCGGTGAATTTTAACGTTCAAACTCCAATTTGCTCGTGCACCAAAGTTCGACATCACCGAAAAAGCCATCAAGGAAGACGGGCAGACGGTTGCGCTGTGTTAATTGAGGTGCGTTCAGGGCCCGTACCCAAATATGGCGTGATCTATGCGTTGCACGCCGGAGCTAAAATTATTTGATTTGAATGTAAACTAGCGCCCGTCGGCAACCTAATGCTGTCTTCAATGGGGTGGACCATTCCGCTCGACCTCGTAAGATTATTGTTACAGGACAGCGATAGCGCTGTATTACAATCTATAAAGATTGAAGACGGGGGTAACAGGAATGGTTCTCAATAGAGCCGAGAATTATGACTCATTATATCGTGATTTTCGCTGGGATATACCAGATCGCTTCAACATGGGCGTTGACGTCTGCGATAAGAACGCGGCCAGCCACCCAGACCGGGCTGGTCTTATTGTCGTCGAACCGGGCAAGGACACCGTCAGTTATACCTTCATGGACTTGAAACGCCTATCGAACCAGTTGGCGAACCTGTTCATCGCCAACGGGCTGGAACGGGGCGAGCGAGTCGGCATCCTGATGAGTCAGTCAGTCGAGGTCGCCATTTCGCACGTGGCAGCTTGGAAGATGGCGGCTATTTCCATACCGCTATTTACTCTGTTTGGCGAAGACGCACTCCGTTTTAGGCTGCAAAACTCAGAAGCGCGCATGCTAGTTACGGATATAGATAACCTTCCAAAAATTGAGGCGATTCGCGAGGAACTTCCGTACCTGCAAACTATTTTGGTCGTCGGCCAAGGCGCCGACGATGCCTCAAAGCTAGATTTCTGGTCCAACATGGCAAAGGCCTCGGATGTTTTTACACCCGCAGACACAGGGCGCGAGGATCCTTCTTTCATTTCCTACACGTCGGGCACAACGGGAAATCCGAAAGGTGCCCTTCACGCGCACCGGACCATGTTTGGACACCTTACAGGTATGGAGATGTTCCACGACTTTTTGCCAGAGGACGGCGATCGTATGTGGACACCAGCCGATTGGGCCTGGGTTGGCGGGCTCATGAATTGCCTGATGTGCTCGTGGCATCACGGTGTAACCAATGTAGCCTATCGGGCGCGCAAATATGACCCTGAAGAAGCGCTGCGCTTAGTCGCTGACTACGACATCCGAAACACCTTCATGCCGCCCACAGCCCTTAATATTATGCGCCAGGTCGAGAACGTCCAGAGATTCAATGCAAACTTCCGGACCGTAGCAGTGGCCGGCGAGCCCATGGGCGCGGAGCTGTTTCATTGGGCGGAGGAACACCTGGGGGTGCAATGCAACGAGTTCTATGGCCAAACAGAGTGCAATCTTGTAGTTTCCAACTGCCAAAAGATTATGCCCGTCAAACCTGGCTCGATGGGAAAACCCGCGCCTGGCCACGTGGTGGAGGTCATCGACAACGAGGGGAATATCCTAGATCCGGGAGCAGAGGGCGAATTGGCCGTGCGACGAGAGAACGAACCAGTGCTCTTGCTTGAATACTGGCAAAACCCGGAAGCTACAGAAAATCAGCGCCGCGACCAGTGGTGGCGTATGGGCGATGCCGGCACCAAGGACGAGGATGGCTATCTCTGGTTCGTAGGCCGCGCCGACGACGTAATTACTTCAGCAGGCTATCGGATCGGGCCCGGCGAGATTGAGGACTGCCTGTGCAAGCATCCGGCTGTTTCCCTTGCCGCCGCCGTCGGCGTACCCGATCCAGTGCGCACAGAAAATATCAAGGTATTCATTAAGCTGGCGCCTGGCCACAACGGCAGCCCACAACTGGAAGATGANATNCGCGGCTNCGTGAAAACCTATCTNAGCCCACATGAATACCCGCGCATTATCGAGTTCGTANCNAATTTGCCGCTAACCGCAACCGGCAAGATCAAGCGCAAGGACTTGCGTGACGCCGAGATTGAAAAGCTAGCGGAAGACTAATCCGCTCTCGCGGCCATCGTCTCCAATTTAACTGAAAACCGTCGTCACCAGAAAAAAGAGGCACATATAAAATGGTTGGCGCCGGCATCTAACGAAGGCACTGCTTGCGATGCGCGATTTCGATCAGCAACTAGAGCTGGTCGTTGAAAAGCACCATTAGCTTGAACATTAAGTCAATATTGTACCTAAGACTGCACCGGTCTCTCTGAGCACTGCTCGTTCTGACCCTCTGTTGCCTGCAGAATCCTGATGTCCGCTTTTTTACCTTCCACACCGGGAAACATATACCAGAGGAGATTAGCGGGCTCTTCAATAAACTGTTTATTGGTGGTGCCACAGGTCATGGTCAAAACCTTATAGGACTCCAAGGTTTACTTGGATGGCCCAAGCTTATCCAATAAGCGCCGGGCTGGGGTTTTTGGCTTCGGCTGGGGACCAGACTTATTCATTGGTAGACGGCGCGCGTCTGTCTCTCGTTGACGTCGCTGTTTGGGTGTTTCAGTCCGTTGGATTGCTGATTCCGGAACCAGTCGCTGGATTGGCACCCATTGACCCTCTTGGTCGTATCGCCAAGTCTTGCCAATCAGGGTATCGAGCAAAATTATAGGCGGCCCAGGTGCGATTGAGTAACGGCCGTTGTCTGCACTATGGGCTGGCTGAAGAACCCCCAACAGACTGAACAATAGGACCGCCGTAAGCCTCTTGCCTATTTCAACATCAGATTGAAATATCATTGAACTGCGGAACCCCTGCGCGAGGACTGGCAAACAAGGACATCAAAACTAATCACATTCTCGCAGGATCCAAGCGCGATGATTCGTGGGAACGCAAGCGTAAATAAATTGGGCTATGCAGGCGCGGCCCCCCTTAATCTCTTTTTCGCTGTTAAACCTCTCAATCATAACGGAGAGTGTAATGGAGCTAGCTATGGATTTCAGCCCCTATGCGTTAAACTATGACAGTAATAAAAAGAGAGGATGAAAATTGAACAAAACTGAACGCACTGCACTAATCACCGGGTCCGGACGAAATATCGGGCGGGCCTGCGCACTGGCCTTAGCGGCAGATGGAGTCAACCTAGTCGTCAACGGTTCTAGTGACCAAGAAGCATGTGAACAGACCGCCGCAATGGCACGAGAGCTTGGCGTAAAGGCAGAAGTCGCCCTCGGTAATGTCGGACAAGAGGCAGACGCAAAAAAAATCGCCGCCAAAGCCCTGTTGCATTTTGATGCGGTAGATATCCTCATCTGCAACGCCGCTATCAGGCCATCTGATGCCTTCCTGGAGATGACAGATGAACAATGGTACCGGGTGATTAATACTAATTTCATGGGCTCCTTTTGGCTCGCCCGGGCTTGCCTCCCTGGCATGGTCGACAAGGGCTGGGGAAGGATTATCAACTTCGCCGGGATGAACGCGATCCACGGCTACAATGGTCGCGCCCATGTGTCTGCCTCCAAACACGCAGTATGGGGTTTGACCAAGGCACTCGCGAAAGAGTTCGCGCCCAAGGGAATTACCGCTAACATCATCTCGCCCGGCCCCATCGAAGGCGAGCGCAATGATCTAACCATGGCCGCGCACATTGCGGAGATGGTGGATCGAGTTCCCGTTGGCCGGCTTGGCACCGGGGACGAGGTGGCCGCCGCATGCGCCCTATTAGCCTCCGACAAAGGCGGCTTTATCAATGGGCAAATGATCCAAATCAACGGCGGGGCTGAGACCTGACCCGTTATCTTGGCTGGCGGTATAAGTCATCGGTGCAGAATGTACTTACCAGAACCTTTGTCACGCGCAGCTGAGATGGAATGGTCAGAACTATAGCTGCTGGCCTGCGGTACGGAAATCTAGAGATTTAGGCCTAGGCCTCGATATTTGAGCATGTTGTCCAAGAAGCTCATCAGCTCCCCCGCTGTAAAAAGTCTCACCCGCTCCAACGTGATGTCGCCCTTCTTGATAGAGGGATGCCAGAAAAAGGTTTTGTCGTGTCAGCGTATCCCAACACTCAGTCGGTCAGTGGAGTCAAAAAATGAACAACTTCGATGACTTAAAAAGCTGGGAGGAGTGAGGGCCGGGATCCCATATTTGCCTGTCCCAAATCATCGGCGACAGACGCCAAGCGGTGGCTCAACTCGCATGCACGTGGGTCCAAATCAGTCACACAAACCGGGGGTGTGCTCAGATGGCGGTGAGGACAACACCCTCGATTACGAAGCCATCATCTGGCTTGAACCGCTCTGCAACCATGCGTCGTGCCTCAGCTTCATCGCAGGCGACGACGTCATGTTTCTGGCTGTCAGCCCAGTGGTCTTCAAACAAATCGTGGCTTTGATTTTCCTTCACCAAGGACCGCACATCCTTGTTGTAAAGGGAAACCTCGTAAACCTGTTCACCATCGCATGGCTTATGAAGCATTTTGCCCAGATCCCTATTCTATATTTTATATTCAATACAATAAAACACGAGTCCGCCACAAAGAGCCTGCCCGCTGAATCTTATGTGCCTTCTTCGATTAGCAGAGAGCGGATCAAGTTACTTACTATGCTGGAATTGTTAACAAAGGATTTTTAGCTGTCAATCTAAGTAATCACCTTCGATCAATTATTTTTTACTTAGTGCAGGGGAATAGATATATCAGTGAAATCCATTTTTCGAGTGCTTGCAACTGCCTTGACCTCATCTAACTCGAATATAAGCTTGAGAAATTGTTGAACCTCGGAAAAAAGCGATACAAGGATGAGCCAATTAATCACCTATCACTTCACCCTGAACTCCCCTTGGAGCTATCTGGGAGACCGACGCCTATCCGAAATGGCGGTGCGGCACGGCGCGACAGTGGTGCACAAACCAACGAACTTCAGTCTGGTATTCCCGGAAACCGGGGGCCTACCTCTGCCAAAGCGCGCACCCGCACGTAAAGCCTACAGACTGCAGGAACTGGAGCGATGGCGGACCTATCTTGGGACTCCCCTAATCAAGAATCCGGATAACTTCCCATCCAATGAACGCAACGGGATTGGCATGGTTATCGCTGCGATCAACGACGGCCTGGATGTGAGCGATCTGGTCAATGCTATCATGACGGCGCTTTGGGCCGAAGACCGAAACATTGGTGATGAGGCGACGCTGATCAACATCGCCAACGCGCAAGGGCTCGATGGCCAGGGGTTGTTAGCGGCTGGCCGGGATGACGCCATTGAGGCGCAATGGTTGCAGAATTCCAAGGACGCGCTGACAGCGGGCGTGTTTGGCGCGCCCACTTACGCTATAGGCAAGCAACTGTTTTGGGGACAAGACCGACTGGAGTTCCTGGACCGAGCTCTGGACACCAGTGAATGAGATGGAACTCTGCCCTTGCCTACTCCATGGGCCTGAAAACCAAGCCCGCACTTGCTGATGTCCAACGCCCACAAGGCTCCGCTAAAGTTATTTCTGGCGACCCACTGACGTTCCAAGATAAATACATACTCCTTCGCGGACTCAACGAGCCGGCACCTCACTTGACGTGCCGGTGGTTTATTACGGTCATCGACTCCACCTCTCGCATTCGCCAGGAACTGGGCGATAGTGCCAACGTGTACCACTGTCTTATCGAGGGCGTCGAGGTCAGCCGCAACATGTTGTTACCTGGCTGGGCATCAGGCTCCCTGGACGATCCAGCTCGACGCCGCAACGCGCTAACGAAGATCATCTCGATGCGATACGGCCCTTGGAAAGGGATGCTCGAGATGCCGTGGCAATCGAAAGCGGTCCAATGACGCCGCCTCCAGATCCGCCATGGGTGTTCGCTTATGGCTCACTAATGTGGAATCCCGGGTTTCCATTCACTGAACAGCAATCAGCCCAGCTGTTCGGCTATCACCGAGCGTTCTGCATATATTCTCAGCACCATCGTGGCACTCAGGAAACGCCGGGCCTGGTATTAGGTTTGGATACCGGCGGGGAATGCCGCGGCTTGGCCTTTCGTGTCGCACCCGACGACTGGCCCTCAACCTGCACTTACCTTAACGAACGCGAGTTGGTCGGCGACTACGCCTATGTGCCGAAGGTAGTCGAGGTTACGCTCACCACGGGCAAGGTGGCGGCTTTAACCTATGTAGCCAATCCAGATCACAAAAATTACGCGGGCCCCTTGCCTGTCAAAACGAAAGCCCAAGTAATACTTCGGGCATCCGGCATTGGCGGACGCAACCTAGATTATCTGATCGAATTGGTTTGCAAGCTGGAATCTCTAGGTCATCATGAACCAGACCTTGCTACCTTGCTAGATCTCGTTAAGGCGGCAGGAGGAAACTAATGGATGGGCACACAAGTATGCTAAGATATTGCGATTCGGCCGTTAACCACACCTTAAATACGACTATGAATAATTACGACTATTGATTGGGGTAGATGTGATGGCAGACGAACCACAAACAGTTGGTGACGTCCTTGACATGAGTGATGGCGTTACCGAACTCGATGCAGTCCTTGACGTTAACGTGGACATCACCGCCGTACTCGGCACCGCGATGATGCCCATCAGCCAAATCCTTAAGCTTGGTCGTGGTGCAGTTGTAGAACTGAATCGTGGCGTCGGCGAGGACATCGAAATTCACGCCAACAGTCGTCTTGTCGCCACAGGTGAAGTGATTGTCATTGAGGATCGACTGGGCATAAATATCAACAATATCATCCGACTTACCGAGACAGTCTCTCGCTGATCCTATGGTCGTTAATAATACAGCGATCCGCCAAACTCGTGATCACAAAATATAGCGAAATGGCACCCAGAGTGGTGCTGATCTGTTAGGATTATTTGTCAGCTATCGGCGATAGCTTAAGCGCTGGCAGCTTGGGTGCGAGCCCCCTGGTCGGCCACGACCTCCCGCTAGAGAGAAATTGGTCCGGTATGGTAATTTATTGAGTTCGGTTAGGGCTTCAGCACCAAACGGCCGCGGCTGACCTCATAACCCGACAACCGGCTGAGAAAGCTCATCCCAAGAAGAGAGCGTTTCATAGCCGCGCCGTTCACGGACGCACGGACGTCCCTGACAACAATGGGCCCGATCGTAACCCGGCCGAGGCGCACAGGTGCGCCCTTCACAACACCATTCGCGGTCCGATAGGCCTTTGTAAAACTGAGATTTTCAGGATCAAGCCCTAACCGACGCGCGTCAAAGGGGCTCAAAACCACATCGCTGGCGCCAGTATCTACCAGAAAACGAACGCCTTGACCATCCACATCAGCTTCTACAACGAAATGACCATGCTGACCCGCCGAAATGGCTACCATGCCGTCCAACACCTGTCCCCTGTGTGGTAACAACCCTGCGACAAACCTATCAGCGATTATTCCTAACTCGGGGCGGAACCCGTAACCCACTACCAACACGCCGACTAGGGCGATCCAGATTAATCCATAGCGCAGTACATGTCCCATCGGCAATCTGCCCCGCAGGAAAAGGCTGCCCACAACGAAAACCAAGATAAGCAGTGTCCGTGTCAAGTTGATCTGGCCATGTTGGTTAGATAACACGCCCGGGAAAGCATGCCCCAATAAGGCCAACAAGACCAAGACACCTACTGCAATCGCCCCAATGATAAGCCAGACTCGGATTGAGGATTTCATTTTAGTCGAGATGCGCCTACTGGAATATCCAGTCAACTTGGATCGCAGGCGAAAAGGCTGATCCGGGAGGTGAAGATAAAAAGATCGAAGTTACGCTCCTCGGATGTGGAGAGGTGGCGGGCCAATTTGCCAACTTCCTGGCAATGTTCCTCCGCCGCCTGAGAAGCGACAATAAACTGGTGCGCCGGATGCTCTATCCACACGCCCTCATCATTCCCGGCAACCGAGCACCCGGCTACCAAAACACATCCGGCCAATATGACACAGAGGTGTTTTGCACCTACTGGAGGGGGATAAGAGGCAAAAGAATTCACGTATCGACTAATGCCAACAGGCTCAGATAAATAGGCTATTAATGCCAACCCATTACGGCGTACAAAATGTCTCATCGGCGTATATAAGTGTGTTACAAACCCGCTTTTTCCGCAACTAAAGCACAGTTTTAAGCTTAGATTAGCGGCTGCCAATAACAATGACCCGAAATACCGAGATAGGGAAACGGCCCAGGGAGTAAAGTACCGGCTCATAACGCAGCCTCAGGCGCGGGCGTATTCATTAATAAAAAGACGTTTGTCGGCCTCCAATTCAAAAGTGATCTTGAGGCTTTTCTTGATGAGATCGTCATCCATTTCCTCAACGATAAGGTTCCATTGACCATCGCAATAATTCTCGAGCCATTTCTCAACCTCCGAAACAGCACCTTCGGTCTTAAACAGCACCCCGAACGTCAGCCTAACGCGTCTCGGTCTAGCTTCGGTTTGAGCTTCTTTTGACATGATTCTCAATTACTCCCACGGAAGGTCTCAGCGTGCACGGGGTCCGCAGTGTGGCCATATACAAAGATTAGGCTACACCATGGACCGCACTGGTCGCAAACATTCTAAAATCGCAAACTTTACACGCAAATTGCAATCTCAGAACTTCGCAGCCGAACCATAAAAGCACCAATTTGATGAATTCTGATCACAATATGAAAGTAGCCAGATATTGACTTGGATAGGTCACATTAACCTTATAACGGGGACAGAGAGACGAACATTTTGGATATACGTCGAAATAAATTAGCCTTTTAGCTCAATCATATCACACTGACGTTAATCGAAGAGGCTAGACGGCGCTGTTGAACATGAGCCGCATCATTAGAGGGTTTCGCAATACACTCCGACAAGGTATCGATCATTAGGACGTGGATTGAGCCGCGCATGCGTCCATCCGCATTAGCGAAATGCGGTTGCAGCCAGATGGATCTCGCTTACCGCTTCCCGCGTCGCGTCCGGCAAAAAGCGGCTCAAGCCACCGGACATTTCACTCTCGACGATCCGAGTGACCGTAACCCCACCGATCTTCCATTTTTCACCGGCCATTAATCTTCCTCTTTACTCAGACTTAGGAGATGGTCCAGATCACACTGTCACCAGAATGAGCCGGGCGTTTTAAGACCTCCATGCGCCTTATGCGATCATGAGCGCAGAGGCACCCCTCCCATAAGGCATTCCAAACATCGAAAATTACTGGCGGCGAATCCACCATGTTACGGGCTAAGCGCCATCCACTCTGGCTGATGGTTATACCACCGCCTTCGTGCGCAATTTCAACTTCATCATTATGCGCCATCGCCATGGCTGTCATGAAACGACCAAAGGCGTTCAGGCTTCGGTCAGCGGGATCGAACCCCAGGATTTCAAGAAGTCCGGGATAGAACTGCCGTCCGATTAATTGCGCAGTGATATCGCCGATGGCATGCGTGCGATCCACGCCAATCAAGGGGATCAGCTCCGTCAGGCCACTACGAATGTATTCCATGGCATAATTGCGACGTGCCCTGTTAAGGCGCTCCTTAGTCCAAATATTGCTGTCTAGAATTGGCGCAAAGGCTGGATCGAATTGCGGCATTATCTCACCTTCGATAAAGCGGGCGCGATCGTCTACGCCAAGTTCGTGATCATATTCCATAAAATAACCCGAAAACCCGCATCCCACATGGGTATCCTGGCTTGTACAGACAAACCCGAGTTTTGGGTTCTTGAGGCTCACGCCGTTCTGACCGTACCAGCCGCGGACGTAGCCCTGGCCCACCGTATCGGGAATACCGCAAATCGCCGTCCCCATGTAAATCCACCGGGGGTGAGGGAACCTGACCCAGGCCTTGGTGTCTGACTCCTCAACGTATTCAACTTCAACACCACCTATTAGATTCGACAAATAATGATAGCGGGCCGCTGCCACGGCATCAGAGAGCCCTGTGAGACCAAGTTTATCAAGACTAGAGCGAAATTTCTCATGGTGCTGGCGTCGGAATAGATTGAATGACCACTCACCGGCAACGTCTTGCCCCTCGCGAGACGACAAGCTTAAAATCAATCCACTAAAGAAATTGTGATAGAGCGTTCCCAGGGCTTTCCAGCTCGCCTCTAGAGAATTATCCGAGTCGGTCCCCAAGTTAACGCCCTGCCTCATGTCGTGATCATCACAAGCATCTCGTTTACGGGGTCGATCCGTTGGCATCAATCAAGACGCATTTCAAATCCTTGAAATTGTTAGCCCTCTAATAATTGCGACATGGACCCGAGGCAGGCGTGAATGGCACCCCAATTGACCTCGGCAATGGTTAGCCTACTCGGCTTAAAAAACTGCTAGCATAACATTCAGTCATTCATGACCCTCACTCCCGTTCAATCTAAAAAGAGACAGAAATTCATGAATACCAGCTTTTGCAAGAGGAAGTGGTGGGCGCTGTAGGATTCGAACCTACGACCGTTCGATTAAAAGTCGAATGCTCTACCAACTGAGCTAAGCGCCCTCCAAAAAGACCATGTTTCCTAAGTAGAACCGGCGAGACCATAAGGACGCAAATCGGTGCGGTCAATGCTCTTTATTCGGCATGTATGGCGTAATTTTTGGGGTTCATATCAACTTTTTCCCGCGTTGACTTCTGCAATTTTTGCCAACATCCGGTCGCGTACAGCGGAAGACACAAAATGTCCAATATCTCCCCCCAACATCCCAATTTCCTTAACAAATTTCGAGGCGATGAATTGTTGGCGCTCGGAGGCCATAAGAAAAACCGTTTCCACATCCCGGTTCAATCGCGAATTCATGCCAGCCATTTGGAATTCGTACTCGAAATCCGATACCGCGCGTAGGCCACGGACGATCATATTTGCATTTTGTTCAGTGGCAAAATCCATCAATAGCGAGTCCAGCGGCACTGCGGTGATTCGCTCGCTGGAGCCATTGCCCAAGGCAGCTATTTCCGCCTCCACCATTTCCACACGCTCGTGCAGACTGAATAGGGGCCCCTTGCCAATATTCACAGCAACCGCAATCACTAGCCGGTCGACCAGGCGCGCAGCACGGGTGATGATATCCATATGACCATTAGTGACGGGATCGAATGTGCCCGGGTAAACAGCTATGGTTCCATCGCTCATAATTCTGCATCTCCGGCGCCATTGTTCTTCACGGTATCGGCGGATTCATCCGCTGGTACGTCGCTGTTTTCCGTGCCGCTGTCGACAATGTCAATACCGTCCGAACTGCCTCCCATTTTATCTTCTTCATCGTCCTCTAAGTCTCTGAAGCGGCTAACTGAAACCAGTCGCTCTTCGTCCGCCACCTTGAAAATTGTAACGCCACGGCCGCTACGTCCGATAATACTGATCTGATCGATGGGACAACGAATAATCTGGCCAGCATCCGAAACCATAACTAACTGATCAGAGTCCTTAACGGTGAACGCAGCGACGATTTTCGATGACGGTTCCCTCTTGCCTCGGGACAATTCAATACCTGTAATGCCTTGCCCACCCCGTCCAGCAATTCGGTACTCGTAGGCAGAAGTCCGCTTTCCCATGCCGTCTTCAGTAATCGTCAGGATAAATTCTTCGGCATCGGCCATGGCCTGAAACTCTGGCCGTTCAAGGCGAGCAGCCAATTCTTCATCGCGGGCCTTATCTTCGTTCCGGTCTGTGTAATCGCCGCTCTTAAGACGACGAACGGCGCTGACAGCCTGCAAGTATAGATCGCGCGAATCCGTCTCCACCTTTACGTGGCGAACCACGGACATGGCAATGACCTCATCGTCACCCTTGAGCTTGATACCGCGCACGCCGGTTGAGGAGCGGCTGGAAAAAACGCGAACGTCGGTCACCGCGAACCGGATAACCTTACCGCCCCTAGCAGATAACAGCACGTCGTCATCTTCTGTGCAGGTCCGCACTCGAACCAGTTTGTCCCCTTCATTCAACTTCATAGCTATCTTGCCGTTTGCCATGACGTTGGTGAAGTCCGAAAGCGAATTTCGGCGGACGTTTCCCGATGCGGTGGCAAACATGACGAACAGCTCACTCCATGCATCCTCATCCTCGGGTAGTGGCATCATCGTGGTAATTGTCTCGCCCTCGTCCAGAGGCAACAAGTTAACCAAGGCCTTGCCTCGCGCCTGAGGAGTTCCTAAGGGGAGCTTGTAGACTTTCAGCTTGTAGACGATACCAGTCGAAGAGAAGAACAAAACTGGCGTGTGCGTGTTAACGACAAACACCTGATCGACGAAGTCTTCGTCACGTGTAGTCATGCCGGCACGTCCTTTGCCCCCCCGGCGCTGCGCCCGATAGGTCGATAACGGTACGCGTTTCACGTATCCCGACTGAGTCACCGTGACGACCATATCTTCACGTTGGATCAAATCCTCAAGGTCGTGCTCAAATTCACTTTCTTCGATAGTAGTACGCCGCTCGTCGCCAAACTGCTGCTTCATCTCCTGGAGCTCGTCGCGAAGAATTCCGTACAGCTTCTTCTGTGATGCGAGGATTGATAGATATTCCTCAATCTGCTCACCCAATTCGCGAAGGTCGTCACCAATCTTGTTGCGCTCCAGCCCAGTTAGTCGTTGCAGGCGCAGCTCCAGGATGGCCTTGGACTGCTCCTCCGAAAGAGTGTATTTGCCATCGGATACTCCACGTCCGGGCTCATCCAGCAATGCAATCATGGGTGCCACGTCGGCAGCTGGCCATTCACNAGCCATNAGTTCNNGGCGCGCNGNCTGCGAGTCGGGAGCACTCCGAATNAGCTCGATCACTTCATCGATATTGGCNACCGCGACGGCTAATCCGGCCAAAATNTGAGCCCGATCCCGGGCCTTNACCANTTGATAGATGGTACGCCGACGGATGACNTCCTCGCGAAAGACTATNAAGGCTTCCAGAATTTCCTTGAGGTTCATTAACCGGGGCTGGCCACCGTCCAACGCCAGCATGTTAACCCCGAAGGATGTCTGNAGGGGCGTAAAACGGAACANTTGGGCCAGNACGACCTCNGGCTCGGCATCACGCTTGAGCTCNACAACCACGCGCACGCCCTGACGGTCGGACTCGTCGCGAAGGTCGCTGATGCCCTCGATACGCTTGTCNCGCACGGCATCGGCCATGTTTTCGATCATTCGAGACTTGTTCACCTGGTACGGCACCTCGTGAACGATTATGGCNAAGCGNTCCTTGCGTATCTCCTCGATAGANGTCTTGCCCCGCATGACCACCGAGCCGCGTCCTGTNTGNAAGGCTGAGAGGATGCCGTTGCGGCCCAGAATTTGTCCGCCAGTGGGAAAGTCAGGCCCCTGTACGTAGTGCTCAATAATCTCGTCAATGGTGATTTCAGGATTTTCGATAATCGCACAACAGGCGTCGATCACTTCACCCAAGTTGTGAGGCGGAATATTAGTCGCCATACCGACTGCGATTCCGCCTGCACCGTTGACCAGCAAATTCGGGAATCCAGCCGGTAGGACCTGCGGTTCTTGCGTGCTTTCGTCGTAGTTAACTTGGAAGTCGACCGTGTCCTCATCGATGCCTTCAATCAGGGCGTGAGCTGACCGCGCCATTCGGGCTTCCGTGTAACGCATAGCGGCCGCTTTGTCGCCGTCCATGGAGCCGAAATTGCCTTGCCCATCGATGAGCGGCAGGCGCATGGAAAAATCCTGTGCCATGCGTACCATCGCATCGTAGATCGCCTGGTCGCCGTGAGGATGATACTTACCCATTACATCGCCAACGATGCGAGCCGACTTGCGGTACGGGCGATTAAATTCGTAGCCGTTTTCTTTCATGGAATAGAGAATACGACGATGTACCGGCTTCAGTCCGTCACGCACATCGGGAAGCGCACGCGAAACGATTACGCTCATGGCGTAATCGAGGTACGAGGAACGCATCTCCTCCTCGATGGCGACCGGTGTTATGTCCGAATCGGGCGCGCCGGGCGGCAACGTGTCATGCGGATTGGTCAAGGAATATTACCAAATTTTTACAAACACTTAGAGAAGAACATATGAGTCTGGCCCTTCTCGTTTAACTGGGTTGCAATCTAGCATTTTGAACCCGGCCCCACAAGCAATCCTCCCTCTTAAAGGGCTCCAAAATCAACAAGTTACATGTCATTTTTCGCCGCTTGTTGGGTTTGGTGTCCGACCTCTATGGAGTACGCAATGTACACCACTGAATTGGCCGCCTCCGAGACCATTTCCCCTAACAGCAAATTGTCCCCAAGGTTTGACATGCTCGACAAATGTAAAGTCTTGATGAGCGGAGGTCCTCGGCCACCCTGGTCGACACATGGTTCTTATTCATTAATCTCCTGATCCGGCAAGCTGAACCGCCGAATTAGGCACTAGAAGGGTATTTCGTCGTCTAAATCGCCGCCAACTGTGCCCCCGCCGCTATCCGGACCACCCCAGCCGGGGTCGCCGCCGGTGTCGGATGGGCCACCCAAATCTCCGCCGCCCCCGCTGCGGCCGTCCAACATGGTCAGGGCACTGTTAAAGCCCTGCAGAATGACTTCCGTGCTATAGCGATCCTGACCGTCATTGCCTTGCCACTTGCGGGTCTGTAGCTGGCCCTCAACATACACCTTAGAGCCCTTCTTCAGATATTGCTCAGTGATGTTGGCCAGCCCCTCGTTGAAGATCACGACCCGGTGCCACTCTGTCTTCTCACGACGCTCCCCAGACTGTCGATCTTTCCAAGCTTCCGAGGTGGCTAAGCGCAAGTTAGCAATCTTCTTGCCAGCCTGGGTATAACGGATCTCCGGATCAGCGCCGAGGTTGCCGACGAGAATGACTTTATTGACTGAACCTGCCATAACCTTACCCTCTAGGATGATATTTCTTGGGCTACTGCATGAAACATAACATCCATCAGGCACCAAGCGCTAGCCCGCCCCATGGGCACCCCTGTGGATAGATGCATACGATGAACTTGGCTTTTATTCTACCATACCGGGTCGGATTTTCGCATCCAGCTTGCGCACTGTTTCAAGGATATCGTTCTCCACTTCTCCCACCTTGATCATGGCGGCAACGCCGATTTCTAACAGCGCCATGCCGTAGACATACGGGTTTACGTTTGACGCTTGAAACTGTTGCAAGGCCTCTGCAAGGACCATATCGGCCTTGTCAAAGTCCTCGGCGAATTCCTCATCTGACATTAGCGACTCCAAACCTCATCGTGAGGCCCTATTCTCACACTCGGCGCCCAGAGTCAAAACACTCGAGCCAAATCGCATCTCCTTGATATCCACAAGCCACCCCTTTACGCGAAAGCCGTTCGTCGTTATCTCTGACGAAGTCCTCAAGTTCTCGAAAAGCGGTCAAAACCAACATGCAAAATATTAGCGTCCGCGGTGCCCGCGAGCATAATCTGAAGAACATCGACGTGGAGATTCCCCGCGACAGTTTATCGGTGATCACCGGTCTATCAGGTTCGGGAAAATCTTCACTGGCGTTCGATACGATTTATGCTGAAGGCCAGCGACGCTACGTGGAGAGTCTGTCCGCCTATGCCAGGCAGTTCCTGGAGCTCATGCAGAAGCCCGACGTTGACGCCATCGAAGGCTTGAGCCCCGCCATCTCCATCGAACAGAAAACTACTTCCAGGAACCCCCGCTCTACCGTCGGCACAGTGACCGAAATCTATGATTACATGCGCCTCTTGTTCGCGCGAACGGGGATCCCCTACTCACCAACTACGGGCTTACCTATAGAGGCCCAAACCATTAGCCAGATGGTTGACCGGGTCGGGGCCATGAACGAGGGCACGCGGCTATTCCTTCTTGCGCCTATTGCGCGCGGCAAGAAGGGCGAATTCAAAAAAGAAATTCAAGACCTGGCAAAGCGCGGCTTTCAGCGCCTCCGAATCGACGGTGAGATGTTCGATATCGAAGAGGCGCCCACGTTGGATAAAAAGTATAAGCACGACATCGAAGTTGTAGTCGACCGCATCGTAGTGCGCGAGGGCATAAAGACGCGCCTAGCTGAGAGTTTCGAAACTGCCCTGGCGCTCTCCGACGGCCTGGCTTATGTGGACGCCGCGGATACACCGCCCCCGGTCAAATCGACGAAGAAGGGCGGAATCAAGGACTACGTTCCGGAGGGCCGCACTGTCTTCTCTGCAAAGTTTGCTTGTCCTGTTTCTGGGTTCAGCATCGATGAGATCGAACCACGCCTGTTCTCCTTCAATAATCCATTCGGGGCCTGCCCAGCTTGTGACGGCCTGGGCACCGAAATGTTTTTCGATGCAGACCTCGTGGTCCCAGATGAGACCCTGTCACTTAACCACGGCGCGCTCTCACCGTGGGCTAATTCATCATCCAAATACTATGGCCAAACCTTGGAGGGCCTTGCCAACCACTATGATTTTTTATTGACCACGCCCTGGCACGAGCTTCCCAAGAAGACCCGCGAGATCGTTCTGTTCGGTTCCGGTCGGGAGGAGGTAAAGATGTCCTACCACGACGGCAACCGTAGGTATGAAATCACCAAGCCCTTCGAGGGCGTGATCCCGAATATGGAGCGGCGTTGGCGGGAAACCGATTCATCTTGGGTTCGCGATGAATTGTCCCGCTATCAGACGGTCACAGCGTGCTCCGTCTGCAGCGGTGCGCGCCTCCGGCCCGAAGCCCTGTCCGTGAAGCTGGGCGGCCTCCACATTTCTCAGGTCGCGGACATGCCAATAGACCAGGCGCATGGTTGGTTCAGAGCTCTGGACGATACCATGAGTACTCAACAAAAGGAGATCGCCCGGCGTATTCTTCGTGAAATCAATGAAAGGTTGGGCTTTTTGAAAAATGTCGGTCTGGATTACCTGACGCTTAGTCGGTCGTCGGGAACCTTATCCGGCGGCGAAAGTCAGCGCATCCGCCTAGCCTCGCAGATCGGTTCGGGCCTGACCGGAGTTCTATATGTGCTGGACGAACCCTCTATCGGCCTCCATCAGCGGGACAATGCGAGGCTACTGGAAACGCTGGCCCGGCTCCGCGACCTGGGTAATACGGTAGTTGTCGTTGAACACGATGAGGATGCCATACGCACAGCCGATCATGTAATCGACATCGGCCCGGGGGCCGGTATACACGGCGGCAAATTAATCGCGTCAGGAACGCCCGAGGAGATTATGGAAGCAAGCGAGAGCCTCACTGGACAGTACCTAAAAGGCACTCGGATGATTGATGTGCCCACTGAACGCCGACCCCAGGAAGAGGTTCATGCCATCACAGTCAGGGGCGCGCGTACTCACAATCTAGATGGCTTAAACGTCATGTTCCCACTCAGCAATCTAATCTGTGTCACCGGGGTTTCCGGGAGCGGCAAATCCAGCCTAATCATCGAGACCGTATACAAATCCGTAGCGCGGCGCCTGCATGGCTCACGCCTCTTACCAGGCGACCACGATGGCTTGGATGGTCTGAATCGAATAGATAAGGTCGTCGACATTGATCAATCGCCAATTGGCCGAACACCGCGCTCGAACCCGGCCACTTACACAGGCGCGTTCACTCCAATCCGCGACTGGTTCGCTAGTCTCCCAGAAGCCCGGGCACGCGGCTACAAGCCTGGTCGTTTCTCTTTTAACGTCAAAGGCGGCCGCTGCGAGGCCTGCCATGGGGACGGCGTCATCAAGATCGAGATGCACTTCCTTCCCGACGTCTACGTTCAGTGCGACATCTGCAAGGGCAAACGATATAACAGGGAAACGCTTGAGATAGAGTTTCGCGGTAAATCCATCGCCGATGTCCTCGACATGACAGTAGAGGAAGGCGCCGAGTTCTTCGTGGCAGTACCGTCTATTCGCGACAAGCTGGTCACGCTGGAACGCGTCGGACTGGGCTATATACACCTAGGCCAGCAGGCGACAACGCTCTCCGGTGGTGAAGCTCAGCGAGTCAAGCTGGCCAAGGAGCTCAGTCGCCGATCTACAGGTAAGACGCTGTATATCCTAGACGAGCCGACCACGGGACTGCATTTTGAGGATGTGAGGAAGCTTCTGGAGGTGCTCCACGCACTTGTAGATACTGGAAACACGGTTATCGTTATTGAACACAATCTGGAGGTCATAAAGACCGCCGATTGGATCATCGACCTCGGCCCAGAGGGCGGTGATAAAGGGGGACAAATCGTCGCCAAAGGTACGCCTGAGGACGTCGCCCGCGCGCCAGACAGTTACACTGGCCAATACTTAGCGCCCTACTTGGGGATCAAAACTGGGGAACCAAAGAAGCGAGCTTAGCGGGGATGACCGAGCCGTCAGTTCTGATAATACCGTCATTTAATCCTTATGGGGGTTCAAGTCGCAGCAATTCCAGCTTCGGCATCTCCGCTTCAAATCATCACGACATACCTCTATTCAATGCCGATGTATTCCTCTGCTAGAGAGCAATAACAAGATGTGCAATGTAACCGCGATTGAAAGTGAAAACGGATAACGCTTGGCTGGTGAAATTTCGAAGACCCTGGGGGCAAACACGAACCGCATAATTCCGAAGCCAATTGACCCCAAAAGTGATCGACCTCATTTTCTCGCCAAAAACCGCCTGCTTATTGGCCAAAGGACGGGCTTGGATAACACCAGCGTTAGACAGGATCAAAAATCAGCGTCCATGGTCTGGTCCATGCTCTTGAACAGATACCGAACGCGTTTGATAAATACCAGCTGATATGTTATGTTATTACATTACGTAAAACGGAGCTCCGCGAAGTCACAACGCATTTCTCGAAGTGATCTATTTGGCAAAACCGTTCGTTTTAGCGAATTAACTGAGAGAGGATACCTGACCATATGACTTATCCAAACGCTTACAAGCCCTTGCCGGCAAAGTATGGTCTAGTTGAGCCTCCGATAGCGGCTGATCCCTATGGTCTAATCTCGTCCTTCGTCCGCTGCCCTCCTGCGCGGAAAACCACACCAAATGACATTTTCGTGATTTGGATGCTCAGTCTTCGTGATCAAACGACCTCGGAGGCTGCGCTAACTATTCTCGATCATTATGGAGCGACGATGCTCAAGTCAGGATCTGCGTGGTTGGAAGGGTTGCGTGAGTTGTTCTTGGACATTTCCGTTCTTACCCGAACTGGGACACCACAGCACGCTGCAGGCGATTGAGCTTCGTTTGTATCGGGGGCACGGTTGTCAATTCAACCGATGACATCCTTCAGGCATTATCTTCCTTTACGCCGCTGTAACGCCGCCACAATCACAGTCCATGCCCACTAAAAGCCGTAATCAATAGTTACACGGTGAGGGTCTTCGCCGCGTGTCGTCGCCACCAGGTCGCCAACTGCGCTGCTCCGCACCAGGCGGCGAAACGAAATGTTAAGCCCTGTGAGTTTCAAATCGTTGGCCACCTCAAACTAAAGCCTAGGCTTGCAGACATCCAGATCTGTTGCGTAACCGCAACAGAGCAATTACGATCATTGAGAGGAGCTTTTTGCTGGTGCCCGGCAGGGGTAGGTTCGGGTCAGTTTCTTGACTTGACGACAATGGTCGAAGATCGATCTCATGGTTAAATCCAACTGAGAGGCTTTGGATTGCAGCGCGTCTCAATTAGAGAATACTCGGAGCCCGCATGAAACTCGCCCGCACTATCCGCCTAGACGTTTCTGACTCCAACACTTATTTGTTTCCCGCGGAACCCGGCGAATGGGCAGTCACGGGTACTTTTGCCTTCGCCAGCTCTGATCTCAACTCATTGACCAACAAGGACCAGATTGCGTTTCGCTACGGCTGGATGGGAACCCAAAGTTTCGGGCGCTCTACGTTCGTTCAGGTGACTACCATTGCCANAGAACATTATGAAGAAACGGTGCGGCGTNTAGCCGCACACATNTTTNNGTCCTACAGTGCGCCCGGNATGATCGATGCCCTGGCTGCGGCCCGTNNTNAGGTTGACGACATGGCGAAGATTTGCGAGCACAGAGTTGGTACCCTTCTGGCTATACAAAGGATGGCGGACGACCAATCTATCACCGAGCGCACTAGAGTCATTACGCCACCTGGCGAAGAATTTCACGCACGACTCTGGGCCATAGACGATGATGACAATGACAATGTCAGCTCCGACACGCGACCAACAGAACTAATTACAGGTCATTAATCAGCGGAAATGGCCCGACACCAGCCGCTCGACAGAGGCGCAGCATCATGGACCGATCACCGTGCTGGAGATATTCCATGCCCTCGTAGTTGAATTCTTGCGTCTCATTCAACATAGTTAACCTCCATCACCACTCAACCTATGCGCCTACTCGTTGCGCATATGGAGTGGATAACATCCACAAACAAAACATAGAGAGACCGCATCCATGCTATTCGACGTCCGCACATACACCTGCAAGCCCGGCACCTTGAACGCGCACCTGCAGCTATATGAAGAACACGGCTTGGGCCCACAAACTAAAAATCTGGGTCAGCCTCTCGCATATATGGTCGGTGAAACAGGCAACCCTAACCAATACATCCATATATGGATGTACGAGAACGCCGAAGATCGTGAAACCCGTCGCGCGGCCATGTGGGCCGACCCAGAATGGCTGACATACGTAGGGAAGAGCGCGGAGCTAGGCGCACTGGAAAAGCAGGAAAACATTCTCATGAACAACGTTAGTTTCTGGAATCCTAGGGCTTAATTTTAACGGCCCCCGCCGGAACTCAACCGCCGTTTAGTGCCCACGCAACACCTCTACCTGTCATACATGTCTATTTTGAATTGTGGTGCGGCGTGCGGCGCTCGTCGTTCATTTGTTCGCCGTAAATATGTTCTCCTCATTCTCCAACGAGTCGAACGAATGAGGTTTAATTAAACACACTCCTGCTGAGAGTACACCTGCGGCGGTTCGTTAACTCCGTTCAGAATATATATTATTCTGCCACCTTACCCACTAGAGAACGCCGCGCATATCGCGGCGTCTTCGGCGCTATATTGGTCGATCTTATGAACTTTGTACGGCCATCAACCACTCGCAATCCCGGCACCGAATAGAACTGATGCCTGGTGGAGCATGCCCCCATGTTTGTTATTTACTGACGCTCGACACCAATTTCATCTATGCTTTTTCAGTCGATCTGAAACCCAACCGATCCAATACAAGGCTTTTCCATGTCTGACGATCTCAACCAATCTGAGCCACACATGGTCCAAAAAGGGCCCTACGAATTGGAGGTCCAGGAGGGCCGCCCTTATCTCTGGTGCGCCTGTGGGCACTCCATAACCCAGCCTTTCTGCAATGGCACCCATCGCGCAACGTCGTTCCTGCCGCTAGTCCACCATGCGAAAAAGACTGAGACCGTCTACTTCTGCGGTTGTAAGCGAACCAAATCCCCACCATTTTGCGACGGCACTCATAACAGCCTCTGATGGGCGGGCTCTGGTAGTTAACGTTCCCGCAAGCCAAACCAACGCCTGATTCCGGTTCGAGAAGATCATTCTCCTATCAGCTTCCAGACGGTATATTTGATCGCGGACAGCACAATCATGGATGGTCAAAGGTGACTGAACGGGTATGCATCTCTCACGAGAGCTAGAATCCGCGACACAATCGTCAAATTTACCCTGATCTCATTTGTGGTCGGACCCTTCATCTCTTTTTTCGATATCATTCCAAAGTAGCAATAAGCAAACTTTGGCGAGACGGTTCAGGATATTTTCGTCCTTAATGTGCGTCGCATCAAATGGACAGTGAAATATGTGCTGCTGGGGGCCGTTGTTGTCATTCCCATCTGGTTGGTAATTTTCTTGATCAACAAGGCGCGCAAAAAACCAAGCTAATCGAATTCAAATCGGCGCTGCTGAAGCCTATGACCCACTTCGGCAGAAATTTGTCGTATGTCTTCGAACGCCTTATGCAATTGCGTCGTAATATCGGGATCCAACGCCACGGCAGCACTAAGACTTTGGTCATCTTCAGAGAACCGCGGTTGTGACTCCGCCACCAGATTAAGCACGCCACTAAATAAGGTTGTGATACGTTTGATGTCTACCTGCGCCCGCTCCAGGGCTGCATCAAAGGCCGCACGATCGGCGCTAGCATCCGGCAACTGCGCCGACAGTTCCGCACCGCGGGTCAGATTGATGATCTTCTGGCCGTCTTCGCTAATTTCCAACGTATCCCGGGCCGTTCGCTCGCTGTCAGCCGCATAGGAATGAGGATTGCTCGCCTCGGGTTTTCGGTACTGAGAAGTGTAATAAGATGCTGGCAAGCCGTATGTAATTGTATTGACCATGGTTAGCTAAATACCCAATTTCATCGATGAATGGACTTTCATCGATAATTGCTAATGTCAAAAATATCCCTGTCCATTAACCCCATGCTACCGCCCTTTTTGCTGGCTCGATGCCGAAAACTCGTGATGCAAAACCGGGATAAGTGCTACCAATCTCCATGCCGACACGGCTCCGCAGGACATCTAGGCGGTCGACCTCAGGCTCCGGAGTTACCAGAACCGTGTCCGCGACGTCGAAATCGAAACCGGTGTTATCACGCACTTCCTCCAACGTATGTGGCGGATGCACTGACTCCAGACGAAAACGAGCGCGCTCGGCGTTGAAAGACATCAGGCAAAGCTCCGTAACCAAAAATTTTGGTCCGCCACGACGGCAAACGTCAGGCGGACTAACACCCGGGGCACTGATAAAGTCGACCTTATCGACGAAAACTCGCCGGCTATGCTCTGGACGGAATAGGATCACCTTGGGGACGACAAAATACATATATGCCGAGCCAAAGGAGCCAGGGAACCGTCGATCAATAGCCGGATAACCACCCTCACCCGTCGTGCCTAGTAAATTGATATTTGCCTGGCCGTCAATCTGTACGCCGCCCAAAAAAAACACATCGATCCGCCCTTGGCCGGCGCAGTCGAAAATCTCCCGCGCTCCATCGGTGAAGGGATTATTTGCCTCCCCATGGATTATCGAAGCTCGCGGTCGGTCACCGGTCACCTCGCGACACAAGAGAACTGCCGATCCAGGAATGGGCGAAGCCGCGCCAACCGCTACATGGCGGACTGCTGGGTCCGCTTCCAAGAGGCGTGCTATGACGCAGATGAGAAGCTCTTCAGGCTGGTAGCTCATTCCGCTGCCACGAGGCGTGTGTGTGTCAGTGCTCTATCCATAAACGCTTGGAACCCCTCGGCGGTTTTCGCCTCGTAGGCATAAGTGGCAATTTCCTCGCGATCGGCCTCGTAAACACCATGAAGGACGGACGGCCACGCACCATTCTTAACCTCAGCAATGGCCGAAACATAGAGGTTCCCCAAAGTCCCCGAAGCTGTCGCCTCATCGGCAAGAAAATCCTCGTCAACGATCTCTTCAACCGTCACTAAAGTTTCCTTCGCGGCGTGAGCCATCACAACCAGCTCTCGTCTTTTACCAATCCACACATTGCCGTGGCGGTCCGCCTTCGGACTATGGAAGATGGTAAAGTCTGGTTTAAGGGCTGAGACCAGAGCAATGGGGCCATTCCCAGCGTCCATTGGATCAGGTACCACCCTCCAATCCTCTCGATTGGCCTCAATATCAGATCCTATAAGCCCACCCAGTGGCATGAACGGAACACCCTTCTCCGCCGCCTGCAAGCCAGCGTGAATGGCTGGACATGTCGAATCCTTAATGCGAATTGAGCCCGATTGTACCGCATCAGTGAACCTAGGCGCTAAACCTGCCTCTCCAAGGCTGACTGCTGCGGCTTCAATGGTGTTAACACATCCTGCCCCAATCAGCATATCAACGGTAATGCCCCCAATGGGCACACAGAGCACGTGGAGGTCTCGAACCCCCCGAACGATCAAGGCTCGCGCAAAGGATGCTGAAACCCAGCTGTACTCTGCCGGCAAGGCGATGAACGCGCCATCAGGAACGCGCATCGAAAGCGCCCCAATATTATCAAAATTCGTCATAGGCCAAGTATAGGCCTCAGAACGTTAGATGCAAAATCTGCTGTTTCAGATGATGGTGCGGACCACAGTTACACAGTCCCCCTTGGTCCTCATCCAGTGACTTAACTCAGATTACCCAAGCACAAGTGACGTTTAACAGCATGGCATGACGGCTAAGGTACATGGACGTTGCTTGCCATGCTCTCCATCAGTATCTTGCCGTCAATTTTAAAACGTATGCGTATGATTGCCATGACCCAAAGTACCCATCAGACCATCCACATCGTCGGCGGCGGCCTTGCAGGAAGCGAAGCAGCATGGCAGATTTCGCGCGTAGGCGTCTCGGTTGTCTTGCACGAGATGCGCCCCGTGCGCAAAACCAACGCGCACCATACGGATGGTCTGGCGGAATTAGTTTGTTCCAACTCATTCCGCTCTGACGACGCAGAAACCAATGCCGTCGGTCTATTACATGCGGAAATGCGCCGGTGCGGATCCCTGATAATGACCGCCGCAGATACCCATCGCGTGCCAGCGGGTTCCGCCTTGGCCGTGGACCGGGACGCTTTCAGCCTGTCAGTGACCTCAGCCATAGAGAATGAGCCATTGGTGGAAATTCGCCGCGAGGAAGTTGCCGATCTACCGCCAGAGGAATGGGGTTCGGTCATTGTCGCTACAGGACCGCTCACATCGTCGGCCCTGGCCGCTTCCATCCGCGAAAGCACGGACGAACAGTCGCTGGCGTTCTTCGACGCCATCGCACCTATTATCCATAAAGACTCGATCAATTTTGATGTGGCCTGGTTCCAATCACGTTACGACAAAGGTGACGGCGCCGACTATATCAACTGCCCCATGGACTCCGAGCAATACGGAGCGTTCATCGACGCGCTTCTCGCTGGTAACAAAACGGAATTCAAAGATTGGGAGCGCGACACTCCTTATTTTGAAGGCTGCCTGCCCATTGAGGTGATGGCGGAACGGGGACGCGAGACATTAGCCCATGGCCCAATGAAACCTGTCGGCTTGACCAACCCAAAAATGCCAGATCGCCGTTGCCACGCAATCGTCCAGCTTCGCCAAGACAATGCTTTGGGTACGCTTTACAACATGGTTGGATTTCAGACCAAGCTTACCTATGGCGAACAGAAGCGCATCTTTCGAATGATACCTGGTCTGCAAAATGCGGAATTTGCTCGCCTGGGCGGCATCCACCGCAACACCTTTATCAACAGCCCACTCCTGTTGGACACAACCTTGCGCATGAGGGCAGCTCCCTGGCTCCGGTTCGCAGGTCAAATCACCGGCTGCGAGGGCTACGTGGAGAGTGCTGCGCTCGGCCTTCTGGCTGGTAGGTTTGCAGCAGCAGAGCAGCTGGGCATTTTTCCTTCGTTGCCGCCGAAGACCACCGCCTTGGGCGCCATCCTGGGTCATGTCGCCGGTGGCGCCAGGCCAGAGACCTTTCAGCCAATGAACATTAACTTTGGGCTGTTCCCTCCCATCGACATCCGCAATGAAAAAGGCCGACTTGTGAAGGGCCGTGCGCGCAAGCAGGCCCAATCGCAGCGCGCCCTGACGTCCCTGGAAGACTGGTTGGGCGGACGTCAAAATCTGCTCAATGGGACTCAGAACGGCAGACCGCCTTTTTCTCGGTCATAGTGCAGATAGCCCACGTTGGCGCCAGCGCGTAACCCTACCCCGGTTCGGATCGGCGCTAACACAATGTGCTGGTGCTGCTGATAATTCATTCCAAAACCAGCGATAAAATAGAAACTGCCATCCACGCCGGTAAACCGTTGGAAGATGTCCTCGTCGGACTTGATGTTGTAAACAAGCGTAAATACCTTGGAGGCATTGCCGCCAAAATCCCAACCCACCGACGGTCCACGCCAATAGATCTTCCGAGCTTTCGTATTCTTGCGGTTGAGCGTACCCTCGCCATATCGCAGGCCAATGACGAACGCTCCGCTGATTTCCTGGCCAGCGATGAAACCGTTTGGCGGCCCTTTGTCGATAAAGATTTTTTCAACTATTGAGGCCAATCCCTCGGTAGTTTCCCCAAAGAAATCTGTCGCCATGCGAAAAATTTCGTCAGAGGAATAAGTGTCACTAGCGAACGCCGATGGACCGGCAAGAATTAGGCCAACGGCAATCGTCACAACGGCGGAAACGCGACGGAACATGTTAATCATCATTTGCATCACCGGTCCTAGGCTGGCGGCCCGTAATGGGATACTGCGGGTCCACGTACCCCGGCGTTGAAGGGTGTCCGCTGGGCACAAAGCTGTTCAGAAACTGCTCATCTTCATCAGTAAACTCGTAGTGCAAACCGCCCAAGTACTCCTTCCACTGCCCCATCGTCCGTGGCCCCGCTAGTACAGAAGTTACCAACGAATTGTTGAGGACCCAATTCATTGCAAACTGACCCGCAGTTATCCCTGCCACCTCAGCGCGCATTTTAATTTCCTGAGCAATCTGCAGATTTTCTGTCCGCCATTCAGTTTGCATCAAACGAAGGTCATTGGTGCTCGCTCGCGTCCCCCTCCCTTTGTCATCAGTAGAGATACCATATTTCCCTGTTAGGACCCCTCGCGCCAAAGGGCTATAAGGCACGACACCAAGACCATAGTATTCGCATGCTGGCAAAACCTCCACCTCCGGCGTGCGGTCCATGGCGTTGTAATAGGGCTGACAAGCGACGGGAGGACGCACGCCCATTCGCTCGGCAATGGCACAGGCGAGCGCGATGCGCCATCCCCTGTAGTTACTAAGACCCCAGTACCGGACCTTGCCCGCGGCGACCAGGTCAGCCACCGCCGCAATGCTCTCTTCGAGCAACACGCCCTCGTCATCCTTATGAAAGTAATAAAGGTCAATGTAATCCGTATTCATGCGCTTCAGGCTAGCGTCGCAGCCTTGGATGATGTGTTTCCTGCTCAACCCTCGATCATTGGGGCCGTCGCCCATTGGGTTAAAGACCTTGGTTGCTAGCACCCAGTCGTCGCGATGGCGGCGTATGAACTTGCCGACAATTCGCTCGGACTCGCCGCCGCCATAACCGTCAGCGGTATCGATAAAATTCACGCCAGCATGCCGGGCATTGGCTATAATCCGTCCAGACAACGACTCAGACGTTCGCCCACCGAACATCATAGCGCCCAGGCAGATCGGCGAAACCTGCAACCCGCTCAAACCTAAATATCTGTATTCCATAAAAACCTGCTCCATAGCCTGCGCACTCGGTGGGACGAAATGCTCTCGAACTCTTTATCATGCCAACTTATAATTGGCACTCGTACCAAATATGGAGCACCAACCAAAAGCAAGGTCAGGGTTTGTTTGTATCAATCTCGGCCTCGAACAAATATTACGCCAACACTATTGGCTGATCCGTAGCTTAGTTACTACTGGGCTCAACATTGAGCTAACGACCAATGCCACGGCAAGGCTAGTAGCGCCCTGCCCTAGCCCAGAACCACAACTTCAACATATCAAGAGGTCCGGGCTCTACGGGGCGTGGAGAGTGTCTAGTTGGATTAAAACCCGCCCTCCGGAGCCGGTGCAACGCCATGCCCGCTAAGGCTCCGGGGAGCAATGCGGCGTGCATTGGTTTAGCTAGCGCGTCGCGTTTACGGCGGGCCTCACGAAGGGCCTCTTCTGCGGCTTCGGCAACGACCCGCAGGGATGCGATAACATGGTTCGGCGGCAAGGCGTCGGCGCGCAAAGCCTTTAAGTCCGCCGCGGTCACACGGTCGTCGGGGCTATTCGGTGCCGGTGGCAAATAAACCCAACCACGCCCGGCATGCAACGGTACGGCCCATACCAGTCTCGATAAGCCCCACGCCCGAGCAACACCAGAGGCTGCAGCCTTCGTATCACCAGCGGCGTTGGGATCGAAAATCCGAACAGCAAGATTCAATACAATGCCCGCCGTCAGATCGACATAGCGCAACAGGTCGTCCATGTGGGCTGGTGCTGCCGGCGTTAAATCATCGGCATGGGCTTGAACCAATCTCAATAAATCAAGCTTTTCAAGCTCTCGGTCTCGAGCGACGTGGTCCATGGCCCGAACCACCGGGTGATCTGGAACCGTGCCGCTACCAAGCCTCTCCACCACATTATACCACCACTTCAAGCGCAATTGACCGACTGCTGGGTCGCTTACGGTCAAGCGGACCCGGGCGATTTCAAGATTAAAATTATAGAGAGCGATCAGGGACTGACGGTGCTCTCTCGGCGCCATCAGACAACAAAGGAACAGGGGTCGATCACCCTCGCGGAGACGTCTGGCTAGTTCTATGTTTTCCGCCTTAGGCGTCGAATCGGCAGTGAAATTTAGGCCTTCCACTGACTTCACCTTAACCGCTCCCTCCCAATGCAAACACCTAAAAAGCTGGGATTCAGCCAAAAATGTTGAAGCCTAGCCGTAAGCGGTTATATATCACAGTAGGTGATCTGTTTCTAAAACTTTGCACATAGCCATTCAGCTCATGGAGGGGACCCCAATGGCAGCTATTCTCTCGAATTTAAGATCCACGGTGATCGCAGGCTTCATTTTGGCGGCGTTGTTGTTCGGTATGTACTACGGACACGGCGACTACGACGGCGAAGTCTTTGGCAAATTCTTGTTCCGCTGGCTACATGTAGTCGTCGGCATCATGTGGATTGGCCTCTTATATTATTTCAACTTCGTCCAAATTCCAAACATGCCCAACATTCCAGATGATCAAAAACCAGCAATCGGAAAGGTCATTGCGCCCGCAGCGCTTTGGTGGTTCCGCTGGGCCGCTATGGCTACGATTATTACCGGTCTGATCTTGGCGTGGCTGAATGGCTATATTGTTCAGGCACTGAGCCTTGGTCTAGCTGAGGGCGGCACCACCGGCCACACAATGATTGGTATCGGCATGTGGCTAGGAACCATAATGTTTCTCAACGTTTGGCTCGTCATTTGGCCAAACCAGCAAAAAGCGTTAGGCCTTGTAGAAGCGGATGCGGATACGAAAGCTGCGGCCGCTCGCACGGCAATGCTGTTCTCACGAACGAATACGCTCCTATCTGTCCCCATGCTGTTCGCCATGGTTTCGGCACAGAATTTATACAACGTCGCGTCATAAGCGCCGCAAATCCAATGAAAGAGATAGACGGGACCCTCGGGTCCCGTTTTTCGTGTGGCGAAGGTTCGTCTAACTGGCTCAGACCGTTGCGAGAGAGCTATCAGACTCGTTGATCAATGGGGTCATGCTGATATGAGCCTTAATCAACGGCAATCAACGCAGCAACAGCTTCGCGTTCTTCGGTCAATAGCACGTTAAAAGTTCGGCATGCAGCGCCCGTATCCATCCACTCCAGAATGATGCCCTGGGCTTTGAGGCCGCTTCGAAGATCTGGCGGTGGGGCCTTAAATCCACTGCCGCAGCCAACGATTAGTATCCCAGGTGCGGCAGTAACAGGATCCAAACTATCCAAGGTGATGACGCCGGGATCTAGAACCGACCACAGACGGGTTTCTTCTCGTGCAACCAGAACAGACCCCTCATAGACGACCCCGCCAATTCGGAAGCGCCCACCGCCATAGCTTTGGATCAGCTGGCGGCTGGTTGGAACGACGGGGGTTATATCTAGCGAAATGGCTTACGACGGCTCCTCGGCGCTAGGCTCCGGATCAACTGCGTCGTTATCTTCACCAACCATAGCGCCCCCACGGTTCACGTTCAGATACATTAGCATTGGCACCGCCAAGCAGATTGAAGAGTAGGTTCCAATGATAACGCCCCATATCATGGCGAAAGAGAAGTCCTTAATCACCGCGCCACCAAGGAAATATAGTGCCAGCAATGCCAGTAAAGTGGTCATAGAAGTCATCACAGTCCGTGATAAGGTCTGATTGACGCTCTCATTCAAAAGTTCGCCAAAATCCTTCTTCTTGTATTTTCGTAGGTTCTCACGGACACGGTCATAAACGACAACCGTATCGTTGATGGAATACCCGGCAATAGTAAGTACTGCGGCAACAGTGGAGAGGTTAAACTCCAACCCTAATAGTGCGAAGATACCTATTGTAGACAACACATCATGGGTCAACGCCACGACAGCACCCATACCGAATTGCCATTCGAAACGGAACCAGATATAGATCAGGATAGCCAGGATAGCCAGACTTACAGCCATGACGCCGTCCCTGAAAAGCTCTTCTGAAACCTTCGGCCCGACGAACTCCGTCCGTCGGTAGTCGACGCCAAAGCCCAGAGCTGCCTTAACCGTCTCCACGGCAGCCTGCTGCGCACTCTCATCACCTTCCTGGCGCTGGACTCGGATAAGAACATCTGTTGGCTGACCAAACTCCTGAAGGGTAACCTCGCCGAGGCCAAGATTACCCAATGTCGTGCGCATTGCACTGATGTCGACGGCCTTATCGGTGCGAACTTCCATTAATATCCCACCCTGGAAGTCGATGCCGTAATTGAGGCCTTTTGTTAAAAACAACCCGACCGAAGATGTGATTAACACCGCTGAAAAAATGAAAAATATGATCCGCTTCGGAATAAAACTGATGTTAATGTCCACCGGAATAAGTCGAAGTCCGCGCATATCTATATTTCCTTCCCGGCCCTAGATCGGCAATTCTACTGGCCGCGTCCGTCGCAGCCAGGTGACCACGAACAACCTCGTCAACATGATGGCGGTGAACATAGAGGTCACAATTCCAATGGCCAGAGTGACAGCGAAGCCCCGGATGGGCCCGGATCCGAAGATATACAGCAAAATAGCAGCAATCAGCGTCGTCACGTTGGCATCGATAATGGTTGTCAACGCCCGGCCGTATCCTGCGTCAATGGCCGATATCGGGGTACGGCCCTGGCGCACTTCTTCGCGAATACGCTCAAAAATTAGAACGTTGGCATCCACAGCCATGCCGATAGTCAGAACGATACCGGCGATGCCAGGTAATGTTAGCGTCGCCTGTAGCACCGAGAGCGCGCCCAGTATCAAAAACATGTTCACAGTTAATGCAACGTCTGCCATCAAACCGAATCGGCCATAAGCGACGCCCATAAAAACAATGACCAACACCATGCCAATGATTGAGGCTATCTTCCCAGCCTCTACGGAGTCCTGTCCAAGACCTGGACCAACGGTCCGCTCCTCAAGGATGCTCAGCGGTGCAGGCAAAGCGCCGGCACGCAGTAACAACGCTAGGTCCGTCGCATCACGGAAAGAGAAATTACCGCTAATCTGGCCGGAGCCGCCAAGGATCGGCTCACGAATCACTGGAGCGCTGATGACCGAGCCGTCAAGAACGATCGCGAAGGGCCGGTTGACGTTCACCGACGTAACGTCCCCGAACTTCTTCCCGCCGCGGGCATTAAATCGGAAGGTCACAACCGGTTCGCCGGTTTGTCCGTCCGACGATGGTTGCGCGTCGACAAGGTCTTCGCCTGATACCATGCTTCGCTTTCGAATCAGGACGTTCCGCGTCTGACCGCTACCATCATCTACATGCGGCAACCACCTCGCTCCCGGCGGTGTTCGGGTCAGGTTCTGGCCACCAGATTGTGGGTGTACAAGATGAAAGGTCATTTTCGCCGTCTTGCCGATGAGTTGTTTAAGACGCTCAGGGTCCTCCACACCTGGAACTTGCAAAAGAATTCGATCATCACCTTGGCGCTGGATAGTCGGTTCGCGCACACCTGTTTCGTCGATCCGGCGGCGAATGATCTCCAAGGACTGTGTAAGCGCCGCCAATCGGCGCTCCGCGAGCGCGTCGCTCGTAAAAAAGATGCGGATGGTGCTGCCATCGATCTCCGTTTCCGTCCCTGGGTCTATACCGCTGAGCGCCAAACGCGCGGGCTCTATCTGTTCCGGCTTTCGTATAGTCACCTTCGCCGTCTGACCTTCAACACCCAGCCCACCGTATCGAATCTTGCGCTTGCGCAACTCAACACGCATTGAATCAACCAGCGACTCCACTTGTTCCTTGACCACCGCGTTAACATCAACCTCCAGCAGCAGGTGCGATCCGCCCTGCAAGTCGAGGCCCAGGCTAACTTGTTTATGCGGCAGCCACTTAGGAAGGTTCTCGGCGAACTTCTTGTTTAGAAAATTCGGTGTCGAAAACGCTATACCCATCGCACAAATGATAGTAACGAAAATAATTTTCCATTTGGCAAAATAAACCATCAGCGAATCCCGAGCTGTTGCGAGTTATTTCTTCTTGCCGTCTTCGTCACTGCCAGACTCGTTCGCATCGCCGTCCGTAGCCGCTCGCTCTTCCGCTGCTTCTAATTCAGTCGTCGAATCAGATTCATTTGAGGGCTCAGGGGTAATATCATTTTTAACCGTCGGTTGCTGCTGGCTTCCGCCCATCCCAAACAGCTTTCCGAGAACACCGCCCCCGGACTTTTGATCGGCGTTCTCATTGGCAGCGCCTCCCTTAACGGGTTCGCCCTTCGTCTGCACTCCCGAGATCAAGCTGCGCTGAACCTTTACCCTGACGTCCCTGGCGATCTCGACAGTGACCTCGTGTTCATTGTCTACCTTGGTGACCTTGCCCGTAATCCCTCCACCTGTGATCACTATATCACCACGCCGGATATTACCCAGCATCTGCTTGTGATCTTTCATCTTCTTCTGCTGAGGGCGAATCAGAAGGAAGTAAAAGACAACAAAAATTAGTACCAGCGGCAGCATGGCCTCTAGTCCGCTGCCGCCGCCACCGGCTCCCTGCGCATAGGCTGATGAAATGAACATCTAAGACTCCCTAAATCCGGCGCGCCGACGCCGTCAACACAGGTATCGGCGATCCGTGAAAAAACCTGCCGGACTATAACGGCCCCAGTCAGACTTGCAAACGCTTAGACCCGCTGAAGGTTACCCCTTCGGAGGCAAGTATAGGCAGATATTGTGCACCTCGCACGTTTCTCTCTCTGCGTGCCAAAAACCACTGATGCCCTCTCAGGAAAAGGAAGGCCACCTGGAAACACACCTGCTCGGTTAGGCCCCAAATATACCATAAGCCTTGAAGTGGTTTATAACAGGGGCGGCATAGTTCACATGTTCACTAAACTTTTATCGGAAGAGTCTTTGAGCCGCCCAAACTCAAATTTTGTGCCTTTAACTAACCAAACAGAATTACAACTGAATTTGCAGACGACCTAAGCATAATGGCGGGAATTGAGACCACGAATATGATTCAAGCGGCGGCCTGCTTGGCATCTTCCAGGATCATCTGGGCGCACTTTTCGCCGATCATGATTGCCGGTGCATTGGTATTGCCAGACACCACCGTCGGCATGATCGAGCAGTCGGCGACGCGCACGCCCTGAACGCCCTGCACCCTTAGTCGAGCGTCGACCACCGCTCTTGAGTCGCTGCCCATGCGGCAAGTTGAGGTGGGATGGAAAATGGTATTGCCCTTGTTGCGGGCGTATTCCAATAGGGCCTCATCGGTGATCTTATCGCTACCTGGTTCGTGCTCTTTTATCACATATCTAGCGAACGCCGGTTGCTTGGTAATCCGCCGCACCATACGTAAACCTTCGATCATGATCCGCCGGTCATAGTCCGTATCCAGGTAGTTCGGGATTATAGTCGGGTGGGCAAACGGGTCAGCAGAATTAATCATGATGCTACCGCGACTTTCAGGCCGTAGTTGGCAGACGGAGATTGTCACACCAGAAAACGGATGCAGGCTGCCGCCAAGTGAGGTTGCGCTGAATGGAATGAAGTGGACCTGAGCGTCAGGGGTAGCGGACTCGGGTAGAACCTTGGTGAAAACGCCCACGTGGCCGGCACTAAAAGTCAGGGGACCGCGTCGGAAGAGCGCATACTGAAGGCCGACCCAGGCGCGCCGGGCCAAATTGTTTACATCATCATTCACACTTATAGCCTGGTTCAACTCAAGTACGGCGCGGGCCTGATAGTGGTCCTGCAAATCGGCGCCTACGCCCAAGCTATCGTGCACAACTTCAATGCCGTGCGCCTTCAAGTGGCGTGCTGGTCCTACACCCGACAACTGAAGCAATTGAGGTGAATTGACAGCGCCACCCGAGAGGATGACTTCGCCGCCCACCTTAGCCACTTTGTCGATGTCGTGCTGACGATAGCGGACCCCGGTGACCCGCTTGCCCGAAAATTCCAGGTTCATGACCTGAGCGTTGGTCTCAATAACCAAGTTGGCGCGGCCACGGATCGGTTTCAAGTAACCTACTGCTGACGAGCATCGTCGCCCATTGCCCGACGTTGTTTGAAAATTCCCAACGCCCTCCTGAGTCGCGCCATTGAAATCATCGTTGCGCGGGATACCAGCTTCAACTGCAGCGTCAATGAAAGCGTCACAAATTTCACGTTTGTCGCGTATGTTCGAGACTTGCAAGGGTCCGCCGCATCCATGCAGTTCATCGGCACCGTTCTCCTGGTTCTCAGCTTTTTTAAAGAATGGTAACACTTCATCGTAGCTCCAGCCCTCGTTGCCTAGCTGTCGCCAGTGGTCGTAATCCTCTCTTTGGCCCCGGATGTAAACCAAGCCATTGATGGCACTAGATCCACCTAGAACCTTGCCGCGCGGCCAAAGAATAGACCGTCCATTGAGGCCCCTTTCCGGCTCCGTGTTGAAGCCCCATGACAGGGATGACGTCATATTCTTGTAGTAGCCAATAGGAATATGAATCCAGATATTCCGGTCCTTCGGTCCTGCCTCCAATAGAAGCACGCGGTTTTTCGGGTCAGCAGAAAGGCGGTTCGCCACCGGACAACCGGCAGAACCGGCGCCCACTATGACATAGTCAAAGGTCTGGTCCATGATCTTAACCCTGGGTCGTTGAGAGAGCTTAAATTAGTTCATCACCGCGATCATCGGTCTCGCCGAATCGTTTAAGTACCGCCGGCTTCGTGCCTTCGTAAACTTTTGGAAGGCGTTCAGCGATCTTCTTATTCTCGCGTTCAAACAGGCTGTCTCCATTCATATCGCTCTCTACAATGAAAGGCCCAAAGTTCTTCACCTCAAGCACCCACATAGCCTGAGCGATCCCCAAAACATCGAGCCAATGCACATCGCGGACGCTGGTCACGCCGCGTCCAAGCAACGCGCCGGTGCCGTAACCGACTGTGGTCAAGTAAACTGCCCCGTTCGGCACAAAAGTGTTCCGGTAGTCTTCTGGAGTCATTCCGCCTTTACCCAAAATTAGCTTCGCACCAGAAATCTGAAACCAGTCCGCCATCCATTTAGTAAATCGGAAAGACGCTGTGGCGGTGACGGCGCTCAAATCATAGGTGCCGTCGTCGCGAGGCGCTGCTGCCGGTGAACAGTGGAAGTTGGCTGCGCTCTCACTCGGAAGGTCCATGGGGAGCTTGGCACCCTCCTCCAATACCTTCATATAAACCCCTTCACGACCCGTATAGACCACACCGTTAAGATAGACAATGTTACCAAGTTTTAGCTTGGCTAGGTCATTGGGCCCCGGATTAGTGCTCAGGCTGACTTTCTTGAGGGTTCCGTTGCTGACCATATGACCGTCTCCCGGCGTTGATAAGGGGTGTACCATTGGGGATCGGTTCGGTATTCAACCAAACCGTCGGCATAGACGCGCGCGCAGGCCCGTCGGGACGACAGACAAAAGGCGTGAACGCTCATCTGCATAGCGCCTGTATGACAGAAGCCAACTTCGATATGGGTATCGATGACCATGGATTTGCCAACAAATCCCATCGCGCCCATGCCAATGTTATTGCCTAGTTCTGTTAACTCCAGTTCCAGCTCGGCGATCTTTGGATCCGGATTTCGGTCACCCACGGTGCGAAGACAGGCAGCCCGCTTCCCATGAACCATACACGCATCCTTGGCTCCGCCCAAGCCAACACCGATGATTGCCGGCTGACAGGCGAGACCGCGTTTGCCAAAGGCGACAAGGGAGTCGAGGTAGAACCTCTTGATCCCTTGAATACCGTCCGAAGGAAACAGCATGCGATAATCCGTACCGAATAATCCGCCCTTGTGCACGGTGATCAGATCAATCCAGCTGCCTTCCGGCTCAAAGGCATATTCGATCTCTGGGGCGCCGATCCCAACGTTATTATCATAATCTGTCCGCCACAGGGGATGAACTCGGTTCGGACGCAAGGGAATCGACTGCGTAGCCTCGGCGGTAGCGCCGCGCAGCGCTGCTTCGAGGGCAACGGGGCCTCCCTCGACCTGTGCTTCGTTGCTCATTTTCACGTACCATCGCGGTGTGCCCGTATCACCGCACATGGCACGTCGATCTTCTTTCGCAGCCTCGTAGTTTTCTAACATGGCCTGAAGCACGAACGAGGATAAATCACCGTTCTCGGTATCCGCGGCCCTCTTTATACCTTCCAGATAATCTTCGGGGATTTCGATAGCCGCCTTCTCCATCAAAGTGCGGGCTGTCGCTTGAATCGTATCAATAGGAATCATGGTAAATTTCTCGGGCGATCTGATCGCATAGCGTTGAGAGCCGATGATAATGCATCGACCAGATACCTCAGTGTATACGGACCAAGCAATCATTCCAGGTCAAATTTAGTTTACCAATCTTATCATTTATTGTCGTAAGCATTTCAAGGCTAACACCTTGACGCGTGGCGAACCGCCCAGGCCAGGTTCGAACGAGAAGGCTTGAACGGCCATGACACCAGAAACGTTGCGCCTATAAATTTTTAATACGCTGATAATCTCTATTGTGACACTAGCTGATACTGCCTGTTTACTGTGACCTAGTAACGGGACTTAGATGTCATTGGTCTAGTATCCGGCGCTGAAGAAATCTCAGGTTTCTGGAATGTCCTATGGAAAACATCGGTAGGCCCTATAACGCTATTAAAACCGCATCTTGCCAAACTATCTCAATAGCATCGTCGCAAGAGCTCTGCCAAAGCGCTTCTTTTGGACGGTTGGGAAACTGCGTAACCGGCTCTTAAAAAGGAGAAAATTTGCATTATCCGCAGCTGTTTCAACGTCACGAGGACTGACAATCCAATTGCGCTTCTTAAATATATTAGATCTCAGATTTAGGGCTCAATGTTATAATTTTTGGGTTGGTAATCAGTAAAATCATTCGTCGTATAAAAAGCTGCAAACTTTGAAGCAAAGGCCCACCCCCGCGATTCAACAATTGTGATACGCCGCCAGTTCGTCTAATGCCGAATAAGCGAGGACTTTTACTTCGTATGAAAGCTGATCAGCATGAGCACAAACTCCGCAACCCAAGAGCCAATCTGGCGCCATTACGGTTGGGTTATCACGGTTGCCTGCACGATATGCGTGGCTGTTTCATTGGGGTTTGGGCGTTTTGCATTAGGCATGCTGTTGCCCGCCATGGGCGAAGCGCTGCCGCTCGACTACGCCCAAATGGGGTTTATCAGTACGGGAAACTTTATAGGCTACACCATTGGCGTCGTCGCAGCCGCATGGGTANTACCGANANTCGGCGAACGCTGGACCATATCCGGCGGTCTGATGATNGTGNCGATTTCATTGTTAGCNGTCGGCCAAGCGACTGGNTTCGCCTCAGTTCTGATCATATATTCAGTCACNNGGCTTGCCGGAGGNTGCGCCAATGTNACGGCGCTCGGCCTTATTACCCACTGGTTCNCCCGCCAGCTCCGTGGCCGCGCCGCCGGCTTTCAGGTTTCTGGCTCCAGCCTTGCAATCATGTTTTCCGGACTCGTTCTGCCAAACATCAATCTCATTATGGGCCCCGACGGTTGGCGGGACGGCTGGATGTTGTTGGGCGGCTTGTCCTTATTTGGCACAGTATTCGCGGGCTTGGTATTGCGCGATCGTCCGACAGACAAGGGCCTGAAGCCAGCGGGCACACCAGACGATCCGGTGTCCACGACAGGCGCAAGCGGCCACCCCGGCGCTCGCACCGTAGCACATCTTGGCACCATCTATTTTCTCTTTGGCGTGACCTACTCTGTCTATCTGACCTTCATGGTCACCTCCTTGGTCCAAGAGCAAGGATTGAGTGAGGTTACGGCAGGCCAATTCTGGTCAACCTTAGGACTGATAACCCTAATATCGGGGCCATTGTTCGGCTTCCTATCTGACATGCAGGGTCGGCGCCAAGCTCTGGCGGCAGCCTTTGCCGTCTATGGCACCGCCTATGCGTTGGCGGCCATCGACGGCGGCGAGATTAGTCAATGGGCATCGGTGGCTGCATTCGGCGTTGCGGGCTGGAGTATTCCCGCGATTCTCGGAGCCGCGGTCGGCGACTACGCCGGACCGCGCAACGCCGTCAAGATATTGGGCACCATCACGATAGCCTTCTCCTTGGGCCAAGTGATGGGCCCAGCGATTGGCGGATTGTTGGCAGAATGGACAAACAGCTTCGCCCCCGGCTATTGGGCGATTGCCGCGACAGCAGGCTTGGCAGTACTGATTTCGCTTGCCCTCCCAATGCCAGGCGACGCGGCGTGATTGACTGGCCACGCCGTCGCCCCTAACTTCCCGGATTTGCAAGACACTCCGGAATTAAAATATGAGCACTGAAGACATCGTTCCCTTACTCCACCGAATTGCCGATGCTCTTGACCGACTGGCGCCGGCAGTCTCGGTAGAATACGATTTGAGTGCTGCCGACGCCTTTGTGTGGCGGGCTGAAGAAAATCTTCTAGAGCCTGTGGAAAAGGTAAATCGTATCCCTCTAAACCTCCTAAAGGGTATCGACCGCCAGACCCAAATTCTGGTCAACAACACGGAGCGCTTTGCGAGGGGCCTGCCAGCAAACAACGCACTTTTATGGGGCGCGCGGGGTACCGGGAAAAGCTCTCTGGTAAAGGCAGTTCATGCAGATATCAACCGCCGGAGCCCCGGCAGCTTAAAATTGGTGGAACTGCACCGTGAGGATATCCCGTCCCTGCCACGCCTCCTGACAATCCTGCGGACGAGCGGGCTACCGAGCCTACTGTTCTGCGATGATTTATCCTTCGACGCACTGGACGACTCATACAAGTCACTAAAAGCCGTGCTTGAAGGCGGTGTTGAGGGCCGTCCGTCAAACGTCATCTTCTACGCCACATCGAACCGGCGCCACCTTATGGCGCGAGATATGATCGAGAATGAGGGCTCCACAGCAATACACACTTCTGAGGCGACAGAGGAAAAAGTCTCTTTATCCGATCGTTTCGGCCTGTGGCTTGGCTTCCACAATTGTGACCAGAACACCTTCCTCGCCATTATCAAGGGTTACGTTAAACGCTGTGATCTAGATGATCCAAGCATCAACCTTGAAGCAGAGGCAAAAGAGTGGGCGGTAACGCGTGGGTCCCGATCAGGCCGAGTTGCTTGGCAATACATTCAAGATCTAGCGGGTCGCCTGGGCAAGTCCATAGATCTAGAATAAAACCTCTAACGTCAACTGGAAGAGTGTCTCCATGCGAATCACAAGTGGGGATTTAGAGAATCCTCTCCGTCTTTAGGGCGGTAACGGCAAAGCCGTACATGTGGCTATTATCTTGAGTTACAAATGGTCGATCCATAACTTTTCGAGGAATGATAATTCCGGCTAGACAGGTTTCAGGTACTTTCGGGGGTCTCGAGCCCGTCTGCCCTTACGCAGTTCGAAATGTAGCTGCGGCGACGTGACACCGCCTGTCGATCCAACAAAGGCAATTCGCTGACCCTTACGAACCTTATCGCCACGTTGCACCGTCAACCGGTCATTGTGAGCATAGGCACTTACCCAACCGCCAGTATGTTTGATCAACACCAAGTTGCCAAACCCGCGTAACTCATTACCAGCATAGACCACAACGCCATTTTCCGTCGCCACAACCGGCGCACCGCGCCGCGCAGCAATATTGATCCCGTCGTTGCGCAATCCCTTTGACTTTGCACCAAAACTGGAAATCACGCGGCCCTTAACCGGCCATTGGAACCCTTTGCCAGTTCGTGGCCCGGGCTTTGGAATGCGCTGGGACGGAGTGTTGGGTCGAACGGAAAAGCGCGTTCGCGGGTTCTCCTTTTCTGACCTCTGTGGTACTAGCGTCCAGGCCGGCGGTTTCGTCCGAAGCGGGCGCTTACTTGCCTCCGCTGACGAACCACCAGCTTTGGGGCTTACGAAAACAGTTTTTACATTTGATGTCTGCGATGCTGCTGCCACGCCCGAGATGGACATCTCGCCGACACCTCCTGGCAGTCGTAATTGTTGGCCAACGAATATGGTGTACGGCGGATTTAATTTGTTCAAACGCGCCAGTTGGTACATGCCGACGCGATGTGTTTCGGCAATTTCCGACAGGGTGTCCCCTCGCTTAACTTGATACCTTATAGCCCGGGGTAACACGATCCGTTGGCCAACGCGCAGGAGGAATGGCGGTTGCAGGTTGTTAGCTAGAATGATATCGCGAATGGAGACGCCATGGCGGCGGCTAAGAGCGTAGACGGTGTCACCTTTGCCGACTTCCACCGCAGTTGCCCCACGGAACAATGCTGCTCTTTGCCGGGTTTGTCCTTTATCTTGCACCTCCTTTCGAACCTGGGTTTGCAGTGGCCAGTCCGGCGTAGCGCATCCGGCCAAGACCAAAGCTACGGCCATAATGAAAGATCGAATTTTAAGTGTGCAAATCATGGTCCGATTAAATGTCCAGACATAAGTCACTAGCAACGGTGCTAGCTCGATGCGGTTACGAGACCATCCACTAGAGGCACGAACCGAGTAGGCCCTAAATCTCGGGTATCCGCTCCATCTGACGTTCGTGTCACTTTCATCAAGCGTTGGTCTCCCTCGTCCAGACCCACGGGTACGACCATGATGCCGCCGATGGCGAGTTGATCGAACAGCACCGGCGGCACGTCGGCGGCGGCGGCGGCTACGAGAATTCGCTCAAATGGCGCCTGTTCCGGCCAACCCCCGGCGCCGTCCCCAACAATCGCGGTGATGTTAGCAAGCTGCATATGGTCAAAGCGCATCTCAGCAAGCTTCAGCAACTCCGGATGACGCTCGATGGTGTAAAGTCGTCGACACAGCTGGGCCAGTATGATCGCCTGATAGCCGGACCCCGTGCCGATTTACAGCACCTTGTGGCGTTCCGTCAATTCCAATTCCTGGGTCATCAGGCCGACGACACCTGGCTGACTTACGGTCTGATGGTGACCTATTGGCAGCGCCACGTTTTCAAACGCGCGGGACTTAAAGGGTTCAGGCAAAAACATGTCACGCGGTGTACGTTCGATAGTCGCCAAGACCTTGGCATCAGTCACACCAACCTGGCGCAACTCCAAGATCAGTGCGCCCATCTTTGCAGCGACGTTGGGATCGAAATTCATCCCACTATCACTTTCATTTTTTTCAACATGGATTTGTGGGTTAGATCCATCGACAATGGGGTCACGGCAATCCCTCCAGTCGTCACGACGCCAAGGTCGGTTCCTGTTTTGAATTCATCCTCGTTACGCTGCGAACCAACCCAGAAGTACTTGTCACCCCGTGGATCCAAGCCCTCGGTTACTTCGCCACCAATCTTGCGGCGTCCTTGCCGGGAAAACTGGATTCCGGTCACAGCACCCGGAGGTACGTCAGGAAAATTCACATTCATAAGAACCCCGGCAGGCCAATCCTCCTGTAGCAAGCTTTTCAGAACCCGTGCCATCCAAACCTCTGCCGTCTTCCATGACACCTTGCGGCGATTCTTGTAATATTGTGATAAGGCTACGGACGGCAGTCCTAATAGCGTTCCCTCCATAGCGGCAGCGACAGTTCCCGAGTAAGAGATGTCCTCACCGAGGTTGCCGCCCCGGTTTATCCCTGACAGCACCACATCAGGGCGTTCAGACTTCATGACCTCCTGCACGCCAAGAAGAACGCTGTCTGTGGGCGTGCCATCGACTGCGTACCGCCGCTTGGCTAGGCGCCGGATCCGAAGCGGACGGCGCAGGGTCAGGGAGTGACTTGTAGCGCTTTGCTCGGACTCTGGCGCTACCACCCAAACTTCTTTGAACATCTTGGCGGCGACCCGCTCTAGCACTCTCAGTCCTGGCGCGTTAATGCCGTCATCATTGGAAATTAGCACGCGGGCCCGTTTCAAGTTCATTGGGCTCAGGTCTCATTGGGACGAATAACCTCAATCCCACCCATGTAATTATTCAGGGCTGCCGGAACGACGATGGAGCCGTCGGCCTGCTGATAGTTTTCTAGGATTGCAATCAAGGTGCGGCCAACGGCCAGACCGGAACCATTTAGGGTGTGCACGAATCGGATCTCCTCTTTCCCCGCGGCGCGGAACCGGGCCTTCATACGCCGAGCTTGGAAGTCACCACAATTGGAGCAAGATGAAATCTCACGGTAGGTGTCCTGCGCCGGCAGCCATACCTCAATGTCGTAGGTCTTGCGCGCCCCGAACCCCATATCGCCAGCACACAGGACCACGGTCCTGTAAGGCAGTTCCAAGCGCTGTAATACGGTCTCAGCGCAGACTGTCATACGCTCAAGCTCTTCGACCGATTGGTCAGGCGTGGTCACAGATACCATTTCCACTTTGGTAAACTGGTGTTGGCGGATCATACCCCGGGTATCCTTGCCGGCGGCACCCGCCTCGGACCGGAAACATGAGGTCATGGCCGTCATCCGTTTTGGCAACTGAGCTTCGTCAACAATATCACCAGCCACCATGTTGGTCAGCGGGACCTCTGCCGTTGGGATCATCCATAGCCCTTCTTCCGTTCGGAACAGATCCTCACCAAATTTCGGCAACTGCCCAGTCCCAAACATAGCGGCATCGTTCACCAGGGCGGGCGGGTTGATCTCCATATAACCATTCTCAATAGTGTGTAGATTGATCATGAAGTTGGCCAAGGCCCGCTCGAGGCGTGCCAAGGCACTGGTCAGTACAACAAACCTCGAGCCAGAGAGCCTTGCTGCCCGCTCGAAATCCATCATACCCAGAGCTTCGCCCAGTTCTACATGGTCTTTGACGTGAAAGTCGAATTCTCGCGGCTTCCCCCAACGACGGATTTCTACGTTGTCGTCTTCGCTATTGCCGACAGGTACGTCGTCAAACGGCAAGTTTGGAATGCGGGTAAGCTCAGTTTCAAGCGCGGCCATCGCTTCGGAAGCCGTATGCTCGGCATCGGCCTGTGCGGCCTTGCTTTCCGACACCTCAGCAATGATGTCACTGGGGTCCTCACCACGGGCTTTTGCTGCGCCAATCTCCTTCGACATGGAATTACGCTTCGTCTGAATTTCCTGGGCCCGGGTTTGAGCATCGCGTCGTGTCGTGTCGAGCGCAATCAGCTCCTGAGCACGCGCCGGCAAAGACCGGCGCGCCAAACCCTCGTCGAAGGCCTTCGGGTTATCACGGATCCATTTGATATCGAACATGGCAAAACTCGGACGGTCAGTACGGCTTGGAGTTCCCCCGGTTTTATAGGACCAAAGATCATGGCGGAAAAGGATTTTAGCGGCTGTCATCTGTCACACCGACAGCGCCTTCGGAGTCGCTAAATTGGATTTAACACTAAATATCTACTGACTTAAGAAAAATGAGAAGAAACTCTCATATGTCGATCTGACAGGCATCAATAATTGCCGTACGGGAATGGATTTGGATACTCACGGATTCTTGAGCACCATGAGCGCTTTGAACAACTAAAACGCCCCTCGAACATGTATTGATAAAATACTCCGGGATGTTACATCTCGAAGGGGTTGGTCATCTCGAACTTCACGGCTTTTATAAGGTGATTCAACGGGATGGAGGCGCCAATTCGTTAAGCGATCTTGGACTAACTAGGTTGGCCAGAGCTACGGCGGCCAGGGCTAGGAGGGCAAACCCAGCGGACACCTGGAACACCATAGCCGGTTGCGCCAAGTCTAATAGCCAGCCATAGAGCAAGGGCGCCAGACTTCCGCCAATGGAATAACCAACAAAAATAAATCCAAAAACCTTACCGCTGTCACCTGGTGGCACGATCCTGCGGATCATCAGGTCGCGTGCAGGAAGAATCACGCCCATTCCGAAACCAGCAGCCGCCAGCATAACCGTAAACACATAAGCGGATGGAACCACAAACGCCGGGCCTGCTGCAGCAAGCGCTACCAAGCTCAACCCAATCGTCGATGTTACCATGTGGCGAGGAAACTTATCAGCCATCAGGCCGCCCGCGAGAATACCGCCTACAATGCCGAACAAGTAGCCGGTTAATGCACCGTTGGCTGGATCCAAACCGATGTTGTGTAGGTCTATAAGACTCGAGACCGTGAAAGCCGTGAGGCCACCACCAGCCATACCGTAAAGCACGAAGTAGGCCAGAAAAAGTAATACCGGCGCAGACAAAATCAAGCGCAAGCCAGATGGGTCAGATACCGCCGGTTCTGGTTTCGTAGCCTCTGCCCCAGAGCCTTCGCCTTGCAGAACATCACGCTTAAGAATCATTAATACCAACACCATCAGGCCGATAATCCCCGCCGAAATCAGCGCCGCGCGCCAGTCATAAAACTGCACCACCGCCAAAATACCGATGGGTGCGCATGCACCTCCCAGAAAACCAGAGAAGGTATGCGCGGAATAGGCCTTGCCCAACCTGTCGGGACTGATGGACCCTGACAAGATGGCATAGTCCGCCGGATGGAAGACGCTGTTGCCCAATCCGGCAATTACCGCCAAGACCAAAAGCAGCCAATAGGCGTCGGCAAATCCCATCAGTAAAACGCCAATCGCGTTCAACGCTAGCCCCGCGAACAGGACCCGGCGCGGCCCTAGTCGGTCGACCAGAAAGCCCACCGGTGCCTGCAACACGCCGCCCAGTAGATTGTAGCACGTCATGGCCAGCCCCAACTCCACGTAGCTCACTTCGAACTCGGCCTTTAGCAAAGGGAACAATGGCGGCAAGGCCAGCAGATAATAATGGCTCATGAAATGGCCGACCCCGATCAGGCCGTTGACCCAACGCTCGCGCACGCGCGTTTTCGCTTCAGGCGTGCCGCCAGTGCCGTTAATGGTCGTAGTGGTGCTCATAAGGCCGGCAGGATAAGCCTTTCGGGCAGCCCAGACCATAGCCATTTCGTGAAAATGAAAGGAACCGCTAGTCGGGGAATGGAATATCGAAGTCGTTTAGCGCCTTTTTTTGACGGTCTTCCAGAGTCTGTTCATCAAAGTCATCGATTAAATCGTGAAACAAACGATGCCAATTGATCTCTGCCTTGAGATGCGTGAATACGCTGCCAAGGCCAATGGCGGCGCGGTCCATGAGCACGAATTCTCGGGGTGGTGTCACGCCACTCGTTTTTCGCAACTCTCGATGCACTTTTGCGGCCACACCAGCGCCATATGCAGCGCCGCCAGTTTCCTGTATTGGCATCACCCGGTCCTCGAGCAAGGGTTTGTAGAGGAACCGAGCCCATTGGTTTAGTATGCGAATGACATGGCGGTCCAGATCCGTGAAGCCCCAAGTCTCATAGGCATGCACTGCCAGTCCCTCGTCCTCGTCACGGATTGCCTTGTAAAGATCAATGACAGCCCGGACGAACGCCGGACGGAAGACGCGGATACAACCGAAGTCCAACAGATTGATGGAATTGTCGTCGCGCAACGTATAGTTGCCAAGATGCGGGTCGCCATGGATTACACCGAATCCATATAATGGCAAGTACCAGGCACGGAACATATTCAGCGCTATTGCGTTTCGGGTTTCCTGATCGGATTCCACCGATTCCATTAACGGCTGTCCGTCCAACCATGTCATGGTCAACAAGCGGTCCGTGGAGAGATCGGTCACATGTTCCGGCACATGGNTGTTCGCCTCATCGGCCAAAATGTGCCGGTAAAGCCCCATATTGCGGGCCTCCCGGTTATAATTCAATTCTTCGCGCAGTCGCTCGGACAACTCGGTGTGGATGTTCACCGGATCGATAGCGTTGTCGTAGCGGAAATAGATACCAAAAATTAGCTTNAATTGCTTCAGGTCNGCCTCGACCGCNGATTTCATGTCCGGGTACTGAAGCTTGCAGGCGAGCGNGGNACCGTCCAACGCTTCGGCCCGGTGCACCTGGCCCAGGGACGCCGCTGCGCTGGCCTCACGTTCAAAGGTTNCAAATCGGGACGCCCAATCCACACCNAGCTCCGTGCGCATACGCCGGCGTACAAAGCTCCAGCCCATGCTTGGCGCGTTGGCCTGCAACTGCGCCAGTTCGTTCATGTATTCCTCGGGCAGCATGTCCGGTATGGTCGACATAATTTGTGCTACCTTCATGAGCGGCCCCTTCAGCCCACCCAGCGCTGACTGGAGTTCCGATGCGTGCCGGCCCTTATCGAATTCCATGCCGAGTAATCGGTTGCCGGCGACTTTGGCCGCTAAGCCACCCGCCGCGCGGCCAACCCGGGCGTAGCGCTTGAGCCGGTCGCTAGCACTGTCNGCGTCGCGATAGTCTGTTTCATCGGCGGGTGTCAAAGCACGNTCTCCAATTCGTCAATGAACCCAGAGATAACGTCCAGGCCCTTTTTCCAAAAATCCGGGTTGGAGGCATCAAGTCCAAACGGCGCCAGCAGTTCCCCGTGCCGCTTTGCGCCCCCTTGTGCCAGCATGTCCAAATATTTGGCTTGGAAGNCCGGATGGCCGTCATTGAACACCGCATAAAGCGCGTTCACCAGACAATCTCCAAAGGCATAGGCGTAGACATAGAACGGTACGTGGATAAAATGCGGAATGTAGGCCCACATAATGCGGTAATCGTTATCGAAGTTAAATACCGGACCCAGGCTGGCGCGCTGTGTTTCCATCCAAATCTCACCCAGTCGCTCTGGCGCCAGTTCGCCGTTGCGACGTTCTCCGTGAACGCGAGTCTCGTACTCGTGGAAGGCGATCTGTCGTACCACCGTGTTGAGCATGTCCTCTACCTTGCCGGCAAGTAAAATTCGGCGCCGTAAAGGGTTGGTCTCCGCGTCTAGCATAGAGCGAAACGCCAGCATCTCGCCAAAGACAGATGCAGTCTCGGCTAAGGTCAGTGGGGTTTGCGACAACAGTAGACCCTGTGGCGCAGACAACACCTGGTGCACGCCGTGCCCCAACTCGTGGGCTAGGGTCATCACGTCCCGCGACTTGCCGTGGAAGTTNAGCAAGACATANGGATGCNCCGACGGCACAGTCGGGTGGGCGAAAGCGCCGGAGTTTTTGCCCTCGCGGGGCGNTGCGTCAATCCAGCCATTGTCGAAGAACCGCNGGGCCGTATCCGCCATACTGGGNTCAAAAGCATNGTAAGCATCCAGCACCGTGGAGCGAGCCTCCTCCCAGGTGAACCGGCGGTCGCTGTCTTCGGGCAAAGGCGCATTGCGGTCCCACCAATCTAGCTTGTCGACGGCCATCCATCTTGCCTTCAGCCCGTAATAGCGGTGTGCCAGATTTGCGTAACTGTCGCGAACTGCGTCGACAAGGGCTTCCACCACTTCNGTTTCCACCCGATTGGCGAGNTGGCGCGGATGGGCCGGGTTCTCGAANNTACGCCAGCGATCCTCCACCTCCTTGTCTTTAGCGAGCGTGTTCGTGATCGTCGCGAAGAGGCGTTCGGAACTTTGCAAGCCATTCGCCAGGGCCCTGCCCGCAGCCTGGCGCTTGTCNGCATCGCTGTCAGATAACTGGTTAAGCGTATCGGTCAGCGGTTTCTCTTGGCCGTCCAGATCAAACTTTAAGTGTGCAAGAGTTTCGTCGAATAGGCGGATCCAGGCGCTGCGTCCGGCCACGTCCTTCTCATGCAATAGTTTTTCCTGAGCCTCATCAAGCTGATGGGGGCGCATGGCGCGACTGTCTTGGATCCATGGCGCGTAACGGGTCGCAACCGGGTCGTCCAACTGCGCCGCTAACACGTCATCATCGACGGCGTTGAGCTCAAGCGTAAAAAACAGTGTCTCGGTGGTGATGGNGTTAACACGCTCCTGCAGGGTCTGATAAAAACGTCCCACCTCAGCATCGGTGGTGTGAGTCGCATGNAGGAGCTGCGCAAAGCTCATGATACGNTACACAATTTCCAATAGGCCTTCGTATTCGACGATCGCAGCCGCCAAGCCGGCGCCGTCAAGGCCGACCAANCGGCCCTGATAGGCGGCCTGAAAAGCTCTCGCGCGGGCTTCNGCGTCCTTNAGNTCAAGCTCAATTTCCGGCGCNTCGANTCCGGCATAGAGATCNTNTANATCCCANTTGGGGAGCGCCTGAGTAGTNGTCATTTNCANGGCTCCTNATCNTCCGNCCATATAAGGGTGGAAATCATCAGCCGCAACGGCAATCATAGCCAGNGTTNNAGAACACAAATGCGAATTGAAAGGATTTTTGCCGATGGCCGATCAAAATTGGCCCAATCTGGCCGCAATGTTTTANGAACAGGTTGANACCTATGGCGACCGCCCNTTCNTGTGGGCTAANCGCGAAGGCGCNTANAAGCCGCTCTCNTGGGGNGACGTAGCCGCACGGGTAACGCCACTAGCGCGTGGTTTGTTGCAGAGCGGCATTGAGCCCGGCGATCGAGTCGTTCTGGTCTCTGAGAACCGCCCCGGATGGCTGATCGCCGACATGGCGATNATGGCGATCGGTGCGATAACGGTGCCAGCCTATACTACTAATACTGTTGCTGATCACCTACACGTGCTAAACGATTCCGGCGCGAAGGGCGTTATCATGTACGATCGACGCTTGGCTCAAAACCTTATACCAGCAGCCGAACAGTGCGACACCACCAAATTTGTCGCCGCCCTCTACCCGCCTGAGGACCAAACGGCGCGCGGGGTAGATGTCCATCCACTGCAGAAATTAATCGATACAGGCGCAGCAGGTCACACCAACATTGTCGAAATGGCCTGTAAATGGTCGCGCGAAGAAACCGCATGTATCATCTACACCTCGGGTACCGGGGGTACACCAAAGGGTGTAATGCTGAGCCACAAGGCTTTATTCCATAACATTGCCGGTGCGACGGACGCACTAGCCGATATGGGCCTCGGCGAAGAGGTTTTCTTGTCATTCCTTCCCTTGTCGCATTCATATGAGCACATGGCNGGNCACTTTTTCCCCATGGCCATTGGCGCTGAAATTTATTATGCGGAAGGCATTGAGTCACTTGCCTCCAATATGCTCGAAGTGCGGCCCACAATCATGACCGCCGTGCCTCGGCTATACGAGACCCTGCATCAACGNATCACGCTCGGNGTTAAGAAAGCCGGTGGCAACAAGGAGAAGATGTTCAACAAGGCCCGCGAACTGGGACAAAAAAAATACGAGGCCCCCAACTCACTGGGCTTTGTCGAAAGGATGCAAGATCGGGTCTTGGACAAGCTAGTCCGCGACAAGGTTCGGGGCCGATTTGGCAGTCGGCTAAAAGCGCTAGTGTCCGGCGGAGCGCCATTAAACCCTGACATTGGCATCTTTTTTACGTCGTTGGGGCTGACGCTTCTTCAGGGATACGGGCAAACTGAGACCGCGCCACTGGTCAGCGTGAACAGGAAGTCGAGCCTAAAATTGCACACGGTTGGTCCACCCGTGATCAATACGGAGGTGAAGATAGCCGACGATGGCGAGATCTTGGTTGCCGGCGACCTGACCATGCAAGGCTACTGGAACAACCCCAGTGCGACGGCAGAGGCCCTGCGCGACGGGTGGGTTCATACAGGTGATATCGGCCATATCGATGAGGACGGCCATTTAGTGATCACCGATCGTAAAAAAGACATCATTGTGAACTCAGGCGGCGACAATATCGCGCCGCAACGCGTTGAAGGTATCATCTGCATGGAGCCAGAAATCGCTCAAGCCATGGTCTATGGCGATAAGCGTTCGCACCTCGTTGCATTGCTTGTTCCGGACGACGAATGGCTAAAAGATTGGGCCGATGCTAACAATACGTCCGGCGATCTGAGCACTCAAAGAGATAACCCTAGACTTTTAGAGGCATTGGCTCCGACGTTGGAACGGGTCAACGCGAAATTATCAGCGATTGAAAAAGTTCGACATTTCATTTTAGCATCGGCGCCCTTTAGCGTTGATAATGGACTAATGACTCCGACCATGAAAGTTCGCCGACACAAAATCAAAGATGCTTATGGGCATGCACTGGAGGCATTATATCGTTGAGCGTAGCGCCCGTATGATCGCTGAAACTTCGTGAATTTACAGAGTTAACGTGGGATACTACCAAAAGTAAATTATTCGGATGATAGATTGGTCTACTCGTGAAGCATCGTAGTGACTACCGAACAGTGGCGGAAGAATCGGTCGCCCATACTTTTCTCCAAGGCATGGACTCTGAAGATGNCTTCNATCCTTCTGAGCGCCTAGCTGCCNTGTCATCGCGACCAATCCCGGAAAAAGTTAATGAAGATGCGCCGCGCGTTCTTCACATCTCCATGTATTGCTACAAGTCATTCCCGATCCGAATCTTTCACGTTCTATCCTTGAAGGACGGGATTGACTCCCACGCTGTGTTCTTTAAGAACAACTTCACCAACGACCATTTACCAGTTTCGGACCGAGAACTGGATTTGCTGGTTGATTTGGTGCGAGACGTCGACCCGCACCTGATCACTTTCTCGGTCCTCGCCCCATATGTAGTGGCGACACGGAAAGCGATTGAACGTATCCGCCGGGTTTCAAACGCGATGATTATGCTGGGCGGTAAATACCCCACCATCGCGCCGCACGAAGCCCTGGAGTTTGCTGATTACGCCTGTAAGGGCGATGGCGACCTGATAATTCTGCGCATTCATGAGCGTCTCCGGAACGGCGAAGACCTGCGTGGCATTCGCGGACTTTGGTACATGGATGATCATGGCCAAGTCGTCGATATGGACCAAGAGACCTTGTATCAGGATATGGATCACATCCCCTATCCCGCCATTGGCGAAATACAGATGCACTTTATCGAAAAAAATGCCCTAAGTAACGTTGACCCCGAATTGTTCGACGACGAGATGCTGATCATGGCGGGCCGGGGTTGCGTTTACTTGTGTTCTTTCTGCGTGAATTCGTTGTTGATCCCCATGAACCGGGGCAATGGGCGCTTCGTCCGCTTGCGGTCCCCCGAACACGTCTTGGAGGAGATCAACTATCGCCTATCGAAGTGCCGACGCCCCTCGATCATTACCTTCAACGACGAAGTCTTTGGCGTGTTCGACGACTGGGTGGCGGACTTTGCAAAAGTCTACAAAGAAAACTGTGACATTCCCTTCGAGTGCGAACTGGTTCCGCGGCTGGTTAAAGAACACAACATGGAACTGTTGGCTGACGCCGGCATGGTAAGTATGCACTTCGGCGTTCAATCGGGGCACGACGACGTGCGCAAAAATATAATGCACCGCCCCGGCAGCAATGACGAACTGATAGAGAAATCCGATATCCTGAAACGCGTTGGGATCACGCCACAGTACGACATCATTCTCGACAATCCGTTTGATTCGGCCGAGAGCCTCTCCGAGGCACTTCGCCTCATCCTAGCCTTCGGCACGCCGATTAAGCTGAATACCTATAAAATGCAATATTTCCCGCACTATCCGTTCACCAACATGGCGCTGGAAGCCGGCCATGTCACACCTGATCAGGTGACCGACGAAGGGATTGCCGACGCGGTAATGTACAACATGGTGTACCGACCAAAGTTTCCGGCTTTCAATCGACGCGACTACCTTGAGAACTGTATTTATCTGATTCCATGGACCAAACCGTGGCTCCGCAGCATGCTAACCAGCCTGCAAAAACAGCATAATCCTGTATTAGCCATGTTGGTCACTGTGATTGCNCAGATCAGATACAAACAGGACTTCCAGCATTCCNCCNTGGTCGTTTGGCCACGGCGNATTTTCCTTGGTCTCCAAATGCTAGTGCACGGCGACTTCGCCGAACTACGTCGCAGGATGTCGGAAGTCTCGGAGCGCTCGCGCTATTCGCAGCCAAACACGGGCCGTATCTCTGCCCGCTAGGACCGTGACATAATGATGACCGCGGCCTGCTGGTAACCCCAGCAAAGGTAGCGATAGCCAATGCCGTGTTTTTCGATGAATTCCTGAAAGGCACGAAACTCATTCTGCCGCCATCCGACGTAATTGAAATACTCATCGAAGACAATCACCGTGCCAACCACTATGCGGGAACCCAGATGCTCCAGAACCATATGTGTGGACTCATAAAGATCGCAGTCAATGTGGATGAACGCCGCTTTGCGATCGTCATTAGCTAGATACGCNGGTAGCGTCTCTTCGAATAGACCTGGTACCAAGGTTACATGAGACGGCACAACCGGTAACCGGCCGCCTGTAGAATAATGGCCACGTTCCTCGTGACGACCGGGCCAGTCATCCGGTAGGCCATCGAAGCTATCGAAACCATGAATGGGCCGACGCGTGCGTCCCGCGATGAATTCTATCGACTCGCCAGAAGCGACACCGAATTCTAGAATGCTGCCGTCGTCGGGCATACGATCCATAGCCAGGCGCAACACATCTTCGCGCCGATCCATGATCATGGCANCGGACATNTGCTCGGTGGCGTAGAGCGCGGATTCCTCCTGTGCCGCTATCAACAACTTATGCTTNGGATGCATGAGACGCATATCGGCCCGCGCAATCATGGTATCGGTCAGCCGAATAAAAAGACGATCGATAAGTCCTGTAACCCAACGTTTCATACCTCTAGATCCATCATCTCATCATCTAGGTGTATCTATAATCGTATTGGCTTATCAGGCGCTGCTTCAATCGACGCAGTCGCGCCTTGACGTAGGCACCCAACGATACGCTCTGCAGAAACCGGTCGCTCTCATGGGGCCGTTCCATGAAAGTGGGAATTGAGAACAACTGTAAGCGGCCGAGATCTCTGGACGGCAGCGCCTGAATTTGTTCAACGTCATGGGTCAAACTGCCGTCGAAGAAAACCACATCACCCGGCTGCACCATGGCATCCACGTCCACGCGGACATCGTCGCGGTTTTTAATGTGAAGGCCCCCAGCTTTATAATCTTGTCCTTTGAAAGTGAGTAGCAGCATGAAATGCCAGTGCCGGCGTTCATCAGCGCGATCCTCGTGAGCGTGCAGCCATCCCCGGCCTGGTGGATAATAACTGGTCGTGATGTAGATGCCATAACGGTCCGGTTCAAAATATTCACCGGAGCGATGATCAACACCCGCTACAGCATTCCGAAGCCTACTCAACCGCAAACCCACCTCCCGTGTTAACAAATCAATGGCCGGGTTCCAGAGAAAGTCGTACGAGCGAAACATGCAGCAATCGGATGTTTCGTGATAGAGGACCTGGTTTTCCTCGCCCAAGTGCGGGCCCCATATCATTGGTGCCGTCGCCTGGCACGGCTGGAAACGGTGAAGCCAGAATTCCCGGATTTTAGCAATCTCCGCCATACTGACGACCCCACGGCAGATAGCAAAGCCGTCCCGGAGAATGGCGCCGCGGAGGCCAGAGGCATCATCCGGGCCGTATTCCGGCATCTGGCTATACCCGGTTTCGGTGTGCATATCNTTTTTCCAGCGAAGTCTTCAGCATGGCATCCATAATGGCGAATTCCACCATGCCCAGCAAATCTATCGAAGCCCCCCGTATTACAATTGCCGCCATTGTCAGGCTCTTAAAACTCGCGGTAAATCCCACAGCAGTCCAACAACAGAACGCAGTTGTCGTCGAAAAGCTTGTCCAAAGGCGCGACGACCATAGACACGGGACGCTTCGTTCACAATATCCAATGCGTCTCCGCCAAGTATTTGGGAGAGCTGTTCCGGGGCGGCCGCCCTTTCAAACGCCATCAGAGCATGGTCGAAATACCCCATCGCGGCGGCGAGCAACCCCAACCGGATTAGCCGTTCTGGGCGATCATCCAGTGTTGCAGGATCGCGAAAATATAAAAAGTCACTATGGATAAGCTGACCGCGGGCGTAAGGAGGTATCGCATCCGATATTCTTGGATGAAGGACGTGCCCTTCGCGGCGCCAATGCGCCGGACGAACCAGATCCATCAACTCAAAGCCATTTGCGCTAAGGCAGGCGTCGATTTCATGTGCTAGGCCCTGACCTTTGCGCACCGGGAGATAGCAGGCCTCAGTCTTTATCACCAAGGTATCTTTTAAGGTCGCCCGACTAGATTCAAAAACTCCCAATTCCCCACCCTCAATGTCAATCTTGAGGTAGTCTATNGTNTCAATNTCAGCCATTTCCACGGCGNCATTAAGCGTGCGCGTTTCNACATCAAGCGTTCGCTCCAAATCAAAGAACTGGGTCTTGTTAAAACGCTCACCAACGGCTGGAAGCGGCGATAAAAGNGAAGCTCCGTTGCGATCGTNAGAGACGTGNAACACCGCTGATCCACCGGCGGGNCTNATAGCAACCGGGAGCATTCGCCAAGATGCCCAAGGTCCGGGCCCGGCATTAGACAGGCGCGCAAACTCCGCAGGTTCCGGCTCGAAGCCAATCGCGTGGACCGCGAAGGCTAACGCATAAAGGTCGTCCTGGAGACCGTCGCGCGTTCCGATATCCAGATAGGTCAACGGATACGCCTCGGCAATACGACCGATCCTCAAATCCTTGAAGAGATTTTCCCAGCTCATAGGCCCNTCGCCACGATCATATTGAGACCTGATCTCCATTTTTGGCCAATAGATTTAGTCGTGAACGCAGTCTCAAGGTAACTCGTCTCAGGCATTTTCCCTATTTATGAGGAAAAAAACAGGGACATATCCAAATTTTCCAGTGTTTTCGACTGATTGAAGCCCTGCAAACGCTTTTTTCCATATCATTAGGGACAAATACCCCAAAGGCTTCGTCAGTGAAATTTTTGGGCAAATCAGGGACTACGCTCAGCTATCGATTTGGGTTTCGGTCTAGATATTCCGAGCGTCTAACTTGCCCTTCAACGCGATCTCTCACTCTTATTACCAACGAAAATACCATCCTGAAACAGGCCAATTCCTCGTGCACAGGATACGTTTACTTGTCGCATTCAGGGTTGACGCGTCATGTGGAATTATCACAAATCGCCACCAGCTCGGCGACTAGACTTTCAATTCCCGAGAAGTATATTAACCGCTTCCAGATGGTTGAATTCAATAGACCAAAACCAGCCACTCTAGCGAGAGATAATGACTGTAAGAGAAATTGTTGAAGCCAAGCTNGCGNANGTGGTTGCCGAGCACTCAATGATGCCATTTCCCGCTGCTATTGACGACGACGACGAGCTCGATGTTTTCGGATTAGACTCTNTAGCGTTCATGAACTTACTCATGGCCATTGAGAGAGAGATTGGCTTCATACCTCGCGCTATCTTGGAGGGCGATCTTTACCCGGAAACCTTTGGCGACCTTGTTGCCGCATACGACACCCAAGGAAACAAATGAAAGCCGCGGACCTCCCGCTCTACTACAATATGTGCGAGATACTTGAGCACAACCTCGAGACTCGCGCCAACAAGATAGCTCTGTATAGCAATGACGGTTCGTTGACCTTCGGCGAGGTTTCTCGCCAGGTAAACCAGATCGGAAACGCGCTTCTGCGATCCGGAGCCCAATTTGGCGATTGCGTCGCCATTCTTTGCCCCGATCGNCCNGAATGGGTGAGCTCTTTCTTTGCCGTTNCAAAAATTGGCGGCATCGCGNTNGCNATGAATACTCTGCTTAAGCCTGAGGAATATGATTACATTCTGGGAGATTCTCGGGCCCGAGTGCTGATGGTTCACGAGAGCTTGCTGGACGTAATCGCACCCACTTTCAAAAACCATAAGTCGCTTGAGCACATCGTCGTGATCGGCGATGAAAGGGATACGAACTATCCTACGTTTGACGACTGGATAGTTGGTGAGGCGGACGCTCTCGATGCCGAACGCACGCACCGCGACGATTTCTGTTCTTTGCATTATTCTAGTGGCACTACAGGTATGCCGAAAGGAATCCTGCACGCTCATAAAGACTACCCATTAATCGCACAGTTATCCGGTGTGGACTTGTTCGGTTTGACCGAAGATGACCGTACCTTCTCNGTCGCCAAACTCTTTTTCGTNTACGGTATCGGCGCCAACCTGATCTTCCCTTGGTACGTGGGTGCAAGCTGTGTCCTTCAAGCTGGCCCACCCCGCCAGGTTGCAGCCGTCCTCAAAANCATTGAAACTTATAAGCCCACCATTTTCGTCAGCGTCCCCACGGTCTTCGCCGCAATTCTCGCACTACCCAACTTCAACGAACGCTTTGACCTCACTTCCATNCGAATGTGTCTGTCAGCAGGCGAAGTGCTGCCNATTAGTACATGGAANGCNTGGAAAGAAGTGACCGAACTCGAAATCCTCGACACGATTGGCTGTACCGAGACCTACCACACCTTTATGTCCAATCGACCGGGCGATATTCGACCNGGCAGCAGCGGTAAACCCATTGGTGGCTATGAAGTCCGGCTGGTGGACAGTGATGGCAATGACGTTCCCGTCGGCGAAGTGGGCAACCTTATGGTGCGAGGCGAGTCCACCGCACTTTTCTATCTACATCAGTACGAGAAGAGCCGTCACACCTTTCGCGGTGAGTGGCTGTCAACGGGCGATCAGTATGTGATGGATGAAGACGGTTACTATTGGCACCAGGGGCGCGGCGACGACATGCTAAAAGTTGGTGGGCTGTGGGTGTCACCGACCGAGGTTGAGAACGCCCTAGGCGAACACGATGGCGTCGCTGAATGCGCTGTGGTGGGTCAGCATGACGATGCAGGATTAATCAAGCCAAAGGCGTTTGTCTGCTTGCGTGAGGACGTTGGTCGATCCGATGAATTGCTGGGCGAATTGCTCAAGCTTTGCGCCAGCAAGCTCGATGCACACAAGCGCCCTCGGTGGGTAATCTTCGTGGAACATCTACCGCGAACAGCAACTGGAAAATTGCAACGCTTCAAGCTGCGAGAACATTAAGGCATGTCGCAAAATATTTTCGTAGAAGAGCCCCAACGCCGTGCTCTCGAGAGGGCGAACGCCGAGATTGCGCGCCTGCGCGCGCAGCTCGCCGCAAGCGAGGGAGACATGACGGCTCGTGAACCGATTGCCATCGTTGGCATGGGTTGTCGTTACCCTGGCGGCGTAAAAACACCGGCTGAATTCTGGGAACTGCTGAGTTCCGGCCGCGACATCCTACGGGATATCCCAGGCGAGCGCTGGAATGTCGATGCGCATTATCACCCAGAGATGACCGTACCAGGAAAGATGTACGTTCGCCGAGGATATTATCTTGACGACATTGACCAGTTTGACCCGCAGTTCTTTGGCCTCTCGCCGCGAGAAGCCGAAAGCCTTGATCCACAACAACGTCTCGTCATGGAAGTCAGCTGGGAGACCCTGGAGAATTCCGGCATCTCTCCGAGCACATTACAAGGTGGAAAAACCGGGGTATTTGTGGGTCAGTATTGGGATGACTACTCCTCTCAAAGGATTTTCTCTACGGACAATCGGGAGATCGACCGCTACGCACAACTGAGCAGTCTGCGTGGATTAACAGCTGGTCGAATTTGCCACATTCTCGACTCTCATGGACCAGCAATTCAGCTCGATACGGCATGTTCGTCNTCGTCTCTGGCGGTTCATCTGGCATGCCAATCNTTGCGAACGGGCGAGAGTGATTTGGCCCTCGCAGGNGGNGTNAGCTTAATTCTTGCGCCAGAACANCTCATTGGCATTTGTCAGATGAANGCCCTCTCTCCAGACGGTCGCTGTAAAACCTTTGATGTNAAAGCCGATGGATTCGGACAGGGTGAAGGCTGCGGCATGNTTGCGCTNAAGCGCCTCAGNGATGCCAAATCTAGCGGCGANAACGTCCTTGCTGTCATTCAAGGCACNGCGGTCAATCATGACGGTCATGCTCGCACCGTGACTTCCCCGAGCGGCCCAGCACAGCGCGCCATGTTGCAAGAGGCGCTGGATGATGCCGGCCTTAAGCCCGATCAGATTGACTACATCGAAACGCACGGCACAGGCACACCCCTCGGTGATCCGATCGAAGTTTCGGCTATTGCGCGCGTTCTGTGTGAGAACCGGACCAAGCCTCTATATTTAGGTTCGGTTAAGACCAATGTCGGTCACCTGGACTCGGCAGCCGTTGTTGTTGGGCTGATGAAAGTAGTGCTGTCGTTGCAGCATTGTTCGATCCCACCGCATCTTAATTACTCAGAACCCAACCCACATATACCGTGGAAAGATTGGCCCCTAAATGTTCCCACTGAGAACACGCCTTGGAGGGGGGAGAACCGTTTCGCTGGCATCAGCGCCTTCGGCATGAGCGGAACAAATGTCCATCTGATCGTCGGAGAAGCGCCGCAACCGATAGCCAAAACTGCAAAACCAAGAAATCAAACCCCATCTGATGTTGCGCCGCCCGACCATCTTATGATCTTGTCGGCGCAAGCATCGAGCGCCTTGCGAGAGCTCGCAGCCCGTTACGCGACGGCTATCGACGCTGAGATTGATGGGGATCTGGGGCAGTTTTGCTTCTCGGCAGCAATTGGGCGTTCCCATCTGTCTCACCGGGCCGCGTTCCTGTCGGACAGCCGAGAGACCTTAGCGCAATCACTCCGTGAATTTGCTGCAGGCGATATGCCCCCCAGTGTATCGATGGAGACTATTGGTCGGCGCGCTCCAAAATTGGCGTTTTTGTTTACGGGGCAAGGTGCCCAATATGTCGGTATGGGTAAGGGCTTGTACGAAGCCTGCCCCAGTTTCCGAGAATGGATTGACAGATGCGCGGAATTACTTGAGCCGCACCTCGAGTATCCGCTGATCGACGTCCTTTGGACGGGCGAGGGTTTGCATCAAACCGTCAATACGCAGCCCGCCTTGTTTGCCATTGAGTATTCGCTAGCCAAAGTCTACGAGGAATGGGGCGTAATACCCGATCTGCTGATCGGCCACAGCATAGGGGAATACGTGGCGGCCTGTATTGCCGGCGTTTTCTCGCTAGAGGATGCACTCCGTCTGGTCGCGGCGCGGGGCCGATTGATGCAATCACTGCCAGCTGGCGGAGAGATGTTCAGCGCCGCGACGAACGAAGCGACAGTTCGCGATGCCATCGCTGCGGCATCCCGGGTCTCAATCGCCGCTGTCAACGCGCCTCAAAGTACCGTGCTCTCAGGCGATGGACAGGCCGTGAAGGCCGTCGTTGAACGCCTCAATAAGCAAGGCGTGAAGACAACAGCGCTCAAGGTCTCGCACGCCTTCCATTCGCCGATGATGGAACCGATACTCGATGAGTTCCGCGCGGTTGCGGAATCTGCAGACTTCAACCCGCCAGACAAAACTCTGATTTCCAATGTTACCGGTAAGCCTTGGAATGATGCACAACTCAGCGCTGAATATTGGGTCGAACAAATGCACGACGCCGTGAGGTTTTCTGACGCGATGGCCTACGCCGAATCGAAGAAGTTTCAAGTCTTCGTTGAGGTCGGCCCAAGGCCGACGCTTTTGGGTTTGGGCCGCGCTTGCATGGGACCGGGCAATAGAGCTTGGCTTCCTGGCTTAAAGCCCGACAGTGAATGGCCCACGCTCCTTCAGAGTATAGCAGAACTACATGTGCGTGGCGTCGGGATTAACTGGGCGCGCTTTTACCGGCGAACCGGTTTCAAGCAGGTTCAACTGCCTAACTATCCATGGCGTTATCAACGTTGTTGGACAGACGTCGTCTCAACCGGCGGAAACGGACAACGGCTTCATCCACTCGTTCATCGGCGTATCGAAAACGCCAGTAGCAGCTTGATTTTCGAATCAAGGATAAGCGCCGCAAACCCGGCGTACCTTGATGATCACCGTTTATTCGACACTGTCGTTTATCCTGCCAGTGCGTTTTTTGAGATGGCGATGGTCGCCGCCCGCACAATTTTCCAACAGGACGAAGTCACGCTGACAAATGTCTCTATCGGCCGCGCGTTGCTGCTTTCCGAGACGCCTACAACAGTGCAGATCATCGCCACCCCCAACGCCGACCGTTTCGATTTCGAGATATCTAGCCGGACAACAGATAGCTCTGCAGCCGATTGGGTCCAGCACACGGCGGGAACACTTGAGCGCCGGTTGCCAAGTTCCCCGGCTTCGATAGACATCAAGGCAACACTTACTGACTTTACGGAAGAGTTCGATATTACTGAGCTTTCCGAACGGTTCGAGGCACGTGGTCTGAAATATTTCCCACGTTTCCAAGCTATTGAATCAATCTATAAACAAAGCTCGTCAGCCAGCGATGACTTCGGCAGTGCGTTTGCCCGCCTGGAGCTTCCATTGGAAGCGAACCTCCCTGGTGACAGCTATCGATTGCATCCTGTTATTACGGATGCGGGTTTCCGAATCGCGGAAGCAATCTTCCCGAATGAAGAACCGGAGAAAATTTATCTACCGTTCGGCATTTCCGGTTTTAGTTGTGATCACGCCGCCAGCGGCACGGTCTGGGTAAAAGCAACAGCAAGACAAGAGGTACAAACGCGAGTGGTCGACTTAGAGTTATTCGACGATGACGGCGTGCGTATTGCTACCGTTGAAAAACTCACTCTGCGCTCCGTCCCCATTTTCAACCTCAAACAGACTATGACCAAGCCACGCACATCCGGCGAAGTCTTGAACGAGTGGCTTTACCAGTTCGAGTGGGAACAGACCAAGGAACTGGCTGGCGAAACCGGCGAGGCTGACGGCGATTGGCTGGTCTTGCAAGGCTTCGACGGCGTCGCCGGCGAGCTTATCCGTCAGATGGAGGCGACGGGCCAACGGGTCCACATTGCCGAAGACCCGGCTGCCGTCGACGCAATTATCGAATCCGAAGACGTGCAATCTTTAAGCAAGATCGTTCATTTGTGGGGGATGGATGCCAGTGAAAAAGAACCAGACAAGGCGCTGCTCGCAAGTTTACAGGTCTTGCAATCGCTCATTCAGGCTCGTGTTACTGGCAAGCATTGGTTTGTGACCAAGGGCGCCCAGGCGGTTGCGGCAGATGACGATATCTCGCCTTGGCAAACCCGTTTTTGGGGATTGGCGCGGACAATTCAAGTTGAGCATCCAAAACAGTTAGGCGGGTGTGTTGATCTGCATCCCAACCTATCTAGTCAAGACATAGACGACCTAAGCTTGCTGATTGCAGAGTTAGGCCAATCAAACCCTGATACCGAGGTGGCCTTTCGCGAGGGTATCCGTTACGTCGCCCGGCTTGCCCGACCTGCACCTTGTGCACAGACTGTTGATCCACATGCGCCGCTAAAACTCGACCCCGAATCATCATATCTGTTGACGGGCGGCCTAGGCTCACTTGGCTTATTGGTTGCTCAATACCTGGCAACCTGTGGCGCCAAGCACTTGGTGCTTACCGGCCGCAGCGGCGTTTCCACGGATGACCAACGTAACGTTCTTCATACCCTGAAAGACGCCGGCGTCAAAGTTGACGTCGTTCCGGCAGACATCAGCAATGCCGATGATGTCGAACGCGTGCTCGCCATAGCGCGCAACCTTCGCGGTATCGTCCACGCAGCCGGCATTTTGGATGATGGTATGCTCATGCAGCAGAACGCGGAGCGGTTCACGAAGGTGGCCAGGCCCAAGGTCGACGGCGCCTGGCATTTGCACTCGCAAACGCTCAACCAATCGCTTGACTTCTTTGTCTTATTCTCATCCGTAGCATCCGTCATTGGTTCACCTGGACAATCTAATTACGCCAGCGCCAACGCGTTCTTGGACGGGCTAGCCCATCACCGAAAGAATCAGGGGCTAGCCGCCACCACAATCAACTGGGGCCCTTGGGCGGATGTTGGAATGGCAGCCTCCAATGTTGTGTCACAACGTCTAATTAAAGACGGGTGGCAACCAATCAACGCAACCCAGGGCTATAATTTCATCTCGCATTTATTGACTGCACGTGATCTGCCACAGGCAGCCATAATTCCGCTTGACTGGGGGCAATTTTCTCAAAATACCCCCGGAGCCGGCGACTGGAGCACTCTGAAGCGCTTGGTCCTGCCCCATGGATCAAGCCCGCTGACCCTTGGCTCCGCAGAATCAGGAGCCGAACGGGCCAAAGCGGCAGCTCCGGGTGAACGTGTTGACTGGATCTGTTCCTATCTGCTCGAACGCATTGCGCAAACCCTGCGTGTGCCTGCTACCAACCTCAACGAGTATGCACAACTTACCGAACTTGGCATCGACTCTCTCACAGCCGTCGAACTGTGCCTCTGGATACAGGGTGACTTGGGGGTGGAGCCTGCGATCGAGCAATTGTTCACCACCCCCAGCATTCGCCATCTCGCAATCGAGATTGGCCAAATGCTTGATGGCCAAACCTCAGTGACTAAGAATTCAGATGGGAATACTCGCGCGGATAAACCGCAGTGGATGGTCTGCCCACAGCCCCGCCCGAACGCGCAGTTCCGGCTGATCTGCTTTCCTTATGCGGGTGGCGGCGCCTCGGCGTTCAAGGACTGGGGCGATGCCACTCCTGAGCACATTGAACTCTGTGTTGTGCAGTTACCGGGGCGAGAGGAGCGATTGGGGGAACCGTTGATGACCAACATGGCCGCGCTAGTCGACGCCCTCACCAATGAGATCGTAGCGTCTACCGACCGCCCATTTGCCCTCCTTGGGCACAGCATGGGGGCAATTATTGCTTATGAGGTTACGTGCCAACTGCGTGCGAAGGGTGCAATCCAACCTCAGCACCTGTTTGTTTCGGCCCGGGCGGCACCTCATCTGGAAGGCAAAGGTGAACCATTGCGATCGCTTGAGAATGACCAGTTTATTGAACGGCTTCATCAGGCTTACGGTGCTGTGCCGGAAGCGATCCGCAATAGCGTCGAGCTTCAAAAGGTGTTTATACCGATTCTGAGGGCCGATGTTGAGTTGCTTGAGACCCACATAGACACTGCAGCGGATCCTCTTGAATGCCCAATTTCCGCATTGGGCGGCACCAGTGATCCGGCTATTTCCGCTACAATGTTGGCAGGTTGGCGGGGACACACGTCCGCCAATTTTGTTCAGCATCAATTTCCCGGCGACCATTTTTATATCTATGCCGAGCGCGATGCGGTCATGGCCGCAGTCGTTGATACCTTATCCGCCTACCAATAAATCCAGAGGGGTGTCCTGATGACCGAAGGAAAAATAATCATTGCCGGCGGTGGCATCGGTGGGCTCAGCTTGGCGCTAACGCTCCATCAGATCGGCGTGCCGTTCATCGTTTTCGAATCGGTTCAAAATCTGCGCCCGCTTGGTGTCGGCATCAACCTGCAGCCCAACGCAGTGCGCGAACTCTACGATATGGGTATTGACGCGAAGGCACTTGATGAGATCGGCCTGCCTGCGAAGGAGTGGGCGCTCGTCGGGCTCAACGGCAACGACATCTACGCCGAGCCCCGGGGCCTCCTTGCTGGGTACAATTGGCCGCAGTACGCTGTACACCGTGGCCAGTTCCAAATGCTACTTTACAATCAGGTGTGCGAACGCGCTGGCGCTGACGCAGTCCGCCTTGGACATCAAGTTACAGGATATGAAGAAAACGCCGACGGCACAGTGAGCGCACTGATCGACCTCGCTGACGGCACTGCGATACGTGAGACGGGTCGGCTGATGATTGGCGCCGACGGACTGCATTCTGCGGTTCGAGCACAGATGCATCCTTACCAACCACCAATCCATTGGGGCGGTGCGATCATGTGGCGCGGCACGACGCTTGCTCATCCAATTCGCACAGGCTCCTCCTTCATCGGTTTGGGAACACATAGCCAGCGTATGGTGATTTATCCAATTTCCCATCCCGAGCCGTCCACCGGCCTGGCAACCATCAACTGGATCGCCGAGGTGACGGTGGACAATTCTCATGGGTGGCAAAGCAGCGGATGGTTCGAGCCTGTGGAGATAGACGAATTCATTCACCATTTCGAGGACTGGACCTACGACTGGCTGGACGTGCCCGAGCTATTACGTAGTGCGAATATCGCCTATCAGAACGCGATGATCGACCGCGACCCAGTGTCGACATGGATCGACGGCAATGTCGCTCTGTTAGGAGATGCAGCACACCCAATGTACCCGACCGGATCGAACGGCGCCAGCCAGGCCATCGTGGATGCCCGCGTCTTGGGCGCGACATTAATTGAATATGGGATGACACAAAACGCGCTAGCGGTCTACGATAGACAACTGTGCGGTCCCATATCCGAAGTGGTCCTGCGGAACCGCGGTGCCGGCCCCTTTGGCCTACTAAATGTGGTCGATGAGAAGTGCGGCGGTGCGTTTGACGACATCGACGACATTATACCGCCAGCGGAGAGGAATGAGTTCATGGCGGGATACAAAGCAGCCGCCGGGTTTGCCATCGAAAAGCTTAATAGCTCGCCACCAACGATTGAAGCTGGTGCGAAGATACAGGACCTCCATTAGGACCCCGGCCTCCTGCTGCAAAGGCGTTCGCGGAGGTTAAGGAAGCGGGACTGACCAGTGTCTGGAAAGTTGCGCCAATTTCTCTTTTCGGTGGAACAAGACCGTTGCGGGACACTCAAATAACGCGCTCGCCATACTTGGCAATAGCCTCTTCCGAGAGCGTCAGCCCAAGTCCGGGTGTATCGTTGAGGGTCAACCACCCTTCCGCAAGGGTCGGTGGATTTTGAAACAATTCGGCCTGTAGCGGGTCACGCTCTGGGTTGGTGAAAGCCTCGACGAACCCGCCTGCAGGGGTCGAGGCGACAAGCTGGGCATGGATGAAGCAGTCGTGGTGCGGCGTAACCTCGACATGGTTGAGCTCACACAACGCCGCCATCTTCCTGCCCTCAGTGAAGCCCCCGAACATAGTCACGTCGAACTGCAGAATTTGAATAGCATGTTCCTCAATGACAGCGCGGCAGCCGTAGCTAGTCAGTTCGCTCTCTCCGGCCGACAAAGGAATTTGTGTTCGCTGAGACAAAAGCTTCAACTCTCGACGGTCATCCCACCAGCGGAGCGGTTCTTCGAGCCACCTTGGTTTTAGGGGTATGAGAGCCTCGACCGCCTCTGTTGCCGTTTCCAGGCTCCAGGCTCGGTTAACGTCAACCATGAGGTCACAATCATCACCGATAACGTCCCGAACGACCTCAAGACGCTCAATGTCTTCAGCCAGGGTCAAACCACCGACCTTTGCCTTGAACCCTCTATGGCCCTGTTCCCTCAGTTCAGTTATCTCGTCGCGAAGTTCAATCAGATCTTTGCCGTCACGGTAATAGGCGCAGGTTACGTAGTAAGGCACCTGGTCGCGATAACCGCCAAACAACTGGTAAAGGGGTAGGCCCGCCATTTTCCCAATTATGTCCCAACACGCGACATCAACAGCAGCTGAAATTCGAATTAACGCCTCACGTCCCCATCCCTTTTCATGTGCGAGACGCCTTGCCGTCAGAGAGAAAAGATCCTCGTATATGCGTTCCGGTGCCAACGGGCACGCACCGATAAGACGTTCGGCAATACCACTTCGAAACACTTCCAGGATGGGTTCCGCATTGGTATAGCTAGTCGCCAAGCCAAAGCCTTGAATGCCATCGTTAGTGCGGAGGCGAACAAGCACCTCGTTGGCGGTGGGAACTGTAAAATTGCTAACCCAGTGAGGACGTTCGTCTTTCGCTCCTCTAAGAATATATACATCAATATTAGAGATTTTTGTTGTCACACTTTGATCCTCGTCATTGCGAAAGAAGCTGTATCCAGCCGACCTTCGAAATTGCCATAGTCAAAGGGGCCGTCAGTCTCCTTCACCCCTGTCTTATCTCGGGTCCGGTGGAACATACCTTCGTCATACTCTTGGACAGCCTAATCCCCACCGACGCCCTCGACCCGCTTTCTAAAATTTATACCTTCTGATGCCAGCCCAGGCATATCGACGAATCTTCTCTGAGAAATCAACCTTTCCGGATCATCTATGGTAAGCGCGCATAATTCGACGTCTAACAGTTTACCATCCATTTATTCGTAGTCGCACACGTCAACTGGGTAAGGTTTGGCATTAATCCCGCCTTGCCTTGCCACGCGAGATTTAGCATCCAAAGAAACTGCTTCTCAAGGCAGTTTTCCACCCTGATCGACATGATCTCCCTTCACTTAGGCGTGGTCAGTCTGGCGGAAGCATACTGTTATGCAAATCGACACAGCGACGTTCTTCTTTGACATACTCGCTCAGTTTCACGAGCACCTTGCCACTCTCGATAGCGTAAATGATGTATCGAGAACGATTGTCTTGCATTGGCCGTGGACGCGATAATCTTATGCTCGTGGAGAGCGCCATCTTGTCAGCCATCATGAAATGCTGGCCAGTCAACAAAATGAGAATCACCGATCGTGGTATTCGCGAAGGCCCGATCATGGGGATGATCGAAAAAGCTCAGCAAAGCCAAACCTGATGTCGGACCGCCCCGCAGCTTGAGCGAGACTGGCAGCTAAGGGTTAAATCTGCTAGATGGCGTACATGAGCGGCGATAGACCACAAAAACCAGGAACCCGGCGGCCGCGCGTCACCGGCAAAGGCAAAGGACGTGGCACCCGTGTTGGCGGGAGACCACTGGCATCACGTGTAAAAACAGCAAAGGGCAGGAAGTCGTCGTCGACACGCTGGCTCAGACGCCAATTGAACGACCCATATGTAGCCGAAGCACAGCGACTAGGATACCGATCCCGCGCCGCGTTCAAGCTGGCAGAACTGGACGACAGGTTTCGGTTCCTAAAAAAAGGCGCGCGGGTCGTTGACCTTGGCGCCGCTCCGGGTGGCTGGTGCCAGGTTGCCGTGGAACGTACGAACGTGCTGGGCTTTGACGGCAACCAGGGTCGGGTCGTCGGCCTTGATCTCCAGGAGATGGAAGCCATCGCCGGCGCCGAACTCCTGCAAGGTGATTTCCTAGACGATAAAATTTTAAAAAGCCTTCTACAGGTGCTGGCAGGCCCCGCTGATATTGTCCTTTCCGACATGGCGACGGACGCCACCGGTCACAGGGCCACTGACCATCTTCGGATCATAGGTCTCCTTGAGGTGGCGGTCGATTTCGCCGGCCAAGTGCTGACGCCCGGCGGAGCCTTCGTTGGTAAGGTTTTAAAGGGCGGTACGGAGAACGACCTACTGAACCGGTTGAAGCGCGATTTCAAGATCGTGCGGCACGCCAAACCGCCGGCCAGCCGGGACGATTCGGCCGAATCTTATGTAGTCGCCCAAGGCTTTCGAGGAACGTCTATGCGCAACACCGGCGCTGGGTAAGGCATTCGGCCCAGGCCCCTTATCTAACTTGGCATTCAATCGCTTCTGTTTATGATGCATTGTCAACCTGAAAACCCTACCGGAGAGGTTGACATGATCGATATCCCCGAAGCCCTTACGTTCGATGATGTCCTTTTGGTGCCTGCAAAGTCAGATATCCTGCCCGGTCAAACCAATACATCGACCCGCCTGACCCGCACGATTGGGTTGGGCATTCCGCTCATTTCCGCGGCCATGGATACAGTCACTGAAGCAAATCTGGCCATCGCCCTTGCCCAGGCTGGCGGAATCGGTGTTATCCACAAGAATTTGGAACCCGAGGAACAGGCTGAAGAAGTCCGCAAGGTCAAAAAATACGAAAGTGGCATGGTCATCAATCCGCTGACCATCAACCCCCAGGCGACATTGGCCGACGCCCTGGCCATGAAGGAACGCAATGGATTTTCCGGTATTCCAGTGGTGGAAGATGATGGGAAGTTGGTCGGTATCTTGACCAACCGGGACGTGCGGTTTGCTGACAACCCTAACCAGCCAGTAAGCGAGTTGATGACCATCCACTCCGAACATGAACCCCTAATTACCGTCAAGGAGGGCATAGATCGCAATGAGGCGAAGAAATTGCTGCACCGCCACCGAATTGAGCGCCTCTTGGTCGTCGACGATCACTTTCGTTGCGTCGGTCTAATCACGGTAAAGGATATTGAGAAGGAGCAAACCCATCCCAATGCCGCGAAGGATGACAATGGCCAGCTCCGTGTCGCGGCGGCAACGGGTGTGGGCGAGGCCGGTCTAGAACGGAGCGAAGCGCTGCTGGACGCAGGTGTGGACGCTATCGTGGTCGACACCGCGCATGGTCACTCGACGGGCGTCCTGAGCGCCATTGAGAGCATCAAAAAGATGAGCAACTTCACACAGGTCATTGGCGGCAACATCGCGACCGGCGACGCCGCGAAATCGATGATTGACGCCGGCGCCGATTGCGTGAAGGTGGGTATCGGGCCGGGAACCATTTGCACGACACGCATGGTCGCCGGCGTTGGCATGCCGCAGCTCACGGCCATTATGGAAGTCGCCGAAGTCTGCAACAAGGCAGACATTCCCTGTATAGCTGACGGCGGCATCAAATACTCTGGCGACATCGCAAAAGCAATCGCGGCGGGCGCCGAATGCGTAATGATTGGATCGCTCTTCGCCGGCACGGACGAAAGTCCAGGTGAGGTCTTTCTTTACCAAGGCCGATCCTACAAATCCTATCGGGGGATGGGATCCATAGGAGCCATGGCGCGTGGTTCCGCAGACCGGTACTTCCAGGAAGAGGTTTCCAACAGCCTGAAACTGGTCCCAGAAGGCATTGAAGGCCGGGTCCCCTATAAGGGACCTATTGGCACCATCATTCACCAGTTAGCTGGCGGCCTGCGAGCCTCCATGGGCTACACGGGCTCACCTACGATTGATGCGCTGCGCAACAATACAGAGTTCCGGCGCATTACGGGAGCGGGCCTTCGTGAAAGCCACGTCCACGATGTGACCATCACGCGCGAAGCGCCGAACTACGGTCAGCGTTCCTAACCCGAACCGAACAAGCGCACGCCGCATTCAATCGTTTGCACTATCTTCAGTCCGTCACAGTCTACGGACTGGGTCTGCAAATCCACTTCTGTCCTGTTCCATTCGCCCTGGTCGACACCTGAAAATTCATGCAGATCGACAACCACTGTGCCCTCCACCTCACGCGCGCCCTTGATGCGCGGCCAGGGCCAAAACAGGGCGGACGGGTAGAACAGGCGAAGGCCGGCCGTATCGATCCGCGCCTGCGGCTCGCCACTTTTCAGCTTCACTGCCTCGCGAAAAATGCGGAACAGATTAACTAATGAAACTGCCCCGGTCAGATAGTAGATGGTGTTGTGATGATCGTCGCTAGAAAAACTTAGCCAAGTGAGGCAACCGAACACCACCATACTGAAACCATGGAGAAAAATCGGACGCAGGTGCCGAGCCGCGGGCGAGTATAAGTTTGTCTCACGAAAGTCATCCTCCATCTCGTTTGGAGCCCTCTCTGCCGGTGTCGAACCAGGTGACGATCTATAATCTTAGGGCACGCCTAACAGCCAAGGCTAGAGAACGTGTTTCATTTTTTGTCCTAGTTCAAGCTTTACAGAAATAAGTGGCAAAATATCGCCTCTTGCGCAATTGATGATCTAGCTAAAATTTTTTCTTATTTTCAGGGTCATTCGAACACGGTTACCCTATTCGAATTAGACGAGCGATATAATTCACGCAATGAAGGTCCAACGCTGGCCGTCACGGCCGTCGGCGCCGTAGTGGGCGTTGATTGGATCAAATTTCCGATCGGTTTTTTCTGAAATCGGTCTCACTTCGAACATGGCAACAATCATGAGGGGCTCACCTCCGGACAAATTTAATGTAAACGGGCAGGAATTAGCAGAGAAGAAACCCGCACATTGTCGTTGAGCCCTATGGCGGCTCTGCTATCGTTTGTGCCAACGTATCGCCTTAAGAGGAGAATAACTGTGCTATACGAGTTACGCATATACCATTGCGTCACGGGACGCCTGCCGGACCTATTGAACCGTTTCGACACAATCACCCTGAAGCTATGGGAAAAACACGGGATCCGCCAGGCTGGCTTTTGGACCACAGAAATCGGACCCAATGCAAATGATCTCTACTATCTCCTACAATGGAATTCTCTAGCCGAGCGCGAAGAGAGGTGGACAGCCTTCGCCTCCGACCCGGAGTGGTTAAAAGCCAAAGCCAAGACTGAGGCAAACGGACCAATTTTAGAATCTCTCTCCAATACGATCCTTAAGCCGACCACTTTCTCTGCGATCCAATAACGTGAAGCGACGCAAAGCCGAAGATAAGGTTCGGTGATAATATTTTTGGATACGGATTTCGGATTCAGAGAAAAATCGATTTTACGCAGAGAGTTTTGACTATCCCCGACGACAATTCCACACGCGCACTCGAGAGGTGTCTCATGATCATTGACCATCGGACTTACCAAATTAAGCACGGCATGGAGAAAGACTATTTAGAGATCTTCGAGGAAGTGGGGCTTCCGATCCAGCTACGTCACCTCGGCAACTTAGTGGCTTATTTCAGAACGGCAATTGGTCCGGTCAATGAAGTCATCCATCTTTGGGGCTACAAAAGCCTAGCCGACATGGAGGACCGGCGCGCCCGGAGAGATGCCGATCCAGAATGGGCCATTTACAAAGAAAAAACCGCAGGGATGCTGGAGGTACAGGTCAACAAGATCCTCAGCCCCACACAGTTTTCTCCCATGAAGTAACGTCTGTTAGCCCCACAGAACACGGCACAGTCCATCCGTGCTGCACCCAAAATCTCTCGCGGCACCGCCAAACGATAACAGAATAATAGGGGCTTTTGCGGCTTGTCTTCCTAAGGTTAATCATGGATGGCCAAATGCCGGCGAAGCACCTCCAAATAGATGT
>PARE01000012.1 GCA_002709525.1 Magnetovibrio sp. | reverse complement strand
CCGTCCCAGTGGCTAATGAAAGCGTTTACATTTTCAAGGCTCATATGCGAACTATACTCGACAATTTCAAATACACAAATGGATCAAAAGTTTTCCACCCAGGGGCGAAGCTCGACCTCCCAAGTCCACGCCGTACGATGCTGATCATAGATATGCATATAGGTATCGGCAATGGCCTCAGGGTTCAGAAGGCCGTCGTTACCGCGCATCTCGGCACGTGGATCGTCGTCCTTCTCAATACCGCCGTCGATAATGAAATGCGCCACGTGAATGTTCTGGGGTGCGAGCTCGCGGGCCATGCTCTGCGCCAGCCCCCTCAGCCCAAACTTACCCATCGCGAATGGCGCCGACTGCTTGTAACCCTTCACGCTGGCCGATGCGCCAGTGAAAAATATAGCACCCCTGCCTACAACGGTCATGCGTTTCACCGCCTCTAACCCCACCAGGAAGCCACCGTAGCAAGAGATCATCAACGTTTTGCGGACCTCCTCCACGTCCAGCTCAATAAACGGCGCGCGCTGTCTATAGCTGGGGTTGTAGAGCACGAGATCAGGAGTGCCAGTGGCGGCATCCAACTGGGTGAACAGTTCGGCCACGGAGGATGGATCGCTTACGTCGCAGGCAAACCTGGCGGCACCGATTTCCGACGCGAGGCCCGCGAGCTTTGCGGTGTCTCGAGCGACCAGCGCTACGGCCATCCCTCGCTGGGCACACTTCCGCGCCACCGAAGCGCTCAGGCCCGGACCGGCGCCGACGATCAACGCGGATTGTTGGGCCATCTTCAACCTCCCTTTATCATGCTCACACCATATCGACTAATTAACTTGGACGCTATCGGATGTAAAATAAATGGTTTCAACATAATCAAGTTCCAAAAACTTGTAGGCATGACTTGCGCACCTCTATCCTTGTCTATCCAGTCTACGTGAGGGAAGAAATGCGCATCCTAGTCTCCCCAGCAAACACTGGGGGCCGAAGCTTCCCTCGTAACAATCGTCAAAGCACATACAATCTGACTCCCTTGGACATGGCGTCCGTCTAGACGCGGATCGGCCGAAGCTTCAACTAAAGGAGAAAATCCTACCCGTTGCGCGTGCGGGATATGCTTAACCCCAGTTAAAAGCACAGACATTTCATTATAGTTTGACCCTTGCCGCGCCAAGGAATGGTCTTATCAATGACCCCGGGGGGGTCGGAAAACTGGCGCCCCTTCATTAGAGCGCGAAATTGCAATGCTTCTTTCAAAGACCGTTAAAAGCACATTAGTTGCGAGCTTAAGATCTCGCGTCGGAATAGCCGAGCGTTTGTAAGGCTGCGTCGATTTCGTCCAAAATTGCCGGGTCATCGATTGTCGCCGGGGTTTTCCATTCCTTATTGTCGGCAATGGCCTGCATGGTCCCACGCAATATTTTACCCGATCGTGTCTTCGGCAAACGCTCGACCACGGCGGCTTGTTTAAAGGCGGCTACTGGTCCTATTCGGTCACGGACCATCTGCACTACCTCGCCCACGATATCGGCGCCAGCCATAGTCGCACCGGCGTTCAGGACCAAGAAGCCCACGGGCAATTGCCCCTTGAGTTGGTCTTCGACACCAATGACTGCACATTCCGCCACGTCTGTATGTTCCGCTAATACTTCTTCCATGGCACCCGTCGAGAGGCGATGGCCTGCCACGTTGATGATGTCATCGGTCCTAGCCATGATCGAGATATAGCCGTCTGCGTCGATCATACCGGCATCTGCGGTGCAGTAGAAGCCGGGGAACTCGTCGAGGTATTTCTCCCGGAACAGATCCTGGCGCTGATAGAGCGTCGACAAGGCGGATGGCGGCAACGGCAACTTCACCACTATGGCACCAATATTGCCGGCGGGCACGGGATTGCCGCTGTCATCGAGGACCTGGACGTCCCAGCCGGGTGCTGCTTTGGTTGGCGATCCAGGACGGATATCGAAGACATGCAAGCCCAGGCAGTTCGACGCAATGGCCCAACCCGTCTCCGTCTGCCACCAATGGTCGATGACCGGAACCTTCAGTTTGTCCTCAGCCCAATGCAGCGTGTCCGGGTCCAGCCGTTCGCCTGCCAGGAATAGAGACTTAAACCCATCCATGCGGTAATCCGCCAGTAAAGCACCTTGAGGGTCTTCGCGCTTGATCGCACGGAAGGCCGTGGGCGCGGTAAACATGCATGAGACATTATGTTCAGAAATCACTCTCCAAAAGGCTCCAGCGTCGGGAGTGCCGACGGGTTTGCCTTCGTAAACAATGGTCGTACAGCCGTGCAGCAACGGCGCGTAAGCAATGTAGCTGTGGCCGACCACCCAACCCACGTCAGAGGCTGCCCAATAGACCTCTCCGGGGTCCACGTCATAGATGTTCTTCATGGACCATTTCAGCGCCACCATATGACCGCCGTTGTCACGGACAACACCCTTAGGCTGGCCGGTGGTTCCTGACGTATAAAGAATGTAAAGCGGATCGGTAGCCGCCACGGTCACACACTCGGCAGGTTCCGCCGTTGCCATCGCGCTGGCCCAATCCACATCGCGGCCATCTTTCATAGCGACCTCCGCTTGAGGTCGCGCTAGGATCACACATTTTTCTGGCTTGTGGGTTGCTATATCAATGGCCCCATTCAGAAGTGGCATGTATTCGATGACGCGATTGACTTCGACACCGCAGCTAGCACTCACGATGACCTTGGGCCTCGCATCGTCTATGCGGACCGCCAACTCATTCGACGCAAACCCACCAAACACCACCGAATGGATCGCCCCTAAACGCGCACAGGCTAACATTGCGATGACCGCCTCGGCGACCATGGGCATATAAATGATAACCCGGTCGCCCTTCTCTACCCCTTGTGCCCGCAACACACCTGCAAATAGCGCAACTTCATTGCGCAGTTCCGAATAGTTGTAAGTCCTTTTGGTGTTGCCAGTGACTGGGCTGTCGTAGATCAGTGCCGCCTGGTCGCCACGCCCACCATCAGCATGGCGATCCAACGCATTGTAGCAGGTGTTGCACTCGGCACCCACGAACCATCGGTAGAAGGGCGCGTTGCTGTCGTCCAGTACCCTGTCCCAGGGAGTGATCCAATCAATCTCTTGGGCAGCTTCGGCCCAGAATCCTTCCGGGTCCTCGATAGACCGCTTATAGGCGACATCATATGCGTTGCTCATAGCACTCCCCATCTTCATTAGGCCGCTTCTTTTGTGCAATGGTCAGCGACCTTTAACTGATCTTCATGTTAAGAAGCGTCAGTGTAGCGACAAAATTCTCGATCTCAATGGGCGACGAGAGGAGGAGTTCTTTAGAAGATTATCCTCAGCCATGATCGATCTAATTGCCCAACGCGTCGGCAAGCTCATAGGAGGCGAGCCTAAACCCTTGTCGGCTAATGTTAGCACAAGGCTCACCATGCGGTTGGAGCGGATAGTAAATGGCGTGCCCACCGAACATATCCGAGATAAATATTGAAACTGAGGACCCTTTACAAAGGCGAGATTGGGGGTCCAGGGCACGAGTTCACTTGTCGAAGCGCCCGACACGTGGCATTTGCCCATCCCTAATTTTGTGGCAGTGTCGTTAAAGAGAGGATGAACGAATTATCTGGGAGCTTTGCCGTGAGTGGAACCAGCATCTACGACACACACCTTAATCAATCGGCGGCCAATTACGCGGCCTTAACGCCCATTTCCTTTTTAGAACGCGCCGCCGCCACATATCCGAACCGGACCAGTGTGATCCACGGATCAAAGCACTTCACCTGGGCGGAAACATACGCCAGGGCGCGGCGGCTTGCATCGGCGTTAACCAGCCTTGGCGTGGGAAAGAACGATACAGTCGCCGTAATGGCGGCAAACACCCCAGAAATGTACGAGTGCGCCTTCGGCCCAGCAATTGCGGGCGCTGTGGTGAATACCCTAAACACACGCCTGGACGCAGCGGCACTGGCCTTCAGCCTAAACCACGGCGAGGCTAAAGTCCTGATCACGGACACTGAGTTTTCTGTCAACGTCAAAAGTGCCTTAGCTGAATTAGGACGTGAGATCACCGTCATAGACATTGTCGATTCCGAATCCGACGCCAGTGGCGAGACACTTGGAGAGATGGATTACGAAGCGTTTCTTGCCAGTGGCGACCCAGACTTTGCTTGGGTGCCCGTAGCCGACGAGTGGGACGCGATCTCACTCAACTACACCTCAGGCACTACAGGCGACCCGAAAGGCGTCGTCTATCACCACCGAGGCGCATACTTGAACGCGATGTCGAATATCGTCGGCTGGAACATGCCACACCATGCGATCTATCTGTGGACGTTACCCATGTTCCACTGCAACGGCTGGTGCTTCCCATGGTCCTTAGCAGCTATTGCTGGCACCAACGTGTGCTTACGAAGAGTCAACGCGGGCAATGTTTACGCCGCCATAGCAGATTACGGGGTCACTCATTTCTGCGGCGCACCCATAGTCTTAAATGTCGTCATCAATGCTACTAATGCGGAACGCCGCAGCTTTGATCACAAGGTCAACGTTATGACGGCTGCCGCACCGCCGCCGGCGACGACGTTGCAAAGCATGCAGGAGCTGGGGTTCGACGTGACCCATGTCTACGGCCTGACGGAAACCTATGGCCCCGCCGTAATTTGTTCATGGCACCCGGAATGGAACAGCCTGTCAATCGAACAACAAAGCATGAAGAAGAGCCGCCAGGGCGTACGTTACCATGTCCTCCAAGGGCTTACAGTCATGGACCCAGAAACCATGGAACCCGTCCCCGCCGACGGCGAAACTATGGGTGAAGTGATGTTCAAGGGTAACGTGGTCATGAAGGGCTATCTGAAAAACCCTAAGACCACGGACAAAACCTTGGCCGGCGGCTGGCTGCACTCGGGCGACCTGGGCGTTATGGAACCGGACGGCTACATCAAACTCAAAGATCGCTCCAAGGACGTGATTATTTCGGGTGGAGAGAACATCTCGTCCATCGAGGTAGAAGATACCCTGACTAAGCATCCAGCCGTGATGTTGGCCGCGGTGGTTGCTAAACCCGATGACAAATGGGGCGAGACGCCCTGCGCCTTTGTTGAGTTGATGGACGGTGTAGAGGCCGATGAAGCGGAGATCATCCAGTTCTGCCGTGACAATATGGCCCATTTCAAATGCCCAAGGCATATTGTATTCGGCGAACTACCTAAGACGTCCACCGGTAAAATCCAAAAATTTAGACTTAGGGAGCAGGCGTCAGAGTTCTAAGGGTAGGCGCGTTAACGCGCTGGAAAGCTCAACTAGCACCAGCCATAAGGCAAATGATATGACGGCCGGTGTGGCATTGGTTCTTAAAAATTCTCCAGAGGCTCCTGAGGATGGTTCTCAGTCTCACGCAGAAGCCCGCATTTTAATCTTTATCTGCAGCGATAATGCAGACACCTTCATCGAGCCCATGCCGGCCATTTAAGCCTTGGACGTTAACCAGCATGATATCGATGACCCAGTGTTGGGGGCCTCAGGAAGGAAGCTAGCCGACAACACACACTGGTCATTCTGCCGGCGGCGCGATGACGAAAATCCTGAACATGGCTAACTGGGGCATTATCGACACGTTAGAGGCGATGCACGTGGTTATCTGCGCGTCCATCTGCAGCTCACGGGCGCAGAAGCGGCATGATCAATAGCGGCACGCAACCTCGCAGTCCTATTCCCTTATCAACCTATTGGGGGAGGACTTGAGCTATGCCCTAGTAGCGGCCAGTTAACCAGGCAGGCCCACCCTCTGCCAACGCTATAAGCTAATGGGAAAAATTATGAAGGGCTCCACCATGCGTTCGCGAATTGCGTGTCGAGAATTATTCCCCAAGGGAATGCCAGGCCCCAAATAATCCAGTCGGTTGTAAGGCTTAAGCTTGCGTCTCCAAGCTAGCAATCTCATCCTTTATGGCGAGCTTTTGCTTCTTCAAATCGGAAATATGAATATCGTCAAGGCGCTGTCGGTCATTTTCGTAGTCCAACATTTTTTCGAGGTTCTGATGCTGGGCTCTGAGGTCGTCGATTCGCTCCTGCATATTCATATTTAATTCCTCTCATCTTTATTTTTCACTGGACGTCACAAGAAAATAATATCGTAATCAGCATTTAAAATCCACAGCACTATCTATATTTAGGTGCGTTCTAAATCCCACTCTCAAGTTCTAGTATCCTAAAAGTATAGGATATTGCTCGGCTGACTCAGGGCAACCAAAGACTATTAACCATCGTGAAGTGCTGAAAGCCAATTTGATTGAACTTAAGGCCGAGCACCAGAACTGTGATGACTTAATGATCCTCATCTGATGACTTAATAACCCTCATCGGCAAGAAGGTTGCACTCGATAAACCTCTGATGCAGCACCTGAAGGGGCGGAAACTCTTGCTTGCAGGACGCGTTCAGCTGCCCACAGGCACAGTTATTGCCAAACATCATCACTTGAGTTCATTGCGCAACGAACGGTCGGCGGCTTCAATAGCCTGCTCCGCGTTCCAGTTTTCTTGCAGGCCCGCCCACCCAACCATTACTTCCAGCGCATAATCGGTGCCGAGCCAGGTAAAAGGATGATCGTTAAGATAGCAGCCAATTTCTCCCGCCCGACGACTTGCCGTTTCAGCTCCACCAATGAGGAGTATCACCCCAAAGTCATCATCGCCTATACTACCGACCGCGTCTGTCGGGTGCACGGCACAAGAGAGGTTTTTTGCCACATGCACTAGCAAGGCATCGGCGGCGCGTCGGCCGAATTCACGGCGGAACGTGGCGGCGTTCGCCACATGCAAAATTACTACTGCCGGTGAGGGCTGCAGGCTGTACATGTGATCAATAATGTATTTGAGTTCTCGCTGAAATTCTCGCCGGTTTGGCAGCGGCAAGAAAGCGTGCTTGACAGCCTGTTCACGGAGATGCTCTTCACGTTTCTGCAGAATCGCAAGCTCAGCACGCAGGGGTTCTATCTGTTCCACAAAAGCATCAACGACCTTCTGCGTTTCCGCGGACAAGGGACCTGAGAGCGCTCCACCCAGATCCACGGCCACATCCGACGACCGCAATCGGTCACGTTCGTGGCTCACCTCACTATCGGCTGAGTCGTCGGGGGCTTCGTGATGACGCTCAGACGGCTGTCGATGAGTTTGCTCGCCAACCGCTTGCACGCCTTGGAGCTTGTCAACATCCATGATCATCGTCCTCTCGAACGGATCAACACCATAAATTTCCTGAATTTTCACCTTAGCACAATTATGGTTTACGAATCCTTAGTCGGCGACTCTGTTAAAGTTTGTCGCATCGTTGCTCTGTCTCCGCGGATAGTCGAAATTGACCTGGGATTTGCAGCGGGTCAACTTAACGGCCTCCGAGACCCCGTTCGTCCCGTTTACGGCCTGCTCAGGCGACGCCAGTCTGGGCTAGGCTAGTTTCAATATCGCCCATGGACAACTGACGTAATTTGAACGCCTTAAGTAGTTCGATCTCGATGATGGCGCCCTGCTCCAACTCGTTTGCCGCCATGTAGCGCACAAACTCAACAAGTTCTTCAATCTGGCCTGGGTAGACTAGGATATTAGTCAACAGTTCGCGCCGGATCAGCGGAGGATACTTGAGCAATTCCAATACCAATAACTTCTTTACCTTCAAGGGCACCCGGACGCTTCCAAACAAGCGATCCAGGCAGAAAGAGTAGATGCCAAAATCTAACTTACCAGCCACGTCTTGCGTAAAGTCACGGAACTCATCCAGAAACGGACCCGCGGTGATTTTCCTGTCCACTAGCTTCTTAACTATATCGAGGAAATGCCGATAGCGGAGGCGCGCCGGGCTCAACCGGTCGCCCAGTTCGGCCTCGACGGCACGGATCTCGGCAGCGCGAAACTGCGCCTGGCGAACCGCCTGCGCCGATGAGCGAACGTCATCAGATAAAGCCTGTTCCTCAATCAGAAGGAACAGGCGTTCGAAGCGCTCCTGATCTCGCGGTGATAAGCGCTGCGCCCTCTCCGAAAGTGGTAATAGAGCGGCTTGAGCAACGAGGTAATCCTTCGAGTAGATGGCAGCCATGGCCGATGCCGTTGAAACAATTGGTGTCGTGCGGAAGTCATCAGTTATAATAAACCGGCTGTTGTCGGCAATGGTCAGGTAGCGGCCCAGCTTAGCACAGCGCAGAAAATGATCCGCCAGGTCCTCTTGAGTCGATGGCTCCCAGTCTCCAACGGGGACCGAATCGGATACCGATCCAGGGTTTGGCAACACGGCCTCCTCCACATTCACGCCCTTCTCGGTTGGAGTGCCGCCCACGTGAATTTGGTGTGCGTCAGGGTCATCGGAATTAATTTCGCCGTTGCTCCGCGCAACCCCCGCGTTCGACCGTCTCGGATGATACGTTCCATTGCCACTTTTACCATTCTCGCTGTTCTGGCGGCGCCGGAAGGGATTCATAAAGGGAGAACTGTCGCTCATGGTTACACGACGGCCAGTGTTAGGTTGAAGGGCTACAAAACTTAGCTACATCATACGCTGTTCTCAGCGCGCCGCCAACGCCCCTTTACGGGCTGTAATAGGGAGCGCGGATCCGTCGACAACAAGTGTTACGAAAACTTCACCTCAGATTATTTATCCGCTGCTGAAATCCGGATTAAAATAAAAGTTTGTTAACTTCTCCTTCTTAAACTGAGGGCTACAGACGGGAAACCAACCAAAAGTAAGAAAAACCAATCGACAACCCGCGCCTTGGGGACAACTATTTCCATGAGTAAAATGCATCGTTTGGCTGGCGCCGTTGTGGCACCCCTCCTGATTGCTGGCTGCGGCATGCCCATCGGCGTTCAAATCGCCTCTCTTCTTGTTGACACTGTGTCCATAATTACCACAGATAAAACCCTGACCGATCATGGTATCTCCGCGGTTTACAAGGAAGACTGCGCGCTTTGGCGTACAGTCGAAGGTAAGAACATTTGTCGCAAAGCCGACGACTCCATCACCACCTTGGCCGATGCGTCGTCCATCCCAGTGACCGTCAGTATAAAATCCGAATATCCCGAACGAAATAGGGGCGCGACTGCCGAGACGGGAAACAAAAATATTACTCGACTGAACAGATCAGAGTTTCCCACGGAGGAACCCGCGACGGCGATCGCTGCCCTAACCTCACTTACCAATCCAGCGCCGGAAATTATGCCCACAAATATAGGTTTAAAAGCCTGGGCACCTGTCGAAGCCGACGAATTGGTCCTGGAAACATCAATGAAAGAGAACATCATTGCTGTGATGCGAGCACCTACACCTCTGGTAAACCCTCAATCAATGTTAGAACCAACGCTCGCCGCCCGACCCGCCAACAAGTTAGTCACCCCAGTTCAGCCGGTTACACAGAGAACCCGTCAAACATTTTGGATTATCGCTAGCTATCATCACAAAGTCGCGGCGTCGCAGTTCTCCCGCAAACATAGCCGGCTCAAGCCAGTGATTCTGGGAGGCATTGCACATGGCAAACGGGTTTATCGGGTGGCCATCGGTCCTGTTGCCCGTGGGAATCACAAGACAACTCATCAAAAACTGAAAAACCGTGGTTTTGAGGATGCATGGGCACTGACGATTAAATTGCCAAGGCTGCCGACCGAGGTTGCCGCTTTACGCTGATCGACGCCGACCGAATTCCATTGGCGTAAACAGGCGGACTAACCGATCCTTAACCCGCCGAGGCATTCGAAAAGTTCTCAACACATCGTCGATGCGCCTTTCCAGGAAAGCCCAGGTTTCCGGAAAATCGCCGTCTCCATCTCCGTCGTCCGCCATCCAATGGAGGATCGTAGAAGAATAGACCGGGACCAAGAGGCCGCGCTTCGAATAATGGTTCCAGTCCGTCGAGGTGTCACCAGCAGCATACCAAATCTCCGAACAGGACCGCCAGGTCATCCTGGAGAGCCGTCCAGCGTTCTGAGGGAGGGCCAAAAAGGAGAGAAGCCTCCGCAAGGATTCTTTGTGTTCCGCGTTCATAACCAAACGTGTCTTGATACAGGTATGGATGCGATCACGGACCCGCATGCCCTCCAGGTCAATGGTCAACAGTTCCGCCAGCATACGTCGGTCGGACCACCGAGCGAAGTGGTCGGCGACCTCGCCCATGCCACCTGTAAAGGCTAGCCGCGCATCTCCGGGCTCTTGACCAAGGTCCTTGGCGCCGGCTTCAAGCGCCGACCAGGCCCACCCGTCGAAGGGAACGTGCACCAGCATTGCTTCGACCAAGTGATCACGGCGTAGCTCCAGGTTTTCAGTAGTCATCGGCGTCATCCACTTCCGCTTCAGAGAATTCACAATAAGATGCTTGATAATTTTTAGACATATCTTCAGCGTAGCCAAGCTTGGAGAGATCGGTCATACGCATGGGGTAGAGTATGCCGTCCAAATGATCGCACTCGTGTTGCACAACGCGGGCATGGTAACCCTCAGCTTCCACCTCGAAACGCTGGCCCGTCAGATCAAAAGCGCGATAGCGAATTTTTGTGTACCGCGGCACCAAACCCATCATCTCCGGCAGGGATAAACAACCCTCGATACCCTCCTCCTTTTGATCACCAACGGGCTCAATCTCCGGATTTATAAGGAAAGTAAGAGGCACGCCATCACCGCTCTCAGTTCGTTCTTCAGGCACTCGGAACACGACCACACGGGCTGGCACATGTACCTGCGGCGCCGCTAAGCCAATGCCCGGCGCGTCAAGCATTGTATCCACCATGTCAGAAACCAGTTTATGGACTGACGTCGAAGTCGGATCCTTAACAGCACGCGCCTTACCCATGAGCACAGGATGCCCCATGCGGGCAATTCTCAGAATAGACATACCATAATCCGTATTTTCATTAAAAATCCCGCAAAATAAACCGTAACTAAGCCGAAACGGTCCTTCACATCCCGGTATTGTTATGTTAGAAGGCTCCTTCTTGGGGACGTTGCCGTGCGCTTTGTCCCCCATGTGGCTTAAGATGATGAGGTAGAGCGAAACGTGCAAGTCTCTGTTCGTGACAATAACGTCGATCAGGCCCTGAAGGTCTTGAAGAAGAAGATGCAACGCGAGGGCGTCTTCCGTGAAATGAAATTGCGCCGTTCCTACGAAAAGCCGTCCGAACGCCGAGCCCGTGAAAAGGCTGAGGCTGTACGTCGTGCGCGCAAGCTGGAACGAAAGCGCATAGAGCGCGAGGGCTTCTAAGCCCTTTTCGACATTCTCGACGTGAATTGGTCCGCCGGCCATTTGGTGCGGCGGTTTTCTTGCGCCTCAATTTCGGTGCACAAACCGGCTTAGGAGCGTAACTATGGTCAAGGTTTATGAGATCGACGGCATTGTGCCCGTTATAGATCCCAGCAGTTTCGTTCACCCAGATGCCATCCTAATTGGCGACTCTATCGTCGGACCTAACTGCTATGTGGGTCCAGGCGCGGTGATGAGAGGAGACTTCGGCCGGCTGATCCTGGAAACCGGCGTTAACATTCAGGACAATTGCATCCTGCATGGCTTTCCAAACACTGACACGGTGGTAAGAGAAAACGGCCACATCGGCCACGGTGCGGTGCTGCACGGCTGCCAGATCGGATCTAATACCCTGGTCGGCATGAATTCCGTGGTAAATGACGACGCAGTCATCGGCGCCGAGTGCATAATTGCCGCCATGGCTTTTGTTCGCGCCGGAGAAAAATTCCCCCCGCGCAGTCTAATCGCCGGGATCCCGGCCAAAATCCTTCGCCCGGTCTCGGATGATGAGATTGAATGGAAGTCATCCGGCACCCGTGATTACCAAATCCTAACCAAGCGCTCTCTGAAAAGCCTGAAACCAGCCACGGCGCTGAGCGCACCCGAGGCGGATCGCCCACGCATGCCAATGGCAGTCTCTCAGCCCTTTCATGTGGGCCGCCGCTAATCGCACATTTTGCCATTATCAACATGGCTATTAACGCGTTTTTAGGTCAATCACCTGGTCATCGTGGTCGCGCTATTCATTGCTAACAGCCTGTTTTCTAGCGGTAGTGTGGATACGATGTTTCTCGGTCTCTTCCAGAAAAAGACAAATTGTTGTCGTGAAGCGCCGTCCAATTAGATCAATACTGCAACCAGTTTGATATCCAGCTCGATGGGTTGAAGGACGGCGCGCATGTCATCCACCCAGTCGGCGATCTTCACTAAGATTAGCGACTCACCGGCATCGCCCGTAGAATGTTCGAATATGTTGAGCCCACCCGGATCCATATAGAGGGTGTGGTCGCAGATAGTATCCACCAACATCTAGGTCGCGTCATCGTCCGAGTCCAAGGCCTGAACAATGAGCTTTTTCGCTACCAATGTAATTTGCAGGTCACTGACTTTCATGTTCTAGATCCATTACTAATTGTGACAGCAGAAACCTGTGCGTAAACCCCATCTGATTGACCAGTCTTAACAAATTTTGAGGAATATATAGAAGGCCAAAGGCCTCGGGCGCTAGAAGACTCGGCCCGTCATTCTGGATGACGAAAAAATACTTTCCCAGTCTCACCGTCGATGGAAGGGCGCGCTCATCCAAGCGCCTGCACAATCTCTTCTGTCATCTTCTTTGCATCGCCGAACAGCATCAAAGTGTTGTCGGCATAGAACAACGGATTGTCCACGCCAGCGTATCCCGCACTCAGCGAGCGCTTCACGAACAAAACTGTCCCCGACTTCTCCACGTCGAGGATTGGCATGCCAGCGATGGGACTCTGCGGATCGGTCTTAGCCACCGGGTTGGTAGTATCGTTGGCGCCGATAATGTAGGCAACGTCAGCGGTGGAAAATTCGTGGTTGATTTCTTCTAATTCGAACACCTCATCATAGGGCACATTGGCCTCGGCCAATAGCACGTTCATGTGCCCGGGCATACGACCTGCTACGGGGTGGATCGCGTAGGCGACCTCCACCCCTTCCGCTTTTAACAGGTCACACATTTCGCGAAGAGCGTGCTGTGCCTGTGCCACGGCCATACCATACCCCGGCACGATGATAACCTTACTTGCATTCTTCATCAGGAAGGCCGCATCGTCAGCGGCACCAGCCTTGGCGTTCTTGTCGCCCGTGTCCACGCTCGACGATGCGGTCGTATCACCACCGAAACCACCCAGCAACACATGGATTATGGAGCGGTTCATGCCCTTGCACATAATGTAACTCAAGATCGCGCCCGATGACCCCACCAGAGCGCCCGTCACAATCAATGCGGGATTTGACAGCGTGAAGCCGATACCACAGGCGGCCCAACCAGAATACGAGTTCAACATTGACACCACGACCGGCATATCAGCACCGCCGATCGGAATAATAATCAAGAAGCCAATGGCGAAAGCGAGGATTGCCACCCCCCAGAACACTCCCTCCGTCTGACCGCCGATCAGAGTGATCATCAGCATCACAATGATCGCCCCAATCAGGGCATTGAGGCCGTGCTGGTAATTGAAGATGATGGGGTTACCGCTCATTAGTCCCTGCAGCTTGGCGAACGCTATGACCGATCCGGAGAATGTGATGGCACCAATAGCTAGGCCCAAAGACAGCTCAATGATGCTGGCCGTGTGAATATCACCGAAGGTACCAATACCGTAGGCTTCCGGGTTGTAAAACGCCGCTACCGCGACAAATACGGCAGCCAGCCCAACAAGCGAGTGGAAGGCTGCAACCAATTGGGGAAGAGCTGTCATCTCAATCTTACGAGCGATAATAGTGCCCACAGTGCCACCAATGACGATTCCGAGCACGATTAGTTCAAAGCTGACCACAGATGGATCAGCCAAGGTCGTGACCATAGCAATGACCATACCAACGATGCCGAAAAAGTTCCCCTGTCGGGCCGTTTCAGGCGAGGACAGCCCCCGAAGAGCCAAAATGAAGAGTACCGAGGAAATCAGATAGGCGAAGCCCGTCAATGTTCCACTCATGGTGCGGCTCCCCTATTTCTTTTTCTTAAACATGCCGAGCATGCGCTGAGTCACGATGAAACCGCCGAAAATATTCACCGAGGCCAATGTAACCGCGCAAAAGCCCATAATCTTGGAAAAATCCATGTCCGCTGGGCCAGCCGCCAACAGACCGCCAACGATGATTACCGACGAGATAGCATTGGTCACGGCCATCAGGGGTGAATGAAGAGCAGGCGTCACGCTCCAGACCACGTAAAACCCAACGAAACAAGCCATTACAAAAATGAAGAATAGGCTGAGGAAATCAAATCCGCCTGCCGCTGCGGCCTGCACCTCGATCAGATGCGTCGAACTTTGGACAAGTTGCTCCGCTTCGCTCGAGAGCTCGGCGGCTTTTGTTGCTAGCTTCGAAGCTTGATCCTGAATAGTTGCCGCGTCCATAACTTAGGCCTCCTTCTTCGCAGATTTCTTCGGCTGCTCTTGCTTTGATGGGCCATTCTTCGGCACCGTGACGGTGGGAACACGCTCATTCACAATCTTGCCGTCCTTAGTCACCAGGGTTCCGAGAACCACTTCGTCTTCCCAATCAATGGCGAGGGTCTTGCTCTCTTTATCAACAAAGTTCGTTAAGAAATTTAGGAGGTTGCGCCCAAACAACGTGCTCGCATCCTGAGCCAAACGGCCTGGCACATTGGCGTGACCAACTATCTTTACGCCGCCAGCTGTTGTCACCACTTCACCGGGCTTGACGCCGACAACATTACCGCCAGCTTCCACAGCCAGATCGACGATAACAGCGCCAGGCTGCATGCTCTCGACCATTTCCAGGGTCACCAGGGTCGGCGCTTGCCGACCCGGAATCAAGGCGGTGGTGATTACTATGTCTTGCTTTTTTATATGCTCAGCAACGACGGACTTCTGTTTTTCAAAATACTCAGGCGGCATCTCCTTGGCGTAACCACCTTCAGTCTGCGCGTCCCTCTCCATCTCAGGGTCGACCTCGAGAAACTTGCCGCCTAAACTCTCTACCTGCTCTTTCGTTGCCGGACGCACATCAGTCGCTGTGACCACCGCACCAAGACGCTTCGCGGTCGCAATCGCCTGGAGCCCTGCAACACCAACACCCATGATAAAAACCTTCGCCGGCGCCACAGTGCCAGCCGCTGTCATCATCATAGGGAACGCCCGGCCAAACTCACTGGCCGCATCCAAAACAGCCTTGTAGCCCGCTAAGTTCGATTGACTTGAGAGAATATCCATACTCTGTGCCCGAGTGATTCGGGGCATCAATTCCATAGCCAGACCGGTTACGCCAGCATTAGCGATTGCGGCAATCCCCTTACCATCACTGAGCGCTCCCAGGTGCGCCATCACGATCGCGCCTTTTTTAAAGTATTTAAGCTCCGCTGGTTCGGGCCCCTGCACCTTCAGAACGATATCCGCCGACTTGGCCGCTGCCGACGCTGACCCGGCAATGGTCGCGCCCGCATCCTTGTAGGCGGCATCGAGAAACGCTGCGGTTTTGCCCGCGCCCTTTTCTACGGTCACGGAAAATCCAAGCCCAACAAGCTTACTTACCGTCTCTGGTGCAGCGGCCACACGCTGCTCGCCAGCTCGGCGCTCTTTGAGGATCGCGATATTCATGTTGGAAGGCCCCTCGTCAATTCGCGGAAATCGTAAGATTGCTGCGCTGCAGAATCAACGAATGATACTTTAGGAGTGTTAGATTTCTTATCCTAAGTAAGCATATAGTACTTTTACAAACTCAATCGAATATGGCCAAGTTTCTCAGAAACGGCAACACTTCAACATCTGAATTTTTAGGGTCTATGCAATCTTCAAATAGCTGCTGTGAACCCAGAAAAACCAACCACTGATCCCAAGCGGTGTACTAAATTCGCTGTCAACCTCAAACTAAACAGGAGTTTCGATCATGGAAAACCTGATCACTATCGAGAACGGCGAACGCGCACCCCACACATTTTCTGGTGATGAATACGAGGGCAGGTTGTCAAGGCTTCGCAACCTCTTGGTCGAACAGAACCTCGATTCAGTGATATTCACATCGTACCATAACATTAACTACTATTCAGATTTCTTGTTCTGCCACTTCGGCCGATTTTATGCCTTCGTCGTGACACACGACAAGGCGACGTTGGTCAGCGCCAATATAGACGGCGGACAACCATGGCGGCGCACTTACGGTGACAACCTCATCTACACGGACTGGCAGCGCGACAATTACTTCCGTGCGATCCAAAGACTCGTGCTCGCGGGCGGTCGGGTCGGCATCGAACAAGATAACCTGACGGTTACCAACCTCGGCAAGATGATAGGCGCTCTGCCTAACACAGAGTTGATCGATATCGCGCCGCAAGTGATGGCGCTCCGCATGATCAAGTCGGATGAGGAAATTGCACATATCAAACAGGGAGCCCAAGTAGCTGACATTGGGGGCGCTGCCTGTGTTGCGGCAATTACCGAGGACGTCCCGGAGCACGAGGTAGCCCTGGCGTCTACCGGCGCCATGGTTCGAGAGATTGCCTCGCGTTTCCCACACGCCGAGCTCATGGATACTTGGACCTGGTTTCAGTCGGGTTTAAACACGGACGGAGCGCACAACCCTGTAACCAGCCGCCGAGTACAGAAGGGCGACATCTTAAGCCTAAACTGTTTCCCTATGATTGCGGGCTATTACACAGCTCTGGAGCGCACCTTGTTCCTGGACCACGCCAGCGACGATCACCTTCGCCTTTGGAACGTCAATGTTGAGGTTCACAAGCGCGGCCTTGATCTAATCATGCCCGGTGTGCGCTGCTGCGATATCGCAAAAGAGTTGAACGAGATTTATAAAGCCCACGGCCTTCTCAAGTACCGGACATTCGGATACGGTCATTCGTTTGGCGTGCTTAGCCATTACTACGGACGTGAGGCAGGCCTGGAATTGCGCGAAGATATCGAGACCGTGCTAGAGCCAAACATGGTCGTTTCCATGGAACCCATGATAATGCTGCCCGAGGGGATACCTGGTTCCGGCGGCTACCGCGAGCATGATATTTTGGTCATTACTGAAGACGGAGCAGACAACATCACTGGTTTCCCCTTTGGACCCAACCATAACATCGTTGTGGGCTAGCTGAGAGTATTGTGTGCGCCCACTCAATGGCACGGTTCTCCTCGGGTCAGCTCAATAGATGCTTCGCGATGTTAAGTAGATGAATCTGGCTAGTTCCCTCGTAGACCCTGAAGGCGCGCACATCACGGTAGAACCGCTCAATACCCGACCCCTTGACGTATCCGGCACCACCGAAGATCTGCACTGCCCTATCAGCAACACGACCGCACATCTCAGTGGAAAAGTACTTACAAAGACTAACATCCATTGTGACATCATCACCGCGATCGCGCTTTCGGGCCGTCTCTAGGATCAGGGCTCTGGCCGCTTCAATTTCAACTTTACATTCGGCCAGCATTGCCTGGACCAACTGAAATTCGCCGATGGACTTGTCAAACTGCCTACGCGACTTTGCAAAGTTGATAGCGTCATTAAGCATGCGGATGGCCGGCCCAGTGGAAAGGGCAGACAAATTGATGCGCTGCTTATTGAGTGCCTTCATTACAGTGCCGAACCCCCTGCCCTCGAGGCCACCAAGAATGGCGCTGTCGGGAACAAACACGTCGTTCAAGTAAACCTCGCCTATGGGCGCACCTTCTTGGCCCATCTTCGGGGTTGAAACGCTGGTGGTCAGGCCCTCAGCACCGCGCTCGATTAGGAAAGCGGTGACCCCTTTGCTGCCCCTTTCCCCATCCGTGCGCGCAAACACGCTAAATAGGTCTGCAATAGGCGCCAGCGTGATGTAACGTTTCGTGCCATTGATACGATAGCCGCCGTCGACTTTCTCAGCTCGGGTCTGCATAGCTGTCGCGTCGGAACCCGCAGACTCCTCGGTCAGGGCCAGACACCCCAGCATTTCGCCAGATGCCAATTGTGGCAGGTAAGTGCGTTTCTGATTTTCCGTCCCATCGCGGATGATACATTCCGAACCAATTCCCGCATTCTGCCCGCCATATACCCTGAACGCCACCGAGCATTGCGTAAATTCTAAAAACGCTAGCGCCAGTTCTTCCGACGTCATACCTGCGCCGCCAAACTCCTCGGGGATGCTCCAACCGAAACTGCCGAGCTCCTTTAATTTATTAATCACCTCTTCTGGAATATTATCCTCCAACTCCACTCGATCTTCATTGGGGATGGCCACGTCACGGACGAAGGTCCGAATCCGGTCGAGGTGTTCATTCATTTTCTGCTGATCGCGGATCATTCGCTTTCTTTTCCTCTTCCAATCTAGTCACCTTCCCCAAGGTAAGTGTCGGCATCATGACCACCTGCCAAACCCTGGTCGGTGGGCTCCAATTTTAATCCGGGGGTTTGTTTCGCCATGCGAATTTGATGAATTACTCGTGATAATTTCGTCTGATATTTATAGAAATCTGAGCCATTAGATGGTAACGCTGAAATAATCTATCAGGATCGTTTAGCGACCATATCGATTTCCACCAACGCATCCCGGGCAAGGCCAGTCACTCCAATACAGGTCCGCGCAGGAAAACGGTGCTCCGGAAAATACGTTTTATAGACCTCGTTCATGGAATCGTAATCGCGTTTGAAATCAGTGATGAAGACACGCACAGACAAGACGTTTTTCAACCCCAAACCAGCCTCATTTAGGACGATTACCAAATTATCCATAACTCGCCGTGTCTGTGCTTTAATCCCATTAGGTAAGGGTTTGGTATCATCCTCCGGATCAGTCGGCATCTGACCTGTAAGTTGCACCCAACCTTCGCATTCGACAGCATGGCTGAACGGCGCGACATGCTTGGGCGCGGCGGAGAAGTTATGAAAAATAGGAAGGGCCATGGTGTTCGTATCTCCTGATGTGTATATCCCAACCCCCGCACAATGAGCAAAATTGTTGCGAGCAACAACCATGATTTTTGTTGAGCCGAGCAGGGAAAAGTCTCAAAGACAAGCCATGACCATGACACCAACACCATCACAACAGATTTCCGGCTTGGTCGCAGCAGCCGCCGCGTCCATCAGCCTGGGGGTGATCACACCAGCGGCCCGCATCGCCTATGACGGTGGCGTCTCAACGACCACGCTGGTCGCCTTCCGAGTCGCCGTGGCGACAGTAATCACGGCCGCCCTCGTCGCTCTCTTTCGCAGACCGTGGGCGTTCAACCTAGCCGCATTGAGGCCAACGTTGGCGACGACGCTGGGCATCCTCATGGTGGCCTTCGGTTACATGTCATCGGTACTGTTCATTCCCGTAAGCCTGTCAGCCCTGATTTTTTTCACTTTTCCAATTATCGTGTTGGTGCACGCTTCTCTGACGGAGCGGCGCGCGCCCAATCTCGCCACCATCGTGGCATTCGCCGCAGCCTTTGGAGGCCTAACCCTGGCGTTAGGACCGAGCTTCCCGATCCTGGACCTTCGCGGTGTCGGCTGCGCCCTGATCGCGGCAGTCGGCGCCTGTCTTGTAATGATAACCGGCTCCTGGGCAGCTCGGCGCATGGACCCGCTCACGCTCACGTTTTACACTCAGGCATTCTGTCTACCGGTGGCCTTCGCCGTGCTTTTCAGTTTTGGTGACATCGCGCTGCCTACAGACCGTGCCGGATGGACCGGCCTGAATATCGCGGCGGCCGGCTATATCGCAGGCATGTGTCTATTGATGGTGGCTGTGCGGCTCGCGAACCCCGCGCCGGTATCCATGATCAATAATCTGGAACCCATAGTCACTCTATTGGCAGCGGCCTTGATCCTGGGCGAACGTATGACGGCTATCCAATATGCTGGCGGCGGACTAGTTCTGGTGGCCGTGTTGCTCGCGACCCGAGAAATGGCGCCAAAACACGCCAACTGTACGAATTCCAGGCTGTTGTAGGCTAATTCTGCGGTTCTCCTAAAACGTACTATCACCGCTTCAGTAAAAGTTGACGTTTCCCCTATGCCTGACGGCTATAGTCTACTCATGACCCCGGCATCACTCTCCAGATTTCGTTAAATCAATGCATGCAAGAAGTCCGAGTTTATGATCAGCCCCCTACCGATACTAATCAGTATAGCCTTTCAGACAATTAGCATGTTCCTGAACATATCCCTGGTAAAGCAAGAGCAAATCTTATGCAACAAAACCCGGAGCAAGAACTTCTCCCCGATGAAATACGCATCGAAGATCAACCTCCAGGCCTGGACAAAGACATGTCAGACCCGCGCGATCATGCGCTCCCGCCATTCAAAGACAGGATCGCCCTCGGTCAACAAATCGAAATCGCTGGCGATGCGCGCCCATTGGAAAGACCCGAACACGGCATAGTCGCCATAGGCTGGTTCTTGGCCGGCGATGAACGGCCGATCAGTGACGTGCACCCGGAGCGCCGCCAGATTGACCTCACGGAATTCATGTATACGCTCCTCGCGTCCAGCTTGCACCTCCTCCAAGGGTTTACCAAAACGCTCTTCGCGATTGGCACGAAAATAGGCCTGGTCCTCGGCGTTAAGTTTGGCGAAAATATCAAGGATAATGAACGTCAGAAGCTCCCGGTTCTGGCTGTCCATCCACTCCATCGTGAGCTTCGCCATATGCTTTCCCTCGTTTCCCGGAAACAGGGTCGGCGTGTCCGGATAGGTCTGTTCCAAATATTCGGCGATCGCCCAACTGTCGCTAACAATTGTGCCGTTGTCGTCGAGCACAGGCAATAGTGTTTGCCCAGAGAATTCAAGCTTTAACTTCTCCGTAAAGCGCACCGGTTCGGTCTGGTAGTCCAGTCCCTTGTGGGCCAGCGCTAGTTTGACCCGCCAACAAAACGGGCTGAAACGGAGATCGTTATCAGCACAGAGGTCATATAACAGCCTTGCCATGGCTTTCGGTTCCTTTCTGTCGGCTCGGAGAGCATACTTTCTCCTCAAACATGCAGGAGCACAAGCGCATGCCCCCCCATACCACCATTCGCTGGGCACGACCCGAAGACGCAGGCGATATCATCAAACTCATCAAAGGACTCGCCGCCTATGAGAACAAGCCCCAAAGCTCAATTAAGATAACCGAGGCGGACATTCACCGCGACGGGTTCTCAGAACCCAAGCGATTTGAGTGCCTGATTGCCGAATTGAACGAGGAGGTCGTCGGCTTCGCGCTGTTTTTCAATAACTACTCCACCTGGGAGGGAAGACCGGGTATCTATCTGGAAGACCTGTACGTGGACGAAAAAGCCCGCGGCTTGGGCCTTGGCAAAGACCTCATGGCAGCGCTGGCGAAACTAGCCCAAGAACGGGATTGTAAGCGGCTCGAACTCTCCGTCTTGGACTGGAACCCAACCCGCGACTTCTACCACGCCATCGATTGTACCCATATGGAGACCTGGCTGCCCTATCGGATGAAAGGCGCGGCCATTTTGGCGCTGGCTGCCGAGGCCCCCGATATTGCCAACTGAGCCGACGGCATGAGCTACTTGAATATCAATCCTGCAACGAAGCCCCTGATCCGATCGCGAAGGTCGTCAAAAAATAGTGCTCGGGCTGGCTCGCCGACGGTAGGGGCTTCCTCTCGGCCCGATACGAGCATAATGGGATTAAATTGTCAGAAAGGTTTTTCTTGCGCGCGTGAGTTCGCTACCATCCGCCGTCGCCCAAATTGGCTGGGATAAAAAAAGGACACAACCATGAAAGTGGTGATCACAGGTGGCGCAGGTTTCATAGGGTTCCGGTTGGTCAAGCGGCTCTTGGAAGTCGGAGAACTGACCGGCCCGGATGGTAACAAACAGGCCATCGACGCGGTCACGCTCTTCGACGTTTGCGAACCGCTAGATCAGCCTCAGAAGGAAGGCGTGACTATCAAGGCCGTCACAGGTGACATTTCGAATGGCGCGACGGTGAGAGACCTGATTGATCGCGACGACATCTCGGTCTTCCACCTGGCGTCTGTGGTCAGCGGCGGCGGCGAGAAGGATTTTGACCTCGCCATGCGGGTGAACCTGGACGGTGGCCGCCACATCATGGAGGCCGTGCGGGCACGCGCCGGCCAGCCGCGCCTGGTAATTGCAAGTTCCATCGCCACCTTTGGCGGCATGCATATGACAAATATTGTCGGAGACATGACGAAGCAAACCCCCCAAACCACATACGGAATCACCAAGGCCATTTCCGAACTTCTGATTAACGACTACACGCGGAAAGGCTTCCTGGATGGACGCTCAGCCCGATTGCCAACTGTGATCATCCGACCCGGAAAACCGAACGCGGCGGCCTCCAGCTTCGCCAGCGCGGTATTCCGAGAGCCGCTTACGGGCGTAGACTACATCGTACCCGTACCCGAAACGACACCGATGCCAATCCTCGGCTACCGGGCCATCGTGGAGGGTTTAATCCATCTGCATGAACTGCATAGCGACCAGTTAGGCGACGACCGCGGGGTCGGCCTGCCCAGCCACACGGTCACCGCCGGAGACATGATTCAGGCCGTGACCAGCTTCGATAGCAATCGCCGATTGGGCAAGATCACCGTGCAGCCCGATCCGTTTATCGTGGACATCGTGAAGACTTGGCCCCCGGACGCTGAATGGCATCGCGCCCAGAGCCTGAGTTTCCCTGTGGACGGTGGCCTGAATGAAATCATCGGTAACTTCATCGAGGATTACCTGGACGCATGACCCAGGTCACTGCGGAACGCGGGCCAACCGGATCGCCAAAGTGACCGCCGGGACCCCGACTCTGGCCTTCATTCGCCGCGAATGGCGTTTCCTGCTGTTCGGTGCGTTAGTCATGTTCTGGACAAGCCCTGGCCAGACCTACCTGATTTCCCTTTTCGGTGACGTCCTTCGCAAGGACTTTCAACTCAGTCACACGGACTTTGGCGGCATCTATACGGCCGCCACCCTGGTCAGCGCTGCCATTCTTTGGCCAGCAGGGCGGTTGGTGGACCGGTTACGACTCGGCCGATTCGTCTGGTGGGTGTGTGTCGCCATGGCGGCTGGTGCAACAGCGTTCTCGCAAGTTAGCGGCTCCGCCTCCCTGTTCTTCGGTATCCTCTCCGTGCGATTTCTGGGCCAGGGTATGATGGCACACATCGCCGTCACCGCCATGGCCCGCCGGTACGTGGCAGAACGCGGCCGAGCTATCGCCATTGCCGGCTTCGGCTTTCCTATAGCCGAAGGCACCCTGCCCCCATTGATCACCATCGCTCTCACCGTAACCACATGGCCTTACATTTGGATCGTTATGGGCCTGGCAGTCGCCGTCACCATGCTGCCGACAATCCCATTTCTCCTAAAACGTACCGCCGGCCAGGACGGCCAGGGGCCTGAGGCATTGAGCTCTGTCAACGCCGGCCAGCGTCAATGGACCCGCGCCGAGATGCTGCGTGATCGACGTTTCCTAATGGTCGCGCCCATCGTTATGACCATGTCAGCCATCTTCACTGGGATCATATTCCATCAGACGCACATTATCGGCACCGCCAAGCAATGGGATTTCCTATGGTGGAGCGTCTGTTTTGCCGTCTTTGCAGCTTGTCAGGTATCAGGCAGTTTCATCACCGGTTGGCTCATCGATCGAACCACTGCTCGGCGGGTCACTCCTTATGTCCTAGTGCCATTCATGATCTCGCTGATGATTCTAGCGCTAGGCGAGAACGAACTATGGGCAGCCGGCGTGCTGGGCGCTATGGGGTTCAGTGCCGGCGCAACCAATCCCAGCTTCGCGTCCCTCTGGGCGGAACTCTATGGCACTCAGCACCTGGGAGCCATTCGCGCTGCCGCTGCGGTACTCTCAGTTTTCGCTTCTGCGCTAGGCCCAGTGGCCGTCGGCTGGGCACTGGATGCTCCCGTCTTGATTGAAGTCATCATCTGGGTTTCACTCGCAATCACTATCGGGACCAGCGCGTTGGCCTGGCTGGGGCTGAGGCGTGCATAGGGTCATTTTTCGCAGCCTGGTCGCTTTACGTCAGCCAAACAGAGACAATACATTGCCATTAGTACGCAACCACAGGACAGCCTCGTGATCGCTAAAACTATCGCCGTCATCGCCATGGGCGACATGGGGCATGCCGTAGCCCGCGTGCTTAAGGAACACGGTTACGAGATCGTTACCTGCCTCGCCAAACGCAGTGACACTTCGCGCCAGATGGCGGAACGTGCAGGCGCACGCGACGTAAAGGATATGGTCGGCCTGGTAACAGAAGCGGATATTTTTCTCTCCATTTTACCACCGGCCGCCGCCCTTGATCTGGCCCGGGACGTGGCGATTGCTGTGAAAGGTGTTGGCACGACGCTCACCTATGTGGACTGCAACGCCGTGTCGCCCGGTACCGTCCGGGAAATCGCCGGGGTTATCAACGATGCTGGCGCGCTCTTTATTGATGCGGGCATCATCGGCCATGCTCCGGGTAAAGCCGTGCCGCGATTCTATGTTTCCGGTCCCGATACCGCGGCTATGGAGACCTTAGATGGTTGTGGGCTCATAGTGAAACCATGCGGCAGCGAGCCTGGAGAGGCCTCCGCCGTGAAGATGGTCTACGCGGCCTTGACCAAGGGCACCTTCACGCTCCACACGGCCCTGTTGATGGCAGCAAAGTCCCTTGGAGTGTACGAGACGGTCTTGGAGGAGTTTCAATACAGCCAATCCTCAACACTCACGAAGATGGAGGATAGTGTCCCTTTTATCCCTGCCGACGCCGCCCGCTGGATCGGCGAGATGGAGGAAATCGCCGCCACCTTCCGTCAGGCCGGCGTCACCGGTGGTTTCCATGATGGCGCGGCATCGGTACTGCGCGTTCTCGCACAATCCCCCTTCGCAGACGAAACCCGCGAGACAATGGACCGCTCTCGCACCCTGGACGCGGCATTAAACGAATATCTCAAACACCTAGCCGCGGGCCAAACCGATCGCTGAGATGGTTGAACGCTTAACTCACGGTGGCGACCTGGATGCGGCGGCCCTGAAATATGCCATCCCAAAAGCGGACTGGCTGGACTTGTCGACCGGGATCAACCCTGTCCCCTATCCCATCGGTCATATCCCGCCTGAGGCCTGGAACCGATTGCCCGACACGGAGACCGAGGCAAGCCTGCTGGAGGCTGCTCGAGCCTATTACGGTGTTCCGGAGCGGGCCATAATCGTCGCCGGTCCGGGGACTCAAGCATTGATCCAATGGCTACCGCGCCTGATACCGACGGGCCGCGTGGCGGTCATGGGGCCGACCTACATGGAACATGCCCACTGCTGGCGCGGTGCCGGTCACGCGGTTATCGATGCACCCGTCGATGGTCCGTTGCCCGATAACAAGGACATTATCGTCATCGTCAACCCAAACAACCCCGACGGAGCCCGCCGTGATCCGGCAGCTTTGGCTGCCCATGCCAGAGCAGACCAGTTAGTGGTCGTCGATGAGGCTTTCGCCGATACGGATCCAGCGCTCAGCGTGATTGGCCAGGCCGGTAAACCGGGCCTGATCGTACTCCGGTCGTTCGGCAAATTCTTTGGCCTCGCCGGAGTGCGTCTTGGGTTCGCGGTTGGGCCGCCAGCACAGCTAGAGGCCTTAGCCGAGGCCTTGGGGCCCTGGCCCGTTGCAGGGCCAGCTCTGACTATTGGTACGTTAGCCATGACGGATGCAAACTGGATCGACAGAGCCCGCCGTCGATTGGCGAGAGATGCTGCACGTCTTGATGAGGTCATGGCGGCCTGGACCGGACCCGCCGTTGGCGGCACAGATTTCTTTCGGCTCTACAATACGGGCGAAACGGATCTGCACTCCCGTTTGGCGGCAATGGGAATTTGGACCCGCGTCTTCGCCAACCACCCAAGCCTCATCCGCCTGGGCTTGCCCCCCGATGACGCTGGTTTTGCGCGTCTGACAGCCGCGCTGAATTGACGCCTAGACGACTTAACTTCTCTTAAGGAATTTGCAACTAGCATAACACAGCTCGGGATCATATCCAGGTCACGGGAATAATTTGGGATATTACGCATGGCCCTGTCTTTGGAATTCAAACGCGCGATCGCCGCCGCCGCCATCACGCGGCTAAGCACCGGCCGACGGACCGTGGATGTCGCCGCCAAATGGGTATCCAACCATGTAGGCGACTCGCTTTACGCCAACCGTTCGGTCGCAGCCAAGACCTCCATACTAATTGATTACAGAAAAAAAATACTAGCTGCTGCTAATGGTAAGGCTGATCAATCCCGCATTGCCGTGGCTCGTTATCACTACGACCAATGCCTGGAATGGATCGCAAAGGCTGGACTGAAGCCGGAAGAGTCGGCCCGCCTTTTGATTGAAACCATGCGAGGCCGCTCGTGAGCCCCGGTCGCACCTAATAACAGTTCATCAACTTCTTTTTACAGGCGCGACGGCATGTTTTGTCTGCGTCGCAGGTTTTCAGGCACTGCTTATAAACCGCCATGCAATCGGATCCCTGCGAGCGTTGCGAGGAAATGTCCGCGCAACGCGATTTGCAGTTTGTCTTTTCCGATTTTCCCTCGGAACGAAGACAACGCTCCATACATTGCATCACTTCATTGGTCAGCGCCAACTGGACAACTCCGTCCCCAGCCGGCGCAATGGTAATGCCGCCCAGGATTAACATGGCAACGCCGAGAGCCGCGCCCATCCCTAATCCGCTTCGCATCATCTTTTCGCTCCAGTATACCGCTGACTGCAATTAAGCTTTGGTGGTGCAATGTAGCACCTGATCCACCGATTCTTAATGGCCTCTTCCTAAATTTCTCGGCTCGCCAGATGTTTAATGACGGCCTGCGCATGTAGCACTAAAATATCTTTCCAATGGTATCCTAACCCATACTCACCAACGTTTTGAGTGCCACCTTGGCTAGTCTGTGAAACCAATTCAGTTCCAAAAGAACGCCGAACGCTGCCTCGAAGACATTGGCAACGTTTGCTGGGCGCTTTTAGGGTAGGTATAGTGCAGCTGATCTAAACCAGTTCTGGAGAGACTAATGAGCCTCTTAGAGCGCGAAACGGTAATACGGGTCCGTAGCGCGCTTGTCGATGCTGGTTTGGAAGATTCGGTCATCCAATTAAGTAAAACGGCCCGCAGCGCTGCAGACGCAGCCAGCGCCATCGGCTGTGAATTGGGTGCTATAGTTAAATCCCTTGTATTTAGAATCGACCGGTGTTTCGTCATGGCTTTGGTGGCAGGCGATCATAGATGCCTAGAGAGCACCCTGCCCGCTGCACTCTGTCTGGAAGGCAAGGTTTGCCGTCCCAGAGCCAGCGAAGTGAAGGCCATCACCGGGTTCACAATCGGCGGCGTTGCGCCCATCGGGATGACGGAGCGCGTCCCCATAGTCATGGACCGATCGTTTGGGCGTTTTGATACACTCTACGCCGCGGCGGGCCACCCGCACTGCGTATTTCCCATCGCCTTTAACGATCTGCAACGAATGACCGGAGCCATCGTTACATTCAATATTTCTGAACCCTTGGCTGAAGTCAGTGTTGACAGGCCTGGCCACCCCGAAGCCCCTCAATGAGAGCCGCCAGAATCGGGACAATAGGCGGAGGAATTAGACTCCACGAAGCAGGTTGATACTTCCGGACGAGGGGGCTAGAAAGTCTTTCCCAGGTGGTCCCGGCCGCCGATACGAGCCGGACGGACAGGTGGCCGAGTGGCTGAAGGCGCTTCCCTGCTAAGACCGCTGTCGGATTTGTCGATTCCACGTTTTCTGCGGTTTTCTGCCAATTATTTCCTTCAAAGACCGACAAAAGCCGACAAACTCTACACCCCACTGGGTCTTTTGGACCCAGTTTATGACCCAGAATTTTTTGTGTAGGGTTCTATGTCGGGAGCCTTCCGGACGTCGCCCATGCGGCCACCATCACTGACACTGTGACCCAACCAACTAGGAGTGTGACCTTGAAAATCTAGGTCAACCTCAGGCCTCTATAGAGTTGGTAAACTATAATACGTCCCGTCGCCATCAAGCGACAGTAACCTAAAAAGGATTAAAAAGATGTAGTGAATAGAAATGCACGGGGTCTTAGCCGATTTATCTTGATTGATGTCGTCGGTCATCTTTCTCTCTATGGGAACTCAAACCCGGCAGGCCCAATCGGCCATTAGCGCAAAGGCACGAAACATGCCGCGAGCCACGAGGCGCATGTTTTCTTCGATTAGCTGCCCATTACTGTCAGATGTTCCGAGACCCGGGTTGATGATCACATTGGCGTCATCTGTAACCCCAGGCAGGATCCCCATAGCCGCGGTCACGTGAGAAAGAATGTTCGAACCAGCAACACGGTCCTCATTGTTGAAAATCGGGATTCCGATCTTCGACCCGCCGTTGGAAGCTCGCCATGTTCCCTCATAATTGACCTCAACACCGCCAAAATTATAAGATTTCGTAATTACGATTCCATCGGGTAAATTGCCTTTCATACGCGAATGCTCGTCCGTGACGATATCGAATATGTCGTCAATGGATTCAGTTATACTTTCGGGTTCGTCCTTCAGAATACGTAACGCGGCGAGGAGACCCAGCATCGACATCTTGCCCGGGTCAGCGTGAACATGCAGACCCTTACCATGAGCGGAGGGGGTCCCAAATCTCTCCCCGTGCACCCCCATAGCACGGCGAATATTTACCATCGGCCACTCCTTGCCAATGATCAGCCCTGAAGTCGGTGCCCCTCCGACTTTGTCCATGCTATAGAGCATTACGTCAGCACCAAGTTTACGGAGATCAGCGCCAACAAAAGGCAAACCCCAGGCATTGTCAGTTATGTAGGGTACACCGCATAGGGCAGCTAAATTACCGATGTTTTTCTGTAACATCGGAACGTCGCAATCGGCCTTTTCGCCGTAGCCATAACCGATAGTATCGTATCCCAAAGTAACGAACCCAGAGAGGTTGGACGCTTGGATCGATGCCGCCCGCTTAATGGCTTCAGTAGTCCGCTCGGCATCCGTTTCCATCAATAGTGGGGTGGGATGCATTTTGATACCGTGGAGTTCATAACGCGCGCCGGACATCGGCACCATGACGCAGTCTGTCGCATACTGGGCACGGCCGATCAGTCCCAATTCACCTGCAGTGGCGCCACGGTCCGCAAAGCCATCTTTGTATCGCGGTGGGAAGGGGCGACCGTAACTCAGATGATGTTCGGCATGTCGTTCAACTAACCCGACGACGCGCGAACGGTACGGCTCACCTGGGCCAACTTTCGGAGGCGTCAGCAATGCGTCGTAGGTTACGAGTAATGCCGACTCGCAAGAATTTGTCGGAACGGCGTCGTATTCGTCACCGTATACTGATTTGACCAGTCTGCGGATATCATCACCGATCTCCTTCGGAGACTGAGTGCTTGACATACCGTCATCGATCGCGTCGAGGCAGCGACGCCGCAATGTTCCCGGTAAAGCTGAGTTCGCGCCCGTTGACCCCAGACGATCTCTCAGTTTATCTGGAATCGCTAGATCTTTACCGATAGTCTCCGCCTCGGCAACAATCTCGCTCTTATGCCGGGCCAAGAAATCATAGAGATCAAACCGACCAGTTTGCATTGTCATAGTCGCCTGCCCTCATTTTAAATAACAACGAGATCTTATAGTGATCCGCTAATATATCCAGTCCGGCCATAATCCGACCCTTTCACCTCATTCACTGAGATGGGTAGGCGGCTAGTAGCTGGGCAGAAAAACCAAGGAAGTGTTCTTGTCAGCTACCGCTCGGCCATATAAGAAGATCGACAGAAAGTCGAGACGCTGGGCGCGGCCAACTAGGTAGGTGAAATAGGCTTTAAGGTTTTAGTGACCCAGTTAGTGACCCAGTTCAGTGTCTGTTCTTTTCTCTCGACAAAGCACTCGACACGAATAACTAGGTTCTACAGTGGGTTACATAGGACGGACAGGTGGCCGAGTGGCTGAAGGCGCTCCCCTGCTAAGGGAGTAAGGGTTAACGCCCTTCGTGGGTTCGAATCCCACCCTGTCCGCCAACTTTCTCTTTATTACAGCGAGTAACCGTAGGTCAGAAATTCTGATTTCTAAGAGAGAGTTACGGCTTTTTACACTCTGCCTTCACTTTCTTTGAGGGTGAAATTAGAAACGATGTTATTCGTAATTTTTGTAAGTCGATACAGAATATCTGGGATTCTGCTTATGGGTACCTCAGCGGCGCAAGGAGAGATATTACCACCACCACGACATTGCTTCGATACGCAGAAGTGAACGCTGGTGCACTCGCACAGAGAGAAGAAGTCTTGCCCTCACTCAAACAAATCATCCTCTCTTATTCCAAAGCGATTTTTAGAAAGCGTAAAGATGGATAACCTTCTTTTTATATACTTCGGAACGCATGATTATCACTTCTTGATCCGCAAAAACATTGAGTTGCTGCGACGCCTTTATCCTAATGCCGACGTTTTGGTCTACGACTGGGGCGATGAAAACGGCCGACCCAGCAACTCAACTTTTCAGTCCGGCGTCGATGTCGTCAGCTGGAGCGATAGGGTTTCCGATACGATGGAATTGCTTGATCCATTGGGTGCCGACGGACTTAATGAACTGGCGAGGGCTTTTAATTCCCGCGAAAGGGTCAGTTTAAAGCGTCGCTTCAACAAGTTTTTTCTTAAAAAATTCCCGGGCTCACGCCCCGCTCGCGCCATTCTTGATCGCGCAATGCGTTATGAAAACCTGTTGCTGCACAAATGCTACGCCCTTGGCGATTGTGCCCGGCGCGTCGGCGAACGTCCATTTTTCTTTTTGGATGCCGACGCCTATCTGGTCGAGGATCTGGACGTTGTCTACGAGGGTGCGCCCGACGTCATCATGCCGAGCCTGGAGCCCGAAAAACAACTTTGGGAACCCAACCGCTGCCATGCCTTGAGCGACGGCATTATGGGCTTTGGAGCCGATGTGGTAGCGCGCACAGCTTTTCTCGATGAATGGTACAAGTCGCTAGCGACCACCACGGAAAAGCTTCGCGTAATCGCATCGCTCAGCCGGATGGTTGAGGAGCGGGTGCGCGGCACTGAAGATAACGTTTTGGACTCTTGGGGCGTCGGCACAGTTGATTTCAACGGCACGCCCGTCAAAATCCGCACCATCCCAAACCACATTTACAACAGCGTCCTCAACCATGAATATGACGGTGGCGACCTGGAGAGTGTCAAGGTCCTGCATTTATCGGGTGTCGCTCAGAACCAAGAACTGTTTGAGCGCTTCATCGCGATCGTTGAGGATACCATCGAACAACGCAGAGCCCAACCATGAGCAAGACCGTTGCGCGTCTAATCGCAGGCCTCGGCCGCACCATTTCCGCACCGCTGAACCAGGTCCGGCGCACGTCGTGCCGGGCGACGGCGGCGCAATACCTAATTGATAAAATTCCAGTTCAGACACCGCACGGTGAGCTATCCATGTATTGTAATTCGCGCGAAACCGCCATGTATCCGCCGGTCTACATGACTCACGAACCCGACACGTTGGAATGGATCGACAAAATGCCAGTCGACACAGTGTTCTGGGATATTGGCGCCAACGTCGGCATCTATACCATGTACGCCGGCCTAGCCCGCCACCGGACCTTAGCGTTTGAACCCGCGTCATCGACCTACTTCACGCTGATGAAAAACCTCGAAATCAACGGACTCTTGGACCGCGTCGATGCCTATTGCCTGGCTTTCGATAATCAGACCCGGCTCGGCAAACTAAACATGGCTGGCAATATTTCTGGCAGCTCGATGCACGCCTTTGAGCGCGACACCCACAGCTGGGACGAACAGATCAATATTAAGATTGCTCACCCCACATTAGGCTTCAACATCGATACTTTCATCTCTCTTTATGACCCGCCTCTGCCAACACATATAAAATTGGATGTAGATAGTACCGAAAAGGAAATTCTTGAGGGTGCGGCCAATCTTCTAGCTAAAGGCCAAGTCCAATCCATCTGGGTCGAGGTTGACGGTGTACTGGAGCGCGAGCGAAACCAAGGCATCATCAATGCGCTGGACGCCATGGGTTACATTGCTATCCATACCGATGGCCGGACCCGGAATTTGGAGTTCTTGCCGAAGCGAACTTGACGAGAAACCGCAATGCAAGATTGCCCTGGCAATCCTCAGAATGTTTTACGTCAACGGCTTTGTTTTACTGAGGCAACTTGTAAAAATGAACCCATAAATGCTCATGGCACTATGTGTCATTTGTTGCTCTCTCGTGCGAACCAAGAAAATACCCGTCGCGATACCCAAAGCAGCAATGGCTCCGACAAACGCAATTAAAGCCGCTTTCAATATTTTTTGGACAGATGACATCGTTCTCTCTCTCAGATTCATCAGCTTCCACTTCCAGTTGGCCTTCTTGTAGCGTCACTGATTCTAGCGGCACTGGCGAAGATCGGAATGTAGGTTTGAGCGCGCCTTATTAATTGCAAGCCATATAAATTGGTTGTCGTGCGAAACACACAAAATTAGGGACTGACGTTTGTTCAAAGTATAGTTAGAATTGTCATCAAAAGCATATAACCGTCTGAAACATCCGTTTTATATTGCCTATCGGCGGACACTGTGTCCGCCATTATCTTTTCAGAATTAGACCTGTTAGGCGCTCGTTATAAGATCTGAGACCATGAAAAAATTATTTTGTTTAAGCCTTTTCGTATTGTCACTGAGCCAACCCTCTCACGTATTTTCTGAGCCATCCGCTGAATATTTAGACTATAATGTAGTTCGTACGTTGTTGGTAACGACGAAGATTAGCAATGGACTCCGCTTTGACGTAATCACACCTCAAACATTACCCTTCGAGGATTTGCCACAAAACCGCAATTATGAGGCAGCCTGGTATAGTGATGAATTACTGGTTGTGAGAACGGTAAAGACAGGCAAGTTGCTTCATGCACAGACTCTCAAATCTAGTAGCATTATGTTTCTGGAAGGCTTCAACTCCAAGAAACTCTCGGATGATTACGTTGTGTTAAGGGAGCACTCGGGAGGCGCCTCCTGCTGTTTGATCATCCATGCTTTTCAGACGAAGCCTAAATTCAAAAAGATTCTTGAACACAACAACAAAAACTTTGACATGACCGAAGTGATTCAAGGAGAGCATACGATTGAACTCCATAAAGAGCCATTCTTCTCTGTCGGTTCGTCGGCAGAACTAAAATACAACGCTAGCATTTACAATTTGAAAGAGAATGACTGGGAATGATCGGAGGGACTATGTTAATCGCAATGCGATTAGCCTTCGCAAGGTCAGTTATTCATATAGGATTCTAATTTTATGATGGTCGCAAATGTTATGAAGAATAATTTATCCGTTCGCTGAGACGAGACCGATTATGAACGTTATCAAAGGATTATTACTTTGAACGTTTAGAGAGTGAGGCTCCGTCAGCTATTATTCAAAGTTAGTGTCGTCGCAGTGTCACTGGCCCTGCCTGCACCGGGGGAATAAAAAATGCCAAGTTTCAAAGGAAAGACGGTAATGATTACCGGTGCCGCAGGTAATTTAGGGCGTGCAACGGCTAATGCGTTCGATAGGGCCGGAGCAAACCTTGTCCTTGTCGATCTAAATGCAGACGCACTCGATGCAGCCTATCCCGGTGATGAAGGGCAAAGGATCAAATGCCCGCTCAACTTGCTGGCGCCTGACGAGATTGAAGCCGCCGTCGTCGAGGCCAAGGTCAGTTTTGGCCGGATAGACATCCTCGCGGCAATCGCTGGCGGCTTCCATATGGGAGAAAGCGTTCATTCGCTCCCGAGCGATAAATGGGACTTGATGATGGACCTCAACGCCCGCACCCTTTTAAATTCTATAGCGGCGGTCGTCCCAACGATGATCGAGAACAGTTCTGGAAAAATTGTTACCATTGGGGCAAATGCAGCGCGTGAAGGTATAGCCAACATGGGTGCGTATATTGCTGCTAAAAGTGCCGTACTCCGACTCACAGAAACAATGTCCTCAGAGCTCCGCGGCAACGGCGTGAACGTCAATTGCGTTATGCCAAGCATCATCGACACGCCTGAGAACCGTCGCGCACTGCCCGCGGCCGACCCTAATGATTGGGTATCGCCGGAGAAACTCGCTAACGTCATCCTTTTTCTTTGTTCGGAAGATTCCAGTGCCGTCCACGGCGCATGTATCCCAGTCGTCGGTCTATGTTAGGTGCTCCTCTCGAAGCGGCACCCCCGATTTATAGTTACCATTCGCTAGTGTCGCTGAAGATCCTTGTACCCTCCAAAGTGCGTAACAAGTTGTGAATATGTATCGTGTTTTAGAAAATGAAATTCAAAGCTATTATCCGTTGATAGATTGCAATGAATGAGGTGAATAGCCACGCAATAGCCAGACCAAACATACTAAGAGATGGCTATAAGATCTAATTCGTATTCAGAACGGAGTGTGACCATGAAATTATATTTCTCACAAAACTCTCCTTATGCGCGGCGACCACGCTTGGTACTGCATGAGGCCGGTCTCCAGGACGAGGTTGAAGAAGAAGACCTTACACCCCGGGCTGAAAACGATGCCGTCCTGTTCGCCAATGGCCCAGGGGGGAAAGTGCCTGCGTTGATTACAAATACCGGTGCTTTCATCGTTGAGAGCCTATTGATCTGCCGGTATCTTGACGATCTATCCGGAAATAAGCTCACGCCTCCCCAGCCGGAAGAACGAGACAAAGCCATTCAACTTGAAGGTACCGCGTCTGTGCTGATGGACACACTTTACTTTCGGACGCATGAGGGTCGCCGCGATGAGAGTCACCAAGTGTCGACCGTCAAAGAGAAAGATGCAAAAATCGCCATGGCCACTTACGACGCACTGAATGAGGCCGCTGCAGATTTTGGCGATACAATCAATTTAGGAATCATCACAACAATCTCTGCTCTAGGGTATGCGGACTGGCGCCACCCGAGCGACAATTGGCGCGACGGGCGCCCGCTATTGGCCGACTGGTATGAAAGGATTAGCAATCGCCCCGCAATGAAGTTGACCGCACCAATCTATTAGACAGGCATCAACTGGGGCCTGATCTGTATTTGGAATGAACAAATCCAATTAAACGCTGAGGTCTATCTAAAGAATGGGTGGAATTAGGCATACAAATGACAAAGTGATTTAAACGCCCTGCTCAATTGGACCGTTGGCGACTATTCTGTCCACTAACCCATTAATCGTTTGCCACAAATCCACTTTCAACCAGCCCGACATTTCCAACAGATTTTTCTCGATTTTTGCAAATCGCCTAGTCCTTATAGCCCCGGTCAATACATAGGAGAATCGCCAAGGAAATCGCGCCACGGAGTGCTCTCCTCTGCTCCAACGGGGCACTCCTACCAAATGAAAATGAAGCGTTCGAGACTTGCCTTGGCAGACACGTCTTTAGACACTTGAGGGAGCTGGAAACTCTGTGCAGGAGAACAACATGGTATTGACTCATGCGAACGAGCTGAGCGAGCCCTTTTCCTGGCCGGAACCGGGGGTGACCCGAGTGCCATTCCGGCTCTTTTCCGATCCAGATATTTACGACCTGGAGCAACAGCGTATCTTCCGCGGCAAGGTCTGGAACTATCTGTGCCTAGAGATCGATATATCGAACCCTGGTGACTTCAAAACCACCTTCATCGGCGAAACGCCCATCGTCGTGATCCGCGACGAAAACGGCGACATAAATGCGCTAGTTAATCGTTGCGCGCATAAGGGGGCTCTCGTGTGCCTCCAAGAACGCGGCAACAAGGCTAAGAACGGGATGACCTGCGTATACCATTCGTGGACATATGATCTTCGCGGTCAGTTAAAGGGCATCGCTTTCCGCAACGGCATTAAAGGGAAAGGTGGTATGCCCGATGACTTCGACCCGGCCAAACACCGCATGCAGCGGATTAATGTGGAGATATATTGCGGCCTGGTGTTTGGCTCATTCGCCGACGACATGCCGTCCATGGAGGAATATCTCGGTGAGAAACTCAGCTGGATGGTCAAGCGTAATTTTGACCGGCCGCTTAAGCCCTTGGGCGTGCATAGCCAGATCATCCACAATAACTGGAAGCTCTATGCTGAAAACGTCCGCGACTCTTATCATGCGACATTGCTGCACACGTTCTATGTGACCTTCAAGGTGAACCGCATGGATATGGACGGTGGCATTATTATGGGCGACGACAAGTGGCATCACATTTCCTATGCAAAACGCCACGAATTGGACGAATCGGACGAGTACGACAAGGCAGGTGTCCATGCCGCTCAATACGGATCCAAGTTGTCCGGCCCAGAGCTTCTAAAATCCTGGGACGAATTTCCTGACGGCATCACACATTGCATTCAGACAGTCTTCCCAAACCTAACCCTCCATTACACGCTGAATTCGTTGTGCGTGCGGTTCTTCGTGCCCCGCGGCGTCGATGAAACGGAATTGTTCTGGATCTATCTAGGTTACGAAGACGATACAGATGAACAGACCCGTATGCGCGTCGTTCAAGGGAACTTGACGGGTACTGCGGGGCTGGTAAGCCTGGAAGACGGATGCATCAACGAATTCGTGCAGCGCGGCACCCACATGAGCGCTGACCGAGAAGCGTTCCTTGAGATGGGCGGTCGTGATGCAGAAAGTTCCGAAAACTCTCGTGCCACAGAGGCCGCCATCCGCGGTTTTTGGGAGGGCTATTGCGGAATCATGGGATTCCGGTGACGATAGAATCATGAGTATCTTCCCTGCTGACGTCGCCAATTCGAACGCCACCCCGATAACCGACACGCTCATTCGCCAACAAGTCGAAGATCTTCTGACCGACTATGCCCACGCCCTCGATGACTTTGAATTGGACCGCTGGCCCGACTTCTTTACCGAGGACGGCATTTACCAGATCATACCGCGAGAGAGCTACGATCAGAACCTTCCATTAGGTATCCTATTCTGCGACGGCCGCGGCATGATGGTCGACCGAATTTTGGCGCTAAGAACTGCGAACATCTTTGAGCCGCACACCAACAGCCACATTACGGGCCGACCAAAGCTATCTCAAAGCGATGACGGCATCATAAACGCCAGATCGAACTTCAATATTACTCGAACCATGCAGGACGGTCGCATGGAAATCTACGCCACGGGGAAGTATGTGGACGTGATCACATTTGTGAGCGGTAAGCCATTATTCAAGGACCGCCGGGTGGTCCTGGAGTCCCGCCGTGTTGACATCTTGCTGGTCTATCCGCTTTGACATTGTCGTCTGCGCAGTTTCGCATCTCGCGGCGCTTGATTTCTCATTTGAAATAGAAATAACTGCGTTTAAGACAGAGACAGGCGCTTTGTTACTCTGACAGGTGTGGGCGCTATAGCACGCCCGTAGTTGGCGTTCAGGGATTATCACTCACCTCCTGGCCCAGTGACGTGCCGTCATCCAAGCACTCGCATGCTTGTATAGTCGTCTATGTGACCCAAACCCCCGAAACGTTTAGTTTTTATAAGATGAGTCCACACGGTCCATCTGCCGGATTAGGCCAGGCCATTCCACTTCGCCGATAGTCCGAAAGCCCTTTTCGGAATTGTTGAAAATGTTACGCTCTATCGTCATGCGCTGCACCTCGTCCGGAATCTCTATTACTTCGGCACCGGATTGCTGATGGGCAAGCTGCATGCGGCAAGCCCGTTCCGCCCGGTACATCCACATGAACGCCTCGCCCGCAGTCGCACCGACCGTCAACAATCCATGGTTGCGCAAGACCAACACCCGTTTGTCATCAAGATCGCGAGCCAGTCGTTCGCGCTCGTCCAGGTCCGTCGCGATTCCTTCGTAATCGTGATAGCCGGTCTGCGCTATAACGACCAGAGAGTGCTGTGTCAGGGGCAGAATACCGTGGCGCTGGACAGCGACGCCAGTGCCAGCGGCCGTGTGGGTATGTATGACGAAATTGATATCCGACCTCGCCGCATGGACGGCACTGTGGATGGTAAAACCGGCGGGGTTGATACCGTTGTCCGACTTGTCCAATTCGTTGCCGTCCTCATCCACCTTCACAAGACAGGAGGCGGTAATCTCTTCGAAGAGGAAGCCATAGGGATTGAGCAAGAAGGTATCCGGCTGATCGGGAACGCGCGCCGAAATATGGGTTCCAAATAGATCTGACCAGCCGTAGTAATGGATCAATCGGTAAAGCGCCGCCAAGTCGACCCGGGTTTGCCACTCCGCTTCGCTAATTTTCGATTGCAACTGCGTCACGCTCATACGTCCCTCCTTATCGTTCGGGTGTTACCACCACTCAAATAGCGTAAACATCAACGCAACCGTACAAATGGTCAACCGGTCTCATTTCATATAAAGTGCGGAATACCATGGACAATCAGACCGTAATTCTTCTACATCTCTGGGAATGAAGTCTACCAATGTCACCCGAATTGATCATCAGGTCCCACTGTCGGAACGCTGGGCCCGTCAGGGGCACAAGGGCGGCATCCTGTGGTTCACGGGCCTGCCCGCATCCGGTAAATCAACGCTGGTTCGTGGACTGGAAGGCCGCCTCTTCGAGGCCGGATTTGAAGCCTACGCACTCGACAGTTCACGACTTCGTCAAGGGTTGAACAAGGACTTGGGCTATTCCCGAGACGACCGCCGAGAGAATATTCGCCGTGCCAGCGAGTTGGCCGCGATCATGGCCCGCGCCGGCCTGGTGGTGATTACGGGGTTCATCTCACCCTATGCCGCAGACCGGGCGGCGGCGCGCGAGACGTCTCGCAAGCACTTTCATGAGATTTACCTAGATATATCCTCCACCGACTGTGAGGCTCGTGACACGCGAGGACGTTACGTCGCCGCCCGTGAGGATCGGCTCAAGGGCTTCACCGGGGTTAACGCGCCTTACGAGGTTCCCAGATCACCTGATTTGACGCTGCCCACGGCCGTTATGCCGATAGCTGANTGCCTGNATCGCTTGGTCGCTTTNGCAACATCTAAATTCCGTCTCGATAGCNAAGATGAAACCTCTGCATCCGTNAGAGAGAAGCTACATCGCTCCTGACTGAGTGTATTATGAATCTGAGCGCAGCAAATGGACTTATTGCAACCAGGTCCTGCACAATCTGTTATTCAATNCAGTGAGAGATAACAACGGCGGCAGCCTTATATCACCCATTGATTGCGCTNGGCACGGTGGCCTTCCAGTTCACAGGCCAATAAATTAGCGGGGTAAGTAAAGCGAGCACCCTTCGTTTAACGCACTTATTTTGGCGCTGGCGGATTACCTGGAATCGGGAGACCTTGCATGCTCGGATGGCTTCGAGCGTATTGCGGTGCAAACGCCGCCTGGGCGCGGAGTTCATCAGCAGCATGCCAAACCCAATGCGGATCGTATAGAAAGCCACGAGCCAACGCCACCATATCCGCCTGTCCAGAGCGGATGATCGCTTCCGCCTGTCGGGCCTGGGTGATCTGCCCCACCGCCATCGTTTTAATACCCGTTTCGCGGCGNATATCAGCNGCGAACCCGGTCTGGTAACCAGGGCCAGCATCGATATCCTGAAGGGGTGAGTTGCCTCCTGATGAACAATCAATAAAATCGCAATCCTTGGATCTGAGNGANTCCGCGAAGGCAATAGAGTCTTCCATGCTCCATCCTCCCTCGACCCAGTCGATAGATGAAATACGCACGCCAAGCGGCAGTTCGTCCGGCCAGGCGGCGCGTACCGCATCAAAAACCTCCAGCGGGAAACGCATGCGGTTTTCGAGGCTTCCGCCGTAGCTGTCAGTTCGCTGGTTGGAGATCGGGGAGAGGAACTGCTGCAGCAGATAACCATGCGCCATATGCAGCTCAATCACGTCATATCCAATACGCGCGCANCGTTTGGTAGCATCCACAAATGCCTTCTTGACGCGCGCCAGGCCCCCGTCATCTAACGCCTCTGGCGTCTGCCAGCCATCTGCGTAAGCGACTTCAGCCGGGCCCACAACGGGCCAACCCTGTTCGTGATCGGCGGCGAACTGGGCACCACCGTTCCATGGCAAATCGCAAGACGCCTTACGCCCGGCATGAGCCAACTGCATGCCAATTTTGGCATTACCGTAGCCCCGGCAAAATTCCGCAATGCTCTTGAACTTCGCCTCCTGCTCATCGTTCCAAAGCCCCGTGCAGCCCGGCGTTATACGCCCTGCTGCCTCCACACCAGTGGCCTCGACGAAAACCAGTCCCGGCCCAGCAACGGCGAATTGTCCAAGGTGCATGAGATGCCAGTCGGTTGGCGTCCCTTCGTAGGCTGAATACATACACATCGGCGCGACGATAACGCGGTTCGATAACTCAATGCTGCGCAGCTCGATAGGCGTGAACAAGTGACTGGCCATAGGGTCCTCTTGATGAACATGGGAACAATTAGAGTGCAAGTTGACCTAGTCAATCCGGTCACTCAAGCACCAATTTGAATGACGATTTTCAATTTTGGCAAGATGACGAGTCGATTACTCAGTTGTCCTGATAAGCAATCTCTATAACCTCCAAGCCCATTTCGCACTGCGGCGTTTTTAGCGTAACGATATCTCCAACCCAGCGCTGTATTAGGGCTCTGCCAATGGGCGACACCCAACTTACGTCGTCCTCTTGCAGGCGCGCCTCATCTTCGTCAATGATGCGGATCGTACGCTAATTGTCGTCACCATCGAAATAGGTGACGGTGGAGCCGCAAAAGACCTGCTCCCGATCGATCTCGCGGAGTTTCTTCTTGCCGGAGTCTAGTCCCCATTCTCAGATCGGCCCCCGTTACCTGCAGCCCAGGAGACAACCTCTACAACTCTTAGCCGTTCGACGCTATGCAGGTGTTTTAGTTACGCCTGCAATCGCGTTAATCCAGCCNAANTGATCNAGTTCTTCGCCCCACNNGGCAAGTTGAGACCGTCATTCGGTTTCGNTTCCGTCTTNNAGGCCTTTCCCANCCANACCTCATTTCCATCCTTTNGGTCGACCAATATCAANTGTTGTGTTGGCAAAGGCNGCGCCGATTCGGAGAGCCATAGCCTCGTCCCGGGGTCGCCCAACAATGTGNAGGCTGGTGGGTAGACCATTGNCGGCAAGGCCCATGGGCGTGGCCAGACCGCAGAACCCAAGATGGTTGACCATGCGAGTGAACTGTGAGGGTGCTGTATCCTGATCAATATCCGTTATGGNGGGTGCGGTGACCGGCACACTGGGCGTNAAGATCGCAGCCAGCCCCTCCATCGCGGCGAGAAATGCGGTCCGATCCTCTAGCCGCTCTCGCATCAGACGCACGTACTTTGCTGACGGCTCGGCCTTACCAGCCATAATCCGTTTCTTCACATCTTCGTCCATAGCGTTGGCTGGATCCTCGTAGAGTTCGCCGTGGTAGTGGTAACCCTCCACACCGATGATAGTTGCAACGCCGAACCGCATCTCATCTATGCCGCGAGGTAGAGTTAGAGGACGCAGCTCTGCGCCAAGGGTCGCCAATTTCTCCAACGCCGCNTCGTAACAGGCTAGGACAACCGGATCCACTATGGATCGCTCTCTATCGGTAATAACGCCAAGGTTCAACCCCACAATACCCTTTTTTATCTCCCCATAAAGCCCGGTCCCGTTCTTAAGATCCGCATCGACCAAATGAGGCTCACGGCCCGCCATGGTTTCATACATGATAGCTGCGTCTATGACGTTCCTGCACATGGGACCAGGAGTGTCGAGGGTATGCGACAAAGGCTGAATTCCATCCAGAGGCAATACGCCCTCAGTCACTTTCAGACCCGTAAGACCGCAGAAGGCCGAAGGGATCCGCACCGATCCACCAGTATCCGTCCCAACCCCACAAGGCGCCAGGCGCGCCGCCACAGACGCGCCCGTTCCTGACGACGAGCCGCCGGGCGCACGCGCCGTTTCCATGTCCCAAGGGTTCCATGGTGTGCCGCGCTGGGTGTTTGTGCCCCAGGGGCCATAAGCAATCTCCACAGTCTTAGTCTTCCCAAGCAGAATGCCACCACCAGCAATGAGCCGGTTTGCAATTGGGGCCGTTTCGGTAGAAACCCTGTCCGCATATGCATGAGTTCCGCCCGTGGTGATCGTCCCCTCCACATGGACAAGGTCCTTCAGAACAAAGGGCACGCCGTGGAATGGCCCGATCCGATGGCCACTCGATATGGCCTTAGCCGCGCCCTCAGCNGCAGCCATAGCGTTCTCCGCCAAAACCGACTCAAACGCGCCAAGTTTCTGATCCAGCCGTTCAATCCTATCCAGGAGATTACGGGTCACAGCCACAGGGTCGGTAGTCCCAGCAGCGTAGGCATAATTTAGATCATTGACCCCGAGGTCTTCCAGGTTGTCCATGAGGTAGCTCCTCTCATTTACCAACATTTGAGCCTAGCCGAACCTGTCCGGGCATGTCACGTCAGACGTTTTCTCGTCCTTGGGTTTAATCCGCGNTGNGGATATGATTANTCTCAACCAGANAGTGGGGCCTTAATGCCTAAACCTAACACNGCTGTCCTTGCGATCCATTATCAGAACGAAAACTGCCATCCGGACGGCAAAATTCGCGTCGGCATCGCCGCTGATGCAGATTGGCGCTGGGAGCGTCTAGGCAATGCTAAACGCTTGTTAGACGGCGCGCGGGCGAGAGGAGCCGTAATCATTCACGTTCGCTTGGCGGTTCCGCCAGACTACCGCGGCGTGAGCGCTAATACGGACCTCATCCGCGAATGGATGGACTTGAATGCCTGGCAAGAAGATACATGGGGCACCGCATTCATCCAGAGCCTGGAGCCTCATGCTAATGACTTCGTGATCACGCATACGCGTAATTCCGCATTCTATAACACCAGACTGGACGAGATACTGTTCCAACTTCGCATCCGCAACCTGATCTGCGCCGGCGTCTCAACCGCCTATGCCGTGGAGGGCACCGTGCGCCACGCCACCGACATCGGCTACGAAGTGACCGTAGCAGCCGACGCCTGTTCCACAGCCACCCAAGCTCAGCACGAAAACGCTTTAGCCGCCATGAAGCCNCTNGCTAATATTAAAACGGTTGATGAAATCCTAGCCCACTTGGCCGTTTGANCNGNGNAAACGTGACNAAANGAGAGGAAAANATCATGTCAGTNACCGTGGCTATGTTCAAAGATTCTCTNGCCCATATCGAAGAGCGATTGCACGCCCTTAACCTAGATATCGATATCTGGACCATAGACAATGATGGAAATTTCTGTATCACAGGCACNACCGTACCACCCGAGGAGGTGAGCGTAGATTACGTATGGTTGAGCCAGCATTTGAACCCAGCAGGCGCGCGCGAAACTGTGTTCGATGCGCTATTAAGGACCAAATCTGTAAACACGCTGCAGACCTTCAATGCCGGGCTGGACGACCCATTCTACAAACAGATCGCTGACAAGGGCGTTCGCATTTGTAATTCCAGCGCTCAGGGGGTGGCTATCGCCGAATACGTTCTTGGCCAAGTCATGGGGGTTTTACAGCCGATCCAGGAACAACGCCGCATGCAGACGGAGCGCCAATGGAGCATCACCCGTTTTCGTGAAATCTCGAAAACTCACTGGCTGATAATTGGTTTTGGGCCGATCGGTCAAGAAGTTGCAAAACGGGTAAAAGCCTTTGGCGCCAGCGTCAGCGTCATCCGCCGCAACCCAAAATCTTCCAATGAAATCAACCGCGCTGGCACTTCGGCAGACCTGCCCAATTTCTTGCCAGATGCTGACGTCATCGTCATCGCTTGCCCTCTCAATGCTGAAACACGCTGTTTGGTGGACGCCGAGTTCTTCGGTCACGCGGCCGATGGCGCGATCTTAGTGAACGTCGCCCGCGGCCCCATTGTCGACGATGTTGCATTGATTGGAGCTTTGGACGCAGGCCGAATCAGCACGGCAATACTCGATGTATTTAATACTGAACCCTTGCCNACAAATGATCCACTTTGGGTGCATCCCAAGGTCCGTATGACTCCACATACGTCGTTCGCTGGTGACGGGGTTCAAGACCGATGGGATGAATTATTCTTGGACAACCTGCCACGTTACGTAAATGGCGAGGAACTGTTGAACGTATTCAATCCAGCTGATCTGAACTAGGAAGCTCGATTAAATCATAACTCTTTTAACTTAGCCGGAGGGCGGGTCCCGAGAGGATCGATGAGAATGATCAAGACTCTGCTATATCCACCCCAAGATCCTCCACCAAATAAAATTCAAGGGAAAGATCACAACAACAGTAAGAAGCGCCAGCAAGAACATTAATTTGGTCCCATCAGCAAGACGCACGCCCGCAAGCCCCATTGCGATGACCACGGGCGCAGACTGATACACAAGGTAGGTGGTCGAGAAGCTAAGTGCCTGAAGCATTAATACGGCCAGTAGCGAGAAACCGGATGCTTGAGCCATTTGTTCTGCAATCGGGGTCATTAGTATAGGCACGCCAGGCGCGGCCGTAAAAGTTCCCATAGCAATACCTGTAAGCGCAATTGTCATGTAGTTCTGAAATGGCTTCTCCGGGAATAGGGGTAGTACAGCGGACATATTCTCAGCAAGGATATTGCCGAGACCGGAGTGGTTTACCAGCGAGCCGATACCCAAGATCGCCGCCACATAGAAGATCACGGAAAAGTTAATCCTGACGAAATCTTGGGAAGTGACGTTGCCGAATCCAGGCGTCATAAACAATACGGCCGCCACCATGCCGACCCAGGCGGGTGAGACCCCGTGAAGAAAATCTGTCGCCCATGCTAACAGCGCTGCTGTCAAAATAATTGTTAATTTCCATTCCNCCCGAGACATAGAGCCCATGGCGGCAGAATTCTCCTTAGGCGCACCCTTTGTTGGAAATAGCCAGACAATCAGACCCCATAAGAACAACACCTTAAGCCCACTAATAAATGGAAAGTGCAGGACAAACCAATCACCGTAGATTAAGGAGAAATCAAACTGGTCCTCGACGATACCCAACAAAACCATGTTCGGAATGTTTGCGGGCAGGATGCCGAAGGGCATGAAAAAGCACCCAAACCCGGCGGCAAGGGCAATGCCTATGTACCCCGGCGTCTCAGGTTCATGGCCCAACGCCCTAGCGAGCGCTATTGCAATAGGCATCACCAGAACGACACGGCCCATGGATGATGGTAGAATAAAACCAAGCACCAAAGTAATGATTAAAATACCCAGCACCGTAGTGTTGTAAGTGCCGCCGAAGAGCGCCGAAAGGCGCTTGGCGATGCGCTCCCCCAGACCAGACGAGTTGATACCAACCCCGATCACGAGGCCGGAAAAAATCAACCACGTCGCTCCAGCACTGAACCCCGCGAATACGACATCCGCCGGCGCGATGGAGAATAACATAGCCAANGTATAAAACAGCATAGATGTCTTGAATTCGGCCACCACTCCAGTAGCCCACAGAACAATGGTTGCTATCGTCAACGCCAGAGCATGGGAGACCGCCCCAAGTCCAAAGGGGTCGAATAGACCGATGANCGCCGATGTNATAATCACCGAGCCAGCGATCGCTTTCGGAACTANGAACAATGTCAAAACGGGCAATGAAATNTCACCTGNAANAAGAACGGAAGTGTTCAGAGAAACGTCGGAGAAAGTCCCGGGAAAGTAAAGCGGCGTATAGCCCCTGGACACGCTATGTCACAGATGCAACCACCGATGCCAGCAACGATGTGCCTTCAGGCTATTTCAAAGTAGTACAAAAAGTGGGGAAGTTTGCCAATTGCCTCATGGGCGGTCTGGATATAATGGTTGCCCATACCTGCTCATACAAATTCATATGGGAGAACCTCCATGCCTTTCATAGAAAACGGCCCTGTCACCATCCACTATGAAGAAGCCGGTGATGGTTTTCCACTGCTAGTGCTGCCGGGTGGCGGCCTCAACTCGACCATCCAAGGTCTCGCCGATCATGCTTTCAATCCGCTAGAGGTGTTCAGTGACTCCTATCGAGTCGTCACCTTGGACATTCGCAACGCCAACACCGGTGGATCAGAAGGCCCCCTAGATATTGAGCGAACCTGGGACGCCTTCACTGACGACCAGTTAGCGCTTTTAGAGCAATTGGGGATTGATAAATTCATGGTGCTGGGTTTTTGCATTGGCGGGCCGATGATCTGGAACTTGATAAAGCGCGTGGCGGATCGGGTTGTCGCCGGGGTCCTTGTACATCCAAGCGGCTTTATATCCAGCCACCCCGACGTGTTCGTAGATTTGAATACCGAAGGCTGGGCGCCTGGCTTTATGAAACACCGTCCGGATATCACCGAGGCCATGATCGAAGAATACCTTGATAACATGTACACCAAGCGCTCCGATTTCGTATTCACCGTGGACCGCGATTTCGTTCGGAACTGCCAAACACCGGTGCTAATCTTGCCTGATGATATACCCCCACATCCCTATTTGACGGCTATGGAAACTGCGTTGCTGGCACCTAAAGCACAAGTGAGCCTCTACCCATGGAAGGAAAATGACCGCAAGATCGCACTGGCCCTCAACCACATTCGGAGTTTTATGGCTGTCAATACACCAGACTGATCCGGGAGGGCTAGAACGAATTATCTACGATCTGACTTTCGTCAGCGACAGCGGGTTCAAATCTAATAGGACTAGCGAGATGGCTTGCTTTTACAACTATGTTTTGAGCTTCAATGACCCATGGACAGCTTGACACAAGCAACATTAGGAGCGTGCGTGGGCGTCACTGTCATGGGCCGAAGAATTGGACCGCGGCGCGCTGCCCTCACCGGGGCTGTTTTAGGCACCTTGCCGGATTTCGATGTCTTTCTGGTGGCGGACGACCCCATCGACGCTTTTGTTCAGCATCGCGGCTGGAGCCATTCGCTCTTGGTCCACGCAGTTCTCACGCCGCTCATTGGTGAGGGGCTGCGCAAATTCTTCACCCTTCCGAGGGACAATCGGACGCTTACCTATGCGGTTACATATTTGTGTCTCTCCACCCATGCCCTATTGGATGCTATCACGGTCTATGGAACGAAGTTATTCTGGCCCATATGGCCCGAACCCATATTCGTTGGCTCTATCTTTATCATCGATCCACTTTATACCCTACCCTTGCTGATCATGACGGTTTCTTCGCTGCTGACCACGGCCTGGACCATCCGTTACCAGAATATGCTATACGCCGCTCTTGTTGCATCTGTTGTCTATCTGAGTTGGTCCATGGCTGCCCAGAAATGGGTCACACACAAAGCTAAGGATTTATTGGCTGATCATGGGATCAAGCCGGACAAATTGCTCGCCATTCCCACCCCGTTTAATACGTTTCATTGGAAAGTCCTTGGCATCGACGGGGAACACAGCTTCAATCTTTACACCACGGTGTTCGGCGTGTCGGAAATGGCGGGTCTATATGTTTATAATCGAAATTTAAACATAACGTCCTGTAATACCAACGATCCGCGTATCGGGCGCGTCGCCAAGTTCAGTGATGGTTTTTATCGTATAATGGTAAATGACGGCGAGGTAACCGTGGCAGACCTCCGAATGGGACTTACACCAAACTATGCTTTTCGCTTCGCCCTCGGACAACTTGAGGGAGAGAAGTTCATGCCCCAGCAAACGCGCAGGTTGAAAGGTCGAGGCAATGTGCTCACTGACCTGGACTGGATGTTTAAGAATATTCGCGAAATCCCCGCTGTACGACCGGCAGAAATATCGGCGCGTCTGAATTTTCAGCAATACGATACCGCCAGGCCGGCACCTTCGTCATCCATCCACTGTTGATGGGGCGTCTAGCACTTAGTTGACGTTCTCCTAAATCCGTTAGTTAATCGGAGTCAAGAGAGGGGAGGTGCACCATGAACATCACCATTTTGGGATCCGGCACGCCGGCGCCATCGCTGAAGCGGGCCTGTTCAGGATACATGATTGAGATCGGCGAAGACGTGATCATAATGGACCATGGGCCCGACGCGCATCGGCGCCTTCTGGAGAGCGGTAAGTTCGCCACCGACGTCACTCACGCTTTCTTTACCCATCTCCACTACGATCACTTCTTGGACTATGGCCGCCTAGTTCTTCAGCGTTGGGATATGGGTGCAGGCAAGGTCGATGAGCTCGACGTTTACGGGCCGCCTCCGCTGGCCCGGATCAGCGAGCAGCTCTTTGGTGATAGCGGCGTTTTCGGTCCCGATCTCAACGCTCGTACCAGCCATCAGCTCAGCCTTGACATCTATAAGTTGCGCGGCGGCGCGCTACCGCGCCGCAAGCCCACTCCCAATGTAACGGAGATATCGCCTGGCACCCTAGTGGAAGGCGGCGAGTGGAGGGTTACCGTGGGTGAGGCAAGTCATGTGCAACCCTACCTCCAATGCCATGTCTATCGGCTGGAAAGTGAGGCAGGGGCCGTTTGTTACACTGGCGATTCCGGCGGCGTAACGAATAGCGTTGTCGAAACTGCGGCAGGCTGTGACGTACTGATTCATATGGCCCACTTCGAATCTGGGACCGAGCCATCAGTTGCCTACCGAGCCGGTTGTGGCGGACATTTGGATGTGGCCGAGGTAGCCCGACGCGCCGACGTAAAAACGCTCGTGATGTCTCATGTTCTTGAACACATTGACCGACCAGGCACCCGCGAGCGTTTGATCAACGAGGCGGCCGAAGTATTCAAGGGTGAGATTATATGGGCCGAGGACCTGATGCGGATCACAGTAGGCGGTGACGGCCAAAGGACCCGAACGCAGATGTCGTCTGAGTGGTAGGGCGAGGCCTCAGAAGTCAAGGCATATGCGCTGGTTGAACAAGACATCTATACTTTGACGACGGCAGGATGAAAACCGCGTGCAGTCGTTTTGATACCGTAGCATAGATTGTCGGGGGACTTTAAATCTTGGAACGACAGCTGTGGTGCCCTATCAGTTATCCGCGGCTGTAGTGTTCACACTGCGGATAAGAACTACGGTATCGACGGAAAGATCTGGACCAGCTGGAAACATTTGGGTCAAGCGCGTGTTTCAAGCCGGGTCAAATCAATACCGTCCACAGCAGCCTTATATTCATCAATGCTCGGCGTACGGCCAAGGATAGTCGAAAGCACAACTACGGGCGTAGAGGCCAGCAAGGATTCCCCCTTCTTGTCCTCGGCATCGGCGACCACACGACCCTGAAATAGGCGCGTCGACGTGGCCATGACAGTATCACCCTTGGTGGCCTTCTCCTGGTTGCCCATACAGAGGTTACAGCCGGGACGCTCCAGATAGAGGATATTCTCATAGGCAGAACGGGGCTTAGTCTTGGGGTCTGTATCATCAAACTCGAAGCCCGCATATTTCTGGAGGATGTCCCAATCACCTTCTGCTTTTAGCTCGTCGACTATGTTGTAAGTTGGCGGCGCAACTACTAAAGGCGCGTTGAATTCCACCTTTCCTCTCACTCTTTCGATATTACGGAACATCTGAGCAATGATGCTCATATCGCCTTTATGGACCATACAGGAGCCTACGAAACCAAGGTCCACCTGCTTATTCCCGCCGTAAAAAGATATTGGGCGAATGGTATCGTGGGTGTATCGTTTTGCGATGTCGATATTATCCACATCCGGATCAGCAATCATTGGTTCATTAATCTCACCCAAATCAATGACCACTTCGGCATAGTACTTGGCGGTCTCATCGGGTTGGATGGCTGGCTCTGCACAAGACCTAATCCCAGTAATGCGCGCGTCTGCCTTGTCGATGAGACCCTGAAGCATGCCCGACCGGATTTCCATTCCCTTGGCCTTCATGACCTCGATACGGGCCTTTGCTATCTCAAGAGATTCTATCAGCGTCTCGTCCGTAGAGATGCATATCGAGGCCTTCGCCTTCATCTCCGCTGTCCAGTCTGTGAATGTGAACGCTTGGTCCGCCAGAAGCGTGCCGATATGCACCTCGATGACTCGGCCCTGGAAAACATTTTCCCCGTCGAACTGCGCCAGCATCTGTGCTTGGGTCGCGTGGACCACGTCGCGAAAATCCATATGATCACCCATCTTGCCCTTGAAGGTAACCTTAACAGATTCGGGCACCGATATGCTTGCTTGACCTAAGGCTAGTGCCAACGCAACCGTGCCAGAATCNGCGCCNAANGCGANNCCNNTCGACATGCGGGTGTGNGAGTCNCCNCCNATGATNATNGCCCGGTCGTCAANGGTNNTNTCGTTNAGCACCTTGTGGATAACGTCCGTCATGGCCTGGTACTCACCCTTCGGATCGCGCCCTGTTACGAGGCCGAAACCGTTCATAAAGGCCATGAGTTTCGGTGTATTGGCCTGGGCCTTTTTATCCCAAACCGATGCTGTGTGGCANCCNGACTGGTANGCCCCGTCCAGCACNGGCGAAATCACGGTAGCTGCCATCGCTTCNAGNTCCTGTACGGTCATAGGCCCAGTCGTATCCTGCGAGCCGACTATGTTTACCTTTACCGTGGCGTCTGAGCCCGCGTGCAAGACGGTGCCTTGGGTTACGCCCAAGGCGTTGCGGTTGAAAATCTTTTCTACCGCTGTCAAGCCTTGGCCTGGGTGAGAAACGATCTTCGCCGGCGCGAACACCGGTTTCGGTTTCACACCCAAGGTCTCAGCGGCAAAAACCTGCAGTTTCTTGCCAAAGTCGATGGCATAAGAACCGCCGGCTTTCATGAACTCCATAGATTGGGGTGAAAATGAAGCGGAGANATCCGCTAACTCCTCACCCGCTTCAGAGATAAGCTTNCGAGTTTTCGTATTGATTGTCAGGGTTGTACCAGTGGAAACTGAGTACTTCTCTTCAAGGACCGGGTTGCCGTCGTTGTTAATGATGACGTTACCATCACTGTCGACCTGCTTGACCCAATTCTTTAGATCAATACCTATGCCGCCAGTGACACCCACNGTAGTTTGGAANATTGGCGAAATTCCGTTAGTTCCGGCTACGATCGGGGCAACATTTACAAAAGGCACGTAAGGGCTAGCTTGTTGACCCATCCACAGAGCGACATTATTGATTCCCGACATTCGCGATGAACCGACACCCATAGTGCCCTTTTCGGCAATCATCATAAGACGCTTGCCCGGATGTTGAAGCTTGAGAGCCTCAATTTCTCTCTGGGCTTTTTCTGAGATAAAACTCTTACCGTGCAGTTCCCGATCAGCACGCGAGTGCGCTTCCGCGCCCGGCGACATTAGGTCAGTGGAGATATCACCCTCCGCAGCCACGAAGGTGACCACCTCGATTTCATGGTCAATCTCCGATAGTTCCGTGAAAAATTCAGCATTGGCATAGCTTTTTAGGATCTCTTTGGCGATGATGTTCCCGTCGTTAAAAGCCGCTTTCAAGCGGTCTGTATCGGCGTCATACAGGAAGACTTGAGTTTTCAGGACGGTGGCAGCAGGCTCAGCAATTTTGAAGTCGTCTCCTAGAGCGAGATCGAGCAGCACTTTAACGGACGGCCCTCCCTTCATGTGTGAGAGGAGTTCGAAGGCAAATTCCGCGGATATTTCCTCGACCGTGAATTCACCTGTGATAATTTGCCCGAGGAAGNTTGCCTTTTCTTTAGCCGCGCTGGTTGTNCCCGGCAAAGTGTTATAAATCAGAAGATCNAGCGATTTTTGCCTGTGCTCGTGATTGACATCCTTAATTTGCGAGATCAGCTCTGCCGCTAGTCCACCATCCTCAATCGGTTTGGGACTCAAACCTTCGGCTTTCCGTTCTTCAATCTGGGTCAGATAAATTGTATATAAGCTCATAACGATCCCGACGTTTTGGGGTTTAAGACGGCCCGGTTTCAACGCCGACCAAGCTCCGAGCGAAACAGCTCACGGCCTAATAATACGACACGAATAATTCAGCAGGCATAAGCTTGCAAGGTGATTCGATCCATTTNATCGNGTCGATTTTACNCTGTTGGCATGCGGAGCTTGCNAGNCCAGGATCTCAGTTCAAGAGTTTACNGGCAAGATCATTCGCCGCGCAGAATTCACGTCGAGTAGGTTCACNCTGCCCCACGGGCACAGGCGATACAACTTGGCACCGTCGGGTCGTGGTCTAGCCGCTTGAGCTCTATATCCTTGCCGCAGACAGCGCAGAAACCAAACTCGCCTAACTCAATACGGGCCAGAGCTGCATCAATGCGCTGCACCTCGACGCCGCGACGGCGTTCAGATTCCAGTGCCATAGCTTGATTTTGGAGCGCGTCCATTCGCGACAGGCGGCCGACCATAGACTGGTCCAAGAGCACAGGTTTGCGCTCATTCTTCGTTAGTTCGGAGTCGCGCAACACTTCCTCACGCAATTTATACAGTCGCTTCTTAAACGCTTTGTTGGTTATGCCTGCCATGAATTTAATCTCCAGAGGCTGGAATCGTCGCACGGATAGTGGTTAACCCGCAACCCCAAGGGCTCGTTGACTAACACGCCCAGTATTGGGAACCTTGATCCTACTTCGGGTATGACGTATCACCCGCTCAGTCCGCATTTCAGCCCATCACGCCCATTCTTGAGGCTATCATGAATATTCATCAATCCTTTCTGGCTCATGTTCGCGCTGCCATCACCCAGTTGGGAGCCGACGGCATCCTGCCCGCCGAACTAGATATGTCTAAAATCAGCGTCGAACCGCCTCGCGAAGCCAGCCACGGCGACATATCCACCAACGCCGCCATGGTGCTCTCGAAAGCGGCGAATATGAAGCCTCGTGACATCGCCAAACACTTGGCGGCGCGCCTGGGTGCGCTGGACGCAGTAGCGAGCGCAGAGATAGCGGGTCCCGGTTTCATAAATTTAATCCTGACGCCAGANAAATGGCGTGAGGTGCTGGCGGANATTCTCATNGCAGGAATAGATTACGGCGATTCTGATTTCGGGGGCGGCGCAAAGGTAAACGTGGAATACGTATCCGCAAATCCCACGGGCCCCCTTCACGTGGCGCATGCCCGTGGCGCAGTGATCGGCGATACGTTGGCAAACCTTATGACTAAGGCCGGGTTCGACGTAACCACCGAATACTACATCAACGACGCGGGCGCCCAGGTTGAAGCCCTGGCACGCTCAGCGCATCTTCGTTATCGAGAGGCCCTAGGTGAGGATATCGGGGTAATTCCTGAGGGCCTGTATCCGGGCGAATACATGATCCCCGTGGGTACGGCTCTGCTCGCCGAATACGGCGACGCCTACAAAGACGCCGATGAAACAGCATGGCTACCCGTGTTCCGGGATTTTGCCATCGACCGCATGATGGACGCTGTCAAAACGGACTTGGCCGCGCTGGGCATCGAACAAGACGTATTCACGTCTGAATGTGCTCTAATCGACGCAGGCGCGGTTGAGGAATTGTTAGCAACCCTCGACACCAAGGGGCTGATCTATACAGGCGTTCTAGAGCCGCCTAAGGGTAAAAAACCCCAAGATTGGGAGCCCCGCCCCCAGATGCTGTTTAGGGCGACCGAGTTCGGCGATGACGTGGACCGGCCCATGAAGAAATCAGATGGAACCTGGACCTATTTTGCCAACGACATCGCCAACCACCTCGANAAGTTCAAACGAGGCTTTCCGATTATGATAGACATATTCGGCGCAGATCATGGCGGCTATGTNAACCGTATGAAGGCTGCAGTCACGGCTATGAGCAGCGGTGAAGCGGANCTCGAAATTAAGCTCTGTCAAATGGTCCATCTCAAGAAGAATGGCGAGCCCATGCGTATGAGCAAACGGGCCGGAAACTTTGTTACGCTGCGCGAACTTGTAGAAGAGGTCGGGCGCGATGTGGTGAGGTTCATAATGCTGACCCGAAAGCAGGATTCGCAGATGGAGTTCGACCTGGATAAGGCGCTAGAACAGTCCCGAGACAACCCTATTTTTTATGTACAATACGCGCATGCCCGCTGCCGTTCAGTGCTGCGTAACGCCGCCACGCTTATCGCCGAGTGCGAACTGACGTCGTCGGCATTGGCCAGAGCAGACATGACCGCCCTAAACGATCCAGCGGAGATGGAGTTGATCAAGCTAATGGCCGGCTGGCCACGGCTCATCGACAGTGCTGCTGAGACGCGAGAACCGCATCGGGTAGCCTACTACCTCCAAGATTTAGCGGAATGTTTCCATGCGCTCTGGAACAAGGGCAAAGACGACGCGCGCCTCCGTTTTATTCATGAGGACGACACAGCGCGGACGCTGGCGCGTCTAGCGCTGGTCCAGGGCGTGGCAACCGTGATTGCTTCGGGCCTCAAGATCTGCGGCGTGACACCCGTCGAAGAGCTTCGCTGATGGGCAAGCCCTATAAACTCACCAAGCATACCATATCGCGCCACGTGCGCGCCCTCTGCCAGCAATGTGACCGAATGGCATACGCCCTCGACGTGGCTGGGATGCCGCCAGCCCGAGACCGCAAAGAGGGATTTTGCACCCTACTCCGAATTATCATCGATCAGCAGATTTCCGTGCATGCAGGGAGGGCAATCTGGGCCAAGCTGGAAAATAGATTGGGCAACATTACGGCTTCGCGCGTTCTAGGTGTAAGGGAGCATACTCTTCGGAGTTGTGGCCTATCGGTTCAGAAGATCCGCTATGCACGGGAACTGGCGATGGCAATCCGCTCGGGTGATTTAGACCTGGCGGAGCTATACAAGCTTGATGATGAGCGGGCAGTAGCCCAACTCACTCGGGTGAAGGGAATTGGTGCTTGGACCGCTGAAATCTATCTGATGTTCGCAATGGGCCGACCAGACATCATGCCGGCAGGCGACTTGGCCCTCCAAATTTCAGCCCAAAACCTCATGGGCCTCAAGGAGCGGCCCTCCATCAAAGAACTCCGAGGTATTGCCATACGTTGGGCTCCCTATCGGACGGCCGCCGCAATCATGCTTTGGCAATTCTACCGGAAAATGCCGTTGAAATAGAAAGCTGCCAAGTGACAACGTATCTGTATGTTTTGCAGACGCTTTTGATGGTATCGGCGACGATCAAATTTGAGCTGTCAGTCATAGATACACAACGGCCGTCCCTGAACATCTAAATATACAAGCGATCCAATACCCTCTGAGAGAGTACATCCTCACGCCCATTAAGAAGAAAACCAGCGTAGAGCCCGAAGGCGAGCTACAATAATAGCGTGCTTGCTTGGAGGTGACGGCAACCCTATAGTTCTCGCCTATGAGCGACGCGACGGACTCACCCACCTACCCTCACCGTCATATTCTCGGTATCGAAGGTCTTTCCCCTACCGAAATTACAGCTCTTCTGGACCGCTCAGAAACCTACGTAGAACAAAATCGCCAAGCAGACAAAAAAAAATCTCTGCTGCGCGGGCGGACAATCATCAACTTGTTTTTTGAGAACTCAACCCGTACACGCACCTCCTTTGAACTGGCGGGCAAGCGGCTCGGCGGGGATGTAATTAATATGTCCGTCTCCACAAGCTCGATCAAAAAAGGTGAGACGTTGATAGACACAGCCATGACTTTGAACGCCATGCATCCAGACGTATTATGCGTGCGTCATCCGTCCTCGGGCGCGGCAAAGCTTCTGTCGGAAAAGGTCAACTGCGCTGTCATTAACGGTGGTGATGGATCGCACGAGCACCCAACCCAGGCGCTTCTGGACGCGCTTACAATCCGCCGACGGCGCGGCTCGCTTCAAGGGCTAATCGTCGCCATTTGCGGGGACATTCTCCATTCTCGTGTCGCACGGTCGAATATTCATCTTCTAAACACTATGGGTGCCCGGGTACGCTTGATCGCGCCGGCTACGCTTATCCCTATTGGTGTCGAACATCTTGGCGTCGAAGTGTTCCACGACATGGCTCAGGGTCTGGTAGATTGCGATATTGTGATGATGTTGCGGCTCCAACAAGAACGCATGCACGGAAGCTTCTTCCCCTCCGTGCGTGAATATTTCGCCTTCTTCGGCCTGGATTATCCGAAATTAGCCAACGCCAAGGAGGACGCACTCATAATGCATCCGGGTCCCATGAATCGGGGCGTTGAGATTGACGCCGAGTTGGCCGATGACTTTGGTCGCAGCGTAATCCGCGAGCAGGTTGAGATGGGCGTGGCGGTGCGAATGGGTTGTCTGGAGATTTTAACTGAGAATCTGGACCGCCCAGATGCAAGGAATCTCTAAATGGCCGGACGCGACGACACACCCGGTATGATCGCTTATACCAATGCAAGACTTCTTGATCCAGCAAGCGGCTTAGATGCCTTAGGTGCCGTCCTAACGGAGGGCGAGACGATAGTCGAGGCCCAGCCGGGCCTGTTCGAGAATGGCGTGCCAAAAAATGTCAGGAATGTCGACTGCTTCGGTGCATGCCTGTCTCCTGGCCTTGTTGATATTCGAATGCATACAGGTGAGCCAGGCGAAGAACATAAGGAAACTCTGGCGACAGCAGGACGTGCAGCTGTCGCTGGGGGAGTGACCACAATGGTCTGCCTGCCAAATACTGAACCCGTCATCGACGATATGTCTACTGTCGAGTTCGTTGCCCGTCGGGCCCGCAAACATGGCTTGGCTAAGGTTTATTGCTACGGTGCGATCAGCCGTGGCCTGTCGGGTAAGCAGATTACAGAAATGGGTATGCTGGCTGAGGCTGGCGCAGTTGCCTTCACAGACGGACTCAAGGCCTTGGTCGACGCTCAGGTCATGTCTCGAGCTTTGTCCTACGCGGGAACGTTCGATCTGCTAATTGTTCAGCACCCAGAGGAACCGTCATTGACCGAAGACGGCGTAATGAACGCTGGCGAGACCGCAACCCGTCTTGGGTTGGCGGGGATCCCGCTCGAGGCCGAAGTCATCATGGTGGAGCGCGACATACGGCTTGCCGAAATGACCGGCGGGCGTATCCATTTCGCCCATATATCAACGGCTGCAGCCGTTGATGTCATCCGCCAAGCCCGCGCACGGGGTGTTAAGGTCACCTGCGATACCGCGCCGCCCTACTTCGCCCTCAACGAATTGGCCGTCGGTGATTATCGGACGTTTGCTAAGTTAGCACCGCCTCTGCGCATCGAGAGCGACCGTCAGGCGGTAGTTGCCGGGTTGGTTGATGGAACCATCGACGTGGTCGCTTCGGATCACCTACCCCAGGATGAAGAGGCCAAACGGCTCCCCTTCAGTGAGGCGGCATCCGGTGGAATAGGCTTGGAGACTTTGCTTCCGGTCACCCTTGAACTGGTTCACAACGGCCATATTGATCTATTGACGGCACTCGGTTTGATTACATCAAAACCGGCTGAGCTTTTAAATCTTCGCGNTGGTCGTCTAGAATCAGGAGCGCCAGCGGATTTGATGATTTTTGATCCGGACAAAGGCTGGAAAGTCACGGATAATAAACTTCATTCGAAGTCTAAAAATTCTCCATTCGATGGGCGACCGGTCCAAGGTCAGGTTTTGCGCACCGTCATCGACGGACGCACGGTCTTTGAGCTGGATGAAAGGCCGTGAGCGATACGCACTCTCTCTTTGCTGTCTCTGCCGTCGGTGGATATTTACTTGGTTCAATCCCTTTCGGTTTGGTTGTCACCCGCATGGCGGGCTTTGGGGATATTCGCCAAATTGGTAGCGGTAATATCGGTGCAACCAACGTCCTNCGCACCGGAAACAAATTCTTAGCGCTTCTGACAATCATTTTGGACTCTGGCAAAGGGGCGGCGGCGGCGTGGGTGGTGATGGTATGCTGGGGCTTTGAAGCGAGCTTGATCGCCGGTTTCAGCTCAGTTCTTGGCCATAATTTTCCGGTTTGGTTAAAATTTCGGGGTGGCAAAGGAGTGGCCACGACTTTAGGCGTATTGCTCGTCGCGTCGTGGCATGTCGTCGTGGCGACAGGTGCGACGTGGCTGCTAATTGCCGGGCTGTTCCGATACTCCTCACTCGCATCAATGGGCGCCCTTGCAGCGTCGGTAGTCTTCGCTGAGCACCTGAGCACGCGTCCTGTCACCTATCTAACCGCCGGGCTAGCATTGTTGGCTTTCATTCGCCATCGCGAGAACATTATCCGCTTGATACGCGGCCAGGAAAGTCGATTTGGCGAGAAAGAAAATTCCCCCTCTTAGAGCTGAATGCCCCAGTTTCGGTAGTTGACCAGTTGACGCCCATCTTCGAGAAATTCAACCCAACAATTAAAGATAATTTGTATTTCGATTACACCGTTTTTCAAAATCCCTTAAACTTACCCTAAACACANTGATTTAGAATAATAATATCTCACTCATCTTGGTACCCNCAAAGTCGTTCGNACGATACANATGNTNATGCGAANGTTATGTGACAAAACAGATCGCCAGTTGACATTGCGGCTCGAAGTGCCAATTCTCCCGTGCCAAATGGAATAGCGTGCGTGTTTTTTTGACGGATTAGGGTCGCCATGAGCAGTGTCGTCATTGTCGAGTCCCCGGCAAAGGCCAAAACAATTAATAAGTACCTGGGTAGCGATTANACCGTTNTCGCCAGCTATGGGCATGTCCGCGATTTGCCGCCAAAGGATGGATCTGTCCGTCCTGATGATGACTTCTCAATGAGTTGGCAAATCGACGACAAATCCCAAAAACATGTTCGCGAAATCGCCAAGGCGCTTAAGGGCGCCGATCGCCTCTATCTCGCCACTGACCCCGACCGCGAGGGTGANGCCATCTCCTGGCATGTACAGCAAATCCTCAACGAAACGAACTCCCTCGACACGATTGATGTAAAACGGGTCGTTTTCAATGAGATCACAAAAGACGCCATCTTGGCGGCCTTCGAAACGCCGCGGGAATTGGACAACGAGCTGATCGAAGCCTATCTGGCGCGCCGTGCCCTGGATTACCTCGTCGGGTTCACGCTCTCTCCCGTTCTATGGCGAAAGTTNCCCGGCAGCCGCTCGGCCGGCCGGGTCCAATCTGTAGCACTCCGCCTGATCTGCGAGCGCGAGACCGAGATTGAGAATTTCCTACCGCGGGAATACTGGTCCATAAACACGCTCTTGGCCTCTCCAAACGGCGTTCCGTTCGAGGCCGGGTTAACACATCTGAATGGCAAAAAGATCGACAAGATGGACCTCGGGGACAAGGCTGCNGCCATGGCCGCGGTTACCGCAATCGAGGCCCGCTCATTCAGTGTTCAGAAGATCGAACGAAAGAAGACGCGGCGACACCCTGCCCCGCCATTCACNACTTCAACGCTTCAGCAAGAAGCNTCACGCAAACTACGTTTCGGAGCGCGCCGCACAATGCAGGTTGCGCAGCGGCTGTATGAAGGGATCCAACTTGATGGCGAAACNGTCGGCTTNATAACCTATATGCGNACGGATGGCGTTCAGATCGCCAACGAAGCTNTCGTCAGTAGCCGTGCATTGATTGGACGAGATTACGGCGAAGCCTACATTCCAAGTGCGCCACGGATCTATAAGTCGAAAGCNAAAAACGCGCAAGAGGCCCACGAAGCGATTCGCCCAACGGACCTCAAAAGGCGGCCCGCCGATGTTGCCTCCTATTTGGAAGATGACCAAAGGCGGCTTTATGAGCTCATTTGGAAGCGCACGATCGCTAGCCAAATGGAATCCGCCGTCTTAGACCAGGTGGCCGTAGAGTTCGGCGATCCCGACAATCAAGTGACGCTGCGCGCCACGGGATCGGTGATCGCATTTGACGGTTTCCTGCGTNTGTACCAGGAAGGGCGCGACGACAGCGACAAAGAAGCCACATCGGGTTCCGCATCCGCGAACGAAGATCGAATATTACCACCGTTGAATGAGGGCGATTCGGTAGAACGCCGTCAGGTACTGCCCGAACAGCATTTCACCCAACCGCCGCCACGTTATTCTGAAGCCTCTCTGGTGAAGACACTGGAGGAACTAGGCATTGGCCGACCGTCCACTTACGCCAGTATCATCTCGGTCCTTCAAGACCGCAACTATGTGCGNTTAGAAAAGCGCCGGTTTGAACCGGAAGATCGTGGCCGGGTGGTGACAGCGTTTCTTGAGAGCTTTTTTACCCGATACGTGGCTTATGATTTCACCGCTGACCTTGAAGAGAAACTCGATGATATCTCAGGTGGTCACGTGGATTGGAAAACGTTGCTTCGCGACTTTTGGGGCGCATTTTCGGAGGCTGTGAACGANACCAAGGACCTGCGGATCTCGGAGGTACTCGATAAACTGGATGACCTCTTGGGCCCCCATTTCTTTCGCGACACTGGCAATGGAAATGACCCGCGCAATTGCCCCACCTGCGCGGATGGCCGATTGAACCTGAAGCTGGGAAAATTCGGTGCGTTCATTGGATGCTCCAACTATCCCGATTGCCGCTTTACCCGACCGCTGGAGGTCTCCGACGGATCTGACGAATCCAATGGGAACGGCGGACCCAAGGAACTTGGTATCGATCCGGAGACAAATCTGATGGTGACCCTCAGAAAGGGTCCCTANGGCTGGTATGTGCAACTGGGCGAGGTCGAGGAAATTGTCATCGAGACAAAGGGNAAGAAACCGAAAACCAAGAAAACGAAGCCGAAGCGTGGTTCCGTCCCAANGACCTTAGACCCCTCCACCATCGANCTGCATATAGCCCTNGGCTTGCTTGCGTTGCCGCGCGATGTGGGACCGGACCCTGAAACAGGCGAGGTTATTACCGCCGCCATCGGCCGGTTTGGACCATACATTAAACTNGGTGGCACCTACGTGTCACTAAAGGGTGACGACGATGTTCTGACCATTGGGCTCAACCGGGCCGTTCACCTAATGGCCAACGCGCCACGTAAGGANCCNCCCCGGGAACTTGGCAAACATCCGAAAGACAAAAAGCCAATCACCCAGCGTCAAGGCCGTTGGGGACCCTACGTACAACACGGTCGATTGATGGCAACGTTGCCAAAAGACATGGACAAGGACTCGGTAACCTTGGAACAGGCCTTGTCATTACTCAAAGCCAAAGCCGCAAAAAACAACAAGGGTGGCAAAAAGTCTACTAGCCGACGAAAATCCGTCGACACCTAGCGTCAGAGATTAATCCTTTGGCTAAGAAACGACAACCATCAGCGCCGTTTCCGACCCGCGAAGAGGTGCTTGAATTCATCAGCGAAAAACCCGGTCACATTGGAAAACGCGAGATTGCTAGGGCCTTCCACCTCAACGCCGAACAAAAACGCGAGCTAAAAAAGCTGCTTCGCGAGCTTACCATCGACGGTAGTTTGCAACGNGGNCGGGGNCGAAAGTACGCTGACCCCNGCACATTGCCCGAAGTCTGCNTCCTAAATATCTCNAGACTNGACGAACACGGNGATTTNATCGCNAATCCAACGCCATGGCCCAAAGATGTGCCGCCACCAATAATACACATGGACCCAGAACGGAGGGGTCAGCCGGCACTTGGTATTGGAGACAAGGTCCTCGCGCGGCTAACCAAGCTGNATGACCTAGAATACAAAGCNAANACTATCCGAAGATTAGCGTCAGCACCGGCGANGGTCCTCGGTGTTTATCATCGTGGTGGCGACGGCGGNCGGCTGCAANCNACCGANAAACGCCACAAAACCGAATTCATTGTCCCCGANGATTNNGANATGGGCGCCCATCAAGGGGAATTGGTGCGAGCCGAGGTCATTCGCGGTAAGCACTTAGGTCTTCGTCAGGTCAGAATCGTCGAGCGCTTGGGACACGCTAATGGTCAGTCGAACATTAGCGCCATCGCCATCAACGAGAACAGCATTCCATATACGTTCTCCGAAGAGAGCCTCGCCGATGCTGATGCCGCGGTCGAACCATCGCTTGAGGAACGCATAGATCTCAGAGATATTCCGCTCGTTACCATCGACGGGGCCGACGCTCGGGATTTTGATGATGCTGTCTGGGCCGAGCCAGACCCTGACATCGACGGCGGTTGGCATATAATAGTCGCCATCGCCGACGTCTCGTGGTTCGTGCGACCGGGGAGCTCCTTAGATCGCGATGCCCGGGAACGCGGAAACTCAGTCTACTTCCCTGACCGCGTTGTCCCAATGCTTCCTGAAGCTCTGTCCAACGGGCTCTGTTCATTGAAGCCCAACGAGAACCGGCCTTGCCTGGCAGTTCACATGTGGATCGCCCCGAATGGAGGACTGACACGGCACACTTTTGTCCGCGGCCTCATGAAATCGACCGCACGCTTGACGTATTCGGAAGTCCAAGCGATCCATGATGGTCGCCGCGACGATCAGAAAGCGTCGCTTTTGGCAACGGTTATCAAACCTCTATATGGTGCCTTCGAAACCTTGTTGAAATCCAGGAACCGCCGGAGCGCGCTCGAACTCGATATCCCTGAGCGACGCATCGAGATAGCAGATGACGGCACAGTACGCGCCATCAAAGAACACGAGCGCCTGGATAGTCATCGGCTCATCGAAGAATTCATGATTACCGCCAACGTGGCGGCCGCCGAAACACTGGAGAAACTCCGCCAGCCTTGTATGTATCGCATCCATGATCGGCCTTCGAAGGAGAAAGCTGAGGCTCTGAATCAATTTTTGCGCTCTCTTGATCTGCAAATCGACAAAGGCCAATTGCCGCAGCCGAGGCTATTCAATAAAATCCTGAGTCTCGTTGCCCAAGAGCCAGAAGCGTACTTGGTCAGCCAGATGATCCTGCGCAGTCAAGCGCAGGCAGAATACAGTCCGCGCAATATCGGCCACTTCGGTCTCGCCCTGCGCCGCTACACCCACTTTACTTCGCCTATTCGCCGTTACGCGGACTTGTTGGTGCACCGCGCACTTGTGAGCGGATTGAAGCTAGGCGCAGGAGGTCTCGGCAACCAAGGAGAAGACTTCGAGAGCGTGGCGGGTCATATCTCAGCAACGGAACGTAACGCAGCGAAGGCGGAGCGAAGAGCCGTCGACCGTTTTACGGCACTCTATCTGGCCGACCAAATCGGGGCGGAATTCGCGGCCCATATCAACGGCGTCAGCCGCGCCGGCCTGTTTGTCACGCTCAAGGACTCCGGCGCTGACGGCTTGGTTCCCATTCGGACGCTACCAAATGACTATTATGCCCTCGACCCAATCCTTCACACACTCACGGGAACATCGCATGGCTTAGTGTTTCGCTTGGGGCAAGAATTAGAAGTTCGGCTGGAAGAGGCCATGCCTTCGACAGGCGGGCTCATAATGACTGTGGTGGCTGGCGAACAGACAGCGGTGCCCAACGGACCAAAACGCGGAAAAAATCACATCACGGGTCGCCGCCCCAGTCCAAAAAAAAGACGCGGCCGGCGGCGTTCTTAAACGCCAGCCCTCACGTTTCCTGCAAGGAAACGGGTGACCTTTCTGATGAATTATTAGACAATCGAAAAATGATGTTAGGCTCTCGAATGAGGCTTCCTGTCTCAATGGCAATTATGGTAGTCGCCTTGGCTGGCTGCACGGGCCCAAAGGCTACAAAGCACCAACCAATCTCGACAGCTAATTTAATCCACCATATCGAGGTTTATACCGCAGGATTTCGGAATATTTCAGAGAAATACATCCGGCCACTTCGTGTAGATAAAATCGCCGTCGGCGGTCTCGAGGGCCTCGCATCGATTGACCCGGCCCTTCAAGCCGAACGCCATAACGATCATGTAAGGCTTTTACTCGAAGGTCAGGAAATCGTGTCAGCGAAAGCACCGAGCATGATGGACGCGCGAGGGTGGGGAAAAGTCACGGCAAATTTTGAACAAGCAGCACGCCGGCAATCAAAACTTCTCAGCAGTGCGGGAGATGAGAAAATATACGAGGCCGTTTTCGATGGCGTGCTTGCCGATCTCGACGTATTTTCACGTTATTCAGGCGCCGCCGAAGCCAAACGCAACAGGGCGCGGCGTGAGGGTTTTGGGGGAATTGGCATCCGCATCAAAATAGTCAAAGGTAAATCCTTGGTCATGGAGGTCATTGATAATACACCTGCCGCACAAACGGGCATCAAGGTTGATGACGAAATTACCCATATCAACAATGCGGACGTTCGCAACATGAAATTGCGCGGTTTGCTCAATCGGCTTCGCGGCCCAGTTCATTCAGATGTTAGTGTTCGCGTATACAGAGCTTCGCAAGACCACGAGTTCACATTTGCCATGACCCGCGAACATATAGTTCCAAACACGGTAACCAGTCATGTAGACCAAGGTGTCGGATACATAAAAATCAGCAGTTTCAACCAGTCGACGGCGGAAGGCGTCGCGAAAGCCCTAGGGGACTTGCGCCGAGTAGCCAACAATGATCCGAGGGGCTTGATCGTCGATCTTCGCGGCAATCCCGGAGGTCTTTTGAAACAGTCCGTCAAGGTGGCGGACCTCCTGTTAACCCACGGACATATTGTCTCCACCAGCGGCCGGCACCCGGATAGCCTGAATCACTACGAGGCTGGCGGACGAGATTTCGCCGAGGGTATTCCCATTGTTGTGCTTGTGGATGGTAAATCGGCGTCAGCATCGGAAATTGTCGCAGCGGCTCTACAAGATCTAGGCCGTGCCGTTGTGGTCGGCACGGCTTCGTTCGGTAAGGGCACGGTTCAAACAGTTATCCGTCTCCCCAACGACGGCGAGGTAGCCCTGACTTGGTCCCGTTTCATTGCGCCTTCAGGTTATGCCCTACATGGATTGGGCGTTTGGCCGGTCATTTGTACCAGTGGCGTCTCAAAAGGCCCTCGGGCCGCTCTAGACCGATTCGAACGCAACAAATCTGAAATCCGAGCGAACTATGTGTCTTGGCGCCAATCTTTGATCGATGAGAAGGAATCACGAAGCGCATTGCGCCAAGCGTGCGCGTCTGAGCGACGCAAATCAACAGTGGAGCTTCGTATCGCCGAATTGATCCTCTCAGAACCCCATCTCTATGCGCAAGCTATTGAACTTACCAGTCGAGACATTCAAGCCTGGAAATAGAGCTCCGCCGCTTGACAGCCCCGTTCCAAACTGTATCTTGCGCCACTCATAATTTAACGTCTTCTCCGTTGGAGCGAAACTATGGCGAAGCCAGCGACTATCCTTATCAAGCTCGAGAGCACGGCGGGTACGGGTTATTATTACGTGACCAAAAAGAACCCGCGGAATCAGACCGAGAAGATGGAATTTCGTAAATATGACCCCGTAGCTCGCAAACACGTTATGTTCAAAGAAGCGAAGATCAAATAAAGCTTTGCGACTTTTGTATATACCTCCATGGAACCGGTTTTCCGGCCATCTTACTTACCCACTACCATGGTGCGCTCTCAGTTGAGGAAGTTTGCGATCGTGTCTAAAAACGCGGGCAAAGAGACCGGTTTCGCTATGTAACCTTCGCAGCCGCCTTGGCGGAATTTTTCCTCATCACCGTTCATAGCAAAGGCCGTAACTGCGATAACCGGGATGTCTTTTAGGTCATCGTCAGACTTAAGCATCCTGGTCACTTCTAGGCCAGAAATATCCGGGAGTTTGATATCCATTAGGATAAGGTCCGGCCTATCATCCCGCGCCAACCTCAACACGTCACCACCTTCCATAAGCTGCAAGGTTTGATAACCGTGGGCCTGGAGCAGATCATTGAATAACTTCATGTTGAGCACATTGTCCTCAACAATCAAAATTTTTTTTGCCATATTTTACGATATCGCCTGCTTCCTGGGACGTATCGGAAGATTATCTTCCATCAACACGGTCAAACCCTGGTCTCACCGCTGATCTAAATAATCTGCGTCAAACATCTAGAAGGCTGATACACCAGATAACGCAAGTCAATTGACTCCGGTACACACACTTGTGAGGCAGAAACGGGTGGCTAAGCAAAAACTATAGCTTATTCACCCCGGACTTCCTCGATCATTTCCTGGAGCCTGGACACATCAAGGACGACCAATACCTTCTTTTGTCGTTCTAAAATGCCTTGTCGAGCCAAATCATTCATCACACGCGCAACCGTCTCGCGGGTTGTACTGACCCGACTGGCAATATCGGCGTGCATTGGGATTGGCGAGATTGACGCCGAGTTATCGCCATCACGATTGTTTAGGGCTTGACGCAACAAATCAGCTTGCACGCGGTTGTTCGCCGCTAAGGTACTGAGATCCATGATCCGCTCAGTCGAATTTCGGATAATTGAAGCAAGCCCCCGCATGACTTTCAGGGCGACACTTGGATTCTTATCAACAAGCTGGAGGAAGTGTTCCTGCGACATGATGGCCACGGAGCAGCGGGTTAGCGCCATAACACTTGCGGATCGTGGTTGACCGTCAATGGCGGCCAATTCGCCAAAATGACCGCCGGTTCCAATATCATCAAGTGTGATCTCGCGTCCGGAAATGGAGTAATTAACGACGCGCGCGCGCCCTTCGCCAACAAAAAAAACATCTGTGGCTTCGCTCTGACGATCTATAATTTGCTCGTTCGCGCTGTAACTGCGCCATCGACAATTGTTAGCAGCTCTTGTCAACGTGGATTGGGGAAGATCGCACAGCAATGCGATACCCACCAAACTCCCAATATCTCCCTCAGACATGATTAAATATTCCCAACGCAAATAGAGAGTTTCTCTCCCTTGAGCACTCTTTTATGTTAACTCTCATCATTTGCGAATGCGAGCATCTCCGCAATGGCTTATTGACATTAACGCCAATTCTTGTGAATGACCCAGATGCTGAACTAAATTGGCCGGAAGTCCACATATAGAAAGGCTTAATCATGACGACTGCATCTTTGAACCCGTTTCAAGCCCCGTCCCATGTCGACGGCGCGGCGGGCACCGGAATTGCAGTCGTCGTTCCTTGTTATCGAGAGAGGTCTCATATTCTCGACGTCCTGGCCGAGATCGGACCGGAAACACAGCATATTTTCGTGATTGACGATGCGTGCCCAGATAAAACCGGAGAGTATGTCCGTGAAAATTGCAAAGATGAACGTGTCCAAGTTTTTACAAATAATCGGAACCTAGGTGTCGGGGGCGCTACTATAGCAGGCTATCGTAAGGCCCTGGAGGCCGATGCAAACTATATCGTCAAGTTGGATGGAGATGGCCAGATGGCACCGTCCTTAATTCCGGTCCTATTGGCGCCGCTCATCAAGGGAGAAGCGGACTACGTGAAAGGAAATCGCTTCCATGCCTTAGGCAGCGTATCCGGGATGCCAAAAAGCCGGCTGCTCGGTAACTTCTTGCTCTCTTTTGCCTCAAAGCTCTCCAGTGGATATTGGAATATCTTTGACCCCACGAACGGCTTCACGGCTATACATGCCGACGCCGCACGCGCTCTTCCATTATCCAAGATTTCCCATGGATATTTTTTCGAGTCGGATATGCTGTTTTATTTAGGACTTCTTCGGGCCGTGGTGCGAGATATACCGATGGAGGCCTATTACGGAAGCGAGACTAGCGGCATTCGAATTCCCATGGTTGTGCCGGAATTCATCTTCAAACATTATGTCAACACGTGTCGGCGAATCTTTATTACCTATTTCCTGCGTGAAACCAACGTCGCAACGCTGCAGTTAATTCTGGGTAAGCTTTTGTTACTTTTTGGCATTGTCTTTGGAACGATAAATTGGATCAATAGCCAAACAACAGGCATCAATGCTTCAGCGGGCACAGTCGTACTTGCCGCCCTTCCGGTTATCGTCGGCTCACAACTGGTGATCGCCTTTTTAGGCTATGACACGCGCAACATCCCCAAGGAGCCGCTTCAAACCGCGTCGCTCGGGTCTACGAAATGACTATCGACACACCGCCTCGACGTGGATCTCCGGCGCCATCAAAAACCCCACATCGGGCATCCGAACAAACGGCGTGAACACCGCCAAAGAACAAGTTCAGTTCATCCCAACGTTTGATATCGTCATAATGTTGGGAAAGATTGACAACGGCAGACTCGGGAAATCCTGGCTCAATATTCAACAGGCCACCCTCATAGTGGACACGCGGGCTCTGAACAGCGTCCTTAAAACCCAAATCAAAGTTCAAAAGGTTGATCAACACCTGCAATATGGCTGTACGAATTCGGTTGGAGCCTCCAGACCCAAGCGCTGTAACCCGACCCGATGGATCAAAAATGAGACTTGGAGCCATCATTGAGGACATTCGGGTATTCGTTGGCCAATTATGAAAGCCATAGGGATTAATGTCTTCCTCTCCGAGCATATTGTTCATCATCATACCCGTATCGGGAACGATGTAACCGCAGCCCTCGCCATTGGAAAAGGTCAGGCTCGCCGCGTTGCCGTTACTGTCGACAACGCTGATATGGGTCGTGCCACGATACGAACGCGGATGGGGTGCGATGCGTTGGCGATAGGCGTCAATCATCTCCTCACTAAGCAATAGGGCCCCCGCCTCCTCTGCCGAAGTTCCGTGCACATGACTCTCCATTCTGACTTCGTCGGTAAACGCCATGGCCTGGACCAACGTTGAGAGATGTGCGGTTGAACCAAAGGCAGCCCCTTCAGCACCAAAGTCGGGAAGTATAGAGAGGGCAAAAGCAATTAGCTGACCGCCGATCGATGGAGGGGGGTTGGTATAGATTAGTGCATCGGCATACCTAAGTGACAAAGGTTTGCGTTTTTCAAGTTTGAATAGCTCAAAATCGGCGCGGGTCAGCGAACCGCCCTGGCCGCGACAGTCCTCCGCGACACGGGCAGCAATCTCGCCACGATAGAACAAATCATCCCCTTCACGACTCAGAGTATCCAAAAAGTCAGCAAACTGGGTGTTCACAATGAGATCGCCCTCGTCGACCAAACTTCCAGGATTGACCTTGGACTCAAAAAGTGCCCGGCTGGCTTCAGTATCCATGTAAATGGGTTCAACAACCTGGAAGATTCGTGCCTGCAGCTTATGAAGTGGCACTCCTTTTTTTGCTAACATTATCGCTGGCTCTAAAATTAGACCAAGGGGCATACGCCCTAACAATTCATTAACTTCAAACATGCCGCGCGCCAGGCCCGGTGTCGCCATGGACGCCAAGCCGATATGGAATTTCTGTTGTACAGGTCCAAAATCACAAATTACCGGGGAAAAGTCCCTGTTTTTAGTTTCCGGATGACGCAATGGTGTTTGCGCAAAAAAATCAAAAATCCAGGGTTCCCCGTTTGCGGATTTCGCCATCAAAAATCCGCCGCCACCAAAAGAGCATAACACCGGTTCACAAACGCAAGCCGCCGCCATTCCAGCTAACACGGCATCAAATGCGTTCCCACCCTCCCTGAGAATGTTCGCGGCCGCCTGGGCGGTCTCGGGATGCCCTGCTGATACAGCTCCCGACATCATGGNGNCANCTTNCCTTCACAATCCACACCAACNGTCACGATGACCTCCGGCCCTTTTGTACAACTCAAATCATAGACAATACCGGGCGCTACAGATTTCAAATAGTTGACGATACCGTTCGCACGGTCGCCTCGAAANAATAGACATTGAGAGTCGCGCCAAACATCNGCGAAGACATGAACCCCAGACCAACNGCGCAGCGTAAACTTCGTTTGATCTAACCAGTCATCGATCCAGAAGTTTTTCCTCGGATGAACGTTCTTCAATACCTCGCTGTGCTGCCATCCGGTGACGCGATCTGCTAAAAACATGGCAAAAACGGGCGTGCTCGCGGCATTGATGAAAATCTGAGTGCAGTGGTTAAAACGCGCATTGTCCACCGCATTGGCCATTTCCGAGTTTATTTCTAGATGTTTTGACAATCGATGCAAGCCGTTGGCTTGCCCCACGGAGAAGCCGACCACGAAGAGACTGGCCAGAACCGTCCCGGTTACGGGTAAGCGCCAAGATCGGGGTCGAGCACTCCACAGTAATCTAAAAGAAAGAACTAATGAGAGCGCTGAAAACATATAGGAAGGGATCAGATAAAAAGCCGTTGGTTGCTTCGCAACCAAGAGTACATGGGTCACTTGCGCAACCAAGATTCCAATCAAACATCGAACTTCCGCCGTCTCAACGCCGCCACCGCGGCGTGACCGCCAGATGACAGTCGCGAGTGTAACCGCGGAAAGNATAACCGGCACACGCAGCGCAGGCCTTTTGAATACCTTGGCAACAGCCCTCGCATAGGTATCAAGATCAATAAACGTCTGTGGACCGGAACCATGCGCGCCAGATCCCTTAGCCACGTGTACCCACCAACTAATAACATCGCCGAGGGCGCCCACGGCTGGTAAAAAGAAAACGCCCGCAGCGACAACGGCTACAACAACATAAATCAAAACTGTACGCCCGCCACCGACTACAAATAAAGGGATGAGAAACACTGGTATAGCGGTAATCTTGGTAACCATACCGAAGCCGGCGATAACCCCAAATACCACAGCTAAACGAGGATCACTCGAACGCCTCAAGGCTAACATGGTCAGCATCATCAGAATAAAAGTGACGGCTACCAACATTGCCTCGGGCTTGGGTAGGAACGCGTGTTTTAATACAATTGTCGACATGAATGGCGCGAGCTGAACACCGAGCGCCCCTGCAACCCCGAATACGCGGTATGCGATCCACCCAACGCCAGCCAGCAACAGGGTGTTAAGGGCGATGTATAGCGTCGACAGTTGGTGCAAGTAGATCTCTGGTTTCCTTAATACTTCTTCAACGAATGTACTCGTTTCATATCCCAATTGCTGAATCCACAGCCACGCAGCCGCCAACGTCGTCACGGTTATGCCTGGATGAGCTACATGCCCTGGACGCCGACCGCCAAGCATGTTCAAACCGTCCAACAAATAGAAATAGGACGGATCGAGAAGGCTCCATTGCCAAAACGGCCCCGCGATAGCTCGCAAANAAATCGCTGCTCCGAAATAGGCGATCGGCGCGATCATAAGAAATAGGGCGTGACCCTTGTGTAGAACGTTGGTTTGGCGCTCGGGCACGGNTTNGTCCATTTCGNGGNNATNNGCCNAAGATTATCGACAATCANCTNGAAAGGTGCAATCCGCTAGACTGAGGGCNAACGCTCTCGCANTTCTANNTTCTGTATAATATAATTACGCAATAATATTTCAAATGGGTCTGTTCACGTTTCGAATATTGGAGAGTATGCATGCAAAAGGTCAAATTGGATCGTATCGACCGGCGCATTCTCCGTGATCTTCAAGACGACGGACGGATGACCAATGTTGAGCTGTCTCAGCGTGCCGGTATTTCTGCTCCTCCATGCCTCCGCCGAGTCCGCGCCCTGGAAGACGCCGGTTACATCATAGGGTACCACGCGGAGATCGCCGGTTCCTTGCTCAATTACAAGGAGATGTTCTTTGCCTTGGTCGGTTTGGATTCGCAGGCTCAGAGCGTTCTTCAGGATTTCGAGACGCGGATGAACGCGTGGCCTGAAGTGCGCGAGTGTCATATGATTCGTGGCGGCGGTGACTTTCTTCTCAAAGTCGTTGCCAAAGATAAGGACCAGCGCGACGCCTTAACCATGGGCATCACTGCGGCCTCCCACGTTTCCACTGTGACGACCTTNGAGACTATTCGCACCGCAAAAAATTTGTCGGGAATACCGATTGATGAAGACGCAACAGAAGTCGGCGCCCCTTAACCNANACGCCGCCTAATTGAATTTAACATCACAGATTTCGTACCCCTTTGGGCCACGTGGTGTGTTTACTTCCACACTATCACCAACGGTCTTACCGATCATGGCGCGCGCCAGTGGAGATGTTACGGACAGTCGGCCCTGGTCCAAATCAGCTTCATGAGTGCCCACGATCTGATAAGTAATTTCTTCGTCTGTGTCTTCGTCGGCAACCATCACGTTGGCACCAAATCGGACAACGGTTCCTGACAATTTCGACACGTCAATGACGTCGGCGCGACTAATGACATCCTCAAGTTCAGCCAACCTTCCCTCGATAAAGCTCTGGCGCTCTCGGGCTGCGTGATATTCTGCGTTCTCGGAAAGATCACCATGCTCGCGAGCAGCAGCAATAGCCTTAATCACAGCCGGNCGCTCTTCNTTACGAAGGCGCTTGAATTCTTCTTCCAAAGTGTCCAGACCCTGNCGGGTCATGGGTACCTTTTCCATNTCTNTGTCCACCTGTAGAAACAAANTTCACNNTCGTGTCCCGGTNGGCCAGNNCACGCCNGNTCGATNCGCGGTCNNTNGNNANCCCCTTANNACGAANNTTTAAAATAAGCCTGCAACGGCGCAACATCAAGCCCCACCGCACCGAGCGCCTCAATCCCATCGACCGCTGCAGCTGCTCCAGCCATCGTAGTGTAGTGCGGCACGTTATTGGTTACAGCCGTTCGGCGTATGGAAAAGCTGTCCGATATTGCCTGCGCACCGTCCGTGGTGTTGATCACTAGTTGAACTTCACCGTTCAATATCGCGTCCACACAGTGTGGCCTTCCCTCCAATACTTTGTTGATGGACTTCACACTCAAACCGCGCGCAGTCATGAAACGTTGGGTCCCACCGGTGGCAATTAGTTTGAATCCGAGAGCCTCCAGACGCGAAGCGATTTCTGCCGCCACTTCCTTATCGCGATCCTTGACTGAGATGAAGGCCGTGCCCTCCTTTGGCAAGCGGTTCCCCGCACCGATTTGGGATTTTGCAAAGGCACGCGGAAAATTCTCATCCAGGCCCATGACCTCGCCGGTCGATTTCATCTCCGGACCAAGGATCGTGTCCACGTCAGCGAAACGCGTGAAAGGAAACACGGCCTCCTTCACAGCCATATGATCACCGCACGCTTTGCCTTCCAAATCAAAGTCCACAAGATTCTCGCCGATCATCACCCGCGTCGCGATTTTGGCCACTGGAACGCCTGTCGCCTTGGCAACGAACGGCACTGTGCGACTGGCTCGTGGGTTTACCTCGAGGACGTAGACATCACCATCTTTAACTGCAAACTGCACGTTCATTAGTCCGTTTACACCCAACGCCTTTGCCAATTCTGTCGCCTGGCTCTTGAATTCATCGACGATCTCGTCCGATAGCGAGTATGGCGGCAAGGAACAGGCGGAGTCACCAGAATGGATTCCAGCTTCCTCTATATGCTGCATCACGCCTGCGACGAAAACATTCTCACCATCGCAGATGGCATCTAAATCTACTTCGATGGCATCCTGCAAATAACTGTCAAGCAGCACAGGGCTATCGCCGGATACCTGGACCGCCTCAGTCATGTAGCGTTTCAGGGCATTGAGGTCATGGACGATCTCCATGGCACGACCGCCCAGCACGTATGACGGCCGAATTATCAATGGATAGCCGATAGCCCCAGCGATGCTCATAGCCTCTTCTTCCGATCGCGCCAACCCATTGGCGGGCTGACGAAGGCCGAGGTCCTTGAGCAGGGCCTGAAAACGTTCGCGGTCCTCAGCCAGATCTATAGCGTCAGGGCTGGTTCCAAGTATGGGTATGCCGGCCGACTGAAGACCGCTTGCCAATTTCAGAGGAGTTTGGCCGCCCAATTGGACAATACAACCCAACAACTCGCCGTTTTGTTGTTCGGATTGGATTAGCTCAATCACGTCCTCAGAGGTCAATGGTTCAAAAAACAAGCGATCGGAGGTATCATAGTCGGTAGATACAGTCTCCGGATTACAATTTACCATAATCGCCTCCAGGCCGGCCTCGCGAATGGCTAAGGAAGCGTGGACGCAACAATAGTCGAATTCAATCCCCTGCCCGATTCGGTTCGGTCCGCCCCCCAGGATCACAACCTTCTTACGCCCGGTCGGTTCGGCCTCGTTTTCCGGCGGCCGGCTCCCGTCACCCTCGTAGCAGGAGTAAAAATAAGAAGTTTGGCTTGCAAGCTCGCCGGCACAAGTGTCCACACGCTTGTATACGGGCCGCACGCCAAGGTAGCGCCGGTGATGTGCGATGCGTGTCGCGCTGTCGTCCGTCAACTCGGCCAGCCGTTCATCTGAGAAGCCCAATTTTTTAAGCTTCAGCAGCCCCATGGCATCTTCTGGCAGTCCGTTATCGCGAATATTGGCTTCTGCGTCGACGATACCACGGATTTGACCTAAGAACCACGCGTCGAAACCGCAGGCCCTTTGAATCTCATCATTATGCATACCAAAGCGCATGGCCTGTGCAATGTAGCGTATTCGCTCGGGTCGGCGTTCGGCCAACACAGCACGGATCGCATCGCGGTCGAGCTCACCATTCACAAGGGCACCGTCGATCTCAATCTCGTTAAGGCCCGTGAGACCAGTTTCCAATGATCGAACACCCTTCTGAATGGACTCCGAGAATGAGCGTCCGATGGCCATGGCCTCGCCGACCGATTTCATGGAGGTGGTCAGTAATGCCTCCGTGTCCGGGAATTTCTCAAAGGTAAAGCGTGGAATTTTGGTAACCACATAATCAATGGTTGGCTCAAAACTAGCTGGCGTCACGCCAGTAATGTCATTCTGCAGTTCGCTCAGCGTATAGCCGACAGCCAACTTGGCGGCGATCTTCGCGATGGGAAAGCCTGTCGCCTTAGAAGCTAGCGCCGAAGAGCGTGACACGCGCGGGTTCATCTCAATGACGACAAGGCGGCCGCTATTTGGATTTAAGGCGAACTGCACGTTGGAACCGCCAGTGTCGACTCCAATTTCACGCAGTACAGCGATCGAGGCGTTCCGCATGAGTTGGTATTCCTTGTCTGTCAGAGTTAGCGCAGGTGCGACAGTAATGCTGTCGCCCGTGTGAATACCCATCGGATCAACGTTTTCGATGGAGCAAACGATGATACAATTGTCAGCGCTGTCTCGGACAACCTCCATTTCGAATTCTTTCCATCCGAGGACCGACTCCTCGACCAGCACCTCATGCACCGGCGAGGCCGCCAATCCCCCGGATACGACCTGTTCGAACTCATCCTTGTTGAAGGCGATGCCGCCGCCAATCCCCCCCAAAGTGAATGAAGGACGAATAATAAGCGGAAGGCCGATTTTATCCATGGCGTCACGGGCCTCTTTTATGTTGGTGACAACAACGCTCATCGGGCTTTCCAAACCAATTTTCTGCATGGCGCTGCGGAACTTCTGGCGATCCTCAGCCTTGGCAATCACCAAGGCATCAGCTCCGATCATCTCCACCCCGTGCTGTTTAAGGACACCCGACTCCTCCAGCGCGATGCCTACATTCAGACCCGTCTGTCCGCCCATGGTCGGCAACAACGCGTCCGGTTTCTCTTTTTCAATAATCCGTTCAACCATTTCCGGTGTAATCGGCTCCAAGTAGGTGGCGTCGGCCAGGCCCGGATCGGTCATGATCGTCGCTGGGTTGGAGTTGACCAGTATCACCCGGAAACCGTCCTCGCGCAGCGCCTTGCAGGCTTGAGCCCCGGAGTAGTCGAACTCACAAGCCTGGCCAATCACGATGGGGCCAGCGCCAATAATCAAGATCGATTCGATATCATTCCGTCTGGGCATGAGGTTTCCAAATTTTGCTATTATGACGTTGTTTGTTCAGAGAAGGTCACGGAGTTTTCATCAATTCAACAAACCGCGCGAACAGGTAATGACTGTCGTGAGGGCCTGGCGAGGCCTCCGGATGGTATTGGACAGAGAAGACAGGCTTTCCCTCGACCTTCAGACCCTCAAGTGTCCCATCAAACAAAGACTGATGCGTAGCGATGACCCCAGTCGGCAAAGTCTCCTTGTCGATGACAAAGCCGTGATTCTGACTGGTGATCTCCACCTTTCCTGTCTCCAAGTCTTTAACCGGCTGGTTGCCGCCTCGGTGGCCCATATGCATTTTGTAACTCTTCGCACCCACCGCCAGGGCAAGGATCTGATGGCCCAGACAAATGCCGAAAATGGGTATACCTGCCTCCATGACACTCAAAATCATTGGAATTGCGTATATACCGGTCGCCGCAGGGTCGCCGGGGCCGTTCGACAACAAAACGCCATTCGGCTCATACGCCAGAATTTCTCTCGCCGTCGTCTTCGCGGGCACCACTGTTACATTGCAGCCACTCGACGCCAAGCAGCGCAGGATATTCTGCTTAGCGCCGAAATCCACGACGACCACGTGAAACCTCGGTTCTGCCTGCCGGCCGTATCCTCGGCCCAGCGCCCACTCTGTCTGATTCCACTTGTAAGGATGCGCGCAGGTGACCTCGTTCGCTAGGTCCATACCCTCAAGTCCGGGCCACGCTGCCGCTTCCGATCGGGCGACTTCAATATCCGGTTCGCCGCCCGGGTGGTAAATTAAAGCAGCGCATGGCGCGCCACCTTCGCGGATACGACGGGAAAGGCGACGCGTATCCACACCGGTAACGCCAGTCAACCAAATAGACTTAAGCCAATCATTGAGGTGAGTGGTAGCGCGCCAATTTGCAGGCTCGGTAATATCCTCACGCAATATAAAGCCCCGGGCTGCCGGGGTCTTGGTCTCCATATCTTCAGGATTGGCTCCGACATTGCCGATATGGGGACAAGTAAAGGAGATCAGCTGTCCGGCGTAACTAGGGTCTGTGAGGATCTCCTGATAGCCAGTCATAGATGTGTTAAAGCACACCTCGCCTACGCTGATGCCGGGCACACCGGCACCCCGTCCCCAAAATACCTCGCCATCCGCCAACACCAAGGCAGCATCCGCACCTCGAGGTCGCGCGCAAAAAAAATCGCCCTGCCGGTTGCTTGATCCGGCGGGCGTTGATGCCTTGCTCTCATCATTCATTGGTGAAGCGTACCTTGCATGTCTGTAGCTGGAGCGGACTCTTACGCAAACGTCTACTCTAGGTCAAGCCCATCATTTTGAATTTTCTTCAATTATTTCATATAGTTAAAATTTTGTAGTCAGTTGCTATTCCGATTAAATTGGTATAGGGTCGGATTTTCATGACTTGCTGCGAGAAATGCGACGGAGGTCGAAGGTGCTACGCACCCAAATCACAACCGCCTATAAGACGGCTATGAAGCGGAAAGAAGCCATCGCGGTTTCCACCTTGCGCCTCATACAAGCCGCCATCAAGGATCGTGATATCGCTGCGCGCTCCAAAGGTAATTCAGATGGTATTTCCGATGATGTTGTGCTCTCTCTGCTGCAATCCATGATCAAGCAGCGCCGCGACAGTATCGAGGCCTACGAGAAGGGCGGACGCATGGAACTTGCTCAACGAGAAGCCGAGGAAATCTCGATCATAGAGAACTTTTTACCCGCCCAGATGAACGATGTTGAGATTGCCGCTGCAGTCGAGGGTGTCATCTCGAATGTAGAGGCGACTACCCTCAAGGATATGGGCAAAGTGATGGCCATCCTGAAGGAACAGTTTGCTGGACGGATGGATTTTGGCAAGGCTAGCAGCGCAGTAAAGGCTAAGCTCGGGTAATTGTCCACAGATGCTTGTGGGCAACTTCCAAATAACCAATACCACATTTCATTTTCCTCATTGGCGTTCCCGACTAATATTGTCATTCAGCATTATGTCAGGAGCATATCCGTCGCATGGCCTTTAGCGACCAATTCCTAGATGAACTCCGCGGCCGGGTAGGCCTAATCGACGTCATCGGCCGGCGAGTAAAGCTGACACGCAGGGGGCGCGAATATTTGGGCCTGTGTCCTTTCCATAAGGAAAAGACGCCGTCGTTCACTGTCAATGAGGAAAAGGGTTTCTATCACTGCTTTGGCTGCCAGGCCCACGGCAGCATTTTCGATTTTGTAATGGAGACAGAGGGGCTGAACTTCCCGGAGGCCGTCGAGAAACTGGCTGCAGAGACGGGCATGGAGGTGCCACGTGAAACCCCAGAAGCTCGGGAAAACCAGAAACAGCGCCAAAACCTGTTTGACGTCACCGAGATCGCTACAACAATGTTTGAAAAAGCACTCCGCATGCCTCAAGGCAAGGAGGCTCGTGACTACCTTTTTCAACGTGGCCTGAGCGAAGAGACCATCCGGCGTTTCCGCCTTGGCTTCGCGCCGTCCGGACGGCATCATCTGCGCACCGCCCTCGCCCGCAAGGGCGTAGACCCAAAACTAGCCATTGCCGCAGGCCTACTTGTCGAGCCCGACGATGGTGATCCTTACGACCGATTCCGTAATCGGGTGATATTTCCAATTTGTGACCGTCGCGGTCGAGTTGTCGCCTTTGGTGGTCGGACTCTTAGGGAGGGACAACCAAAATACCTCAATTCGCCGGAAACGCCCCTCTTTCACAAGGGTCAAACACTGTACGGCATGCATCTAGCTGGGCCGGCGGCGCGCAGAGCGGAAACGATGCTGGTCACTGAGGGTTACATGGACGTAATTGTGCTGGCTCAAGCAGGTTTCGAACACACGGTCGCCCCCTTGGGGACCGCCCTTACCCAGGATCAAATTCAACTTCTTTGGAAAGTGACTCGCGAACCCATTCTTTGTTTCGACGGCGATAATGCTGGGCAACGCGCGGCCACGAAAGCGGCCAAACGCGCCCTCCCCCATCTGAGGCCGGGCCTCGGGCTTAGGTTCGCCGTGCTGCCCACCGGGGAAGACCCAGATACACTTGTCTCTCGTCAGGGGCTAGGTGCCATGCAAACTGTGTTGGACGCAGCCCTGCCGCTTTCCGAATTGTTATGGCGCAATGAGACCGGCGGGCGAATACCGTCGTCGGCGGAAGACCGGGCGGCGATAGAGTACAAGCTCAACGAACATACTCGCGAGATTCAGGATTCGATCGTGCGTGCACATTTCTCAAGGGTCTTTGGCGAACGTTTGTGGCCTCAGCAGGGCGCAAGTGGCCATAAGCACTCGCAGCAACGTCGCTCGTGGTCCAAACGAGGCGCATGGGCCCCCAATATTCATATCACACCCAATGAAACGGTCCCGGTGAAGGCTGCATCAGAGCGCCATGAAGAGCTGCTTTTGGCTGTAGTCATCAATCATCCATCGGCCATGGACGACGTTGGCGAAGACCTTGGAACCATGAGATTTTCTTTACCTGAGCTTGACAATGCACGTCAGGAAGCCTTAAAGGTCTTTTCTGACAATCCTGGTCTTGAAAGAAGCGAACTAATTACCCACCTAATTCGATGCGGCCATGGTGACGTGGTCAACTGTGTGTTGGGCATTGAGGCATACAGTTTTGCGAGATCCGAGGCGCCACTCGATCAGGCGGTATCAGGATGGAAAGAACTTTTTCGGCGTAGGCAACGTCAGGGTTTGATTGAGGAGATCGAAGAGGCGAAACGTGCGTCGCAAGAGAATCCTTCGCCAGAGGCACGGGCCAGGTTGGATGTTCTTATCAAACAGAAACTCAGGTTAGATGAAGAAGAGAGCGCCAGCATAGCCTGTGCATAATGCGGACCTCGCCATGCGAAGATTCGACTTAAAATTGAAAACACAGTGTCGGCGTAAGCCGCCGGATCGGCGGCAAAACTTCGGGAAATAGGTTCGGGGGTAGACAAATTGGCGAAAGCAGCAACAGCGGCGTTACAGACTCAAGCTTCTCAGGAGGATAGTGGCGATAGCCCGCTGATAGATACGCTTGGCGGCGCAGTGAAAACCATGATTACCCAGGGCAAAGAAAAGGGGTACGTCACTTATGACGACCTCAATAAGGCTCTGCCCCCCGACCAAGTCTCTTCTGAACAGATTGAGGACACCATGTCCATGCTGTCAGAAATGGGTATCAACGTCGTCGAAAACGAAGAGGCGGAAGCAGAGTCTTCTGACGCGTCCGATCCAACTGAAAGTGAGCCCCAGCAAGCTAGTGGTAACGTCAACGAAGCAGACCTGGGCCGCACGGACGATCCGGTTCGAATGTACCTGCGCGAGATGGGATCGGTGGAATTGCTGTCTCGGGAGGGCGAGATCGCAATTGCGAAGAGGATTGAGGCCGGCAACGACATGATGATTGGTGGCATTTGCGAGAGCCCTCTCACTATTAAGGCAATCGTCCAATGGCATGACGCCCTAGTAAATGGCGACATGTTACTTCGTGATATCATCGATTTGGATGCTACCAATGGTGGCGGTCCAGGCTCCAACAACATGAACGATGATGATGACGATGGCGAAGACAACAGCGAAGAAGCTGGAAACCAAGAGGCCGAAGCCAAGGATGCAGAACCACTACCCACGAGAGAACAAACCGCCGAAGACGATAAACCCGAGGGAAACGGCGCCGAAACAGAAGAGGGCAATAGCGATGACGACGAAGATGACGAAGACGCAGAAAACAATCTTTCCCTCGCCGCTATGGAAGCCAAACTAACACCTCAGGTCGTGAAAACCTTCGAACAAATTAACAAGACTTATAAAAAACTTCACAAACTCCAACTTGTCCGGCTCGATTCCTTGCAGGGCACGGTAGAGATCAAGCCGAGCCAGGAAAAAAGGTACAGTAAATTACGTCAGGAACTTGTCGACCTAATGGAAGACGTGCACCTGAACAACAACCGCATCGAGCAGTTGGTGGAACAGATGTACGAGCTGAACCGGCTTTTAATTGGTCTCGAGGGCAAACTGCTGCGGATCGCAACGAAATGCCGAATAAAGCGCGAGGAATTCTTGGAAAAGTACCGCGGCAACGAAATCGACCCAGCGTGGCTTCGCAAGGTCGGTCGGCTTAAATCCAAGGGTTGGGAGAAGTTCGCNAANACTTATAAGGACGACATCACCTCCATTCGNGAAGGTATCACCGAGATCACGGCTGAAGCCGGCTTGCCGATCGCCGAATACCGCCGCGTGGTNGGNGTGGTACAAAAAGGTGAGCGCGAGGCAACCANGGCAAAGAAAGAAATGATCGAGGCNAACTTGCGTCTCGTGATCTCTATCGCAAAGAAATACACTAACCGGGGCCTTCAATTCCTAGATTTGATCCAAGAAGGCAATATTGGACTCATGAAAGCGGTTGATAAGTTCGAATATCGCCGCGGTTATAAATTCTCGACTTACGCCACATGGTGGATACGTCAGGCGATAACCCGCTCTATCGCTGATCAGGCCCGCACCATCCGCATACCAGTTCACATGATCGAAACTATTAACAAGCTGGTACGCACTTCACGCCAGATGCTGCACGAGATTGGCCGCGAGCCCACCCCTGAAGAGATCGCCGGCAAGCTCTCCATGCCACTCGAGAAGGTTCGCAAGGTACTTAAGATTGCAAAGGAACCGATTTCACTCGAAACACCCATTGGCGACGAGGAAGACAGCCACTTGGGAGACTTTATCGAAGATAAGAACGCCGTACAGCCCCTGGATGCCGCTATCCAAGCCAACTTGCGCGAAACCACCACACGTGTATTGGCCTCGCTAACTGCCAGGGAAGAACGCGTTCTCCGCATGCGCTTTGGCATCGGCATGAACACAGATCACACCTTAGAAGAAGTCGGCCAGCAGTTCTCGGTCACTAGGGAACGTATCCGTCAGATCGAAGCCAAGGCTCTCCGCAAACTCAAACATCCAAGCCGATCGCGCAAACTGCGCAGCTTCCTGGATTACTAATCCCCAGCCCAATCGGGCTGCCCGGTGGGCCCGTAGCTCAATTGGTTAGAGCCGGCCGCTCATAACGGTCTGGTTGCAGGTTCGAGTCCTGCCGGGCCCACCACTTTAACCTTAGAGCGTTGTTCTACCGTGACAAAATCAAAAAGTTTATAAGTTCTGCCGCCTGGGTTTGTAAGTTTTAACCTATATTTGTTCCTCACCATCAAGCACTCGCATACCTTTCTCAGCCATCTCCTTGCGGTTGGCCTTCTCAGTATAGACATGCGCCTGGCTCGGGTTTGTCCAGCCCATAATCGACATCAACATGAACTCTCCAACGCCAGCTTCGGCCAGCCGAGTTGCTTCTACCTTGCGTAGACCATGCGTAACACACTCGTTGGGCAGCTTTGCAGTCTTTCGCGCCTTTACCAACCACTGCGAAAATCTTTTGGCACTCATAAACGGTGTGCCCTTCTCTATAGCCACATAAATAAGGTTACCCGAAGGAGCCGCATCGATCGCAGTGCGAAGCTGGGGCGTGATCGGGATTGAGACCTCTAGGGCATTTTCATCACCAATCTCATAACTAATGTCTTGGCCTTTGAATGGCTTCCAGGTCAGCCCACCTTCCTTCTCATGCATCTTACCAAGCCGGTAGAGATTGGACGCCCGAGCGCAAGTGTTTACAGCAAGCTCGTAAGCAAGGCGCTGCAACGTGCCAATCGGCCGAAATTCCTCAAACTGCTCGCACTCCGTTTGTGTTCAGGTGTGAGAGCCTGGCCCCGTTTTCATCTGCCCGAGCCCCTCGCAGGGATTGGAAAATAGTCTGGTTCTACCCCGGACCTGCAAGCCAACTTGAATACGGCAGAGACATCCAGCTACACCAGGACGCAGGACGTCACTGCCTCCTCATAGACGTTTGTGTTAATGCTATGCGTGACCAACTCGAAGGCTATCGGCAAAGACAGCACGTGGATCTTGGCCGCAATACGAACATTTTAATACCGACTGACCACTATGATGTATCAGCCCTGGTTGCGCTGGCGCCAAACGTGACCCAGGTCGTAAACGCCCAGGACGTAAATAAGTGGACCGTTCAAACCATACCGGGGATCGACATGCAGGACTTATAGAAGACACGAGGAGGGCCATCACCACGGCTATGTGAATATAGATTCCCCTACTGTAGACTGTACCTCAGCCTTGCAAGTCCTCTGGTTTCACGGGTATGGCCAATGCGCCAATTGTGGTATCAACGTCGAGCCTTGTTGCTCGGGTGCACCCTGCGACTAATTTACGCGGCTATCCCCCCGGAACGCCAGACTGACGTTTCCTTACAGCGCTGGCAAACTCGTTCTCCGATGTGGTTTGAGATGAAGTCACGAGAGCACATTAGGCATTGTCGCTTTTTTTTGACTGGAGGACGATCTGGCTTCGGCTTCTTGGTATCTGTTTGACGTGAGGCCATTATGCCGTCTTTCACGTTTTCTCAGGATTAGCAAACGCATGGGGCCTAAATTGGATTACATCAGCAGGAGGTGAACGCCGGCGGATACCAATGGTCCGACCCATTCTTCGAAATATTGTCCGAAGATTGCCCATAGCTACCGACCGAGCAGTGGCCAAGTGAACTGGTCGTTGCTTCGAACCCACTTACGATAATTTTCAAGTCGCGCTTCCCACGAAGACCGACGGGATAGTGTGATATACCGGTCTACGACATGGTCATAAAAAGCGATGCTAGACATCATAAACTCCATTTGTTTCACAACGCGTAGGTGGGCCTCATTTTTCGTACTAACTAGGTCAATTTTTGAACAGCAGCCGTGCATTATTTGCATAGCTATCGACCAGCTGCGTTAGGCCGTGGTCAGTGACCCAAATAGGCCGAAAAAAGCTAAAAATGTCCTAGTTACAGACAACCGCTGACTTAACACCAAGAAAGGAATACCGCCCAAGTATGCCTCCTAAAGCGGTTCCTCCAGCTAAGTTCTCGGACATGATCAGAGCGCCAGTTGTGGAATTAACGTCGAGCCTTGTTAGGCCGGTCCTTGAAGCCCGGAATAAATCGCCCGACCAAAAACATGAATTCGCCATGCTGTATGCCCAAGCGGAAATGCAGTCGAAGATCCAATATCAGAAGCTAGAGCCGACGATCGTCGAAGCCGACATGGCGGAGTTCGTTGCCGCTCACAAGGAGGAAGCTTCCACAGTTCGCAGAGAGCCGACTTGTCTATCCAACCCTGGAGTTCGGTCTTGTTATTAGGGAAAAGGGGTTTGAAAGTTTCGCGCCTAATTACGACCATTTTCGACCGCAGAAATTTACAACCTTTCAGCTAATTTACTGATATGTTGAGATTGATGCACCCCTGCCGGGTCCATCACCTTATTCTTACAGTCTTGATAAATAGCGAAGTACTAAATTTGTGTGATTTTCTCCAGGGACCTGCCTAACTTTTAGGCTATTTTTTATTCAAAATCCTTAAGTCTATCCATTGCGATTTTAGCCATAGCTGTACGTTTTCCTTTCTTAGCATAGCGTAGCGTACATCCTCTTAATTTTATCGAGGCTGATAGCCGCCTTACAGGTATAAAAAAGCAGACGGTCTCCCGAAGAGCCTGGAGATCGTGCTGCAGCCGCGACGACCTCGCTAGCGGCACCCCTAACAAGGCCAAACCGTGACATCTTTCGCCACTATTCGGCGGCCAAAACCTTCCCGGCATCGGGTCTGTAACCAAAGCGCTTATCCAATTCCAATTCTCGGCAAATGTCTAAGCCTCGCTGTAAAAGTGTCGAGTCTAAGGGCATCAGCGGCTTGCGCAATGGTCCAGCAGGCAAGCCAATTGCCCCCATAAGCGTTTTGGTAGCAACTGGGTTAATTGCAGAATAGACGAAGTGGAGCATTGGTAGATTCTCAAGCCAAGACTCACGGCACGCAAACGCATCGTCTCCGGTCTTCCAGGGGGTTGAGATGACGGCCATTTCCTGAGGTATAATGTTACCCGTCATGTTGGCCGTGCCATGGCCCCCAAGTGCCATCATCGGCACCACCAACCCCAAGTTTGGAGAGCAGCAGGACATCAGGGCCACGAATGATCCTTCGATCATTGTACTGCTTATGGTCTTATCCTCCGTAATAGCGCGATATTAGGAAGTAAGTCATCGCCCAAGATTAGTAGGTATAAGGAGTTTCGGCGAGCGGGTCACGAAGTCTGATGCCCACAATGACATAAAGGAGGCCAGGACGGCTAGGTCGAGGATAGGTAAAATCGCCTTGATCGCCTCCATCCGCAGGACTTTGCCAATCTCCCTTGTTGATCCTTCGACAATGCCAACCGATATCACGTATCTAATTGCCTTAATCATCTGATTATTTTTAGATTAATTGAGACCCTTCGTTGTAATCCACCATATCATGACGATGTCACCAGGCTGGTTGGAATGGTAATTATAGGGCTTCACGACAAAGAGGATTTTCTGTAATGCGCCCCAAATCTCTATTTCATAGGTGCTGGTGCTTAATAGCAGCCATTTTCGTAATCTTTCCTCGCCCCATGTCAGCCATGGCTGAATATGTATTTCAATCTCAAGTTCACACTTTTCGTGCTGTCACACTGGCGAGAGGTATAAACCAGCCCTGGGGTATGGCGTTCCTGCCTGGAAATCAGGGGATCTTAGTCACTGAGAAGGCCGGAAAGATAAGACTTTATGGCGACGATCTGCAACCGAGACTCGTATCCGGGGTACCGGACGCAACAGAATTCGGTCAGGGAGGATTGTTGGATGTCGCGGTACATCCAGATTTCATTAATAACGGGTATATTTTTCTCAGTTTTGTGGGACGGAGCGATCTGGGCCTTGGGATAGAATTAGCACGAGCAACCTTAGCCGATGGCGAATTAAAGGATCTCAAGGTGTTTTTTAAGGCAAAACCGAAGTCCTTTGGTGGTAGGCATTTTGGATCGCGGTTAGTCTTCGATAACATCGGACATCTGTACATGACTTATGGTGACAGAGGGAACCGTTATGATGCTCAGAACCTAAGTACACATGAGGGCGCTGTATTCCGATTCACTGCTGACGGTGCCGTTCCTTCAGACAACCCTTTTGTGGGAAACCCAGAGGCCTTGCCAGAAATATATAGCTACGGGCATCGAAACATGCAGGGAGCAGCCCTACACCCCGAAACGGGAGCGCTCTGGGTACACGAGCATGGTCCACAGGGAGGCGACGAAGTGAACATTATTCGACGCGGCGCCAATTATGGATGGCCGGTCATTACGTACGGTGAGGAATATGGTGGTGGTGCCGTGTCCGCGCTCTCAGAAAAGAAGGGGATGGAACAGCCGGTGGTGTATTGGGTGCCCTCAATTGCACCAAGCGGGATGGCTTTCTACACTGGTGAGAAATTTCCGAGGTGGCAGGGCAATCTTTTCGTTGGCGCACTTCGGGGAGCCCATCTTCGGAGATTGACCCTCGAGGGTGACAGAGTCATAGGTCAAGAAATACTGCTCTCCAGATTAAATGAACGCATCAGGGACGTGCGCAATGGTCCTGACGGTTACCTATATATACTCACCGACTCGAGCGACGGTCATTTGATTAGGCTAGAACCAGTATCTCCTTAAGCGTGTGGCTCATCTCAAAACCAAACGAAATTTTGAGAGCAACTTTCGCAGCACATTGGCGTCACTTTAATCACCATCCTGCTATACACGTACTAGCGTTCAACGGTCCTTTTTTCTTCAATCCAACTCGATATACCGCCTTTAACGTTATAAATTTTATGATACTCGGACTTCTTAGTCAGCATATGGGCCAAAATGGCTGATCTATTGCCGGTGCGACATATCAGAATAATTTCATCGTCCGGTTTAAAAAATTTTCTGAAAGATCTCGAAAAGCTCGGGACAAAACGTCCTCTACTATCGAAAGCGGTAAGGCGTTTACTTTGCTTCACAGTGCCGGTTTTTTCCCACTCATCAGGTCGACGGATATCAACAATCTTAACGCCACGAGATAGCATATTCTCAAGTTCTTTACTCTCAATATTCTTATATTTCGGAGGAGTCGCCCTGAGCAATTCTACCTCAAAACGAAGCGTCGCGTTCGGCGGAATAACTTTACCTGCTCCTTTTGCCCCATAGGCGAGACCCGGAGGAATAATCAACTCGCGTTTTTCACCGAGTTTCATTCCTTCGATACCAATGTCCCAACCTCGGATCACGCTGCCTGTTCCCAAGGTAAAATTAAACGGCGTTCCTCGATCAAAACTAGAGTCGAACTGTGTGCCGTTTCCAAGCCATCCAGTATAATTTACCGATACTTTTGAGTGCCGAACTATTGCAGGGCCATTACCAATTTTGATGATTTTAATACCGACCTTTGCTTTCCCGTGGCTAGCCTGGACCTCAAATGCCACGCCGGTAGCGATCAAACAAATGCCAACTGCAACCACAGCTATAAAAATTTGTCTCATATTGGCCTCTCTGAGGTTTAACGTCAGCTCAAACTTTGTCACATTCTAGGAAGCTCGGATTACCAATACAGACTATACTCATCAAATTATTCCATGATTTGGTGATATACCCAATTCCACCAAAATTTCGGCTTTCGAACCGCTCACTTAGATCGGTCTGCCATTGGTAACTCTCGAGGTCGCGTATTTTCTCGTGGTCATGTCTTCAAATATTATTGACTAATCTGCGTCGCCGAAAATTTATCCAGGGCCACCATCACTATTTTAACCCTGCACTTGGGGTAAAGGTATAACCAAGCGTCTTTCTGACGTTATCGGCGGACATAATCATTTGGTAGGATTGTTTTGCGGCCACTCACACCGGCAATCGTCGGGCACAATCGCAGGTGTGCCCGTGGGGACGGTACCCAGCGTTGCAATTGACCTCCGCCTGGGCGATTTTCCCAAGGCAGCTGAGGCTGCTCCGGTGTTCCATCTACATCATTATCGGCCGGACGCAGGTTTCGAGACCGAACTGCACATAGCGACCTAGAACCAGGGTCCCATTACCTAACGCTCATGGTTTCTTTGGCGTCTGGTACTCGACTTCTTTATGCCAAGGCTTCCACTCAGTTTCGTAACCGACAAAACCTTTCTCATTGGGCTCTTTCTGGCGTGTCGTAACATACTTGGTCACGCCTTCAGGCACTTTGGGTCTGGTTTTTGGAGCTTCGCTCATAACACACCTCTCTAATTGCGGTGAAGTTTAGGACATTTGTTCGGGGATGATCAAATAGGTACCATGCGCTCAGGATCTACATTCGGTATTGCGCCGATCGCGCCGCCGGCTTCAAGTTCAAGGCGGTTGTTCTCCAAAAATCTTGATCAACTGGATATTGCTCAACAATCCTGCAGTATCCGACAGCTGATTAGATTTATTTTTTAAGGAGACATAGCCCATACCGATGAGATCTGCCGCGGTTGGATTATTGCAGATGGACGTTACAGCGACAGTATTGACCGGTGGTGGAAATGCCCCTCCATCTGTCCATAACACGTCAGGTAGTGCAGTAGTTGTATCGCTAGCCCATCGCGCGCGAAATAAGACACGTGCCACCTGGGGTTCACGGAATTCCGTTGTACTCGCGAACGGTTTCCAAATCCGCGACAAGCCGACATCCGCAGCGGTAACTGGTGGAGCGAATTCTTGTGAGAACAATGGTAAACCGGCCGTTAGTCGCAACATGTCGGCGGCCATAAAGCCGGCTGGACGAGACATTTGTGCAAGCAATTGCCAAAGTCGCGAGGCATCGTCAGGCGTGCAGAGAATTTCAACACCATCGAGACCAGTAAAGCCCAGTCGTCCAACGATACAATGTTTGCCCACGATGCCGAGTTCACGGAAACCAAACGATGGAATTTCTGCAACTTCTCCTCTGTCAACCAACTCTTGAAGACACGCATTGGTCGCCGGTCCCTGGAGGGCCAGTGCGGCGGTTTGGTCGGATAGATCAAACACATTAACATCGTAGGTCACGAGTGCGGCTGTTATCTCTCGAACGTCGGCTGCACGTCCGCTCATAATATCTATAGTTTCCGGTCCTATTTGCCACACTGTAAGATCGGAAATCAGCTCGCCGCTTGAGGACGCATATAGCGCATAGCGAACTGTACCCACAGCCATCGAAGAAAAGTCCCTTCGGCACAAATTGGATACTGCCTCGGCCGCTTGCAATCCTTTAACCCGAAGACGCAAGAGGAACGAATAGTCAAACAAGGCCGTGGAACGTTGACAGGCGACGAATTCGTCAAGGGCCGATCCAAAAGTTCTCGGCATAGCCTCGGTGGAGAGACCTCGAGGCAAAGGGTGTTTGATGGTATATCTGGCGTCAGGCAAAAGCTTATCAGATCAATTGAATTTATCGTAACGGGTCATTAATTGTTATGGTTTTTTATTGTTAATCACCACACAGATTATGCTATCGACAATGCGCTTTGAGCAGACGATGAGAATTTCATAGGTTAAGTAGCATTTTGCTAGTGGTTTTCAACATTCTTGCCCAATGCATTTTTACATAGAAAGATGGGATTGGTGACACGAGGCTCAAAATCTACGATGCGGTCTTTCTTTTGTTTGGGCAAATAGTGAATTCTCCAATTTGTCACTGTAAAAGTTTGTCATGTTGGTAAAACTGAGTGTCCTTCCAGTAACCATTGGTAGTAACGATTAGAGTTAAGTTTAGGAGTGTTGGGTTTGTTTGACGAGGAATTACAAAACATCGTCGTAGTTGGTGCGAGCCACGCTGGCATAAGTTTTATTGATAATATTAGAAAGAATGGATTTGGAGGAAGGATCACTTTGGTAGATCGCCAAAAAGGTGGGCCAATGGAGCGACCTCCTTTGTCAAAGCAGTTTTTACTTGAAACGGGAGATAAACTTAACCCCATATTTTTGCTAAGACGAGCTAAGTGGTATAAGGAAAATGATATCATCTTGAAGCTCGGGGTTGAGGCGCTGGAGATCAATATAAAAACTAATCTTTTGAGTCTTTCAAGCGGTGATAAACTGCCATTCGACAAACTGGTTTTGGCAACAGGAGCAAGGCCCAAGCTGCTCTCTGGATGCGAAACTTTAGCTAATACCTATGTTTTGCGGCAGCCTGATGATGCGATTGCGATACGTGAAACCGCACGCAAGGTAAAAAGCGCAGTGATTATTGGAGGGGGATATATCGGCCTTGAAGTGGCCGCCTCCTTTAGGCAGATGGGCCTGGAAGTATCCGTGATTGAAGCGGCGCCAAGGTTGTTAGCCCGTGTTGCGAGCCCGCCAGTCGCAAGTTCTTTGTTGAAACTTCATCAGAAACATGGGGTTTCAATCCACACTGATGTAAGCGTCACAGAGTTTGTCAGTAAACAACAACAATTTTCAGCCGTAAAACTTGCAAATGGGTTGATGATAAAAGGAGACATGTTGGTAGTCGGAATCGGCGTCTCACCAGATAGTTCATTAGCACGAAAGGCAGGTCTTGGTACGGAGGCTCCAGACGGTGGAGCCATAATTGTTGACCAATCTATGCAAACAAGTAATTCAAGTATTATGGCTATTGGAGACGTGGCTCTCAGGCAAGGAGACAAAATGCGCATCGAGTCCGTCCATAACGCTCAGGACCATGCTGCTCGCGCAGTTGCAGGACTTATGGGGGAAGTGCCCCCGGCCGATGAAGCACCCCGGTTCTGGTCGGATCAATATGACGCCAACTTGCAATCTGTGGGCATTGTCCCGGTTGATGCCGACGACGTAACCCATGTCGCTCGAATTGGACAGCGGGAAGGCGGTGTTTCTTATTGGAGTTTTCAGGGGAAAACGCTTCTATCGGTAGAGGCCATTAAAGATGTGGAGAACTTTATGCTTGGGGCCAAGTGTCTCGATCAAAACCTTTCTCCGGATCCTGACCTGATCGGAAATCCTGAGTTTGACCCACTGGCATAGTTATTTTTGCGCCAATATACATTCGCTGATGGTAGATTGTATTCGTATGACAAAATAATTCATGTATCTTAGATGAACGATTTTGATAGAGAGTTTATAAGTCCAACGGTTAGGATCTGGGTGGAGATATAGAAGTGAACCTTAGTGAGGCAAAAGAGCTAGCCAAGAATGGCTCGTTATCCCTTGATCAAATCCCTCTTGAATTTCGGGCTGATCAAGAGGTAGTTCTCAATGCCTTATCGCGTTCTCCAGGTAAATATTCTGGCCGCAGCGCCCTTGCCTATGCCTCAGATTCCCTCAGATCAGAACCTGAATTTATTCTCAAAGCGGCAAAAGAGAGTCATTTGACTTTGGGTTGGGCTTCGGGAGATATCCGAAGAAATAGAGCAGTTGTGATAGAAATCGTAAGAGAGTGGGGGTGGGCTCTCGAATGGGCATCCGAAGAACTCAGAGCCGATCGTGGGGTTGTTTTAGAAGCTATTCGGCAGACCGGATGTGCATTAATGTTTGCTTGTGAGGAACTCAGATCGGACCGTGAAATCATTCTTGAGGCCTTAAAAGATACATATCTCGATGGCCGCGGCGGGAGTGCGCTGAAGTACGCATCAGCCAACATCTTACAGGACCGCGAGTTCATATTAGAAGTCGTCCGGGCAGATGGACAGAACCTACAATATGCCTCAAAGGCATTAAGATCGGACCGAGAAATAGTTCTTGAAGCTGTAAAAGTGAATGGCAAAGCCCTGGCATATGCTTCTTATGATTTAAAAGCGAATAAAGAGATTGTTTTATCCGCGGTAAAAAATGAGGGAACAGCCTTACAATTTGCTTCTGGGAAACTACAATCAGACTGGGAAGTGGTGCGGGAGGCTATAGAAGAAAGTGGGTTTGCCTTTGAATATGCCTCCTCTGAATTACGAGCGAATAGGGTGTTGATTCTTGCTGCAGTGAAAAATTTTGGTTACGCTTTTTTGTATGCGTCAGATGACCTGCGTGCAGACAAAGATTTTGTCCGACAGGTAGTGAGGTATCGCGGTGAAGCCTTGATGTATGCGTCCAAGGAATTACGTGCAGATCGACGGCTAGTAATTGAGGCAGTGAGAAATAATGGATTAGCTTTGCGTTATGCGGATATTAAACATCAATCGGATGGTATATTGAGAGCGATGGCAGGCTTTTCTGTATCTCATGAGGAACTTCTACTTGCAGCTTGCAACGAATTTGATCAACAAAACTGCGACGAGATATTAATTGCGTCTGTAAGCGAAGAATTGGGCGTCACTAGCCCTGATATTCGGGACGAATATAAGAGGAGACGTATTGATCAATTTCAATAAAAATGGTTTTGATTATCTAAGCAATTAACGCGACTAATATTTCGATCGAAAAAGTAAGTGGTTGAAATAATCAGCCGAAAAAATCATCGTCATCTAACTCTTCTTCTTCTTCCCATGCATAAGATAATTGTTCGCTAACATCTACAAATATGTCTCCATTTTCCTCCTTTAATTCATAAAACAAGAGATTTTCCTCGGTCATTGAAGATGCCTTTGTGCACTCACGAAGATCCCACTGCCATACGTGTTTCCCACACGTGAGAATACCCTGATCAAGCAACCCTGAGACATCTAGAGGTTCTCGCATGTGAGGGCATACAGGCGGGAAAGCCCTCAATCCCTCGCCATAATTTGCTAATACAATATCAAAATCACCAACAGAGAACTTCTTGATGTTGTTCTCAGGGACATCTTCTAACTCACAAACCTTAATCCACTTTGACACGATTGAAGCCCCATAAAGTCAGTTATTGAACGATGTAACAACGTCGGATTCAAACTTTCTAAAAAATTTTCTTATCTAGAGAGGCCAGTGAGAGCCTTTATCCAACCGCCGGTTCTCTAACCTGAGTTCTCTTGATAGAAATTTCGCCGATTCTCCCTCAACGACTAGCGTATCGATATATCTTCCGGCACAAAATAGTCGCGTTTCTCCTGAGTCTATATGCGAATTAACCCCGTCGAGCATGGTTTGATATATAACAACGGAGGTTACCGTCTCCGCTGAGGTGCCATCCAAGGCTAGATCCACAGTGTAAACCGACGCATGGCGTTTCAGAGGCGAATGATCAGTATTGTGCTTTGGTAGCATCTCCGTCATTGAGCATAACTCTTTATAATCGCCAGAGAAATAGGTCATATCTTTACGAATCTCAGGGCTATACGAGGTAATTTTGTACTGGAAGGTATCTAGACAAAGGTCTAGCCAATTTGACCACTGCTCATCATCCAAAAATAAACATGATCGATATATGGTATCTTTTATTTTTTCGATACTAGTTTGGTTACTATTATCCATATGCTCACTGTCTCCCGCGATGAGAAGCTAAAAAATTCATGAAAGCAGATGACCCGCCTGCCAACCCAGCAATAGCTGCGGGATAAACTGGCTGGAGCGCTAGTAATACGACAGAGCGTGCGTTCTACTTACTCTGCAGCAACACCGAATTCCAGCATGGGGTTTGCAGGATCACGGTTCATTAAACGACCCCATTCTTCATAAAAATGACGCATGCCATTCTCATCATGAATAGTTTGGTTTTCGTGGCGACCATGGAGTATTCGCCGCGGTTCCGAACCTGTCTGCATGGTCGACCCTTGTCCCTGCACACCTATCAAATCTTCATGGAGATTTCGACCGAACGGCCCCCAAATTGAATTGTGATGTTCAATACGGGTCTGCCTTTCCTCTGGCGTATCGCTCTTTAGGCCTAACCCTCGGTACTCAATCAGGACCTTATCAGGCCCCAGTGGAGTAACAATATCGCAACGATAAGCGGAGCCTCTCAAATTGAAATTCATGCCAGGGAACAAATCTATCATGTACCATTCATTAGGAGGCATATGCGGAAATGACAATTCAGCACGAGACTCAAAACCCTCGTATTGATCGTATTGCACCTGGAAACTGCCAACATTTATGTGGCCGTTTTCGAAGGCTGTGTTTTTGCGAGCAAAGTAGGCGTCATTAAAACCAGTGACACGGTTATGGTAATGCATGTAATCGTGATAAAATTCACAGTTTGTGTCGTGCCATAGTTTGTAGTTACAGCCGATCACAGCTTTGTGATAGTGGAAAACCTCCATTGGCTCAGCTTCAACACTTTCGAACAAACAATCAAACGCATCGCCAATGAACTCTTTCAAGGAATGTTTTGGCTTGTCCTCTAAATTCACCCATACGAAACCGCCATAAGCGACTTCACACCGAAGCCGACGAAGCCCAACCTGCTCAGTTTGAAGGCGATCTTGATAGCCCTCTTCTCGTCGGGTTATGTCAACGCAATTACCCTTCATGTCAAATTGCCAAGCGTGGAACATGCACGTCATGTGCTTGGGGGTACCGGAGGCCGACCCTTCCAGAAAGCTTCCCGAAGGTCGCCTCTCTATCATCATGCCCCGGTGCGGGCAGACGTTTAAAAATGCACGAACTTGGCCATCCGCATCACGAGTGACGATGATAGGTTCCCGAGCGATTGAACTCGTTCTAAAGTCGTATGGTTCTGAAAGCTCAGACTCATGACACACTGGAATCCAGGTCTTTTTGAATATTTTTTCAAGTTCTTCTTCAAAAATATCTGGATCTGAGTAAATACGACTATCAACAAATTCCACGGGGGGCGTCGCAGTCCACTGACTGTGATTGCGTGCGGGCATTGGGTGTCTCCTTACAAGACTACAAAACTCTTTGTCTTCTATATGCGTGGAAGGCCCTCTTATCGCTAGCCTAAATCGATTTAAGCTTGTTCGATAATTGGAGCGCTTCAATTCATCTTATATACTACCCCAATATTCCTAACTAGATAAGGTTCGTAAACCAAAAATATTTTATCACTCGATAGGATATTCCATATAAGTCTGAGCTTGCCAGCCAATAACTCCTGCGGCTATTAGGCACAAGGTCATCAACGCGACAGCAAATAAATAGGAAGCCGAGCCATGACAACTGACAAAATCATCGACGGCAAGGCGTTTGCCGCCAATTTTCTTGGAATAGTAAGTAAGGAAGTAAAGCGCCTCAAAAGTTCGCATGAACTGGAGCCCGGTCTGGCCGTCGTATTGGTCGGAAACGATCCAGCGAGTGCTGTATACGTGCGCAATAAAGGTGAGCGAACTCGAGAAGCTGGTATGCACTCATTTGAGCATCGGCTTCCCGCGGATACCTCGGAGGAGGATGTATTGACATTGGTCGCACATTTGAACGAAGACGCCACTGTCCATGGAATTCTCGTGCAATTACCTCTTCCCCACCAAATCGATGAACAAAAAGTACTGGCAGCGATCAATCCTGATAAAGATGTGGACGGCTTTCACGTGACCAGTGTTGGCAGGCTGTGGACTGGAGGGGATGCTTTAGTGCCATGCACACCATACGGCTGTCTATTGATGCTCAAGGATCGTCTTGGAGACTTGAGTGGCAAACGTGCTATCATCGTCGGTCGCTCCAATATAGTCGGCAAGCCGATGGCCGCGCTCTTGTTGGCCGAGAGTTGCACGGTGACCATCGCCCATTCTCGCACCCAGGACTTGCCGGAACGTTGCCGGGAGGCCGATATCCTCGTTGCCGCCGTCGGGCGCGCGGAAATGATCATGGGCGACTGGGTGAAGCCAGGCGCCGTTGTAATTGATGTGGGTATCAATCGTGTTGAAGCACCAGAGAGAGGGGTTAAGGAAGACGGCACGGTAAAAACAAAGTTGGTCGGCGATGTCGAATATGCCGAAGCTATCAAGCGCGCCAGCGCTATTACCCCGGTCCCTGGTGGGGTCGGCCCAATGACAATTGCGTGCCTACTCCGCAATACCCTTGTCGCGGCTTGTCAACAAAACGGCATTGAACCACCGGTGTTATAATCTGCGAACCTTTGCTATGCAGTATCAGGTGGCCGCGGATCCAAGATAGCTAAATTTCCAATGGCAAATTTTTCGCCAGTTACAATTGTCACGGTCTGATTTTGAGCTGAATTGATCGAGTGGGCAAAAGCATATTTGGGGGTTCTCCTGAATAATGTGATAGATTTTGTTTATAATGAAATCGTTAATTTGGATTTGCATTGTACACGCCGAGTACGCCCTATTGCTTGTGAAAAGTTAGCATGCGTGAAGGCGGGCTGTACGACGGATTATTTTTTAGTGTTGTACATGTCGTCAAACAAATTAGCTTAATTATGCAGCAGGTGGCTCTTTTGGGCGGAGCAGGAAATTATACAACGCTGGCCCGTCGTCATTACGCTGTCATTTCGTGACGTAAATTGGGAGGAAAAGATGAGACGCAATATGATTAGTTCGTTGGGAGTGGCTGCAGTAGCAGCTTTCGCGTTAAGCGCTCCGGGCGTTGCCGAAGCAAAAGTTGGCTTTGGGAAGCCAGGTGATGCGGTGAATGTTGTTATTGGATATCAGCCGTACTACACCGAATCTTGGTCTGGTGTCGTAGTTAATGGCAAAAACCTGTGGAAAAAGCATCTTCCGGCAGGATCGACTGCAAAATTTGAAATTGGTCTCCAAGGTTCAGTTATCGTCGGCAAGATGCTTGGCGAAAAAAATCACATTGGTTACATGGGTGACATGCCCGCTATCGTTGCCTCCATGCGCGAGAAAAAGGTTGATATCCGTATGATATCCGTTCTCGGAACCTCCAAGCAGCAGTGCAACATCTTCCTGGTGCCGAACAATGCGCCAAAGTTCAAGACCGGCATGGATGCCGTGAAATGGATGGACGGTAAGTTGATTGCGGCCCCCCACGGCGCATGCACGGACCGGTTTGCGCTGTTGGCCTTTGAACAGGCGGGCATTAAGCCATCTAAGTACCTTAACCAGAATATCGAAAACATCACCAAAAACCTACAAGCTGGCAAAATCCAAGGCGCGGCGATTTGGGAGCCGACAGCGTCCAAGATCGAAATGAAAGGGATTGCTCGGCGTGCAGCCACAGGGGCAGATTTTGCTGGTGATGACGCTGGGGACGCAGGTTTCCTCGTTATGATGAATGAACTAATCCAGGATCGTCCGGACGTCCATCGTGGCTGGCTGGAAGCAGAGTTGGATGCTCAGATGTTTTTGGCGGATCCAGCTAATGCCGGCGCGGTTGCTCAAATGGCTGACGACCAGACTGAAGGTATGGAGAGAAAAGTTCTATGGGCATCTCTCTACCGCGATGAGGCTGGCGCCAACAAGCTGACACTCGACTTTGTTTTTAACGATAAAGTTAAAACGATGCTCAAAGCTTCCGCGGCATTTCTTGCTGGCAAGAAGAAATTCGGTAAGCGCAAGCAACTGCGAGCTGAAGCTGTTTGGGACGATGTTGCCCGGGAGGTTCTCAAGGCACGTGGCCTGAGCAGCCCGCTTGGCAAAATTGACGGCGTACCATTATCCAACTATAAACCCTAAGTCAGACTAGCTTGAAATTTCGGGTCCCGATACGTGTATCGGGGCCCGTTTTCTTCGCTTAACTCAGTTCGATTTTTTGAATCCATTTGGATAAGAATCCACTTTAGGTGCTTGATGACTGACAAAACCCCAATGATGACAACCGAAAAACGGCCAACGGGTTTGGCTATGACCATCCACAGATTTTCGGTCAGCCTGAAATCACCGACACCATATTTCATGGCGTTTGGCATCTTCTTGTGGATCGCCGCGTATTATTTATTTGTTGAAGGCTGGGAATTACCTAGGTTCAACAAACTGCCGGGGCCCGTCGAGGTTATCACTGAATTTTTTAATCCGGATCCGGACTGGGGTATGTCCCTATTCACGCCAGAGTTCTATGATCATGTGCTAGTAAGTTGTAGACGTATTATCATCGCGTTCGCCATAGCAACTGGTATTGGTGTCCCGCTCGGCTTATTTATGGGATGGTCTGATACCTTCCGACACTATAGTTTCCCAATCCTTGAAACTTTGCGTCCGATACCCATCCTCGCCTGGGTACCATTGGCTATTTTGATGTTTTCAGGGCTTGAAACTCCCGTTATTTTCTTGGCCACACTTGCGTCATTGTTCGTGACAACACTCAATACACTTCTCGGTGTTGACTCAATCGATGAGGAGTACTTTCGAGCGGCTAATTGCCTGGGTTCTAAACCACACCATGTTTTCATCCATGTCGTTGTGCCCGGCGCATTACCTTTTATTTTTACAGGATTACAAATTAGCATCGGTGTGGCATGGTTCTCATTGGTTGCAGCAGAGATGGTGTCTGGCGAATTTGGCCTCGGGTATCTGATTGTCTACGCTTACATGAATGTGACCTACGTCATCATGGTGATTGCCATGCTCACTCTGGGTTTTGTCGGATGGCTATCTTCTGCCCTAGTGCGGCTTGCAGGTAACCGGCTCATGCAATGGCGCATACGGGCTTTAGCCTTGGAAGGAAGATAGCATGCTTGATCAAGGCAAGTCGCGCGGTGCGATTAGTATTCGCAACGTGACAAAAATTTATGACCCCGAGGGGGTCAATGTCATGGCGGTGGATGATTGTTCCCTAGAGATACCCGCCGGTGAAGTGTGCATGATCGTTGGCCCGTCAGGCTGCGGCAAAACGACGTTACTTAACGCCATTGCAGGCTTCCATTCAGTCACAAACGGGGAAATCTTTCTCGACGGCGAAATGCTATGTGGTCCCGAAAAGCCCTTAGCTGAACAAGGCGCTGATAGGATGGTTGTGTTTCAGCACGGCGCTCTTTTTCCATGGAAAACGCTGGCAGAAAATGTTGCTTATGGACCGATGGTTCAGAATACGATGACCAAGACTGAAGCACTCGACAAGGCTGGGGAAATGCTTGCCGAAGCCGGGCTTGGCGACATGGCGGCGAAATATCCAGGTGAAGTATCTTCCGGCATGGCGCGACGTGCGGAAATAGTCCGGGCATTGATCAATGACCCAAAGGTTTTATTGCTTGATGAGCCATATCGCGCGATGGATGCTTTGACCAAATCAATCATGCACGAATCACTCCTGGAGGTCTACGACCGTACCAAAGTGACAATTTTTTTCATCACTCACGACTTGGAAGAAGCAATCTTCCTTGGTGATCGTGTTGTCGTAATGACGACGCGCCCGGCAAAAACGAAGAAAATTGTTGATGTCGACATTAAGCGACCTCGCGACTACACAACGTTATCATCAAACAGGTTTCGAGAACTGGTCGAAGAAACCAAGGATGCTGTTCATGAAGAGGCCGTCAAAGCCTTCGAGGCCGGCGAGCGGGAATTAGCTTGAACCCTTTTAATGTGTTGAACAGGGATCGATAAAAGAGAAACGAAAATGTCTGAATCTGCCCAAAATACTATGACACATAGTGAAAGCCATAAGCGCGGCGATTCGAGTGCACCGAAAAAGTCCTCAAAGTTGTTCAAAGCGCTGTCTAGTAGGACTTTCTGGCGTGGTGTCATATCGCTTATTGGCTTTGTCATCTTTTGGGAAATTTGCTCGCGAATGAAACAATGGACAGGTGTCGAGGTGCCATGGATCGGCAAGGTGCCGCCGCCGACACAGGTCTTGCTTGCTTGGACAGAAATCTTCTGGCTGCCCGGCTATTGGGAGAGCTGGTATTTGAGTACAGGGCGCGTGTTTGCTGGGTTTATCGCGGCGATGGTTTTGGGTATTCCTTTTGGGCTTTGTTTGGCGGTTAACCGATATTTCCATGACATTTTTTTCCCACCTTTTGAGGTTTTACGCCCAATTCCACCATTGGCTTGGGTTCCCGCATCCATTGTATTCTGGCCAACCACCGAGCTCTCAATCGCCTTTGTCACGTTTCTGGGAGCGTTTTTCACTATCGTGATCAATGTCCTGGGCGGTGCGAGAAGTATAGATATTCGGTATCTACGTGCCGCTCAATCCATGGGTGCAACGCAGTGGGACCTATTTAGAAAGATTATTCTTCCGGGTACGCTTCCATCTATTTTTACAGGAGCTGCCGTCGGCATGGGTATTACCTGGGAAGTCGTGTTGGCCGGTGAAATGATCTCAGGCGGTGGGCAGCAAGGCGGCGGTGGCCTTGGCTTCTTCATTTGGAGTTCTTATATGGGTGGCACTGTAGCTCAGGTTATCGTTGGCATGATTTCAATTGGGATTGCGGGCTATCTCTCGAGTTCCCTTATTCGCTACATAGGCAGCATTGCCATGCCCTGGCGTCGACTTTTCTGAGGGAATACATGATGAACGCATCAAACACTGATAATATGAGCGATGTCGTTTCCAATCAGGCGACTTTAGAGCTGAAGGAAGTCAGCCGTGTGTTCGGCGATGAATGGGAACGCGAGGAAATTATCAAGGATTTTTCTTTGACGGTCCGACCGGGAGAACTTACGGTCATCGTAGGTCCGTCAGGATGTGGCAAATCAACCTTGGTCAACCTCATTGCTGGTTTTGACAAACCCGATTCCGGCGAAGTTCTGTTGAATGGTGAAAAGATCACTAGCCCAAGCAATGACCGCATGGTGGTTTTTCAGGAAACAGCACTAATTCCCTGGCAGACAACCCTGGAAAATGTCGTTTTTGGTCCAAAACTACGCGGAAAACGAAGTACGTCAGAGATTGAGGCAGAAGCAAATAACTTGCTAGACAAGGTAGGACTTTCCGAATTTAAGGAAAAATACCCTATTCAGTTGTCCGGTGGAATGCAGCGCCGTGCTGAGTTGGCCCGTGCCATGATCAACCATCCACTAGTGATGATTATGGATGAGCCGTTCCGAGGACTAGATGCCATGTCACGGGAACTGATGCAGGAATTTTTTGTACGCCTTTTTGAGGAAAACCGCCGCACGAATCTATTTGTTACGTCAGAAATCGAGGAAGCTATTTTCCTAGCTGATCGGTTAGTCGTCCTATCAAATCGGCCCACCTCTGTGCGTCAAGTCATTGATATTGAACTACCTCGGCCTCGGGACTTTCACATGTTGAGTAGTCGAGAAGCCTACGAGTATAAGAAACAAGCCATGGAAATCCTACATGAGGAAGCTATGAAGAGCTTTAATCGCGCGGACGGCGGTTACCAGCCTGCCGCCGAGTGACTTGTGGGACTGATCTCATTTTTTCTCGAGCGCGATACGATCGTCGTGCTGGCCATTTTTGGCGGTATCATCGCAACTATCGGCAGTTATATGGTCCATCAGAAGACCAAGCCTAGGTCGAAATTTGCGCATTTAATATTGTGTGTAGGGTACGGCTTGACGTTGGTCAGTGTTACCCTGTTCATTGTAGCTGGGTTTGCCACGGCATATAGCGACTAATTCCGCTCCGGTTGGGCATCTTAACCGCTTCAAGGAGTCGTTATGATCGAAGCTGAATATCTCGCGAAGCGTTTTGGCTCGGTCGTCGCCGTAAACGATATATCTTTTCAGATATCACCTGGCGAGGTCGTGGGGTTCTTGGGCGCCAATGGAGCAGGCAAATCAACAACTATGCGGCTATTGACAGGTTATCTCAATGCCGATGCTGGTACCGCGCGAATTGGAGGACACGATATTAAACGTGAAACTCATGCAGCGCAGAGTAAGATCGGATATCTTCCCGAAGCCGCGAGTGGGTTCCCCCAACTAACCGTGGGAGAGTTCTTGGAATTTTGCGGTGAGGCTCGGGGAATATGGGGGAAAGATCTGATCAAGGCCATCGACCGCGCCGCCGCTCGTGTTGAATTGCGTCCGGCACTCGACGAGAGAATGGGCGTACTGTCGAAGGGTTGGCGGCAACGCGCCTGGCTAGCCCAAGCGCTGTTACATGATCCACCGGTCTTAATTCTTGACGAGCCAACTGATGGTCTCGACCCTGGACAGAAGGATAAGACCCGCGCCATGATACGCGAAGTCGCCACAGAAAAAGCGATCATTTTATCATCACATATACTCGAAGAAGCGGAGGAACTCTGCGACCGCGTGATCATCATCGCCTTGGGTAGAATAGTCTCTGACCAACCAACAACTGAGCTCGTTGATGAACGCGGCCGATTAGCACCAGCATTTCGACGTCTGACAGGCGATACGGCCAAAAATCTGGTATCTATCCCATGACTATCATCGCTGCCGTGTGCCGCCATGAACTCAGGTTGCTGTTATACACCCCGCTGAGCTACTTGTTTATAGGTGGCTTTTTGCTCTCGCTTTCTTCCGCCATTTTTTTGGTTGCAGATTTCTACCGGACTGACGAGGCCTCCATCCAACTTTTGTTATTGTTTGCACCTTGGGTGGGCATGGTCTTGGTGCCAGCACTAGCGATGGGAATGTGGGCAAACGAACAGCTCGACAAAAGCGCTGAGCTTACGTCGACCTTGCCTTTACCATTAGCTTCAGTGGTTACCGGTAAATTCCTCGCAGGTTTTCTAGTTTTGTTAACCACACTGGTGTTTACCTTTCCCTTTCCAATTACAGTGGCCTTTCTTGGGGAGCCAGATTTCGTGCGCATAGCGGCGGGGTATTTTGCATTAGCGCTGATGCTTGGTTTCTTTTTCGCTATCGGTTTATTTGCGGCAGTATTGACACGAAATCAGGTTGGCGGCTTTGTTGTCGGACTAGGCATTCTTTTCGTGCTGATGCTCATGGGATGGGATGTCTTCACCAATTTGGTGAAGGGAACCTTCCCACCGGAAGCAATCGAGATTATTTCGCTTTATAGCCCGCGGACATGGCTTTTACGTATGGGCGACGGCTCAATCGAATTGGCGGCCGTCGTCTTTTTCATTTCGGGCACCGGTCTAGCACTGGTCGGAACCGGATTGATGATATCAAGACGAAGTGTGGGTTTTAATTTGCGCCATCCAACATGTGGTGCTGGCGTAATCTTGCTTCTTTCTCTTCTGGCCTCGGTTGTGCCTCTGGCCAACATGCCATTGGCGCTTGATTGGACAACAGAAAAAGAATTTTCTCTTCATGCCGGAACCGTGGATGTAATCGAAGGACTGCCAGATGGCACTACCGTGAATTTCTATTGGAGTGCTAGCGAGTCGACGGTACCAGTTTCCATCAAGTCCCATGCTCGGCGTATACGGACGCTGCTAACCAATATAGCGGCTCGCTCAGATGGGCGGCTAAAGATCATAGAAATCGACCCGCAACCCGACAGTGATGAGGAACTTCAGGCAATGACTGACGGAGTGCAGAGGATACCCATGTCATCAGGTGACCATTTCTACCTCGGTTTGACCGTTTCTCAAGACAGGCGAACAGGCTACATCCCCTATTTTGACCTAGCCCGCGACCGTTTTCTGGAATATGACATTGCACTCACTTTGGACGGACTTACCCGACAAGAAACGCCGAAAATTGGGATCATCAGTCCATTGTTACCATCCACCGCCGTAGTTGGACATCGTCAAGGGTTGTCTTTCATGGATGAGCTGAAACGTGCCTACGACATTGCCGTGATTCCATATTTTAAGAAGGAAATTCCCGCTGGGATAAAGGCTTTGGTCATCATAGATGCTAGTATCCTCCGTCGCGAAATGCTGTATGCGATCGACCAGTTTGTAATGCGAGGCGGTAACCTGATAGTTATGATTGACCCTTATGTTCGGTTCAATCGAGCTAGCAATGCTGTCAACCCGAGTCCGTCAGAGAAAACAAATGATATTACGGATCTTCTTGCCAAATGGGGCGTGCGCTACGCCCATGAGTTTGTTGTTGGAGATATTAAGGCTGCATCGCCAGTATCGGACAGTCGCGAGAACCGACTTAGCTTTCCTTTCTGGATGCGTATCCGCAAATCTGGCATCGGCAAAGAGCATGCCGTAAGTGCTAGTCTGAATGAGGTGTTTATGGTGGAGCCAGGTGCGCTGGAGACTACCGCTTCCGACCGGGTTATGGCACTTGTTTCTACATCACAAGAAAGCGGGGTATTAAACCGACGCGACTTCAATGAACAAAAACCGGGTGCACTCGCCGCTAGATTTAAATCCGATGGAAGAAAGCGCGACATCGCTGTCGCTATCCGTGGCCCCTTAAAAAGCGCGTTTGAAGAGTCTGCGGCGGCATCAAGAGCTGGGTCATTATCAAACATACACTTGAGCCAGTCCATCGGAAGCCCGAACGTTTTTGTCATCGCCGATGTGGATTGGGTATTTGATCCGTTCTCCCTACAGCGCGTTAACGTCTCTGGAAGAACTGTAGTGCGGCCACTCAACGATAACCTAACTTTTTTGTTAAATATGATCGAATATGCGACAGGCAAGGAAACTTTGACGGGGATTCGCTCACGCGGGCAACTTCAGCGTCCTTTCACGAGGGTGTTATATTTGTTTAAGCAGGCCCAAGCGCGTTATCGTGAAGAAGAGGCAGCTTTAGCTCGCAAAGTGACGCAGTTGGAGGAGCGACTGCGAACCGTGGTCCGGTCCACTGGAAAAATTTCACCGGAAAACCTTCCTCGGGCTTTGCGTACCGACATAAAAACCTTTCGTCAGGAACTCATTGCAGCGCGCGCTCGCCTTCGTGATATGCGCCGCCTGATAAGGTCCGAGATGGAGAGTCTCGGCCAGCGTATCGCGCTGATTAATTTAGCATCTGGCCCAGTTCTTATTCTGCTGCTTTGGTGCGGGGTTAACTTGCTGCGCAGGCGGAGAGCGCGTCAACTAGGAGCTTTGTAATCATAAGGGTTCGGAAAACCATTGTTCCATTTCCCCGCTGCTGCAAAGCTCATTGCAGATAGATGTTGCAATTTTTGCCATTGGCATAATTGGTTCGGTAGGTGACCAGACTAACCCAACCTCGCGGGAGATTTCGGGATCAACCAGTTTGATCTCTTTGGTACCTCGGAGTCCTCCAGGCAGCCGCGCGAAATGGCTAGGAACAATGGTTACTAGATCGGCAAACATGACGTGGAAAATCAGGTTCAGAATCGAGTCCGATGCGACTACCACGGGTGCCGGCGAGCGATCGATTTGGGCGAAGGCTTCGTCTATGATACGCCGTTCGTGCATAGAGGGGTCCAAAAGGCATAACGGCAAGTCTGCGGCTTCATGCCAAGAGATCTGTTCCATTTCCGCCCATCGGGAGCCTTCAGGCACCAGAAGGCTGAGTTTTTCCGTGTAGATGGGCAAAGAGCTTAAATCCGAGATGGACTCTTCGTTTACGTAGGTAATGCCCACGTCTAGTGCAAAACTATTCAACCCTTGGCGTGTTTGCTCAACTCCCAGAAAATGAATTTCGATATCAACGTTTGGGTGTCGATCATGCATCTTACGAGAGAACATCGGAAGTACCGGCGATGAGTTCGGCATAGCACCAATACGAATGCGTCCCTCCAGATTTTCGCGCATCTGCGATAGTTCCGTAATCATGGCATCACGTTGAGAGATGACACGCTTTGCCCACTCAACCACCCGCTCACCCTCTGGCGTAAACCCCATAAATCGCCGACCACGCAGAACGATCGGTACCTGAAGGCTGAATTCCAGTTGCTTGATGCCGCTAGACAAGCTTGGTTGAGAAACGTTGCAACGGTCTGCCGCTCGGCCAAAATGCCGCTCCTGGCTTAAGGCGGCAAGGTATTGGAGTTGGCGGAAAAGCATTTCCTAAGATCCTGTCATTCCGGTTGTTTAACAGAGTTCTCGATAATTAGGATTATTATTAATGTGAACTATTGATATGGAAATTAGATAGGCTTAGCCTTTAATATGCGAAAAGTTTTAACGAGATCAATAGAGAATATCTATTGATCGAGAATTTTTCCCAGTATTATCTATTCAAAACCTATACATTGCGGCCAATTAAGGGTTTAGAAGGCTGATTTTTCGACTTTTACGACTGAGATTACAATTCTCCCTCTTCCGGCATATTCGCTTAAAGCACATCTGATCAATGCATTAGCCATTTTATACGCTTTTTGGAACTAGTTAGCGCATTAGGTGTCGTAGCGAAAATAGCGACGTCTGAAATTGAATTTATAAATTCTAAGCTGCGCTTAACCGTTCATGAGTACTGATCACTCGACGAGAGGCTGCGTCTATAAAATATTAATACAGTTCTATCAATAACTTAGAACTTTTCTTGGTAAATTTTCAACGCTATGATCCCATGACAAAGAGTTGCTGTTTTAGCCGCTTTGCGACTAATTACTTGGGAGGATCAAATGGCGGAACAAAAGCGTCGAAAAGTTACAATTAATACTTTAAAGAAAAAAATGCGTGAAGGTGATGCCATCACGCAGATGGCGGTTTACGATTATCGAACCGCTGTGGTCTCCGACCGTTTGGGTATGGATATTCTGTGTGTATCTGACACTGGTGGTATGATTTTGTTTGGCCACCAAAGCACCGTCACGGTTAGCTTCGATGAAGTGATGATGATGTCACAGGCATGCGACCGCGGGAGCCAATACGGGCTTCGTATGGTCGATATGCCCTATTGGAGTTTTCATGTATCGGAAGCCCAAGCTGTAGAAAATGCCGGACGTTTCGTTCACGAAGCCAATGCGGAAGTGATGAAATGTGAAGGCAATCAACATCACGCACGCAATATCGAAGCCATCGTGAAAATGGGAGTGCCTGTGCAGGGGCATATCGGTATTACGCCGATGCGTATGCCGCAACTGGGCGGATTTATCGCACAAGGAAAGACCGCTGATCGTGCCAAGCAGCTGATCGACGATGCACATGCATTTGTCGATGCAGGATGCTTTTCCATCCTTTGCGAAGTCACGACCGAAGAGGTATGCCAGTACCTCACAGAGACGCTCCCCGTTCCGGTAATCAGCCTAGGTGCTGGGAACAAGGCACATGGCGTGCATATTATTTCATCAGACCTGTTCCATCTTTGGGAAGAGCATGTTCCTCGGCACTCGAAGATATACGAAGACCTGATCCCCATCATGGAACGTGTGATTACTGATTACATGGATGATGTTCGTACGCGAACTTATCCAGGTCCCGAGCACACAGTTTACATGAACGACAACGAACTAGAGCAGTTTGCTAAAGATATGAACTGGGACAATGGGCTGGAAATCGTAGAAAAGCGCAAAAGCGGTTCCTGATATCTTCTGAGTATCGGTGGGTTCGCGTTTGGCCTCATTAATTGAGATGACAATCCCAAGTCTCTTGCAAGTCACTCGCGTCCCGCTTACTCCCTTTCTTGGTTTAGGTTCTCCATGTTTCTCTAGGGTCGTTGTTCTGACGTTGCG
>PARE01000011.1 GCA_002709525.1 Magnetovibrio sp. | reverse complement strand
CAGGTTAGACGCGGTGATCTCTGACCAAAATAGGCCCCGCGGGTTAATCAGTATGTGCTGTTCGTCAACCATCCAACTGAAATGATTGCAGATACCCGTTTGCCAGCCCAATCGCGCGGCCCATCGAAACGCCGCAGCAAAATCGATTCGTTCTTCCATGAAGCGTAAGGCCATCGTGAGTCACCTCCTGATCTTTAATGGCGCGCAGGATAAACGCGTTTAGAAGATTTGTCCCAGAAAATTCTGCGTCAGGGGGCCAACACGTATCCAATTTGAGAACAGGCCTTTCCGCGTTTAAACAGAAATATTGGTAAACCGCCCTCTATGAATCTTAGTTTCCATATCTCAAATTCGGTAGTCCTTGCTTATCTCAACGGCGCGACCGTTTACGACCGAATCAAAACCGACATCCCTCACACCATNTTTTCGATCACATCGGCANGNCGTCACCNCCAATTCCACAGGCCCCCNAATTCGATCANCACAGNAATAAAAAACACTCCGTTGTATCGACAGCGCAAGAGCGGCATANTTANCATAGTAAAACATTGTTGTTNTGGGAGGATTANATGGAAACCCGTGCAGCCATCGCCGTCGAAGCCGGCAAACCATTGGAGGTTCATACNGTAGAACTAGATGGCCCAAAAGAAGGCGAGGTTCTCGTAGAACTCAAAGCTACGGGCATATGCCATACTGATGAATTTACACTTTCAGGTGCAGATCCAGAGGGCATCTTTCCTGCCATTCTAGGCCACGAGGGCGCTGGTGTTGTGGTAGATACAGGACCTGGCGTGACCTCATTAAAGGCGGGCGATCATGTAATCCCTCTGTATACCCCAGAGTGCCGAGAATGCGCATATTGTATCTCGGGTCGGACGAACCTGTGTCAGGCTATTCGTGAGACCCAAGGTCAAGGTTTAATGCCTGATGGGACAAGCCGCTTTCGGTTCTCATGCACATCGCCATCCTCGCCCAAAAAAGACAAAGAGACAGAACAAACCAGCCGGTTCCGGATTGGAAAAGACGTAATCTACCATTATATGGGAACCTCAACTTTTTCTGAGCATACGGTGGTTCCAGAAATTGCGCTGGCTAAAGTACGTGAAGACGCACCTTTTGATAAAATTTGTTATATTGGTTGCGGCGTCACCACCGGCATTGGTGCTGTAATTAATACAGCTAAAGTACAACCAGGAGATAATGTTGTTGTCTTCGGATTNGGCGGGATTGGACTTAACGTTATTCAAGGCGCCAGGATCGTTGGTGCGAATATGATCGTTGGTGTCGACTTGAACCCAGCTCGGAAGGAAATTGCCGAGAGATTTGGGATGACGCATTTCGTCAACCCAAAAGAAGTTGAAGGCGATATCGTTCCCTACCTTGTCGACCTGACTAATGGTGGCGCGGACCATTCTTTTGANTGCATTGGGAATGTTGAGGTCATGCGTCAGGCGCTAGAGTGCTGCCATAAGGGTTGGGGCGAAAGCACCATCATTGGCGTAGCTGGCGCGGGCCAGGAAATTTCTACCCGTCCGTTCCAGTTGGTTACTGGGCGGGTTTGGCGTGGCACGGCATTTGGCGGCGCTAAGGGTCGCACCGACGTACCAAAAATCGTGGACTGGTACATGGACGGTAAGATTGAAATTGATCCATTGATCACCCACAAGATGCCTTTAGAGGACATCAATAAGGCTTTTGATCTTATGCACGCGGGCGAGAGCATTCGGAGCGTTGTCGAATACTAAGGCCATCAAGTTGTCTGACTCGTCTTGTCGGACGTTGGTAAGAATTATGCCTACAACGTAGTGGCCTACGGCCTGCTGTTGTTGAACNACCGCGGGCAGAAAATCGAAGGCAGTCGCATACACAACCAAAGATGAGATACTCCTCACCAAGCCCCCTGTGATTGACTTGATTGTCTCTCACTATTAGTCANTTCATCAGGCTTCTACTACGTCAAATCGTTAGATCTTTTCCTGTATGCGCCACATTTATGTTTCTGCCGAAAGACCATCAATCTCTTGTAACAAGATTGAGGTCCACTAAAACATTGAGCAACATTTCCCCATTCGTTTGCTCATCGCAAGCGATAAACCTTTGGAGTAAAGCCAATAATGATCGACTTTTACACATGGACAACTCCCAACGGCCGCAAGGTCGCCATCATGCTGGAGGAGACTGGCCTTGAGTACACAGTTCACACCATCCACATTGGTCAGGGTGAGCAACATGATCCAGAATTCCTAAAACTCTCGCCAAACAACAAAATACCAGCGATTANCGACAAAGAGACTGGCATNCAGATGATGGAGTCGGGTGCAATCCTTNTGTACCTCGCAGAAAAGACNGGTCAATTTATGCCAACGAGCGAGANAGCCCGCTGGGCAACCATCGAGTGGCTTATGTTTCAGATGGGCGGCGTCGGACCTTTTATGGGCCAAGTTCACCACTTCACTAAGTTTAACTCGGGTGTATCGGAATATGCCCAAGATCGATACCTAAACGAGGCCAAGCGCCTTTATGGGGTCATGGATAAACGCCTCGCAGACAACGAATGGCTGAATGGGCACAGCTATTCAATCGCCGACATCGCGGTTTGGCCTTGGACAGCGCGCCATGACTGGCAAACCATTAACCTAAACGACTATCCAAATGTTGCGCGCTGGTACGTCGCCATGTGCGAGAGATCAGCTGTTCAACTGGGCTGGAATATTCCGCCGACCGACCAGAAAATCCCGATGCCTTCATGAACACCCCGCAGCCCGCCTGGGTTTTCTCATGAAAAGCCAATAGCTGAACCTTTACGTATGATAGGATTAACGCAAAGGAAATGAGAAACAAGCCAAGTATCATGGCATGGAGGTTGATGCTGATTTTTGGCGCCGTAGTGATAGCTCTTACCTTAATGGAAGGGGGAACGCGATTGATAGCGCCTCAAACTCTCGTCCGCGCATACAACACCCCTGACCCCGACCTCGGCACCTATATTGCACCCAACGCCGACTATGTTGACCCCTTCACTAATGAAAATCGGTATCGGGTTCGCACCAATGCGCATGGCTTTCGCATGCATGAGGAGGTCGATCTCTCCCACAACCGGTCACGCGTTCTGGTATATGGTGACTCTTTTACCTTCGGCTGGGGAGTTGATCTGAAGCANACNTATTTTGCCAAGATCAAATCGGCAATCGAGACNATAGTACCTGCTGCCCAACTCATNAACGCTGGTGTTGGNGGNTATTCCAGCGGCCATGTCAAGAAGCTCATGGAGCGCCACTTACCCATGTTNACGCCGCGTGCAATCATCTATTTCTTCAACAATAACGATCTTGTCGACAATATGGTGACGGACATCAATTATCAGGTTACCGCGTTTGAATTTGATAAAAGTGGCACGGNCACCCTCCACGACNTCCAACCCTTTGCACCCTGGAAAAGGTTTGCTCTAAACTACACGCCCTATGGCTGGCTAAACCAACATTCCCATCTGTTCGTGATGACCAAGGCCGCAGCAAAGCAAGTGCTTGGATGGAAAAGGCATCTTTCTACTCCGCAACTGGCCACACCGCTGCCAATCCTGCAGGCTCAATTCACAACGGCCCTTCCCGAACATTTGGATCAGACAGCGCAAATTCAGAGATGGGTTTCAGTCAGTGAGGCCCATGTACGGCGCCTAATCGAACTTGCAAAAAGTACTAAAATTCCAATTATTTTTGTCTGGGTACCGGCACCAAACGAAATGTTCCCTACACCCGATGGCGCGGCAAAATCTTCCTTACTTCGCGCTGGACGAGACATGTTGACGCGCCTCGCCTCTGAGGTTCCTGGNATGGCGTTCATNGACACCGCGACTATGGTTCCCACAGGACCAAAATGGCTGATGCAAAAAGGACGCCTACGCNTGTCCGATGGACACTTTAATCCCGCCGGCAATGCCTGGTACGCAGACCTAATTCTNCCAAGACTACGTACATTAATTGTNCCACATCTATAACGTTCTTGATGAAATACCGAGCTCGCCGCTTAAACCTTGATCGACACCGGGCGGTCNAATCTATGATTAAGTNCAGAGAGGCCTCACCTTTCGACAAAGCGAATATTAATGATCCGANTCGCATTGGCNCAAACGGATCATTTCCGAGATGCNCCGTGATGTACTAACCGANTCCAANTATTACACCGACGCCGATGCNGGNATCTAAGTGANGCAGAGNTTGGCAAAATGCTTCACTTTCGAATACGTANATCAAAATAGNTTTGCTANCCGCTTNCGCCAGGGGCCCGCGCTATNNGCNGGAATTCACATCGAAAAAGNCTCCAACGATCTNATCAAGCCCTTNCTGAGNAAGCCTGAATCCGNGNNAAAGTGCACCTCTCGAATATGCAAANTTCAACATCAGAAAAATCAACCGAGACTTATATATTTACTTTTGATAAACTATAGTGATGTTAATTCTTGCGCCACTCCACACGGCTGTGCTGGCCACCTACACTTTGTTGCTTATTGGTTTTGCGTCAATCACTGCACTCAAATCGGCAGTTGCAGTTGAGTTGATCATGGTTCATTCCCCGACATGCGAATGGTGTGATACTTGGGAGGATGAAGTAGGCGTCATTTATACCCGCACCGAACAGGGTAAGAGGGTGCCGCTACGACGTATTGATGTTGACGATATACCAACCTCGGCAATCAGCATAGGCCGGCCTGTCACTTTTACACCAACATTTCTCCTGCTTAACGGTAAACAAGAGGTCGGGCGGATCACTGGATATCCCGGCGAAAGCCACTTTTGGTATTTTCTGGATGAGCTGTTGAAGAAGACCCGCCATCACCGCTGCTTGTCTCCCGCGACGAAGACCCAAAACTTCAACAACGAAACAGGACCTAGACTATGCTGAAACGCTTTTTCTTTGCCGCCGTCTTGACAATCTTCCTGACATTTCCCTTGCACGCTGATGATCAGCCTGCCCTAGTCAGCTTCAAGGTCATGGCTTTAGAAACAGCCCAGAAATTAGCACAAGCTACGTTAGATGACTGCCGCAAAAAGGGTTATCAAGTTGCAGTTTCGGTCGTTGATCGTTTCGGCACAGTTCAGGTGACGCTTCGTGACCGGTTCGCCGGTGTTCATACTCCAGAGACGGCTCGGCGCAAGGCCTGGACCGCTATAAGCTTTCGGACCGACACCATAACCATGTGGGAACAAACCAAAACAGGCACGACCGCCTCCGGAATTCGTTTCGTCCGTGATGCGCTTATGGCTGGCGGTGGCGTTCCAGTAGAAGCCGCCGGGTCAATTGTTGGCGGCATTGGTGTTTCAGGTGCGCCGGGTGGCGACATCGATGACGAGTGCGCTCGTGTTGGCATTGAGAGCATTGCCGATCTCTTGGAGTTCTAGACCTAATCAAGTATTACCTCATGAATTTGTGTGAAATATAAAATAACAACAAACTTTGGAGCGCATTAAAACAAAACGTGGATTAACATAATATTTAGCGCGCAAAACCAGTTAAATGTTACTTGGCACCGTCAAGGATTGCGGAAAATGGACGAACTTCTGGAGAACGCCAAACGGGCGAGCAACTTTCTAAAGGCACTGGCTAATGAAAACCGTCTAATTATCCTTTGCTGTCTAGCCGAAAGTGAGAAGAATGTCGGCGAGCTAGAAATTATGCTGGGCATTCGCCAGCCGTCATTGTCGCAACAATTAGCTCGCCTCAGGGCAGATGGTCTGGTCGCAACTCGTCGCGACTCGAAACAAATTTATTATAGACTGGCCAGCGAAGAAGCCCAACAGATGATAGACCTCCTTTACAATATGTTCTGTGCCGGCGAACAAGCCGACGCCAAGCGCACGATGGGCCAGAAACAAAAACTCAAAATTGTCGGCAGATAAGGTCGCCCAACACATGCTACCACTGCGGAATACCCCTGCCCGCGGCCTTTAGCTCCACGATTTTATCTCCCAGGTACTCATGAAACGGCGCGTATTNGTAACCGTTGGCACGCACGTATTCAAACATTGTCAGGAAGTGAAAAGGCCGGAAGTAGCCGGCCATGCGAGCCACNTCGGCTCTNTGTCCCGCCGGCGGTTCGTTATCTGGAAAGGCATANGGAAAGAATTGGATCGTCGGTGTGAAGCGGATCTGNNCCCGTTTTGCCANGGCTTTNTCGGTCATAACCTTGCCGTCGAAATCGACAACGTCCCTGCCTCCCCAAATATCGAGTTGCAGGATATCAAAGTTGCTGCGGATGAAGTCCGAGATCTCCGGAATAGCTAAGTTGGTAAGATGGGTTTCTCGACAATACGGACAGCCGTCCTGTTCCCAGAGAATAGCGAAGCGTTTACCACGCGACTTCGCTTCCTCCAGGTCGTCCGGTAGTTCCAAGAAACTGTGTAAAAACCAAGACTGGGTGTATTGACCATTTTCTAATTGTACCGGCTGATATCTCCCCACTGCCGCACGCACTATCTGAGCGCCCATTGCTCCCGCAACGCCGGCAATAATTGGCGCAAGAACTTCCCGTCTTGAGGGACGTTGTTGGTTTCTTTTCATAGTCCGCTCACTTAGTGTCGTGATCATTAAAAGCTGACCAAATATATTAATGTTTGGGCAAAACGAATAAAAGGGGCGACAGGTTGCGTAAAATAATCCGGGTAGCGATGTTGTTCACAATTCTATTCTTCATAACATTCTCCTCTTCAGCCAAACCGACTGCGGTCGATGAATTCCACGCAGCCTTGACTGAAGCGGACCGCAGCTATCGAAGCGCATCGTTCTATCTACGAACGGGAAACCCGGGCGTAGCGGCAATGGAGCTTCAAACTCTTTCTGAGAAATGGCAGTCACTCTCTAGAACCTTCAATGATCACCCACCGGAGATTTATGTCAATGATCCGGCATGGGCCGAGACACTTGGACAAATCGGTCATCGAATTGACGCTGCCCTAGCCAACGCCGTGACCGGAAAAATAAAAGCGGCACGCGGCAAATTGGACCCTATCCGCGCAGCATTAACGGACCTTCGCAGGCGTAACGGTGTCTTTATTTTCGCGGATTGTGTGGAAGAAGCCAACCAAGCCATGGATGCCCTTTACGTTTATCGACATCGCCCGCCACGGTTTGGTGATCAACGCGACGTCGACCAATTGCTAAGGCGCGCTGCAGTAACGGCGCATTGGTATGCGCGCTGTTTTAAAACCGCGCCGAAGCAGTATAAAGCGTCGACGGAGTTTCAGCGCCTCATGGAATCTAGCCTCCGCTCCCTAGGTTTGATTTGGGATGCCACTCACAAAAAACAGAAGCGCAGAATAATTAATATCCTTCGCGAACTGAGATCTACAGATCGCTTGCTGTATCTAAGGTTCCTCTAACCGACTGTCCCGAGCGCCGGAAACGCCTCAAGAAGCCAATAAGCGACCCCCGAAAAGGTTCCCGTTAGGAACATAACGCCTGTGATAACTAAAAGGCCGCCGATAACCCGTTCCACCGTCTGCATGTAACGGCGGAACCGCCGCATAAAACCGAGAAACGGTCGAACAGCTAGGGCAGCCAAAAGGAACGGGACACCCAATCCTGCGGAATAGGTACCGAGCAGCGTGGTCCCATAAAGAACCGAGTCATCACTGCCGGCCACAAACAAGATGGCCGCGAGGATTGGGCCAACACAGGGAGTCCACCCAAACGCAAAGGCAAGGCCAACAACATAGGCACCAACAACGCTGGCCGGCTTAGATTCAGTCTGGAATCTCGCCTCGCGATAAAGAAACGGGATCTTTAATATGCCCATGAAATGTAGTCCCAGAATGGAAATTACAACACCAGCAATCTTCGCCAAAACGTCCAAATAGTCTGCGACCAGTTGGCCAATGGCCGAAGCGGTGGCCCCCAGAGAAATAAACACCGTTGAAAAACCGACCACAAACAGTAGGGCAGCGAAAAACACCCGGCGCATGATCGCCGGGCTAGATGCATCCGTATTCGTCACTTCATCCAGGGTCACACCGCCCAAAAAACACAAGTAAGGCGGCACCAGTGGAAGCACACAGGGTGATAGGAAGCTCAACAGCCCCGCTCCAAAGGCCCCGGCATAGGTTACGTCAAGTCCGCCCATCGCCGTTACCCTCCCTATCCGGCGCCAGAAATCCGAATCCTATGATTCTCCTGAACGCGCACCGTTTTCTTATCACTGATATAATCGCTAAGCAGGTCGTAAACCGGCGGGCCTTCGGTCCCTTCGTTTACCGACGCCCACCCACTGACTACATAGGATTCTTTCGCATCAATCATTTCTTCCGACGCTAGCAAGGTCATTTCAGAAATCCGCTGGCCAATTGGTTTTGACACATCAATAGCATACCCCAGGCCACCCGTCCGAACCATATCCCCACCTTGCTGATAATAGGGATCCGGGTTGAATAGATTATCGGCCACATCTTCCAGGATTTCCTTTATAAAGGCTCCGGTCATCTCTGTCCTGTAAACGTTTGGATAAGTGATGGCTGTCTGATTGTAGACAAGTTCCTTTGTAATTTTCTGGCCTGGCAGTATGGAAGATCCCCACCGGAAGCCTGGAGACAGTGCAATCTGTGAATCCCGCCGCTCAAGCATGGCGTCGCAAATCAGATCATCGAAGGTACCATTAAAATTACCGCGCCGGTACAAAAGGCTCTCCGTAGTCCCAAGTACGGTGGAGAGTTCCCTCGTATGCGGTGCTCGGATCTTATTGATCACCTGCGCCATCGCCGGATCCGGCGCAATGACATCAGAGAGGATCGGGATCAGTCGAAACGCGAAATCCCTCACCTCGCCACCGTTTACATCCAAGTCAAGGCGCGCCAAAAATTTACCGTGCGAACCGGACGCCACCAACAGCGTCTTCCCCACCTTTTCAACATCCGGCACTGCATCATGTGTGTGACCGGTGAGAATTACATTGATGCCCTTAACCCGCGAGGCAAGCTTACGGTCTACATCAAAACCATTATGGCTGAGGAGAACTATCAATTCAGCACCATTGGCCCGTGCCTCATCGACACGTTTTTGCACGAGTTTCTCCCGGATCCCAAAAGACCAGGTCGGGATCATATATCGAGGATTCGCGACCGGGGTATAAGGGAACGCCTGACCAATAACCGCGATCTTGACGCCGCCACGTTCGAAGGTTGTAGTTGAGTCAAAGACTTCCTCTTCCCACTCCGTGTCACGGACGTTCCCCGCAAGGAACGGGAAATTCAGAATCTCCTTAAGTTCCTCGACCCGATCAGATCCATAGGTGAATTCCCAATGGGCCGTCATCGCATCGACACCCAAAGTATTCATCACCTCAACCATGTCTGCACCACGTGACTTCATGGCCGTGTAAGATCCTTGCCATGTATCTCCGCCATCCAGCAAAAGTGTATTATGTGGACGGGACGCGCGGATAGCCTTTACAAGTGTCGCCATTCTGTCCAAGCCGCCAACTCGGCCATAGGCGCTCGCTAGTGTGGCAAAATCCGTGCTGGAGAACGCATAAGCCTCCGGAGACCCTGCCTTCAGACCGAAATGCTTCAAGAGGTCCTTCCCCGTTATGTGCGGGGGTAGACCGTTCACGTCGCCAATCCCGATGTTGATAGATGGCTCGCGGTAATAAAGCGGCACCAACTGGGCATGACAGTCGGTGAAGTTCAAAAGCGTCACCTGTCCAACAGGGTCAAAGTCCAACAAGTCACTCTGGGAAATTCTTGGCGACGCTGCTGATAGACGGGGACCACTGGCAGTCATCGCCGCAATCGCCGCCGTCACTTGAAGAAATTGCCGTCTGTCAATCATCTCTAGTTTCCAAAAAAAAGGATGCGGTTTCCCGCACCCCCTCATTGAACCTTCAGGTTAACCGTCGGATCCTAGTTACGAACCGCAGGTGTCTCTACCGGGAGGCCACGAGCACGCCAACCAGCATAAAGCTCAAGGTTAACGTATTCTTCTGAGCCCGCCTTGAACGGAGTCGCGCGAACCTGTTTGTTACAACCCCGGAAACGACGATGCAAAGAACCAACCTTTTGCCACTTTAGGCGATAAGTCGGAAAACTATGACCTTGCCCTTGAGAAAGCCGGTTTGCCCTTATCATGTTTCCTGCATTGTCCTCATGACAGTTGCTACAGGACATGTCCAATTGACCACGACGCTCGTAATAAAACTTCTTACCTTTTTCGAAGAACGGGGCATAATCGCCGTCAACCTTTACACTCATGGGCATCCCACGGGACTGATGACGGACAAAAACTGTCATCGCTAACATCTGATTAGATTCCCATTTCCAGGGCTTGGCTTCCATATTCTTCGTCCGACAAGCGTTAATCTGCTGTTCGATATTCTTGAGCTTGCCTAACTTCTTATCAAATTTTGGGTAAACCGTTGCCACACCCTTCATGGAAGATGCCGCATCATTGTGACAAGATGCGCAGGCTTTGCCAGCCTTGCCGTCCACTTTTTCCCAGAGCTCGGACGCTTCATCCACCAGAACCATAGCAGGGTTCTCAAAATCATCGTCCTGCATAGCCTGGGTTTCTCTCTGCGCATAGGTATAACCGCTTCGCCGGTCCTCGACCTGGTATTTACCCCAGTTGTTTTTATCGGCCATAGCACTATTTAGGATCCAAGTGACGCCCAGCACCACACCGCACGTGAACTTCACGCATTTACCTAACATCATTATCTTCCTAACCTGTAACTGTCAGCTTCGCAGATTTCTTGGCGACCTGCCCCTTGTCGTCTGTCCAGCTGAATTCGAGCGTACCGCTCTCTTCGGCCTTCACATAAAACGCCATATAGGGATTGGCCGATACGGCCGGATGCCAATCGGACGCAAATACTTGCTTACCATTATAATTACACGTGAATTTATTGAGTATCATCCGAGCGATGCGCTTGCCGGTCTTTTTATCCTTTCGCTGACCGGTTTCCATCTTGTGGGATGCCAGGGTTTTGATTTGGAAGACTTCCCCTTTCTTGACCTTCTTGGGGACCTTCACGCGCGCTTTGAGTTTTGCCATTGTTCGCTATCTCCTCCTGACCTCAGCCGCCGCAGCCGCCGATGGTAACTTTTACGGGCGCCTTCGCCATATAGACAGAACCGTCGCTCATTTCCGCGACCGCCACAATATTTTGGGACTTGGACAACCGCATGCGCGTGTTAGCCTTGGCCCGACCCGACGCCGAAGTGAAATGGAACGAAGCCACGTCTGGGCGCGGGTTTTTGTCGGCAAACACATGGACCGACTTGACGTAGTCCTTGTCAGTCATTGGACTGTCGACCTCGAAACCCATGGGCACAGTATTGCCGTTCTCCGCAATCTGCGGCAGTTCAAAGGTGATTTTACCGTCCTTGGTCGGTTTATCGCCAATCAGCTTCTTGATCGCTTCAGCCACCATCTTCGCATCGGCCTTTGCCAGGTTAGGCAGCAAGCTGGTCGACACTAGCGCCAAAGCACCAGCGCCACTCAATTTCAGAAGCTCGCGTCGGCCTAAAGAACGCATTTCAATTTTCTGAACCATGAATATCTCCTCACGTGGGCAAACTATCTATCGCCCTTATTTCAGCGTCATCAAATAGGCAACTATATCTTCGACATCTTGGGCCGAAATGATCGTTTTGCCTTTGAATTTTTTAAGCACACGATGGAAACCATCGTTTCTATAGAAAGCGGGCATAATGGTCGCTTCATTTATTACTTTTGGATTTACGATCCGCAAACGTAATTCTCCCTCGTCGTAGCGGCTTGCAACTCCGTTGAGATCGGGACCAACTTTCCCATGGTAAGACTGCTCAGGAATAGGCATGACATGGCATGCAAGGCAATTCCCCTTCTTACGATTGATCGCCAGTTTCCTGCCGTTTGCGGGATCGCCCTTCTTGCCCGTCAAGCTCTTAGGAATACTATTTTCATCAATGATCTTATACTTAGAGAGCTTCGGCGCACCGGCCGCATCCACCTCAGTGCCCATCCCCCAAACGAACGCAACACATAGTGCCGTCGCAACTATAATATAACGAATCAAGGTCCCCTCCTTCTTAACGTCCCCAACAACGTTATTACCGTGTTCCACTTCATCGAGTAGATCATATTTTTTTAGGCTGACGCCTATTTATAATTTATTATTCAGTATCATATTCAGCGTTTATAAATTATCAACAATGAAAATGAAGCCAAACTCCTAGCTGCAGCCTTCGAACCCTTCCGCTTCCATTTTAGCCTCATATGGAACTGCGACATCAGTGCCCGGTGTCAAATTTCCCTTCAGGCCGTCCCAATCATCGGGTTTAACAATGACGAACCAACCGTCCCCGTAGGGATCATCGTTGACCGTGTCCGGCTTCGCACCCAGATCTTCATTGACGCTTATAACTTCGCCACCTGTTGCCAGTTTAGCCGGCCCGACCCACTTTCCGGATTCAACCGTTGCACATGACTTCCCAGGTTTTACTGTTCGTCCAACCTTCTTGGGTGTGAACGCAACCAACTGTCCGGCCATGGCAGCAGCAACGGCGGTCATTCCAACTTTCACAGTGCCGTCACCCTGATCCTGGTACCAGATGTTATTCTCGACGTCATACAACAGGTCATCAGGCAGGTGACATCCGCGTACGTCAGGCATGTTTAGGGACCTCCTCTGTTGACTTTTCCTTGTGTAAAGGACGCGACGAACAGCAGAACTCGCCTAAGGCGCCCTCTTCCATTTTTCCCTGGACGAAAAGACAAAGATGCCGTGCCACTATCCCAGCCATTCTCAGTCGCTTCGACGCCTTTTCACTGTTAGGATCACCGTGAATTAAATTTCGGTGATAAACCAACTCCCGGCAGGTTTCCCGGCAGGCATTGAAGCTGGGGTCACCCTTGGCGCCCTGACGATGCAGCGCGAGAAGACGAAAACCCTCGCGTTTTCCTGCTGTCGGTGTCTCGTTCCGCGCCTCCACCCAATTCTCGAGGATCTCTTCTCCAAGAACTATTAATGCATCGGCGCCACGAAGGGCGTCAGAGCCGCCGGCGGCTAGATCAATTCCAGCGATGATTCTCTCGAACGGAATCATGCTAATCCCTTTTCTCGGAAAAAGTTGATCGAGTCAGAAACATTTTCATGGATGCCGACAGTCCGCGCATTCATACCAAGCGCCAGCCCGATCAACTGCGTGAAATAAACGATCTTCGCATTTGTCTTCTTCCCAAATTTCGTCTCTGCGCGAATTTGATGCATCTCTAAACCGGAGTGGCACGTCGGACACTCGGTGGCAATGACATCTGCGTCGCACTCATCTGCCGCCTCTAGGAGATTAAGCACCAACTTAGTCGAAGTGTCTGAGTCAGAGAGTGTGTGCGCACCGCCGCAGCACGCAGTCTTCAGGGGATAGTCAACAATCTCTGCGCCAGCGGCTTCCAGCAGATCATCCATAAAGTGCGGCTGGGAAGTGGATTCCGACCCCGGCCCTTGATCCTTTTCGGGGAAAATATGACGCGGTCGAGTGTACATGCAGCCATAATAGTTAGCGACTTTGAGGCCCTCCAGAGAATGAGTAACCCTCTCCTTCAGCCCTTCTTCGCCAACGGCTTGCTTCAGCCAATCAAGAGCATGGATGGTTTCTACGCTACCCGGTTTGTAGGTGGAGTGCCCTGCTTTCTCTGACAGGCGCTCCGTGACGGCAACGTTTTCCGGGTCGTTAGTTAGGTCATACTCGGCCTTCTTTAGATTGTGGTAGCAACCGTTGCACGGCGCCATTACCGTATCGAACCCCATATCCTCGCTCGCAATAGACATTACCCGAGACGATAGGTAGGTCTGTAGCTTAGGGTCGATGTTTTTGACCTCCATAGCGCCACAGCAATTCCAGTTCTCCACTTCAACCAAATCCAAACCCAACTCTTTGCCCACGGCACGGGTAGAGCGGTCGTAGGCATGCCCGGTGCCTTCAAGGGCACATCCCGGATAATAGGCAACGCGCTTCAGGTCTTTTTGTTCACTCACCTTCAAAACTCCTCAGTGTCCGCTAGACGCGTCAAGTCCAAGCGCCTGTCGGTTAGCTGCGTCGCGTTCCGCGACATATTCCTCAATTGCTGCCTGTGCACGCGACCAGTCGCGCGTCCGTGGCCGGACAAAGTTTGCTAGTCCCATAGTCATCAGAAGCTTCACCGGTAGGTGACGGATCAACCGCTTCACCAATTCAATTAACCAGTCCTGAATAAGGGGTTGGCCCGTGCGCCTGAAGAAACCACGGATCACGCGGCCCTCCTCAATCTTACCTGTGGCAAAGACCTGTTCTGAGAATTCCTCGTCGAAGTGCATAGAAGGCGACTTCGGCGTGTGCCCCTTTAATTCCAGCCAATGGGACAGGGCCTTCATTACTCCCTCAGGGTTTACATCGCGGGGGCACGAATAGGTGCATTTGTTGCACGATACGCATTGCCAAATAATATCTTTGTCGCGTAAGAGCTCGGACTCCATGCCCATGCGGACCAGATAGATCCAAAAACGTGGGTTGAAGTCTGCGTTCACCGCATTGACCGTACAGGAATTCGTGCAAGACCCGCACTGCCAGCATCTGTTGATATGCTCGCCACCAGGCAGGGCCGCAACTTCGTCCTCAATTTCTTCGTTGTAGTCCGTAACAACACGGGACTCGATAAAAGTGCTCCAGTGTCCTGAAACGTCGATACCGTCAATTTCCAACTCTTCGTTGGTGATGATGTTTTCGGGCCGGATCAGGTTTTGTTCATGTATGGGCATAGCTTGACTACTCAGTTCATCATCTCAACATTGCTTAGATGGAACCGTTTACCATTTGCTAACTTAACCCGCGTCCGACCACTGTCTGGGTCGATGCCGTCCAATCCCAACATCCGCCGAGTGAATTCTAGTGGATCCACTTCGCTGGCAAAGTCCGTGCGCAAGAAACTGCCACCTTGTTCTGAGATGTAGTCGGCATAAATCTGCGCAAGCAAAAGATCCACGTAGTAAAGGACATCTCGAAACACGCCATTGGATGCTAAGAACTGGCTGATTTCCTCACGTAGCACCAGATGTGTCTCATAAGTATCGGCTATATTCAAAGTGAGGTGGTCAATATCGTCAGCATACCAGATTTCGCGAATGACACCTGTATTTGCGGCGTAGTCCCACACCCACCGGGTCATCAAGGGATATTTCTCCATATCGCTGAAATGCAAAAACTCTGCCGCCAAGTCACGGACCCAACGATGGGAGCGGTCGTGGGGAAACCTTTCACAGAATTTAGCCATGCGCGCGTCTACGTCGCTGCCGTCCACCTCACCGACCATTAACGCCACAATGTGCATACGCAGCTTCTCAAAATCCTGGGTTTCAATCCAGGCGCCGATACGGCGGCGGACCGACGCAGTGAAAGCACACAAGCCAAGGAATGTATCCTTATCGAGGTCCTGGACATTTTCCGGTTTCAAAACCTCTTGAAAGACCGAATTCTTAAACTTGATCGCTGTGACAAAGGTCTCGACGCCACCCTGCTCATCACTGGCGTTCAAGAGTTTTTCAAAGCTCGATGTGATCCTTGGTCCACTTAAATCAAGAACAGGGCGCGACGATGTCCTGCCTGACGTATCTGCCGATATGAAATTATCTATCAAAATATCACTCCGCAGCCACAGGCAGTTCACCCGACACGGATAATGCGGCTATAGCCGCGCCTTGGGCTTGGGCGATGGAGTCGTCAATGGTTTCGGGTCCCGTAGCCGCACCAGCGACGAACACCCCCTCACGGCTAGTCCGGGCGACGCCAGCATAGGTGTCTTCATGTTGGATGTGACCGTGTTTCTGCAATTTCACGCCGAAGGTGGATGCAATCATCATATTGTCAATATTGGGGTCCATGCCAATGGCATGGACGACCATATCGAAGGGGATGGTGATCGGTCGCTTTACAAGCGTGTCCTCACCCTTGACGATTAAACGATCGCCATCGGAGGTGACTTCGGCAATTCGGGCCTTAATATATTTTACCTTGAATTCTTCCTGAGAGCGCCAGTAGAAGAGATCCTCGTATAGACCAAAGGTCCGTATATCCATGTAGTAGATATAGACATGGCAATCTGGAAGCTCCTCACGAATCTCCATAGCGATGTTTGACGATACGGTGCAGCAGATCTTGGAGCACCACTCGCGGCCAATTTGCCGATCTCGAGACCCGACGCATAAGAGGATAGCCACTCGCTTGGGCGTGCGCCCATCAGACGGGCAGCGCACTCCCTGCCCACTAGACATCATTTGCTCCACCTGGGTAGTTGTGACCACATCCGGGAAAGTGCCAAACCCCCATTCTGGCTTGTTAACTGAGTCAAAGTGCGTGAAGCCAGTACACAAGATCGCTGCGCCCGCGTCTATCGTGGTATCGTCGCTGAGCTTCGCGGTGAAGTTACCGGGCTCACCGTCGAACTCGGCTACAGTCAAGCCAGTCCGGATATCCACCGTGTCGCTGCTCTCGACACGCGAGACCATACCGCCAATGGCATCCTTGGCCCATTCACCTGTAGGTACCAACTTCGCGTAACCAGAAAGAATCGGCGCGCCTCCTAGTCGTTGTTCTTTCTCCACCAGAACGGCTCGGTGGCCGGCTGCTGAGAGCGCCTGTGCCGCGGATAATCCAGCCGGACCACCGCCGACGATGAGGATGGGTTTAGTCATCGTTACCACTTTTCCCTAACCAGCGCTGGGCTTTTGAAACCCGGGACCCGACGTGATCCGCAACCTTGGATCATAGAGCTGCTCGCCTTTACCCTGCTTAACCTCTTCTAGATAGGCCTCAAATTCCATTTTCGACTTCTTCCAATCGATACCAACCTTATCCAACAACCCTTCGAACGCGGATGCGTGCCAGTGAAGCTGGACAATCTTGTATGGGTCCGCGCCACACGCTAGCGCAGCAAATTGGCAATCGGCCATCACTGGAAGAGACACGTTCTTGCCCACGGCCTGGCCAATCCACTGATTTTTATCTAAGGTCGTGATACATCCTGTGTCATGGCCGATCATGACATCAGCCTGCGCCTCTTCAACGGCCACCTTGATCTTGCGATCAATTGCGAAAGAACGGGTGAACTCACGCTCAGAAATGATGTGGCGAAAACCGAAACCACAGCAGTCGTACCACGTGGAATAATCTATTACCTGAGCGCCAAGCGCCTGAATGATACCCGTCGACACAGCCACCCGATTCCCTTCAAGGATGTCATCGTCGTAGATCGCATCCTCAGGTATCATTTTGTAAACGTGGCAGGCAGGATGGATCGTCGCTCGTACACCGCTCATGTCAACCTTACGCATGTCATTGATCTCAGGACGCATGACATGTAGCCATTCGGAATAGTGCACGATCTCCTCAGGTATAAGAAGCTTTCCATCGACGAGACGTCCCAACTTGCCCAAAATCTTCGTCACTCGTTCGCGTAGCTCCGCCGAATGGAGAAGAAAGCCGCGTATTTCTTTGTAGTTTCCAAATGACGTGCCACAGTGGACCAGAGGATAGAAATGTCCATCGTCGAGACCTTGGGACTTTCCCGACACATAGGCCTGATGGAAGTTGCGCAGGAAAACCGCGGCAAGACTCTCGACATTACCTATCCCGGACCCATGGTAATTCCATGCCGTGCAAGATGTCTGGTCGGTCTCATCCAAGTACGAGGTGCCAAGGCGATTCTGCAGCCAAAGCAGAGATGCGGGGTAGCCAGGAATGTTACCGCACTGACCGCAAGATTTATGATGCCAGAGCTGTGTTGTCGGCACGCGCTTGTCCCAACCAAAGAGAGTTTTGACCGTTTTCGGCTGGTGCTCGTCTTTGATCCGATGAACGACGATCTCGCCGTCCTTCTCTAATTGCCACATGATGTCACGAACGTCTTCGACGCGATCCTTGTCCGTAAGCATGGAGCGCTTGTCAACGCGGGCCTCGACCCAGGCGGTGGCCGCCCGCGCATCCTCTGGAGACAGGTTCGCATTGTTCCATTCGGCCCCGTGCCCGGTCAAACGTTCGCCGCAGTTTGAGTCACTCATTACAATCTCCATTCATAGCGCTATCAGGCCGCCTCAGAATCAATCGTCCTCGTCATCGTCGTCCTGCTCGTCAAGCCAGTCTTCGTAATCCTCACGTTTCTCGTCCATGATGTCTGAGATCACGTCGAACAGATTTTCATCAATAGTCTCCAACTGATCAAGTACACCTGTCATCTCCCAGATTGTATACAGCTCAACCGACGTCTTGAGGTTAACTTCCCAGGCTGTTTCCGTCGTGTTAAGGGTGGCCATAGGTATAGCCTGGCGTAGCAACTTGAGGGGCGCATCAACTTTCGCTATGTTCGGCCCCCAATCTGCGAAATGATCAGGGTTGATCATATCAGGCGCTAATTGGTTACCCGTAGAAATTAGTTTAAGCATCACCCGACTGAAAGGCCGAAGCACATCCTTGGCAGACTGCATGCCGTGCTTAATAGCCACCTCACGCATGATCATCACCAATCCACCCGGCGAATTTCCGAAAGGACACCGGGCCGCGCAGGTATAACATTGGGCGCAGGACCAGATTTTTTCCTGCATGGCGTCATAGATGCCTTCCAAGTTCTCAGTCCACAGAAGTTGAACGATTTCGCGCGGCGAAAAATCGTAATAATGTGCGGCTGGACATGTGGCGGTGCAAATTCCGCAATTCAGACAACCATTCAGTTCATGATCAAACCGGATATCAGCTTGAATATCCTCAAAAACCTCTTCCAATTCGGCGCGATTCAAGGGCGGCGTATCGGATACCGGGTCGCCAAAATGTTCCTGAATACGAGTGGTAGCGGATTGCACAGCCACGTCTCCTAGTAAGTCAGAACCCGGGTGTCGTCATCTTCCATCACCTGCTCGATGACGTGAGCACCCCCGACAATACCCTCGCACTCGGGGATCAGGTCATCCTCGCTCATGTCGAAAAGGTCAAGGTTGGGAGAACAGCAATAAAATTTGCAGCCGGCTTCATGGGCGTCCTTGATAAAATCGTAAACTGTCTTCGGAGATCCTTCTTTGACCACCAGCTTTTCGGCCACGCCTTGTTTCATAAGCTGCCCGGCGGTAGCAGTGCAGACAACTTCCACCTCATAATCCATGGCCGCAGCCACCGTCGCCTGGAAGAATGGGGCCCCCAGTTCCTCACCGTTGCGCGGGTCCGTGTTTACCATGATGATCACAAGTTTCTCAGCCAAAACCTAATCTCCCGTTCTTAAGATCGACCAACCTTTTTTCTCAAACAGGCTCGTTTTCACCCGTTCGAAGGATTACATTATATAAAAATTGAATATGTTACAAGCGACCTGATGGCATCTCTCCCATCCAACCTGCCTTTTGAACAACCCCTGTCATAATCGGCACCAAGGCGTCCTCGATCGCCGCTTGGTTTTGCCGGAATGTTGCCAATTCCTCACCAATACCGTCAGGCGACTCATCGAACTCCATGATCAAGTCCTCGATCATCGCACCCTTCAAGCCCGGGTGCGCGGCAAAACCGAAGCAATTTTCCGCAACCTGGAAGACCGCAGGCGCACCATCTTCATCGATAGCCAAGACATCGGCATGAGGTGGCGCCTCGAAAGCGTCGCGCATATAAGTCGCGATAGGAAAGGTCTCGGGTAAGAAACCATTCAGGGCGTCGTCTCGCGTTCGACGCGCAACACCAATTTTGAATCGAAGTGGTGCGGGTCTAACCGACCCGCCACTGGCCAGGGCTAGCACCTGGGCGCCAAGACCAATGCCCAACACAGGCGCGCCTCGCAGCATGCAATTACGGACCAGTTGCACCTCTTCCTCGAGTGTTGGCAGATCCCTATCACCGGCGCTACCCCAGGGCCCACCTCCAAGTAGGACCACGCCATCAGTAAATTTCACCGTGGCAGGTAAATGGCCTCCGGTCGTATGCGGACGCATGTAAGTAAAACCAATGGACCGACCCTCCAAATGATCCTCGATCAGACCAAGGTATTCTGCGTCCGTATGCTGGATCACATAAAGCGCGCGCCTCTCGACGGCAAACTGTTCATGTTTATCGTTAAACTCTGGCGTATCGGTCACCCCAATACTGCCTCGACAAGAACATTACGAATATCTTCCGTTGCGAGCGTCAGTGCATCCACTTGTGTCTTTTCGAAGAACGCATCAACCGCCTGACCCACGCCGTCTCGGTCGGCTCCCCGTAGACTGGCTTCTAAATCGAGGATGACGCGAGGCGGAGTGACGAAAAAATCTCCTGTAATGAGCACTTCACGAATCCTGTTGGAGGTGGGGCCTTCAAGGCGCACAAATACGGTCACTGTCCCGCCGGCACCCGTATGGGTGGCGCTCAGGGTTCCAGTTTGATCATGCTGGCCATCGATACTAGCAACGAAGGACTCCGTCCCAATCTCCTCATCATGAATTTCCTGCGCCATCCGATCCTCAGCAGAGTCTACTGCGCCCTCAGCGACATCGATCTCAAGGCACTCGCTAAATCCATCCAGCATGTTGGTTTTAATCGTCTCCAGATCAGGCAAATCATCACCCATCAGGGCACGTAAGGTTGTCACTCGTTGTGCCGCATCATCTAAGTTGCGTTTTTCTAGTTTTGCCTGAGGAACGTTCAGCGCGGCAACCATATCCTGCGGGTTCATATCGATCAGCAAGGTGCCCTGGTAGAACAAGACATCGCCATCGAAAAAGCCCCCGGTACCACAGATTTTCTGCCCTGCAACCTCAATATCGTTACGCGGTCGGTACTTTGCCTCGATGCCAAGTTTCGACAGTCCGTACGCAGCGGCCTCACAGATTTTTTTGGCTGCAGTGCCAAGATCCCCTATGTTCAGGTGCGCGCGCTTGAACACAAGCTCCCAGCCCAATTGCCCCTCATCAAAGAAAATTGCGCCGCCGCCGGTAATCCTGCGGGCAATCCCCACGCCATTCAACCGACAATGCTCCAATTTGATTTCCCTACGAAGATCCTGATGGCGGCCGACCAGTGCGGTCGGCGGAAAGCGAAGAAACCGTATCGTATCAGGGATCTTGTCGGCCAGTCGGCCTTCGATAAGCGCCTGATCGAAAGCAATGTTTTCCCTACCGCTACGTAGTCCTGTATCAATCACACGAAAAGTAGGCGCCATGAACTAGGCCTCCAAGTGTGCGCGATCGCGCATGTTAAGTTGTCGGCGGATTTTCTTGATATCCTTCTTTATTGGCTGAAAGGGAAAGCTAGCGATATCGCTCGGCGGGGAGTCACCGTAGGGCCGGTCGCAAGCGGAAATGTCTTCGGCAAACTTTCCGGGACATCCCGACGTGCGAAACGCAATACCCGCATCGATAATTGTATCTAATTCGCCCTGAGGGAGGCCGAAGTAGCTAACACGTCCGTCTTCATCGAAACGCATCTGATCGACCCTCACTCCAACGTAATCAATAAGATATCGAGCCAGTTGCACGCGTCTCCATTGATCACGCGGGGTCGCCGGCAGGTGGTCCATTAGGGAACCCTGCTCTGGGAAGAAACAAAACATATGGGAGTGCCCCCCCATGTCCACCAGTTGCTGCACAAGCGCCAATATCTCATGCTCCGTCTCGCCCATGCCGACGATAATGTGTGCTCCAAACTTCTGGTTTCCAAAGATGTCTCGGGCGTCGTTCAGAACTTCCCAATATTTCTTCCACGAGTGCGGCGAATTGACGCCCCTGCCGCGTGTTCGATCGAACAGCGCCGGTGTTGCTGCGTCCAAGGCGACAGTGAAGATGTCAGCGCCAAGGTCTCTCAAAATCTGGACATCATTCCGTATCATAGTTGTCGGATTGGAAAGGATGGAGACAGGGATACGATCTGCGGGAATACGGTCAGTCCATTTCCGTAAAACCGCCACTGTGTCAGCGTCTGAATTGGGATGCGTGATCATGGAAATGCACATGCGGTGGAATGGCGAGTTCTCGCCATCGCGGGCGACGATATCGATGATCTCGTCCATGGGCACGGCAGGCCAGTCCACACGTATGAAGTTGCGGTCCGCGTAATCACGTTCGGCCTCACGATGGCGTGCCAAGCCACAATAGGCACAGTTCGCCCGGCAGCCCTCCAGATACGTGAGGAGAAGGTTTAGACACCGAGTACAAGTACAGCGGTGCATTTTGCCATTCATTACACCCAATGTAATTGCCGCTGCCGTCGACATTTGAACATAGTCCGGCGAACGCATGTGCGGCGTCAGGATGTTATAATTCGGCTTATAGACCCCAGCTGGCGCAACGTCGTTAGATTTCACGCGCTGGCCATTACGGGCAGTCTTGTCCGCTTCTTCGGGTAGCCGCGGAACCATCGCGTCAAATGGGTTAAAATCTCGGCCAGTAGGATCACCATCCGCTGGACTACGATCTTCAGGTTTCAAACACGTCATCAGGTAAGCCTCTCCATTCCCCTGTCATTACGCCGCCCAGTATTCGGGGTAGGCAATCCAAGTCTTGCGTAAATCCGGCAGTTGCAGGTTTTGATTATCCGCATGCACTGCGAGGATTTCACGACGTCGCCGAACCGCCCTATCTAGCGACCCCCCAAAAACGTCGGTTAACTCTTCTTCATAGGAGTCAGGCGCATCGGTCTCCCCGGCTAGTAGGGCGGCCGCCGCCTGTCCTGCCAGGCCACCCGAGATCACTGCCGCCGGGATGCCCGCACCAGTAATTGGGTTGGTCAAGCCGGCCGCATCGCCGGTCAAAAATACCTGGGCAGCACCCAAGCGCCCGAATGGCTTCAACATACCACCCACAGGAATGGCCCCGCCAGTATGCCTAATAACCTCAGGCCCAACCCGGCCTTCATCCAATACCCGCGAGTGCAAATCGGCGACCAATCGCTTCAACCTAGCCTTTGCAGTTGGCACCACCCCTGCGCCAATGTTAGCAAACGCCCCCTTGGGAAACATCCAGCCATATCCTCCAACCAGCTCCGTAGCGAGGAAGATATCAGTGGCATAGTGGGGCTTCGACAAAGGCACCGTTACTTGGCGCGTCTCCACTAATTGGCGATTGACTTGGCCAATGGATGCCCCAACGGCAGAACGTGGTCCATCTGCGCCAACGATGACCCGGGCGCTAACCAATTCGCCGTTCGACAACAACCCAATGCCATTCCCATCCAGCGCGCGGAGAACAATTCCAAACCGACAGTCAGCGCCGCTCGCGCACGCCTCGGCAAGAAGATGCCGATCAAATTCAGCTCGATCTATCATTTGACCACGGAAGTCGTTGCGACAATCGGCCGGCTGGTTTTCGACAAAAGTAGCCATCTCAGTAATCGGTTGACGGCGTACGGCGCTTGGCGTCTCCACTTCCTGACCCATAAGCGCCGGCACAAATTCGGCACATTGGACGGGCTCTCCGGGACGGCGACGACGGTCTATGCCTAATACTTCAAGGCCACGCGCAGCAGCTTCAGCAGCCGCGCAACAACCTGCGGGGCCCAACCCGACTATCAAAACATCACAAGACAAAGTTGCGATCATGCGGCGCACTGCCCTCCCGCAACCTCATCAGCTCCACCCAATTTTATCGAACAGCAGGCATGCTCTTGGCTGTAGGGCCGACCGATCGATTGAGCCAATGCAACCATGCCGTCAGCAGGAAACGCAATACCGTCCAGACCAGCCATTACGGCGTAAGAATCGATCACGCGGCGAGCCATTCCTGGCGGCCTTGCGCATCCCAAGAGAACCTGTTTGTCCGTAAGGCGTTGGCGCGCCTCGAGAAAAATTTTCCCCACGTCGCTGGTTGAAGGTGTCACGAAGGTGCCAACTTTTGCATAAAAGGGCATGACGACGACCAGAACAAGGGCGTGAATATTGTGGCGCGCACAAATATCCAAAGCATTTGCCTCACCAACAGTGCGGCCGTAATGCAAACCGATGACGATATGCGGTACCACCTCCATGGACGTTGAACAAAGCGCCGCTAATGTGGCCTCGAAATCATCTACTGGCCTGTCTAGGTGGTACACGTCGCGAATGGTCTCCTGAGCACCGATCACATCCATCATGGCCGTGTCTACACCCGCCGATTCCATCCTCTTGGCCCGCGACTCGTCCAGGAGCGCCGAGTGGACGGCAATCCGAAGGTGTGGAAACTCATTCTTCAATTTTTCAATGACAGGATAAAAGCGCTCATAGGCTATCTCGTTTCGCCGGTTCGAGCCGCCCGACAATAGAAATCCTTGTAGGTTCTGCAGTAGTACCAGATCGCGAACCTTTTGTTCCAACATCTCTGGCGATGTTGCCGGAATCATAGGATCAAGGATGTTCGCTTCGCAATGATCACACATAAGCGCGCATGCGCCAGCCGTGATTGAGAAGGCCGGAAAGCTATTCTTGGAACATCCGCTCAATTCTTCGCTGGAAAACTCCTTGAACGTAGGGGTCGAAAAGCGAATGGGCCGCGATGTCGAGAAATCAGACGCCTCCTGCAAGCGCGCTACAATCCTTTGATCGAAGGGCGCATCCTCAAGAGCCTCTATATTCATGGCGACGGCGTTCCAATCAGCTGTCATTCAATTTTCCTCAACTTTCATTCTAGGCGGCCTGCCGCAAGGCGAGGCGTTCGATCGAGGGCCGAACAGCCGTATCTTTGGGAATATCGGCAATGGTCGCGAACCAGGCGGGGAGAACATCCTCTTCATCCACAAGGTCTGATTCGAATTCACCAAGTATTGCAGCAACCGCACCAGTCAAAGGCTCGTGGACATCATGGCCGGCCAAGACTGCCCAGAGACCAGCCCAGCATCGGGTCACGGTCCAAGGGTTGTAGCCGCCCCCGCCGAGAATGACCGTTCTCATCGTGGCGTCGCGCACACTTTCAACGGCTGACCACAGCGCAACATTCGACAAGTTCATGGTCGATAAGGGGTCCCCAGCCAAGCCATCGGCTCCGCAGGTGACGACAACAGCGTCTGGCGAAAAACCGGCGTGTACCGGCATAACTGCCGCTTCCATGAGAAACCTGAGTTCCGCGTCAGAGAACCCGCTCGGAACAGGGAAATTCCATATATTCCGCTGGGGGTCGCTAGCCGTACCAGAGTGTGGCCAGCGATCCTGCTCATGAATGGAGATTGTGGCAACACGCGGGTCATCGGCAAAAGCATATTCGACACCGTCACCGTGATGAGCATCAAGGTCCAAATAGAGCACCCGCGCCATGCCCACATCCAGAAGCCGATAAATCGACAGGACCGGATCATTGAAATAACAGAACCCACTGGCCTTTGCGGGCTGGCCATGGTGCGTGCCGCCAGCCGGGTTGTAGGCGCAGCCGCCATCCAAAACGCGTTCCGCCGCATGGATCGATCCGCCGCAGCTTGTTGCTGCCCGTTCATAAAGCCCCGTGAATACCGGGTTTTCCTGCGTGCCCAATCCATAATTCTCCCGCAGCTTCGCGTTGGCCCGACCAACCTGATCAGCCTCAATCACCGCATCAACGTAAGCTGGCGCATGGAACCGGATAAGCTCCTCCCAGCTGGCTTGAGGACTTTCCGCAAAGGCTTCATCATCCAGCCACCCCATGTCCCGGCAGACATCCATGACCGGACCTACCCGCTGAATAGTCAGTGGGTGGTTATTCCCATAAGCAGCTTGCCGATAGATTTCGCCTCCGATGAAGACGGCTTTATTGCTTTTCTTCATCGTTATGCCTCGCGCTGGGCCAACTGCACCGCCGACATCAAGCCTTCGCGCGTCAATAAGGAAACGGCCGGTGTTGCGCATGCGACCGCCACCTTTTGTCGCCAAGGGTCACGCCGCAAGCGATGAAACAGAATGTCAGCATCAGTTACACCAGCTCGATACAGGCTCTCCAAACTTGGATACATCGTCGCTTCCAGAAACAGATTGAGCAGCCAATGCAGGGTCCTGGCGAAGATCCAACGCCTGTGCCTGTTCATTTTTGAGATACGCGCCGCAAGAAATTGGCGCGCTGCCGCAATGTGGCGAGCCTCTTCGCGATGATGTAGGGCCAAAACCTGCTCCGCCACCGGGCAGATCGCATCATCCGATGAATCGGCAAGCTTCAAAGCCTTCTTGGCGAAAGTATCTGTCACCGTTTCACCAATGAACACCATTGCCCAGAACTCCGCGGTTTCAATGTGCAGCCGCTTCGCAATAGCAGTGAGCAGACGCGTCCCCTCGAGGCGAGGCCTATCATCGTGACCGGCGCGGTCGATCATCTCCAGGAACATAAGGCTATGCCCAGTCTCCTCGCGAATCTCTTGCAACATGACCCGAGCCTCCTCTGTATCCACGTCTAAAAGACCCGACGCCGTGACCCGGTTAATCAGCAAACCCTCAAGCCACAAGCCAGCAGCGCATAAACGCGCATACTCCGCGCGGCTTAGGGCGATGAATTGATCGGCCCTTATCGGCACCTGTGACTCGTGGCCCAGGAGTAACCCTCTTGGGAGCCAAGGCCGTTCAGCGTCCGCCGACCGCCAGTCTATGGCCGCAATCGGATCCTTGTAGCAGCGTCCGTGTTTGGCAATGCGATCCAAAGCAGCGTTCACCCCGTTACCTCCAACGGCACAGCCGTCACATCCGCTGACAAAACCCTTGGCATCACATCTCGCATCATCAATTCCAGAGAGTTGATCGCTTCAGATACGTCCAGATCACCACCCCCCAGGACCATAGATATTCGGTCGACACCTGATTGGTTCAGCGTCCTTAGCCGTTTGGTCACATGATCAGGATCACCGACACAGGCTAAACCGAGGGTTTCCAAAACGCCAAGGCTCAGCACACCTTCCAAAAGCGGTGTTAGCCAGCCCAATTTACGATAATGTTCATAACCCGCGACCTGCTGCACCATCATTGTTCGTGTAACATCCAGGATGCGCCTATAAGCCCACAGGATCCCGGGGCCTGCACGGTAGCGCGACTCTTCGTGATCCAGGCCACAATAGGTGGCCATTGTGAAAGATGTGGAGCCATCGGGATAAGCGGCTCGATAGCGCTTTAAGTCCGCGTTGATCATTGGCCAGGGCTTAAATGGACCGGTCAAAACGCTCAATCTCAATTGGGCTGCCAGGTCAAAACTCTCCGGACTGACCGCGGCCATCCAACCCTCGCGAAGACGCGGCGACGGCGCTGGGTTGAGCTCGAAATGCTGCCCACCACGATCCAGCATACCGGTATTTATGTACTGGCGAAGTTCAGCTAAGCGGACGATAAATTGCTCTCGGGTGTTAGACGGATCAACACCGAAACCATCAAGTTCCGTCTTGGTCACCCCACGACCGACACCCCACATGACCCGGCCACCGGACAAGATATCCAAAGTTGCCAGCCGCTCAGCGACACGCACTGGATCATGTATTGGCAAGGGCAAAATGGCAAACCCTAGACGAACCGAAGTGGTCTCACGAGCGAGAGCCGCCAATAGCATGTCAGGCGCAGCGCTGGCGCTATAATCCCCAAGGAAATGGTGTTCTGGGAGCCAGATGGCGCCAATACCGAGCTTGTCTGCGGCCTTGGCTATGGTTATCAGATCATCGTAAACGTTCGAAATTCGCGTAGGCACCCCATCCGGCCCCGGTGGGCGCGCCAGCTCAAGGAACAAATCAACTTCCATGGCGCTCCAGAGGCCTCCCGGCTCCGTGTATGTTATAATTGTGCGTCAACTGATACTTTACACATTTTGAATATGTCATGTACCATTGTCCAATAAATTCGTCAGATTGGATGAGATTAGTCAAAATGCCAAAGGGGGAGACGTCTTTATGATTTCGCGCATTCTCACTGTTCTTTTTGCCATGGTCGTGCTTATTGGACCTGGGCCAGCAGCAGCAAGCAGCAAAACCAAACTGCTACCAGCGATTGAGCCAAACGAGGAAGGTGTCTACGTCCAACCTTGGTTTTATGAGTCTTTCCTCAATATTCGCGAAGATATCAGCGACAGCGCCAAGGAGGGCAAGCAACTGGTGATCCTCTGGGAGCAGCGCGGCTGCCCCTACTGCCGGGAAATGCACCACGTCAACCTTCGCCGCCCGGAAATAGTCGATTACATCCGCAAAAACTTTAACGTAATCCAGCTAAACCTCTGGGGCGATCGCGAGGTCACAGATGTGGACGGGGAGATAACGACTGAGAAAAAATTGGCTCGTAAATATCGGGTTCAGTTCACGCCTACGATCCAATTTTTTCCACCCGCCCTGGACGATGACCCAAAGGCTCCCGGCCACGATACAGAGGTCTGGCGGTTACTGGGTTATTGGAAGCCATTTCATTTCATGAATTCCTTCGTCTACGTCAAGGACAAAGGGTACGAAACGGAACCTAATTTTCAGCGTTGGCTTCAAGGCCTGGCTCGGAAGATGGAAGTTGAGGGCAAAGAAGTGAAGCTCTGGTAAGCGCAATTCGCACTATTCTCGGCTTAAGACCGCGTTGAGGGCCCCGCCGAAGGTACCTTCCTCCAGGTACCTCATACCGAAGTAACCGCCAAACAAAATCGATAACAGCGCCAAGACAGAGCCAATCGCCAACGTCGACATACCAGTGATGCCCTGGCCAACCGTGCAACCGAGCGCCATCACGCCACCAATCCCCATAATGGAACCTCCGATCATATGACGCACCATGTCACCAGCATCGGTAAAGGCCTCAACTCGGAACTCGCCTGACAATTTAGCAGCGACGAATGAGCCGAAAATAACTCCAATAACAACAGCAATCCCGAAGTTGATAGTCGAACCAGTGAAGGTCATCAGGTACTGGATGCTTTCACCTACCGGCGCGACAAAGGTAAAGGATACTAGAGGCGTCGGCTCGAAGTCATCGAACCCAATTACGCCTGTTACATACCAGGCTACTGGCACAAGAAGACCTATGATGATACCGCCAGCCATGTCGGCTTCAGAGGTCCGAAAATCACGGCTCTTGAACACGAACCACATTAGGCCACCAGCCACCATGACCAACACAATTAGACGCGCAACGTTCTCCGGAACCCCTAATAATCCTAGGAGGGCTGGAATGCCCTGATCAGCCATGCCGAACGCCAACAGATCCACGTTTATGGCATCTTCCAATTCGACCCTTGCCAAGCCCGTTAGGCCTCGGAGCGTCATGTAAGCAAAAATACCAAGGAACAAGGCGACAACCATGGATTTAAGATTTCCCGCGCCCAAGCGCACTAAGGTCTTGTTGCCACATCCACCGGTCAAGGTCATGCCAAACCCGAATAGCAACCCACCAATGACGGCTCCAGCCCAACCCAAATTAGGCGTCAGATAAATTGACGTCGCTAAGTCAACGGTGCCGGTTATATGTAAAATTTGGCTGCCCAGTAATGCGACCGCTATGGCCAGCATCCATGCTCGAAAGCGGTTCCAATCCCCCATAAATACAGCATCAGAGATCGCTCCCATCGTGCAGAAATTGGTTCGTTGCGCCGTGGCTCCAAAAATCACACCTAGAGCAAAGCCGAGGGCGGAGACTAAAATGCCGGTAGGGATTTCTTCCATGACTTATCCTCTAAGAGCACTGATTTGGCCAGGCTGCACGATGTGTCTGAGCTGGATTGCATCATATTCACGTTTTATAGACTCTCAATCAAGATAGTATGCATACTTTGGCTTTTCGTTTGGAAACCATTTTTCGACGTTTTGGATGATTTATTCATGAATAAAGCAGGACTGGCCGCTGCCGTCTTTTTATCATCTGCTTCTGTTATGGTTTTGGAGATCGCGGCTGCCCGACTTCTGGCACCATACGTGGGTATGTCCATTTACACATGGACCTGCATTATTGCCACGATCCTGGCCGGCATGTCCCTTGGCCATTGGTTTGGCGGGCATTTATCGGAGGCTGAATCGACAAGGGTCAATCGTTACTTGGCCATACTGTTCGGAGCCGCGTCGTTCAGTGTTATCCTGGTACCGTTCGTCCTTCGGATCGCCGCACCCAAGCTTCTTGTCGATGGTGCACCATTCCTGGCCAGCATCAGCGTCCTTACAGCATTATTATTTTTTCTGCCGAGCATCCTTATAGCTTGTGTAACGCCGATGATTACGAAGATAGCCATTGACGCTGAACCGAACGCTCGCGGCCGGACCCTAGGCCGCATGTACGCCTTGGGTGCGCTGGGAAGTATTCTCGGGACCATCGCCGCAGGTTTCGTATTCATATCCTGGATTGGAACTGCCGGCACAATACAAAGCGTCGCAACAGCGTTGGCGCTTATGGGGGTCGCGTTTGCAGGCGCAGCACGGCACAAGCCAACAACCGGCATCGTTTTAGCCCTTCTGATCGTTGCTGCAATGTCTGCAGTCCTGGGCCGCGCTGCGTTCGCAAGCGTGTGCCTTGAGGAGAGCCGTTATTACTGTATACGGATCGTAGACTTCGCTGATCCTGATGCAGACGAAGCCCGTGTCATGGTCCTAGACCATATGGGACACGGAATAAACGAGCGTTATGACCCGACCATTCTACATAGCTCCTACGTGGAGTTAACCCACGAGATCGTCAAACAACGGTTCGGCCAAACCCCCAATCTACATTCATTCTTCATCGGTGGCGGTGCCTTCACGCTGCCACGTCGATGGGCTCACCATTTCCCCAACGGACGGCACACAATCTCCGAGATAGACCCGGCTGTGACACAAGCCGCCATCGAGTTTATGTGGTTTCAACCTCACCCTTCAATTGAGATCATCCATCGAGATGCCCGTCAGTTCTTGCAAACCAAGCCCCGCGAACCCTTATTCGATGTGATTATTGGCGACGCATTCCACGACATTTCCGTACCGGCTCATCTGGTCACAGCAGAGTTTGCGGGTGAAGTTGCTGCAAGGCTCACCAAAACCGGTGTTTATATTTTGACCATCATAGACAACCGCCATGAGCCTGCCTTCTTGCTTGCCCAGGTGCGGACACTCTCTAAACTCTTTCCTGCGGTCGAGGTCTGGTCTGATGTTTCTCAGACTTTATCCGGAGAGCGTCTTACCTATCTTCTAGTAGCCTCGCGCGCGCCGACCTCCATTTCCAAGATGACATCCAGTCACTTCTCAAACCGCGTTTGGATCCGGCAAAATCTCAATGATATCGCCGGGCGCCTAAGTCCAAACGACGTGCCCATCTTAACCGATGACTTTGCGCCAGTTGACCGGTTGCTGCGCGACGTCTCCGTATTTGGGAATTAGGCCTCCCTTGAATTATATATATTTTTGTACAATCTTATCTGCAGCAGCGTTCTGGAACGCAACGCAGCACGACGAATGATAGCGAGGCAAGCATGGCCACTGAGACCATTGATACGTCGGGAATGAATTGTCCAATCCCTATTATGAAGGCAAAAAAAGCCATGAAAGCCATGGATGCCGGAAGCACCTTGGAGGTCATTTCCACGGATCCGGGCTCGGTCCGAGATTTCGAAGCGTTCAGTCGCGCGACGGGCAACGAGCTGCTGGAGTCGGTTGAAGAGGCTGGCGTCTTTCGGTTTGTCATCCAAAAAAGTTAACCGCCTTTTAGCTGCCTTGCAAAAGACTAGATCATTCAGCCTCACATAGAGTAGCCCTAACCAGAGCCAGTGGTAGGTCGCTACAAGAGTTTGGCGGCTGTTGGTCCGGCAGCTTACATTTCAGATCCCTCCTTTTCAGTATCGATTTGTACCGTAAGCGAATATTGCTGATTGATCCCAAAGCCAATCGGCGTTGTTTACCCTAACTTTTGGGTGCAATGTTGGATCATGGAGCACCTCACTTATTTTGATGCTGTCGATCATAAAGCGTTACTTCGGGCGTTTCCCGTCGGCACAAAGTTTCTCGAAGATCGCACGCGGATGAGCCGAGATGAACTGCACGCGTTACAGGACGTCCAGTTCCGCTCCTGCATGAAACGTGGCTGGGAAATATCCTTTTACAGACGTCTCTGGTCTGCGCGCGGAATCGAGCCGGGAGATATTAACGGCATTGACGATATTTCTAAGCTACCGACCTATGATAAAACCGACATCATGCGCAGTGTCGAAGCGTATCCGCCGTTTGGCGATTTCCATGGCATGGAAAGCTTCGGTGACACGCCAAACAGCCGACCGCCGGTCATTCTACATACAACCAGCGGCACCACAGGAACACCGCAACCTCTTCTTTTTGGACCAAAATCCAGGGAAGTGCAGAATATTCTTATGGCCCGATCTTTCATATTACAGGGATTGGTGCCGGGAGATATGGTCCATTCCGTACTCGGTTTTGGCACGGTAAATGGTGGCCACTATGTCCGAGAAGCCATCAATCACTACACCAATGCCTTATTGCTGACAGCCGGGACGGGCAGCGAGACCCCCTCTCGAAAACAGGTCCATCTGATGAATGTCTACGGCACGACCGTGCTGGTCGGGTTCGCGGATTACCTGAGCAAACTGGCAGATGTTGCTCGAAATGAAGGCTTGGTCCCTGGCAGGGATATCCCTATCAAACTGATTTGCGCAGCAATCGGCGGAGCCCCACGGGATACTCTATCCAAAGCTTGGGGAGGCGCCGAGGTTTGCGATTTCTATGGTGTTGGCGATACCGGGTTTATCGCCGCCGAGGGACCTGAACAGGATGGATTACACATATGGGAAGACGCCCACCACTTGGAGATTATAGACCCAGATGATTTGACGTCTCTGGACGATGGCCAAGTCGGCAACATCTGCGTCACGGCGTTGTTCAAAGACGACATCTTCCCCAACATTCGGTTCAATACGAATGATTTGTCAGCGATAGAGCCCGGGGCCGGGCCGCTGGATTGGAACCTACGTCGATTGCAAGGGTTCCTCGGACGCAGCGACGATATGGTCAAGCTACGCGGCATCAACGTGTATCCGACCGCTGTTGGAGAGATTCTAAAACTTGCGGGAGACAACACGGGTGAGTTCTTCTGTCGTGTCCAGCGAATCGATGGACGTGACGAGATGACTGTATCGGTGGAGTGCATGACGGCTCCGTCAGATTGGAATGCTTTAGCGGGTCGTTTTAGGTCATTGCTAAAACAGAAGATCGGCGTCGACTTCAACATTAAACTAGTCGCGCCAGGAGATCTTGAGCCACTGACGGAAATCAATAGCCGCCAAAAACCCCTGCGGTTGGCAGATGATCGGCCAAAGGTTTCTTAAATCATCAATCTTGGGGGGGGAACGTCCTCGTCCAATGTTCCATGATCTGAGCACGGGTCGCGACCCAAATGCCATCCGTATTATTTACCCGCTCAATAAATGACTCTAAGGCCGCCGCCCGTCCAGGCCGGCCAGCAATTCTCAAATGAAGGCCTAGCGACATCATACGAGGCTCTTTCGCTCCCTCTTTATAAAGCACGTCTAAAGTATCATTCAGATAGTCGACCCAATCGTTAGGCGAATAGGCCGGTGCGTTCCACATCTTCATATCGTTAGTATCAATTGCGTAGGGCAGGATTAATATCGGCTCACCAATCTTGGTATCCCTATCCCAGAAAGGCTTATCGTCGCTATAATCGTCCATGTGGTAGCGGAAACCCTCCTCAATTAATAGGCGCCGAGTATTCGCCGTGAAAAGATACCGCGACAGCCAGCCTACGGGTCGTGTTCCAGTTGTTATCTGAATCGACTCGGCCGCTCGACGGATAAATGCGCGCTCCGTATCTTCGTCCATGTTGTGCTGTACCTGCCAGCGATATCCGTGGGCACAAATTTCATGCCCATCATCGGCAATACGCTGTGCAATATCTGGCGCTCGCTCAAGGCTTTGTGCTGCAGCGGTAAACGTCGCTTGGAGNTTNCGCCGTGCGAGCATGTCCATGATCCGCGGCGCGCCAGCCTTGATGCCGTAGGCATAATTACTCTCATTGGAGAAATTGCGAATTCCAGGCTTCACCATCATTCCCATCTCGTCAACAGCCTCAGCCCGCTTATCACCGTCTGCAACCGACATCTCGGCACCTTCTTCAACATTCACAACGATTGACAGAGCGAGGCGCGCGCCGTTTGGCCAAATAGTTTCGGTGTTCAATGTTTCAGTCCTTGCTTTTGGATGGCAACTCTAACCTAAGCGATCATCAAATTAACCAGCGCGGCGACGTCGCGCTCATTTTCCAAATCGTCGGTCCTGGCAATCAGGGCTTCTGTCTGGCTTTTGGAAANGATCGGCTGGGCCGACGCACAGTTTTTTCGGAACTTGGCCAGGTGACCTTCACGGTCGAGCGGGTTCTGGGGATTCCCAAGTACGAATTCACACGTCGCCGATACAGTTGTGTTCCCCTTCAATGCGATCGTTACCGTAACCGGTGTCAGGGCGTTCGGGTCAGGATTGTCATCGATCCGCATTTCTACCCGATTGGCGAGTTCGTGAATAGTTTCTTCTGNAACGTTCTCAGGCCTAAAATGGGCCACGTCGATCGTGCCATGGGTCAAAGTGCGGGCGACTGTATAAGCTGCACAGAGCCGGGCATAATTAGGGGTCATACTTTGCAACACGGGACGTCCGACCAACTGGTGAATCAATGGCGGTACGTGACAAATGACTGAGAGTACATTATCTACCTTCAAGCCGTGATCACGCATCAGATCGAGACAACAATTGACGACACCATGGGTCGCCCGGCCAGAGGGAAATGGTTTATGCGCCACCTCAGTGATCTGCCAAGTCTTACCCAAGTTGGCTAGCAGATCGGCAAAATCATAGCCGTCTTCGATCATATTCAGATATCCAAATTCGCCTTCGATGATCTCGAGTGGACCAACAATTCCCTCTGCCGCCAGGTCACACGCCATTACCGCATTACGTGCGGCAAACCCCATCTGGACCGCCAATAACGAGGACCCCTCGGCGTGCGCTTGCATAGTGCCACCAACCTGACCATANGCGATGGAACAGGCGCGGATCAGCTGATCGCGGTCGAAACCACGAATTTTGCCAATTCCCATAGTAGCGGCAAAGGTGCCGGCCGTTGCCGGCCGGAAAAACCGCAGTCCGGACTTCGACGCCATACCAAGCACACANGCTATATCCACACCAAGTGCCACAGCCGTCATTAATGACCGTCCATTCACACCACCCTGCCGCTCGGCCACTGCCATACAGGCGGCCAGAACTACCGTTACGCAGTGCACGACGGCTGGCTCGTGAACACAGTCAAACTCAGAATTGTGGGTTAGGAAGGCATTTAGGAAAGCCACCGATGGCGCCGGAAGGGTTTCCCCAAAGACCCAAACGCGAGCATCGTTACCGGCACCCCAAAGGGCGGCGGCTCGGCGCATCTCATCGACCTGCGGCGCGGCGCTTCCAACAATACCTACGCCCAGGCTGTCCTGAATGAACGTTCGCGTCGCCTCCACCGCATTCGGAGACAGGCTATCAAAGTCTGATCGAAGTACATGATCAGCAAAAATTTCAATGGCATCCATGGCGCCTATTTTACCTATNCAAACAAATTGAACCACTAGCCAAGCCAGCTAACAATGCGTGTACCGCCAAGGCAACACTATGCTTCCGATCAAGGGTCCGGGGGAACAAACCGTCCCCATTGGCCCTCCAAGTCTTCGGCGGCATTCAGCAGGTGGGCTTCCTGATTTGGGGCCGCCATCAAATGGAAGGCCAACGGCAACCCTTCGTCCGAAATCGCCGAGGGAAGTGAGATCGCCGGCCCTCCATAGATATTAGCGAGGCCAGTAAAGATTGCCTGATTTGTTGGCGCAGGTTGGGTGCGAGGGAAAGCAAGTTGAGGGGCTGTTGGGGTGGCCAAGAATTCAACTTCTTCAAACAGAGAGAACAAAACCGCTCTAGCACGATTGAGTTTTTTCATCGCATCGTGAAGGCGAACCGGAGACATGTTTCGACCGTAATTAAGTATGGCGAGAAGGCTCTCTGAATAAGCCTCTGGATGATCCCGCAGTGGACCGGACAGCGCCAAAGCCCCATCTCTCTCAATTTTCAAGAACGCCGCAAGTCGCAAGTCATTCAAGTCCATTTCCTTCAAATTCATCTCAATGATCTCTGCGCCGGCACCACGTGCGTCTTCGATGGCACGGTAGAAGCCGTCCGCAATAACAGGTTCGCTGAGCTGATTGATTTCTGCGGCAAAGATACCCAGCCGCGCACCATTAAGACGGCGGTCGTTATCGATAGACCAATCGGGAGGTGGCGAACCGACCAAGACATCAAGAAGCAACCGGGCATCTCGAACGCTGCGACACAGAGGACCAACATGGTCAAAGGTGGGGCTTAAGGGAACAATACCGTCCATACTGATCAACCCGCGTGTCGCCTTTAGGCCGACAATGCCGCAGTACGCAGCGGGCAGGCGAACAGAGCCCAAGGTGTCTGTACCAAGGGCCGCCCANGCCAATCCACCCGCAACGGCGCTACCAGAGCCTCCACTGGAGCCGCCCGGAACGAAGCCTGGTTTCCACGGATTGTCGGTCGGACCGTCGTGCGGGTTATCGGTAACGCCGCCGATGGCACATTCATCCATATTCAACTTTCCCATGATTATAGCGCCCGCCTCTCGGAGTGCGGTTGATACGACCGCTTCACCGGAAACACGGTGGCTGTATTTGGAGCCATTTCGCGTCGCCATATTTTCGGCATCAATATTGTCTTTCAGTGCAATCGGAACACCGTCCAATAGAGATAGCGCCTTGCCGCTTCGCCGTCGGCGATCGCTATACTCTGCTGAACGCCGCGCGCCCACTTCGTCCAGTTCCACATAGCAGTTCAGCATAACCTGCCGGCGTTCAATATCCGCCAACTCCTGCTCAAGCAAATACGAGGCATTAATCTCGCCAGCGTTGAGTGCGGAAGATAGCTCCACGATGTCGGTGTAGGATCTTTTCATTAGGCAATCATATCCAAGGTTGGGTCAGCGATAATCTTGAGAATTTTCTGCGCACGCCTAGCAATTCCCTTGGCATCTCCTGAGCATAGCACAGTATTCACAGACTATAGGGACGGATGCACTGCCGCCCAGTGCTCTGCGATGTCAAGACGCCTGCAGACCCAGACATCATTATATTTTTGTACATAATCCAGAAAGCGCGCCAATCCAGCAGCACGGGCCGGGCGTCCCATCATGCGAGCGTGNAAACCAACATTCATCATCTTCGGTGCTTTTTCGCCTTCCAAATAGAGAAAATCAAACGCGTCTTTGAGGTAAATGTAGAAGCTGTCCGCTGACGAGAAATTACCTGTAGGCTGAAACTTCAAGTCGTTCGCGTCCAGGGAATAAGGCACAACGAGATGTGACTTGCCCATAACGGTTGTCCAATAAGGGAGATCGTCGGCATAGCTGTCGCTGTCGTAAAGAAATCCCCCGTGTTCAACCAACAACCGGCGGGTATTTACGCTCGGTGCATAGCGACAATACCAACCGCGGGGTGGATTCCCCGTTAAACGCTTGATGGTCTCGACGGCACGAGCGATGTGTTCGCGTTCTTCGTCTTCCTCCAGAAGATAATGCTCAACCCATCGCCAGCCATGCCCACAGACATCGTAATCGGCCTCTACAATAGCTTCCGCAACCTGCGGATTGCGTTCCATNGCAACGGCGCAACCAAAGACAGTTAGTGGTAAATCCCGCTCCTCAAATANCCGAAACAAACGCCAGATGCCGGCTCGGCTTCCATACTCATAGAGACTTTCCATGCCGAGGTCGCGGACCCCTGGAGCCATCCGCCCACCTGTAACTTCCGCCAGCCCGGTCTCGACCCTACCGTCACCCTCGAGAATAGTATTTTCCGAACCCTCTTCATAGTTGACGACAAAATTAACTGCGATACGGGCGTTGTTTGGCCAAAGGGCATTCGGGGGAGTTGGACCGTATCCAACAAGATCTCGAGCAGTCTCTGTTTTCGTCATATTAATGTTACTCCGGTTCCCCAAACGAAATTGTCAGATGTCGCCTTTTCATTCTTGAAAAGAATATCAAATGACAAAGTAGTATTACGAGCCCCTTGACGCCCACCGCTAGCTAGACTTGATTGTAAGGGACCTCGAATAATCGGAACCAAGCTGGAGCT